>JAFUTU010000056.1 GCA_017484095.1 Ruminococcus sp. | reverse complement strand
TACATAGGTATTGTTGACCTTACCAAGGGCGGAGACATCATCAGGTCAAAGACATACAGCGCATTTATGCCGCTTATCGCAGTGGCTGTGATATATCTTATAATGGTAATGATTCTTTCGCATCTTGTTATGCGGCTTGAAAGGAGACTGGCGAAAAGTGATAGAAATTAAAAACCTCGTCAAGTCCTTCAGCGGTGTGACGGTACTTAACGGTATAAACGAAAAGATAGAAAAGGGCGAAAAGGTAGTTATAGTCGGGCCTTCGGGTTCAGGAAAGTCTACTTTTCTCAGGTGCCTTAATATGCTGGAGAGGCCGACCTCTGGCGAGATAGTTTTTGAGGGCAGTGACCTTACCAAAGCAAGCGAGCATGAGCTCAATAAGCTTAGAATGAAAATGGGAATGGTGTTCCAGCATTTTAATCTGTTCCCACACCTGACGATAAAACAGAATATAACTCTTGCGCCCGAAAAGCTCGGTATAATGAGCAAGGAAGAGGCAGCTGACAAGGCGGAGGAGCTGCTGGAGGTGATAGGTCTGCCCGATAAGGCAGATGTATACCCCTCAACTCTTTCGGGGGGACAGAAGCAGAGAGTGGCTATCGCAAGGGCGCTGGCTATGAATCCCGAGATGATACTGTTCGATGAGCCGACCTCGGCACTTGACCCTGAAATGGTCGGCGAGGTGCTGCAACTTATGAAAAAGCTTGCTGACGACGGCATGACGATGGCAGTTGTCACTCATGAGATGGGCTTTGCCAAGGAGGTAGCCTCGAGAGTTATGTTCATGGCGGACGGTGCCATACTTGAGCAGGCACCACCTCAGGAGTTCTTCTCGAACCCTAAAAACCCGAGACTTATTGAGTTTCTCTCGAAGATAATATGAAAGTATCCCTGTTCTGTAAATGCAGAGCAGGGATTTTTTTGCATATATGCTCAGCTCCCTGAATATAGTATTAAGGACGGTAAGTCAAATATTATAAGGGGTGTTATTATGCTTTATACGAATCTGGAGAACGATCATGATCTCCGATAAGCCGCGCTGCGTGGTCTTGGGGGAATATATGATATCAAAGGGCTGCACTGTCAGAGCCTGTGCCAAAGCCTTTGGAATAAGCAAATCCACGGTACATAAAGATGTCAGCGAAAGGTTGAGAGAGTATTCGCCCTCTCTTTATAAAGAGGTCAGAAAGCTTCTGGATAAGAATAAGGAGGAACGCCATATCCGCGGAGGAAAAGCCACAAGAGCAAAATATCTGCGCTCGCCGTGCGAACCTTGAAAAAATATCAGCTCCAATATTTTTTCTATCTATCCTATATATACCCGAAGGGGTAGCAGCCGACACAGTCGCTGCTAGGGGGCGATCGGAAAGCCCCCTAACAGGGCGTGAAGCTTATTTTAAAATAAGCACTGTCTATGAACGGATTATTTTTTTGCTTCTCGCGTCTTTACATTTTTATGATTATATGTTATAAGTGCTCGCCGCACGGCTGGACATCGCGCATAAAACTGTGAACACAAGTTTTTTATTCACGCGTCTTTACATTTTTGTGATTATATGTTATAATAATCTTCGGGTAAAAATTTTTGGAGCGTAAAGATACAAAAAAACGCTCCGCAGGATAGGTAATCTGCGGGATAACGAAAGGAAAGATCGTAAAATTGGTTCGCATTTCAAGGAGCCTTATTGCCTTCGCTGCCGTACTTATAGTTTCGGCAGTGTTTTTGTCTTTAAAGGCTTTTGCAGAATATGATTACTCTACCGTTTCGGGCACAAACGCTTCGGGCGCGGCTGTTAAGTATGACTCAACGGTCGAGATAAATGTAGTTGATCTGGGTGCAGACCCCGAGGGAAAGAAAAACTCTGCCGCTGCATTTCAGAAAGCTCTTGATACGGCAAAAGATGAAGGCTCGGACAGTGTGATCGTAAAGATAAATGTTCCAGAGGGCAGGTATATTTTAGGTAAGACCCTGTACATATATTCCCATACGTGGGTATGCGCCGATGAGAACGCCGTTATGGTAAGAAATCATGCGGCAGGAAGCATCATAAGGAACGCGCAGGCAAACAACAAGGGCGGATATGACGGAGATAAGGATATCATGATAGAGGGCGGCATATGGGACGGAAGTCCTTCCGCTTCAAGCTATGAATTCTCGAATATGAGGTTCGGTCATCTGAGCGATCTTGTTATAAAAAATGCAGTCATAAAAAACAACTACAACGGTCATCATATTGAACTCGGCGGTGCAAGGAGAGTAACTATCGAGGGCTGTGAGGTGTGCGGCTTTACAGGAAAGGACAGAAAAGAGGCTATACAGCTCGATACGATGATAAATTCGAGCGTTTTCAACAGCTATGCCCCGTTTGACAATACACCCTGCGACAACGTTGTGATAAAAAACTGCTATTTCCATGACCTTGACAGGGCAATAGGTTCACATTCGGCAATGCTGGGGGTTTACTATACAAATATAGTTATCTCGGGAAATAAATTCGAGAAGCTTAGCGGCTCAGCCATACCGATGATAAACTATAAGGCTTGCATTATTGAGAACAACGACATTAGCTCCTGCGGCAATGCCATAGATATAAAGCATATGGCACTTGATTCTATGGAGTATTATTACGGCTGGTCGGGCGCAGGAACGGACAAGATCAACGACAACGCAAATATAATCATTAGAAACAACACCATAAAAAACAAGGTAACGGGTTATGTTCCGAAGCCGTATGCTATCAGGCTGTACGGCAAGTATGTTTCGGGCAGTTCATATCTGCCAAACTATAACTTCGCCGTCAGGGGAGTCAAGATAATAGGCAACAATATTTGTTCAGCAGGCTCTGCTATCGCAATGTTAGACAGCTCGGGAGTGTTCATCGACTCGAACGACATCACCTTCAATTCCGAGGACAAGCACCTTTCCTCAGCACAGACGATAAGCACCTCGGGCTGTGCTGACGTGACGATAACAAGAAATAACCTCTCGGGCGGAATTGGTGACGCCATATACGTTTCGGGCGGAAGAGGAAATATCATCACTTCAAATTCCGTTTACAGCTCAAAGGGTAACGGTATATCGGTGTCGGGCTCAAATGAGTGCGACATAGAATCAAATATAGTTTCTGCTCCGTCGTCTCACGGTATAAGGGTGGCAGACGGCTGCAAAACTATGAAAATAATGTACAATAAGGTTGATACCGCAGGGGGTCATTCTCTGCTGCTTAAGGGGTCTTCTGTCGAGGCTGGCGGAAATGAATTCAGTGAAAGCGCCTCAAATGCTCTGGCTGCAGAAGAAGGCTCGGTAGTTAAGTATTATGCGAATGATGCATCTAACAGCACGAATTACGGCATAAAAGCCACCGGAGGCTCAACAGTCTACATAAGCACCGATACCTTTGACAACAACGGCAAGGGTAACATCTTTGCCGATGAGGACAGCTATATCTATCTTAACAGTGCGAAAAACTTCGGCACGGATAAGGTAACCAGCACCACGGTAGAGCTAAGCTGGAACGAGATCTCAATGGCGGAAAGCTACCGCGTTTACAGAAGGGTGAACCTTAATGACGGCGACTTTGTTTTCCTTTCAGAGACTGAGGATACAGCCTATACCGATGAGACGGCTCTGCCGGCAACAAGGTATACCTATGAGGTGGTAGGCGTTATAAATACCGAAAGCGGCGAATACGAAGGTAAAAATGCCGATGTTACCCTGAGAACGCACCTTTCTATATCTGCTTGTGAATCAGATATCCCCGAGAGCGTTGTTTACACAGGCTCTGCGAGCACGCCTATGTTCAATGTTTATCTTGACGGCTGTGAGCTGGTGAGAGATGTTGACTATGATGTTGTGTATACGAATAATATATCTCTCGGCAGGGCAAAGGTGACGGTACTCGGAAAGGGACAGTACTGTGACAGTAAGGACTTTGAGTTCGATATCGTGCTGGGCAAAGCAGGCGCGCTTGATTACAGACCTGCGGAGGCTTCTGCGATGAGCACCGCTTATACTCCTAGAGGAACGAGCATGGCGCCCGATGAGTGTGCGGTATATACTGTTAAAACCATGAAGCTTGAGCGCACTGCTAAGAAGATAAAGTTTATGTCTATGAAAGAGCCTGCTGACTATATAAATGAGATGAAAAAGAACGCACCCGTGCTGACGGTGCGTTCAGTAAGATATATAGGCGGAGAGTATATTTACGGTACGGAGCTGAACTATTAAAAACTGTCCCGTTTTGCTTTTTATTTTAATGAGATAAATCGGAATTTGTCTGTTTGGTCAGGAGAAAGTAATGAATGAATTAAAACAAATCTCAAATTCAGGATTACATGATTACAAAGTAATATCAGTGCATATTGATAATGATACTTCTACTATTGAGATTGCTTTGACCGACTTACATCAAAAACGTGTAAACATACTGATTGATAAATTTATCAATCTGAAAATTTCAAATAGAGAACCATGGGGAAAAGGAACATATATTGTATCCTCTGACATCCAGCAAATAAAGGATGTGACCATAATGATAATTGAGCTTAATTCAGGTGACATTATAAGTATTGAGTTTTTTGGCAGTATTTCTATAAATTCTGATTTATAGCAAGAATACTTTAAAAACTGTTGCAAAGAACAAATAACGCACTGCTCTTTTTCAAGCGAGACCATTCAGCCACCCCCACGGGGCGGCATCTGCTCTCGCCGCGAGAAGCTAGTGGTTTTTCACTTCATTGCAGTCGCCTGTCAAGGGCGAGAGCCCTGCAAACGGCGATACCACCTCGGAGAGGTGGCTAGACGTTTGCGCTGAATTAGGAAAGCTGCGCTTATATTAAAAGCACTTTTGCCTTTTTATTTTAAATCTTCTCATCTTCCAAACGCAAGGGGCGGATCCGTTGAGAAGTAAACAGCCTTGGAACGATCTGTTCGCTCCAAGGCTTCTTTTTAGTGTTATCATATTGAATTAACTCAGCAGTTTCCTCATTACCCAGCCCTTTGTGCCGTTGTAGTCGATGTAGACCCACTCTTCACCTGTGGCACTCTCCATCATCTTTCCGTAGCCTGTGACTTCTACTCCGTCAGGTATCTGCAGCTGTACGTCGTACATTCTCGACGGCCCGAACCTGAGATTAAGGTATGTAGTGTCAGACGTTACCTTATACTTCTTCGATGAAGAATATGCTGCCTCGTCAGGCATATCAAACAGGGCGTCGTTTTTGAAAGCAGTAGTAGTGGTAGACTTCTTCGTTTCTGTCGATGCCTCCGACACTTCTTCCGAGCTGTCAGGCGGCGGAAGAGTCTCCTCGGTCTTGCTGGTCATTGTCGCTCTTATTTTCATATCATAGCCGTCATCCATACTGAAATCAGTATCCAGATGACCTGTTACAGTGGTCGTGGTGGTGTAGCCCTCCGCGCCCTCATCATCGTTGTCGGGCTTTATTTCAAGCTCGGCAACTTTTGTTGTTATCACGGTCCTTCGCTCGGCAGTGACAGTCTGTGCGGTTGTCGTCTCGGCAGCAGAGCTCTCGTTGAACATCGAACAGCCTGCCAGAAAAACAGCCAGCACCGCAGCAGTGATAACAGCCTTTTTTTCTCTTCTGTTATTCATTTTATTACCTCTTATCTGTTTTACGTCTCTCCAAAGACTTAAAGTGCGAGAAGCTTTTCGGCGTTTTGGCCAAGGATAAGCTCCTTCTTATCATCACTTATGGGCAGGCGGAGTATTTTCTCTTTTATCTTTGCTCCGTTGTCCCAAGGGCAGTCGCTCGCGAATAGTATCCGCTCAGCGCCGTGCTTGTTTATTATTTTCAGCATCATATCGTCGGGGCAGGCATTGCCGTAAGCCGTGTCGAAATAAACTTCTCCCTCTATCCCCGCAAGAATGTCCAGAACATCATCATACATAAAGTTGCCGCCCATATGTGCAAGAACCAGCTTCATATCCCTGTGGCGCTCAGCAAGCGTTTTTGCGCTTTCAGGCACGCAGTGTACGATATCGGGCGATACAGGGTCAAACCCCGAATGTATAACTACGGGCAGACCGCTTTTCTCTATCGTGTCAAAAAAATCGTCAAGCTTCGGGTCATCTACCGTAAAGCCCTGATAATCGGGGTGCAGCTTTATGCCGCTGAGCCCCATGCCTTTAGCCCTTTCAAGCTCCTCAGCATAGTCGGGAGCATCAGGGTGCAGTGCCATAAACGGTATAAAGCGCTCTCTGTCCTGCTCGGCAGCCCAGTCGTTTATTACCTTTTGCTGAGTCGGCTTTGTTGCAATAGACAACAAACAAGCTTTGTCTATACCCCATTCGTCCATACGTTTGACTGTAGTTTCAACAAGGCCGTCAGTCAAAGGAGTCTCATTGCAGCAAGCCGCAAGAGATGCGATAGCCCTTTCAGCTATTTTTGGATTAAATGCGTGTACATGAAAATCAACTATCATAATTCCACCTTTTCTATAAAACATACTGATTATATCACAAAATTTTTCAAAAGTAAAGACGCGTGTACAAAAAACTCTTGACAAATACTATATATTGTGTTATTATTATTGATAGGCTACAATTTTTAGTTTGTTTAATTTTGAAAGGAGAGGTAAATATGGTAAAGGTTAACGTTCTTAGCGGAGAGTTCACCTCTGCGGAGATTGACGCATACATAGACAGAGCGAAGAAGCTGTATCCCGAGAAGAGGATAGAGGCGATAGATCTCAGCGCTGTCGGCGAGGAGGTAGAGATCGGTTATCATTTTGCCGATGTTTCGTTCCAGAGGATAAGAAGGATAACAGGCTATCTTGTGGGAACTCTCGACCGCTTCAACGATGCTAAGAGAGCTGAGGTAAACGACAGAGTAAAGCATAATCTTATAAGACAGTAACAGCAAAGCTCCTCATATGAGGAGCTTTTTTATTACTTTTTTGTAAATTTAAAAACTGTTTCTAGTATAGGGGGCAATGGCGGGGTCGCCCCCAAGCCCCTTCGCAGTACATATCTACTAACTAGAGATGACTAAATTCAAGGTTCGCGCAGCGGTGCTCGCCGCACGGCTATTTCACGCCATACTTTTGCTTTGGCTATTTCTTAGTGGTCGCACCTAAGAAATAGATATGCAAGGTTCGCGCAGCGTTACTACTTAATAGTACGTGCGTCGAGCACCCCTCTCCTCTGGGGAGGGCAAACGGTTTAATAGCACCCAGCTACTTGCGTGGGGTGGGGGCGTCCGCCCGTCCGGCAGGACTTGACAAAATGGGTTTTGCGTGGTACAATAATATGAAATGTTATTTTGAGGTAGATACTATGGCGGTTAGAGTTGGAATGGTGTCGCTGGGATGTCCTAAAAATCAGGTCGATGCCGAGCATATGCTGTCTCTTTTGAAGATAGACGGCTATGAGCTTGTTGCCGATGCGGCACTAGCTGACGTTGTGATAGTAAACACCTGCGGCTTTATCGAAAGTGCCAAGCAGGAAGCTATAGACACGATACTTGAATTCTGCACCCTCAAGCAGGAGGGCAGGATAAAGGCTGTTATCGCAACGGGCTGTCTTGCTGAAAGATACCGTGATGAAATGGCAAAGGAGATACCCGAGCTTGACGCAGTGGTTGGTATCGGCTCCAATGAAAAGATATGTCAGATCATCAGAGATATCTGGAACGATGAAAAGATGGTCTGCGCTTACGGCGCAAAGCAGGACCTTAACATAAGCGGCGGAAGGATAATATCCACAGAACCGTTTTACGCATATATTAAAATAGCTGAAGGCTGCAGCAATCACTGCACTTACTGCGCTATCCCCGAGATAAGAGGGCAGTTCCGCAGCAGACCTATAGAAGACATAGTGAAAGAAGCAAAGTGGCTTGCCGAAAACGGAGTTACAGAGCTGGTAGTTATCGCGCAGGATACTACCCGATACGGAGAGGATATCTACGGCACGGGTAAGCTGCCAGAGCTCCTCAGAGAGCTTTGCAGGATAGACGGCTTCAAGTGGATAAGAACGCTTTACTGCTATCCCGAAAGAATAACAGATGAGCTTCTTGACACTATAAACGAAGAGGAAAAGCTCGTAAAATATATGGATATACCTCTGCAGCACTGCAACAAGGAAGTTCTCAAAAGAATGAACAGGTTCGGTGACAGAGAATATCTTACAAAGCTTATCTCTCATATCAGAGAAAAGATACCGGGCGTTGTACTCAGGACCACGCTTATAGCAGGCTTCCCGGGTGAGACACAGGAGCAGTTCGACGAGCTCTGTGAGTTTGTGGCAGAGCAGAAGTTTGAAAGACTGGGCTGCTTTGCATATTCTCAGGAGGAAGGAACCGCTGCCGCTAAAATGAAGGAGCAGCTTGACGAGGAAATAAAGCAGCACCGTGCTGATACCGTTATGCAGACTCAGATGATAATTTCCGAAAGATTCAATGAGAGCTGTATGGATAAGGAACTGGAGGTTGTCTGTGAGGGCTTCGACAGGTATGCCGAGTGCTATTACGGAAGAAGCGCCATGGACGCTCCCGAGATAGACGGAAAGGTGTTCTTCACCGGTGAGAATAAGGTAAGAGTCGGACAGTATGTCCGCGTTCTGATAGATGACACTCTGGACTATGACCTGATAGGCTCAGTGATACAGGAAGGGGATAATGCATAATGAATCTGCCGAATAAGCTGACTGTATTAAGAGTGCTGCTGATCCCTGTGTTTTTGGTTTTTGTTCTTCTGTTTGAGATACCCAACCATATGGTGTGGGCGCTGGTGGTCTTTGCCTTGGCGTCAATAACCGATATGCTTGACGGTAAGATCGCAAGGAGCCAGAACCTTGTTACGACCTTCGGCAAGTTTCTCGATCCTCTTGCGGATAAGCTGCTGGTAATGTCAGCTCTTATCACATTCGCATTCGCAAGGTGGATAGACCCTATAGCAGTAATAATAATACTCTCCCGTGAGTTTATGGTGACGGGGCTCAGGCTCGTAGTTGCCGAGGAGGGCGTTGTGGTCGCCGCAGGCATCTGGGGCAAGCTTAAAACTGCCTTTACTATGATAGCACTGGTGGCAATAATGGCACTGCAGATATTCTTCCCCGATGAGAAGGGAAGCCCCGATCTGAACTGGCATTCTGCTATCTTCCTTATAAATGAGGCACTGATATGGATATCAGTTGTGCTTACGCTCATCTCGGGAGGAGTATATCTTAAAGCATACTGGAAATACATCGATTCAAGCAAATAAACAAATGCATAGCCGACAAGAGTAGCATTTATCCCCCGTGGACAGAGAAGAGCCGTTTGGTGAAAGGCTTTGACGGGCAGATGTGAAGTGCGGTCGGTCAGCAGGGAGGATGAAAGGTTCACGCCGAGTACTTCTCTTCGCAGGTCTGCGTTAAAGACTAAGAGCCGCCTTTTGGCGGAAGATCGAAGTGGGACCGCAGAGCGATAGCTCTGCCTTCGGAAAGCCTTTGTATGGATAAGGGCTTTCCGTTTTTTTGTTTTATGGAGGTAATCATATGGGCTTTATTGAAAGCATGAAGCATGACATACAAACTATCAGAGAGCGTGACCCTGCAGCAGGCAGTGTGCTTGAGATACTTACCTATTCGGGACTGCACGCTGTAGCATTTTACAGGGTCGCGCACTGGTTCTACATGAAGGATCACAAGGTGATAGCGAGGGTGATCTCGCAGACGGCAAGAGCACTGACAGGCATTGAGATACACCCCGGTGCCAAGATAGGAAAGGGTCTTCTTATCGACCACGGCAGCGGAGTTGTCATAGGTGAAACTGCCGAGATAGGCGATTACTGCCTGCTTTATCAGGGCTGCACCTTAGGTGGAACAGGAAAAGACCGCGGCAAGAGACATCCTACCCTCGGCAATAATGTAATGGTAGGGTGCGGCGCCAAGGTGCTCGGCCCCTTCAAGGTAGGCGACAACGCAAAGATAGCTGCAAATGCAGTGGTCTTGTCTCCCGTGCCTGCAAATTCAACAGCAGTTGGCGTGCCTGCCAAGATAGTAAGGCAAAACGGCAAGCGCACGCTCGATCTCGATCAGGTGCATATCCCCGATCCGATGTTCCAGGAGCTTTGCCGCCACAGAAAGCATATCAGCGATCTCGAGGACAGGATAGCTGAGCTTGAAAAAATAATAGATAATAAAAATGAACAGGAGAATAAAAAATGAGGATCTACAATACACTTACTCATAAGGTAGAAGATTTCGTTCCAAGAGAGGCAGGCAAGGTGGGAATGTACACCTGCGGACCTACAGTTTATCATTTTGCGCATATAGGCAACCTCAGAAGCTATATAATGGAGGACGTGCTCGAAAAATATCTCAGGTTCACAGGCCTTGATGTAAAGCGAGTTATGAATATAACCGATGTTGGCCACCTTACCTCTGACGGTGATACGGGCGATGACAAAATGCTCAAGGGCGCAAAGCGTGAGCATAAGACCGTTATGGAGATCGCAAAATTCTATACCGACGCTTTCTTCGCAGACTGCAAAAAGCTCAACATCAAAACGCCCGATGTCGTAGTGCCTGCCACTACTTATGTAGATGAGTTCATCAGGGTCATCTCGTCTCTGATAGACAAGGGCTATGCCTATGAGGCAGGCGGAAATATCTATTTTGACACCTCAAAGATAGATAACTATAATGTGTTCCATAACTTCACCGAGGACGACCTCGAGGTCGGCGTGCGTGAGGGCGTTGAGGAGGATACCAACAAGCGCAACAAAGCAGACTTCGTTCTGTGGTTCACAAAGTCAAAGTTTGACGATCAGGAGCTCAAATGGGATTCTCCGTGGGGAGTAGGATATCCCGGCTGGCATATCGAGTGCTCGTGCATCAGTATGAAAAACCTGGGAGAGTATCTTGATCTTCACTGCGGCGGTGTTGACAATATCTTCCCTCACCATACAAACGAGATCGCTCAGTCAGAGGCTTATCTCGGTCACAAATGGTGCAATTACTGGTTCCATGTTCATCACCTGAACACCACAAGCGGAAAAATGTCAAAGTCAAAGGGCGAGTTCCTTACCGTTTCTCTGCTTGAAGAGAAAGGCTATGACCCTCTTGTATACAGATTTTTCTGCTTGCAGTCTCATTACAGAAAGGGTCTCGTGTTCACTTGGGAGAACCTTGATAATGCCAAGGCTGCGTATAATAAGCTGGTCGCAAGGATAGGAAAGCTCCTCGCTGAGGCAGCCGGCTCTGAGGCAGACACTGCTGATGTCTCCGCCCTTGAGGAGAAGTTCAGGACCGCTATGGACGATGACCTCAATACCTCAAATGCAATGACAGCCCTTTACGATATCTTAAAGGCAGACGCATCACCTGCGGCTAAGATCGCAGCTGTTGAGCATATCGACACGGTTCTTTCACTGGGTCTTGTACAGGCAGCCAAAAAGACAGCCGAGCCTGCCGAAGATGATATCCCCGAGGAGATAAAGGCACTCGCAGAGGAGAGAGCCCAGGCAAGGAAAGCTAAAGACTTTGCCAAGGCGGACGAGCTGAGAGACAAAATAGCTGCTCTGGGCTATACCGTTAAAGAGACCAGACAGGGAACTGTCATCACAAAAAGCTGAACAAAACGGAGGATAAAATGAAAAACAACAGATCGGATTATGTGCCGCTCAGGAAAAGACAGTTCAAGCTGTATTTCCAGTTTTCGATGATAGCGGTGTGCTTTGTGCTTGTGTTCGCAGTGTTCTATGCCTGCGCAGGAAGAAAGCAAAAGATAGATTTCTCAAACGCGAAGATCATACAGATGGACCTTCCCTCTGACGATACCCCTGTTGCAGTTTTTGAGACCGATATGGGCACCTTCAAGGCGGTCCTCTTTCCAGATGAGGCGCCTAAATATTATGAATACTTTAAAGGGCTGGTCGAGGAAGGCTACTACGATGATACCTATGTGAATATGGTTCAGGACGGAGTATACTTTATCGGCGGTGCAAAGCAGGCAGACGCAAAGACCACTTCGGATACCGATGTAACAGAGCTTGAAGCTGAGCTATCAACTGACCTGTGGCCGCTGAAGGGTGCCCTTTGCGCCTATACCTATGATAAGAATTCCATATTCAGCAAGAAAAAGCTCTCTACCTCATACCTTCTTTTTGTCAATGATTATGAGCTCACCGAGGAGGAGCAGAAGGAATTCAAAGAGATGACCGAAAGCAATGAGGTGCCCGAAGATATAACAAACGCCTTTGAGGAATACGGTGGTGTGCTCAATTTCTCTCAGCAGTATACCATTTTCGGTCAGGTATATGACGGAGAGGAAGTATACGAGGCGCTTTGCGGTGTTGATGTAGTGGATTCTGAGAGCCTGAGACCGAAAAACGACATAAAATTCAACAAGGTGTATCTTTCTACCTACGGTGAAAACAAAAACGACGCATTTTTCTCTCAGGAGCAGAGCTCTGAGATGTCGTCTGATGAGACTTCGGCTGAATGATCTTTGTTCATTATGTTGTAACCGAATTTTTTCCGTATTGATACTTGAAAAATAAAAAAGAATGTGCTATAATGTGTGCGGCGGGGAAATACGTCTCTGCCGCGTTTGTATTGTATCTCTCCATGATGGGAGAACAGTAACAAGGAGGAATTGAATATGAAAAACACGAAAACCATTGTCGGGATAGGCCTGATGACGGCACTTGTAGTTGTGCTGTCGATCATCTCAATGAACATCAAGTTCGGTCCGTTTACGATCACTCTGGCGCTTACACCTATCGTAGTGGGTGCGGCTCTTTACGGCTGGAAGGCAGGCGGCTGGCTCGGCTTTGTGTTCGGCTGCATGACTTTGTTTGATGCAGCAGCATTCTTGGCTGTGAACGTTCCGCTCACAGTTATCCTTTGCATTTTGAAGGGCACGCTCGCAGGCATTGCCGCGGGACTGGTCTACAAGGCAGTAAACAAGAAGAACCATATCGTTGCAGCGATTGCAGCGGCGATAACGGCGCCTGTTGTCAATACAGGAGTTTTCCTGCTTGGCTGCACAGTGTTTTTCCTCGATACCGTCAAGGCATGGGGAGAGGCAGCAGGCTTCAAGAACGTACTTTCCTACTTCATCGTAGGCTTTGTCGGGATCAACTTCCTGGTCGAGCTCGGAGTAAGCATAGTTCTTATCTCGGCTGTTATCCGCATAATAGATCTCGCGCCAAAAAAGGCGAGAGCATGACCGAAACTGATATCCCTCGTCCTCGGGCGGGGGATATTGTAAATAATGATAGGAGGTACCACATATGCTTCTGGCTATTGATATAGGTAATACAAATATAGTTCTCGGCTGCATCGAGGGAGACGATATCCTTTTCAGAGAGAGGATATCCACTAATCAGACAGCTACCGACCTTGAATATGCAGCACACCTGAAGACCGCCATGGAGGTACACGGAGTAGATATCGGCAGTATTGACGGTGCGGTCATTTCGTCAGTTGTGCCCTCGCTCACGAATACCGTAAAAACAGCGGTGAACAAGTATATAGGCTCAGAGGTAATGATAGTGGGCCCCGGGATAAAAACCGGTCTCAGCATTCTTATCGACAACCCTGCACAGCTCGGAAGTGACCTTGTTGTAGATGCAGTTGCGGGCATCAATGAGTATGAAGCTCCCATGGTAATAATAGATATGGGAACAGCAACCACACTTTCTCTTATTGATGAGAACAAGCATCACCTCGGCTGTGTGATAATGACAGGTCTGAAAACCTCGGCAGATGCGCTCACCTCAAAAGCGGCACAGCTGCAAAACGTATCCTTTGACAAGCCTAAAAAGGTGATCGGTACAAATACGGTAGATTCCGTAAGGAACGGACTTCTTTATTCCAATGCCTGCGCTATCGACGGCATAGTTGAGCGTATAGAGGAGGAATACGGTCATAAGTGTACCGTTATCGCTACAGGAGGTCTTGCATCGACAGTTCTGCCCCTTTGCAAGAGAAAGGATATAATCCTTGATGACGACCTGCTTTTAAAGGGCTTAAAAATAATATATAAAAAGAACCGTAAATAATAAAAACGCTCCTGTTTTCAGGAGCGTTTTTTTATATCTTACTCATCATCGTTGTCGTAATATTCGTCCTCATCAAACTCATCATAGTCCTGATCGGGCTTGTGTGAAGACCTCTTCTTTACCAAGAAGTAATACTCTCCGAATACAAGTCCCGCGCCAAGCAGCACTACCAGTCCTATCAGTATGAACATAAGGACGTTGTTATTTTTGCTGTCATTCTTGTCAGCGGTGCTCACAGCAGCAGTCGTTGTAACTGTAGTTTCTGCGACCGATGAGCTCTCCTCGTCCTCTATGATAACGTTGAGTCTTGCAATTGACGCGTCAGCATACTCTATAGTTACCTTTGTCGAACCTGCCTTCAATGCTTCAAACATCTCGTCCTTGTATACCAGAACGCTGCTGTCCTCAATATCTATCTTCACGATATCGCCTGCCGCGATAAGATCATCAGCAGTGTAGGGGCTGTCAGCAAGCTTCAGCTTTACATCTCTGTAGGAGGACTCATCCTCAGGATCAGCTGCCTTATATTTGAGGATACCGTTCTCTGTCTGGCAGGAGATCGTCACTGCCTTTTCGTCGCTCAGATCGTTTACTGTAAGGTACAGCACTGTAGATGTAAGCTTCTCATCGATGACAGAAAACTCTACCGTGCAGTAAGAGCCTGTATAGTTCGTGCCCTCAGGGTTAACGTAGTTGTAAACGAACTTTCCGTCAAACGAGTTCTCAACAGCCATTCCGCCTGCCTCGTCATTGTTGGTGCAGCCCTCATACTGTATCATCAGCTCGTCATATTCGATAGCAAACTGTGCATTCGCTATCTTCTTGGGGCAGTCCACCATTATGTCCGCCGTGAATTTTTTGTCCTTTACCTCGCTTATTTTAAGCGATATCGTAGCAGGCGTTGTTGTCGGCTCAGGCGCCTCATAGGTGGTGGTAGTTGATTCGGTAACGGGCTCAGTTGGTGTGACAGGTGCCGCCGTTGTGGTAGTCGTCTCCGTTGGCTGCCATTCGCTTGCAGATGTCTCTATCGGCTGTTCGACAGGCTCCTGTGTCACAGGCTCTTCTGTCGTCAGACTTGTCTCGGCAGGGGCAGGCTGTTCATCAGCAGGTGACTGCTCTGCAAAGGCAGTATAGGTGCAGATGCTCACAGCAGTAAGTGCTGCCAGCAGCGCAGCGGAAATTCTTCTTAACTTCATCGTTGATTTACTTCCCTTCAAGTAAGCATCGGGTCTCAGTTCTTTCTGGGCTGTCCCCTGAAGCTTGTATTCTTTTTGCCCGCCTTGTTGCGATACATTATCTCATCTGCGAGCATTATCATCGTGTCAAAGTCATCGTCCTCGCCGTATTCCTTTTCGATGCGTCCCGTGCTTGCCGAAAGCTTATACGGCTTGTTCGACACATCGTTCCAGCGCTCTATCTTCTTCTGGAAATCCAGCTCGAACTCGGCACCCTTTCCGTTCTCGGCAAAGCCTGCGGCGGTGAATTCGTCTCCGCCGAACCTTGCGCAGATAAAGTCTCTTCCGCAAAGCTGAGAGATTATCCCCGCTATAGTTATTATAGCGTGGTCTCCCTCCAGATGACCGTAGTTGTCATTTATCTCTTTCAGACCGTCCATATCAATGGATATTACGACAAAATGTTCCTTCTTGGGCTTTTCGAGGAGCTTTGCAAGGTTTTTGAAGAAGCCTCTTCTGTTATAAAGCCTTGTCATAGAGTCTCTGTTGTACATCTCCTCGAGCATCCTGTTCGAGAGAGTCAGATCGTTCTCCTGCCTGACTATCATAAGCGCATTCGATACCGATCTTGAATACAGATACCACCTCTCGGACTCAGAAAACTCAGATATCTCCCTCACACCGTATCCGATAGACGAGTCATTGATATGCAGAGGGAACACCAGCAGGAACTTGCATTCCTCTATCTCTTTGTCAAAATCGGGTATCAGCTCAGCCGTCGGGAACTGCCGTCCCGCAGACATCTTATCCATATCCTTGAATGCGATTATCCTTTGCATTTTTGAATAGCCGTCAGGCGTTGAGTAACCCACCTGAGGCTTTTCGATATCGTCGAGCTTTGTTCTTATGAAATCGCTGTTTACGCACATCCAGAGCTTTTTCACCCAGGCCTCAGAAGTGTCCTTTTGTATGATCTCCAGAGCGCTCTTCCAGTCAGGCTGTTCTATTATCCTCGATTCAAGAGAGTAGTTCTTCTGGTTGAACATATAAAGCCTGTCGTTGAACTCTGTCAGTGACCTTACGCTTTCATTGATGTTTATTTTATGAGCCTTTGGGCAGCCGCAGCTCTCGCTCAATGAAAGGTCAGGTTCAAGCGTCACATTCCCCTCGATCTTCCCGAAGAGCATATCAAAGGCTACCTTAACATCTATACTTCGGTCAAAGTCGGCAGTTGCCAGCTGAGGAGTGATTATCTGTCCCTCGGTAAGGAAGTCTATACCGGTGACCTTTACGTCCTCGGGTATGCGCTTGCCGTGCCTTGCAAGTGCTCTCATGGCAGATATAGCCATAACATCGTTCGCACAGACGAGGGCATCAAATTCCATACCCTCAGCGATCCATTTATCAATAGCTTCGGCAGGTGCCTCAGTCCACCACCAGCCGGTAGCTATCCTGTTTTCGTCGGGCTCAATGCCGTTATCCCTGAGCGCCCTGATAAAGCCGTTCTCGCGCTCGTCAGAGACAGAATCGCCGCGCAGTGCGGTGATGTAGTTGAGCTTACGGCAGCCGTGCTCTTTTATTAGATGATCTGTTATCTTGTATACAGTATCGCCGCAGTGATACTTTATGCAAGGGCAAGCATCAGTCTGCCAGTCAATGCACACGCAGGGAACATTGTGCTCCTTTGCATCGGAAGCTATCTTACCTATCAGAGAACGGTCAGGCATTGACTGCCCCAGTATCATCACTGCGTCAAGCTTATCCCAGTTTATCAGATCGAACACTCTGAACTCACCGATATCCTGAGATGTGCCCGTAGCGCTGTTTGTAAAGCTTGTGAAAAAAACTATTCTTATGCCGCCGTCTTTATTTGCATAAGCCAGCAGTTCATTGCAGATCTCTTCCTGATACTCGGCAGCAACACCGCAGTAACAAACCCCTATGATCTTATTTCCGGGCATAAGGCAGCTTTCCTTTCTTTAGTCAATAGATATACACCATATATTATATCACAACAGCTCTAACTTGTCAACTGCAGAGGCGCGCCTATGCACCGCCGCCGTAAACCGTGTGCAAGATTTTTTGTCCATGCATCTTTACTTTTTTTAAAATATGTGTTATAATATATCGATAACGCAATTTTGATGATCGAAGGGCGGATAATTATGTGTAAGATTTATGATCTCGGCATTGACGTTGGCTCAACAACCGTCAAGACCGTGATACTGGAAGACGGAGAATTTATATACAATAAATATGAAAGACATTTTTCCAGAGTGCGTGAGACTGTTGCAGCACAGCTTTCCGAAATCAGAGACCTTTATCCCGATGACAAGTTCAGGATAGCGATAACAGGCTCTGCAGGTCTCGGAATAGCTCAGGCAAGCGGCATTGCCTTTGTGCAGGAGGTTTTTTCTGCATTTATCGCAGTGAACAAGCGCTACCCCAATGCAGACGTTGTGGTTGAGCTCGGCGGCGAGGACGCAAAGATAATCTTCCTCACGGGCGGAGTTGAGCAGCGAATGAACGGCTCCTGCGCGGGCGGTACGGGCGCCTTTATCGACCAGATGGCAGGTCTCCTCGGTGTTGATCCCGATGAGATGAATGACCTTGCACTCAAAGCACAGAAGCTCTATCCTATTGCTTCTCGCTGCGGAGTTTTCGCAAAGTCAGATATCCAGCCGCTGCTGAATCAGGGAGCAAAAAAGGAGGATATCTCTGCATCTATCTTTCAGGCAGTTGTTGACCAGACCGTTTCCGGTCTCGCACAGGGCAGAAAGATAGCAGGTCAGGTCCTCTTCCTCGGAGGTCCTCTCACATACCTCAGTGCTCTGAGAAAAGCCTTCAGAGACACCCTCGGCCTTACTGAAGAAAACGCTATCCTTCCCGAGAATTCATCGTGCTATATGGCATTCGGCGCAGCTCTTCACGCAGACACCCTTGCCGAAGAGATGACCCTCGATGAGGCTATCGAAAAGATAACTACCGCCAAAACAGGTGACAGCATAGTAATAGGCAAAAAGCTCTTTGAGAGCAGGGAGCAGTATAACGACTTCGTAAAAAGACATATGAAGTCAGACCTTCGCTATGCCGACATCAAGGAATATGAGGGAGAAGCATACCTCGGAATAGATGCAGGCTCGACCACCACAAAGCTCGTCCTCATCACTCCCGACGGCAGGCTCCTCTATCAGCACTACTGCTCCAACAGGGGTCAGCCTCTTGATATAATCGCAGATAAACTAAAAGAGATATATAAGCTTGCAAATCCCAACCTCGTTATAAAGGCGTCAGCCGTTACGGGCTACGGCGAGGAGCTTATAAAGGCAGGCCTCGGTGTTGATTTTGGCATAGTTGAGACCGTTGCCCATTACAAAGCAGCAGCATATTTCTGCCCCGACGTTGACTTCATTATCGACATCGGCGGACAGGATATAAAGTGCTTCAAGATAAAGCAGAATGCTATTGATTCCATAATGCTCAATGAGGCTTGCTCCTCGGGCTGCGGCTCGTTCATACAGACCTTTGCAGGCGCTATGGGTTATGATATCGCGGAGTTTGCAAGGCTCGGCCTGTTTGCGGATGCACCCGTCGAGCTCGGCTCGCGCTGCACCGTATTTATGAACTCGTCAGTCAAGCAGGCACAGAAGGACGGCGCCTCAGTTGAGGATATCTCGGCAGGTCTTTCATCGTCCATAATCAAGAATGCTGTTTATAAGGTCATCAGAGCAAAGTCTATAGACGAGCTTGGCAAGAATATAGTTGTTCAGGGCGGCACCTTCCTTAACGATGCAGTTCTCCGCTCCTTTGAGATGGAGCTTGGCAGAAACGTTATAAGACCTGCCATAGCAGGCCTTATGGGTGCGTTCGGCTGTGCGCTGTTCGCAAAAGAGAAATCCAAGGGCAGCAGCGGCATCTCAAACGTTCTCACCAAAGAGCAGCTTGAACAGTTCTCCTATAAGTCAAACGCCGTTACCTGCGGCGGCTGCGGTGCTCACTGCAACCTTACCATAATCCGCTTCAATGACGGTCACCGCTTTACTTCAGGCAACAGGTGTGAAAAGGGCGCAGGCATAAAGCTTACCGACAGGACAGAGAACCTTGTTGAGTATAAGTATAACAAGATACTTTCCTATGCCGATAACAAGCCCTCTCAGCCGAGAGCAAGAGTGGGGCTTCCGTTGGCGCTGTCATATTATGACCTTATGCCGTATTTCGCAACTATGCTGACAGAGCTCGGCTTTGAGGTGGTCCTCTCTGAAGAATCTACCAGAGCCACATATTATAAGGGTCAGCAGACTATCCCCTCGGATACCGTATGCTATCCCGCAAAGCTCTGCCACGGCCATATCGAGAGCCTTCTCGAACAGGGCGTTGACTTTATCTTCTATCCCTGCATGAGCTACAATATGGACGAGGGTCAGTCAGATAACCACTATAACTGCCCCGTAGTTGCTTACTATCCCGAGC
Organism: Ruminococcus sp.; assembly: GCA_017484095.1. GTDB lineage: Bacteria > Bacillota > Clostridia > Oscillospirales > Ruminococcaceae > Hominimerdicola. The sequence goes on along the minus strand of JAFUTU010000056.1, from coordinate 23,904 downwards.
TTCTCAAAGCAAACAATGATAAGCTCACCGATGAGAACTTCATCACACCGTACCTTGATATCAACCGCAAAAACCATGTTGCGAAGGCTGTGTCAAGATCACTTTCAAAATACGGCATAACCAAAGATATGGTAGCAGGCGTTCTCAATAAGGCGTATTCCGAGCAGTTCAGGTACCGCCGCGATATCGAAGCCAAAGCTAATGAGATAATGAGCGATGCCCGCAAAAAAGGCGAGCAGATAGTTGTCCTCGCGGGCAGACCCTACCACATAGACCCTGAGATAAACCACGGCATACATAAGCTGATAGCATCTCTCGGCTTTGCAGTCATCACCGAGGACAGCGTATCGAACCTCGTTGATACACCTGCGCTCGATGTTCTCAATCAGTGGACATATCATTCAAGACTTTACAGGGCAGCAGAGTACGTCTGCAAGCATGAGGATATGCAGCTCGTTCAGCTGGTATCATTCGGCTGCGGTATCGACGCTGTCACTACCGATGAGGTCAGAGCTATCTTGGAAGAAAAGGGCAAGCTCTACACTCAGCTGAAAATAGATGAGATAACAAACCTCGGCGCCGCAAAGATAAGACTAAGGTCTCTGGCTGCGGCGCTGGAAGAAAAACAAGCTTCCGCAAACAGTGAAGAAAGGATAGAGGTGAAGGCTGTATGAGTAAGGAAGAGATAAAAAAGACAGGCTCCGACAGAGTTAACAGATCATACCTCGATAAATCAAAAAGGCAGGAATACACGATCCTTATCCCCGATATGCTGCCGATACATTTTAAGCTGATAATGGCAATATATAAAAAGTACGGCTATAATATGGAGCTTTTGCAGACCTCGACCAGAAACGTTATCGATGAGGGTCTTAAAAACGTGCATAATGATACCTGCTATCCTGCTTTGCTGGTCGTAGGTCAGTTTATGGACGCTCTAAAAAGCGGCAAGTACGATCTTGACCACACAGCACTGCTCATCTCTCAGACGGGCGGCGGCTGCAGAGCGTCAAACTATATACACCTGCTGAGAAAGGCTCTGTCTGAGACCTATCCTCAGATACCTGTGCTTTCTCTCAATTTCAGCGGACTTGAGAAAAACGCCTCTATCGACGTTACCCCTGCGATAGCTTTAAAGCTTATCTATGCAGTTCTTTACGGCGATATGCTTATGCTCCTTTACAATCAGTGCAAGCCATATGAGATCGAGAACGGCAAGACCGATGATGTTCTCGCAAGGTGGCAGCACAGACTTGGAAAGCTTTTTGAGACAAAGAATAAATATATGCATACCAAGAGCATTTATCTCGCTATGCTCAGAGACTTCGGCGCTATAGAGCGCTCAAAAGAGAAAAAGCCAAAGGTCGGCATCGTCGGAGAGATATACGTCAAGTATTCTCCTCTTGCAAACAACCACCTTAATGACTTTCTCCTCGAAGAGGGCTGTGAGCCGAATGTCCCCGGTCTGCTTGATTTTGTCCTCTACTGTGCTTCCGATTCCGTCAACGACGGTAAGCTCTATGACAAAAAGGGCAAGGACTATGTCCTCTTCGGCATAGGGTACGATGTTCTCTATAAGTTCCAGAAGCAGCAGATAAAGATAATCAAAGAGAATTCTGATTTCCAGCCCCCGCATGACTTTGAGCACCTCAGAAAATGCGCTGATAAGTATATGAATCAGGGCGTAAAAATGGGTGAGGGCTGGCTCATCACTGCCGAAATGGCAGCCCTTGCAGAGACTGGCACCAAGAATATAATCTGCACACAGCCATTTGGCTGCCTGCCGAACCATATAGTGGCAAAGGGAATGTCAAGACGAATTAAAGAAGCCTATCCCGATGCAAATATCGTGGCTATCGACTATGACCCCGGCGCTACAAAAGTTAATCAGGAGAACAGGATAAAGCTTATGCTCGCTAATGCGGTGGTGGAGTAAATGGATCTGAAGCAAACTCTTCTGTCAGAAAAAGAAGTCGGGCACAAGGGCGGCATATATAATAAGTTTCAGGTAGATATGTCTTATAATTCAAATCATATCGAAGGCAGCCGCCTTTCTCACGAACAGACAAGGTATATCTATGAGACAAATACTATAGGTGTCGGTATTGCAGGCTCTGAGGAAGCTGTGAATGTCAATGACGTTATCGAAACGGTAAATCATTTTCGCTGCTTCGATCATATTCTTGAAACTCTCGGCGATGCTTTGACAGAGCAGTATATAAAGCATCTCCATAAGCTTTTAAAGGGCGGCGTTACCGATAAAAACGCAGTTATAGGAGAGTTCAAGACCGCAGCTAATGAGGTCGGCGGTATGGAGACCGTTGAGCCCCAAAAAGTTGCAGGGCTTTTGAAAGATCTTGTTTCGGAGTATGACAGCAAGCCGATGACTCTTTATGATATAGCGGCATTTCATACAGCATTTGAGCATATCCACCCGTTTTATGACGGCAACGGCCGTGTCGGAAGGCTCATCATTTTGAAGCAGTGCCTTGAAAATGATATAGTCCCCGTCATAATAAATGACAGAGACAAAATGTTCTACTATATGGGTTTGAAAGAATGGCAGACAAATAATAAGTCTGAACGGCTGATAAATGTTTTTCTGGCATCTCAGGACGATACTGAGCAGGCGCTGAAATATTTCGGCATTGACTATGATCGTCCCCAGCGCACGTATTCAGATGTGATATCACAAAAATAAACTTAAAGCAGGACTGAAATATCGGTCCTGCTTTTTTGCGCAAAAAAGCCGCCCGCAGTATTCCGCAGACGGCCAGAGCTGCTAACCAGATTCGAACTGGTGACCTCATCCTTACCAAGGATGTGCTCTACCACCTGAGCCATAGCAGCATTGATCTCTTACAATCAACTCATATATTATACAACATTATCAAATCAAAGTCAAGATTCTTAACAATTTCTTTACAAGTGCTAGCCCGCACGGGGCGGACGCCCCCACCCCGCGTAGGTGGTTGGGTGCTAATAAACAGTTTGCCCTCCCACGGAGGGGAGGGGGTTAATTTAGCTTATAGCTATAAAATAGTTACGCTGCGCGAACCTTGCATATCTGTTTATCAGGTGCGACCGCTAAGTAAAAGTCAAAGCAAAAGTACGGCGTGAACTAGCCGTGCGGCGAGCACCGACAGGACTTAGTGTTCTTCTACTAAGCTGAACGAAACTCCGACCTGCTTTCCTTCGTATGTAGCAGTGTATTCGTAACCTGTGTCCTCCAGAGTAGCCGTGCCGTCATCTGCTACTGAGAGCACACACTTCGGCAGCTTTTCAATGAAAAGCTCCTTAGTCTCGTCAGGGTAGTTATTGTCGTATATCTGAAGCATATACTTTCTGTGACACTCTGAATCCTGAATAAGTCCTATGATATTTACTGAGTGAGTATCGTCTATAGTAGCAACAACAGGTATTCCGAGGCTCAGCTGCTGTTCGAGCAGTGCGAATTTTTCTTCGCCTTCGTTAAGGTTGAACTCATCGGCGCTGTCGTCCCACTGCAGAGCATTCAGTCTGTAAAGGCACTTTGCAAGCTCTGCATCGCTCTTTGAATAACCCGATGCTATCTTGTCAGCCCTTTTTGCTATATCGAGAGAAAGCAGCTCCACGTTCTTCCACGAGAGGTTTGCGCCCTCTATTTTTGTCTTTACGGGCACCCAGCCCTTGTTTCTGCAATCGAATGAGTAATCTTCTTTTACTTTAAGTATATCTCCGCCCGATGTAAAATCGAGATACTGATTTATGTCCGCATACTTTCCGGTGAAAATGCTGCAAGGTATGGTATGCAGCTGAAGTCTGCTCTCATACGCCTCGCCGACATCAGTGCCGCTGAGGTCATATCCCTCTGCGCTTACCTTAATGTCGCTCTTATCCGCAGGGTCTATGGCTCCGAGAGAAGTCTTTACATTTCCAATGTACCAGTCTCTTGCCAGTACTGCCATTCCGAAGTCAACGCTAGCTGTTGTGGTAGTTCTGAAATTCTTGAACTCAAAACCGTTCATCTTCGGGTTAAAGCCCGTATTGTAAAGCGAATAACCCCTCACCTGATCGTCGTTGTTCTCAAACTCAACTATATCGTAATTCAGTGTAGTAACTATCTGCTCATAAACATCGTCCAGCGCATTCGCATCAGAAGCTGAGTAGTATTTTCCGCCTGTAGACGATGCCAGATCCTGCAGCCATTGTCTGTCAACATCTCGTCCCAGACCTATAGTAAGAACTATTATGTTCTTGTCCTGTGCAGCCTCGATTATCTCCTCAACAGGTGCGGGGTCAGCCTCGTCCGACTGTCCGTCCGTCAGCATAACGATAACGTTTCTGTACTTGCCGCCGTCAGAATTGTCAAACTCACCTATACAGTTGAGCAGGGCAGTCTGGCTGTGAGTTCCGTCAAAGAACTCGTCGATATCTCTCAGCCTTTCGAGAGTATCATTGAGCGAGCTCTTATCCGTAGTGAAATCTGAAAGCCTGTCATAGCTTCCTGTGAATTTATCCAGACCGATAAGGCAGTCATCATCCAGCTTTTTGATAAGGTTCTTTGTAAAATCTATCCTCTTGAATTCCAGGTCGTTCTCGGGAGAGGTAGGACAAAGCTCAACAGGGTACATAGACCCTGAATTATCGATAAGGAAGTTTACTCTCGTCGTTGCTTTCATGTTGGCTGTCTCTTCAACGCCCACAACATAAGTGCCGAGAATAGGTATCTCAGCAGATACTGTACCTGCAGCGGCATCAACAGTAGAATTTACCTTAGTGTAGGTAGTGTTGTTTGAATCGAACCTGAGCACTGTCAGTCCGTCCATAGAGTATCCGAGACGCTCTATCCTGCTTTTGTCTATCTTGAAAGTGATAGTGGCCTTTGAGAACTTGTGCTCACTGTAAGAATCGTATGCCTTGGTAACTATGCTCGCATTAGAAGATATACCGAACAGATCAAGCTCCGTCATCGTTACGCTCGCAGCATTCGCATCACCCTCGATAGTCAGTGTGCAGTCGCCGGAGGTCCTCTCAACAGTCATTACACGCTCGTTGTCTCTGGTCTTGCCGTCAGTCATGGCAGTCCTCGGGTCAAGCCCTGCCATAAGCTCATAACCGTCATATAATCCATCGCCGTCAGTATCGGGCTCAGTCGGGTTGGTGCCCATTTTCACCTCATCGCCGTCGATGATGCCGTCTCCGTCAGTATCCTCACCCTGAACGTTCAGCTTCTGCCTTTTTTCTTCCGCATTGAGAACTCCGTCACCGTCCCAGTCCTCAGTATCGTAGAATTCAGTTTCCTTGTATGTGGTGCTTATGTCCAGCTTCTCGATAACAGATTTGGCCATAGCTATCCTGTTATCGCGCCTTATCTTCATACCAACTATTATACCTGCCGCTATAAGTACCACCAGCACAGCTATCATTATGATAAGTATTCTCTTTTTTCTGCGCCTGCCTCTTTCCATGCTGAGTATAAAAGCATCGGAGGGATTAAGGTTCGCGTTCTTTTTTGCCATATCAAAAACTCCTTGAGAGATATTTTACAAACGATATACTTTATTAGATATTTTATCATAAAACGCCCTTATTTTCAAGATTTCATTTGTAAAAACATTCACAATTTATCGGTAAGAATTTTGAAACACGCAACTATCTCTTTTTATTTGTTTAACACTTTGTTAATCAGTTCTTCCACCACCTCGTGCCTGAGTTCTTCGGCGCTGCCCTCATAGCCGATGTGCTCCGCTGTTTTCTTCCAGTCGGGCTGAGAACTGAGGTCCATATCAAGGTATCTGTAAAGAACGGCTTCACGCACTTTGCCGCTCAGCTTTTCCATCATTTGAAGACACTCCTCCGTTTTCTTTGAGAGTGCTGCAAGCTCAGCCCTCATAACTGTGAGCTCGTTTTTCTCTCTCCCTGCACTGAACCATGTTGGCTGCACTCCTCGTGCAGCTGCCTTTTTGTAAAACGCCTCCTTTTCCAGTATAGCAAGCCTCAACCTTTTCTGCCTGAGACATAAGCTTCTGTATCTAGCAAGCTTTGAGGTCTGTCCGCTGCAGCCGCCTTTCGCACTTTTGCGCCTGTTGTAGCGCTTTTGGCAGGGCTCGCTTATCCTTAGCTTTACCTGCTCGGCGTCGGCTTCAAGGTCTCGCCTTGAGAGCTTGTACAGCATATATCTTTCTTTTTCGTTCATTTAATTCTCCTCTCGTTTTGTACAGACTTTTGTACTTATGGCGTGTTATAATATACTCAGTGAAAAAACAATCCTGATAAAAATATCGAAGTTCTGTATTTTTATCCCTTGACAAATTCAGAAATATGTATTATAATACTAAATAATGAAGATTATTTACAGAAAGCTGTATTTTACAAATTTATTATAATACAGAATTCTGTAATTGTCAAGTATTTTCATAAAAATTCAGGGAGAGATAGTTATGAACGCAATGTATGAACGTATCGAGGAGCTTTGCAGGGAGAATAACATCAGTGTGACACAGCTTTGCAGAGAGCTTTCGATCACAAGGAGCTGCTTGTCCGAGCTGAGCAAGGGAAGGTCTGAGAGCTTGTCTGCCAAGAACACCTCTAAGATAGCGGAGCGCTTTGGGGTGAGTGTTAAGTATCTGACGGAGGGCGGCAGCAGGGATCTCGATGAGGAGCTTAAATTTGCGCTTTGGGGCGGCTCTGAGGGCGTCACGGATGAGATGTTCGAGGAAGTAAGGCAGTATGCCAGAATGGTAAAGCTGCGCGAAGAGAACAAGAAGAAAGAAGGGTGATGAATGACTGACATCAGAGAGATATGGAAAGTTTGTGAGGAAGAGGGTATATGCGTTGATCTGATAGAGTGCAGAGCGTGTGAGTCGTTCTCGCTGATGATAGGGGAGCGCTGCTATATAGCTATAGACAGAAGGCTGCCCGAGCTGCTTATGAAGGAAAGGGCGGCGCATGAGGTCGGTCATTGCGTTAAGGGCGCGTTTTATAACAGGGATTCGCCGCATGATATTATATCACAGCATGAGTACAGGGCAGATAAGTGGGCGATAGAGAAGCTTATCCCGAGGGAGGAGCTTGTAGAGCAGATAAAGAAAAACCGTGACAGCCTTTATCTTCTGGCAGAGTATTTCGGCGTGAGCGAGCAGTTTATCAAAAAAGCCTGCGTGCATTACGGGCTTTATCATGATGCTTGCTGATATGTAAAATTCTGTGATTTTACGGATATGATATCGTTTTCTGTGAGTTGTGTACAAAAGTTGAGTGATAAAATTGTTAGAATTTCCAACAATTTTTTTGGAAAAACTTTTGATTTGCCCTTGATTTTTTCGGACAATTCTGTTATAATTATGCTTAGAACCGAATACTATTTCGGAGTTCATGCAAAAAAACAAAGTTAATTTGGAGGGAAACACAATGAAATTTACAAAGCTTTTAGCAACAGCTGCAGCCGTTACTATGATGGCAGCTGTGGCACTTCCTGTAAGCGCTAACACGATCAATCCAACGAACGCAAAGGCTGCTACTGCAGATACTGGCAAAGAGAGCTGGGAAGCTATCTATGGTTGGGATGATTATGTAGACGCATCTACAATTCCTGACGGTGACCTCACAGTTACCGTAAACTTCGAGTGGTCCGATAAGGGAATGGCTCTTGGTTACACCGCATTCAAGCCTATGATCGCTTATGGTTCTGAGGGCGTTTACAAGCAGCAGCTTGACCAGGGCAAGACCTACATCACAGGTGTTCCTTACAAGGAAGTTGACACTCATGAAGACGAGAAGGATGCTGACGGCAACGCTCTGAACTCTACAACCGGCTGGCTCGATGCTGACGGCAAGGAAGTTAAGTATCAGATCCAGGACGACGGATTCCTTCAGGTTCTTTACACTGAGGAAGATACAGTTACATCTGTAACATTCACACTTACTTCTGACTTTATCTCTGATCTTAAGAATATGGACACTATACTTGCTGAGGAGCCTCTTAAGGATACTGACGGAAATGAAGTTCCTCATGACTGGGACGGTTTTAACATTCAGGCAGGTAACAACGGTATTACCATCACAAGTGTTGAGTATTCCGCAGATGTTAAGCTTCACAGCGAAGTAGCTGGTGACGATACTTCTTCTTCACAGCCCGGCGGAGATACTTCTTCTTCCACAGCTTCTAAGGATTCTTCCAGCACAACAACATCTACAGCTGGCACGACCAAGACTGGCACAAACAATGCAGGCGGCACAACTGCAGCAGCAGGCGGCAGCGATGCTACCGACACACAGGCAGCTACAGGTGCTACAGCAGGTCTCGTATTTGCAGGCATAGCTCTTGCAGGTGCAGCAGTTGTTGTAACTAAGAGAAAGTAATCTGAATACTTAAAAAATCGAGGTCTCCTTGTGAGGCCTCTTTTTTTGTGTATTTTGTACTATTAAGTAATCGTTTTCTGTGGAAAATGAACGAAAACAGGTGGACAAATTGTGCAAATAGGATATTGAAAAACAGGTGCTGTTGTGCTATAATACAAGAGTAAAATTGTATCGGCGTGTGGGTATGACCGATACCGTAAGAAATTGGAGGTTATTCAAAATGAAGAAATTACTTGCAAGCGTGCTTGCGATCACAATGGTCGCATCAATGCTCACAGCCTGCGGTGACAGCGACAGCTCTTCAAAGGCTGAGTCAAAGTCAGAGGCTGAGACCACGACCACGACTACCACTACTGCAGAAGAGACCACTACCACTACAGAGGCTGAGCCTGAGCCCGAGCCTGCTGACAGCAGTTCAGAGGGCGGAGATACAACAGCTGCAGCAACCGGCTTTAAGCCTTTTGCTGAGATCAAGGATTCTCTTGCTGATTATGACAACTGCTCACTGAAGTTTGCTGCTGATACTGATGTAAACGCATTTGCTGAGATGTTCAACGAGGCAGTTGAGAACAAGAACAAGAAGAGCGCTCACAACGGTGAGACCCTGTATCCCGGAGATGAGGGCTACACAGGTGACGAGGCTCTGCTCACACTGTCAGTTCAGGAAGTTGGCGGCATACCTATGATGAAGGTTGACCAGACACTTTATGAGGACGATTTCGGCGATACAGTTCCTAAGACTATCAAGCTTCGCTATGATATGAATAAGCTCTTCGCAGGCCACGAGGAGGATATGGAGAAGATCTTCACTATCAAGGCTGACGTTGTAGCTATCGCAAGAGATAATCCTATATTCGATGACGGTTCGCAGGGCGGTCTCGGTGTTTATTGGTACGGCGGTGCATTCGGTACCAACAATGACGGCGAGTGGAACGGAAACCTTATCGAATATTCGGGCGTTTCCAGCAGCTCTACCGACAGCGACGATGTTGAGTGGATCAACCAGTGGGCTTACATGGACGGTATGCAGATCCGTCCCGGCATTCAGGATCCTTCCAAGAAGGCTACCTTCGGCAAGGATTATGAGACCAACTACCTTACTCTTATGGTATGGCAGGTAACTAACAACATCGACCTCTACATTGCTGACATCACCTTCCTTGATGAGAACAACAATGTTATAGCAGTTCCTGAAGAGAATATCCCCGGCGGCGCTGCATATGATGAGGGACCGCTTGAGGACGCTACCGCTGACGGAATCGTTCCTCGTGATGCTGACGGAAACGTTACTTATGATGAGAGCGTTATCCTTCACGGACCATACCTCAACGAGCAGTAATTATTTGAATTTTACCGAAAGCTCATTTCCTATTTTAAGGGAAGTGAGCTTTCCTTTTTTTATGCCTGCGGTAAATTCGAAATCACCAACCTTGCCGCTCATTCCGGTAACACCGTTTTTGTTGCTTTCAGCCTTTAAGCCCTTGCCGCTTACCAGCTTGTCGGCGGCTGCTGCAATCAGCTTTACCGATGATGTGTCCGCTATCTGTGCCTGATCTGCCAGATAGCTTATCTCCCCCATTGAAACAGTTATCACCTTGTCTGTCTGGGTAAACGTCAGCCCCTCGATCGTTTTTGGCTCACTAAAGGTGAAAGACCAGCTGCCGTCCTCCTGCCTGAGCATATCGGCAGTAAAGGTCACGTTGTTCTGCTCATAGGTCAGCTGCGTTTCAAACCCTGCCGAAAGCTTCTCAGGCTCGACCTTTTTTTCTTCTGCACATGAGCACATCAGTGCGCTGCCTGCAAGCATTGCGATAATAATTACCTTTTTCATAGACACCTCACAAAAAAGCGGCTCTCTTCGTGTTGAAGAAAGCCGTGATCTTTTTATGGTCAGCTGTTTTCTATTGCCTTCAGCGTTACGGGCAGCCTAGAAAGTATGTCTCTTGCTATGATACCGCGCTCAGAATATTCTTCACTGAGCTTGACCGCACTCATACCTATAACATAACAGCCAAGTATGCAGGCGTTCATCAGGTCTTCACTGCTTTGTGCCGCAAAAGAGCCTATCGCACCTGCAAGCATATCTCCCGAGCCTGCCTTTGAAAGCGCCGTGTTCCCCGTTCTTATTATCACGGAGCGTCTGCCGTCTGTAACTATAGTTTCGGCGCCCTTTGATACTACCGTAACTGCGTACTTTTTCGCAAGTGCCGCCGCATAGCCTTCTCTGTCCGAGGATACCTCTGCCGTGCTCACACCGCACAGCCTTGCAAGCTCCGCAGGGTGAGGCGTCAGGATAACTGCTGACCTTTTCTTCAACAGTATATCTATATTCGGACAAAGTGAATTTATTCCGTCGGCATCTATTATCAGCGGCACGGAAGAGTTCTCGACCACTTTTTGCATAAGCTCCTCCGTCTCATCATTGTGACCGATGCCGCAGCCGATAAGCACTGCACTTGCAGATGATGCCCTCTGTTCGATAAGCGCAAAGCTCTGCTTGCTGAGTATGCCGTCCTTGTCAGGCGCTGCGGAGTAAATGATCTCAGGTCGGGCGCCTGCGATCGTGCTGATACATTTGTCGGTAGTTATCAGCTCAGTCAGCCCGGCTCCTGTTCTCATCGCAGCCTCTGTGCTCATTGCAGCCGCACCGATGTATCTGTCACTGCCGCAAACACACACAAGCTTTCCGAAGGTCCCTTTGTGCCCCCAGCTTATGCGCTCGGGAAGAAGAGACTTGAGTTCTTTTTCATCAAAGAGAATTATTTCTCTTGTGTCGGCTGTCTTGTCAGCGCCTGCGGGTATGCCGATATCGCAGACCTTTATCTCGCCACAGTGATATCTTGCAGGAGACAGCAGCATACCGACCTTTGCCGCGTGCATGGTGACGGTAACATCTGCCTTTACGGTAAGACTGCTCACCTCTCCGCTCTGAGCATTCGCACCTGAGGGAACATCGCAAGCAATTATAAAAGCATTTGATGAGTTTATATCTTCAAACAGGGGAGCGCTTTCGGTTCTTATCTCACCCTTGAAGCCTGTGCCGAAAATGCAGTCTGCTATCACTTTTGCAGAGCTTATCGCTCCGCCGAGCTGTTTTGAATATTCTAAGATAGACGCACCACTGCCAAGCTTTCTCAGCTGTGATGCCGAAAGCTCGGTAGCAGGCTGACCACAGCAAAGCATAAGTGTCGGCTCAAGCCCGCGCGCACGAAGTATTCTCGCAGCGGCAATGCCGTCGCCGCCGTTGTTTCCCTTACCTGCAAGTATCAGCGGTTCACTGCAGGAGAGCCTTTTGCATTGTCTTTGTATCTCATCTGCCAGAGCCGCGGCTGCATTTTCCATAAGCTCCGCAAGAGAAGTTCCGAGCTCATCACTTTTTTTCTCCGCAGCTATCATCTGCGCAACTGTGAGTACTTTCATTTTCAACACTCCATGCACAATACTACTGCCGAGGCGTATTCCTTAGTGTGGGTCAGCGATACCGAAAAAGTCAGCCCCTCGGCTGCCTCTGCCGCTTTGCCGCAAAGCCTGAGATACGGCGCACCGAGCTCATCGCGAAGGCATGATATCTCTTTGAGCTCAAACCCTCTTACACCAGTGCCGAGCGCCTTTGCAAATGCTTCCTTGGCAGCCCAGTTTGCCGCCATAGATTCATATGGCGAAGCTTTTGTGCTGAAGTATTCAAGCTCATCATCTGAGAAGACCCTTTTTACAAAGCTCTCACGGCTAACACTTTTTTTGATCCTGTCGATCTCGACCAGATCAGTCCCGACAGAGAATGGTGTTTTCATTATTCCTCTTCCTCGTAAGTCTCGATATCATCAAGCAGCTTCAGAGCATCACGTCTTATCTGCGCCGGCAGAGCCTTTACCATAAGGGTAAGCATCTCAGCCTCAGGTGTGAATATAACTGTAGCTTTGCCAAGCTCTCTGTGCTTGAACACGGCATAGTAATCGTTAAGCTCATCGTCATGGGCGGAAGCCACCACCAGAGCGCTGTCATCGTCTTCGTTAAAGCTGTCATCCACCTTGCCGAAAGCCGTGCATGATGAACACTTGAATGTTACAAGGCGCTTTCTTGAACGCTGCGCGGTTATCTTGTCAACGTCTACCTCGCCGTTAGTGAAAATATACTCATACTCTACGTCCATTCTTGTTGTCAGGTGGTATCCTCCGAAAAGAGCAAGCCCTGCAAACAGAACGCCCAGCATCATATAGGGTGTTCCCACTACGAACAAAAAGCACGCAGCTGCCAGAGCGACACTTGCTATCATCAGAAAGTATTTTGACATTTTCTCACGCTGAGAAAGATTTTTTCTTACTATTTGTTCCTTAAAGCTATCCATAATGATCCTCCGAAAAATAAACTTGTTTATATTATATCATATTAGCAAAAAAAAGTAAAGACCACGTCCCCAAAGCGTATTAAGCATCGCGCATAAAGCTATTTAATAGATTTTTTTGCACACGCGACTTTACTTTTATGAAATACTATGCTATAATAGCAAAAACAACAGGAGGGGAAGCCTTATGCTGTCACCCATATTGAGCCGCGCTGAATGTGCAAAATGTAAGATGTGCTGTATTTTCGACAGCTATGACCTGTGGGAGACCCCCTACATCACCAGGGAGCTTGCCGCAAAGATAATCCAGGAGATAAAGCCAGATCAGCAGTTTGTGAAAAAGGAGGATCATTTTCTGCTGAAAATGGAAAAGGAGAAGGACGCTGACTTATATTACTGTCCTTTGCTGGATCAGGAAAAGGGCTGTATACTCGGCGATGAAAAGCCGTTTGACTGCCTGATATGGCCGTTCAGGATAATGCATCTCGGCAGCAAGAGAGTAATAACGCTTTCGCCTGTCTGTCCTAACATTTCCGAGCGTTCGGTCAAGGCTGTCAGGGAGATGGCAGAGCAGATATCCGACAGGATATTTGAGTATGCCGATGAGAACCCCGATGCTGTAAAGCCATACATAGAGGGCTACCCGATAATAATAGTGGAGAAGGATAAATTCAAAAGCACACTTCTCTGATCGGATAGAACTGCAATACAGACAAATAAAAGCCCTGCTTTCACAGCAGAGCTATTTTAATTTCAGGATATTAATATCTGCGCAGCTTTCTTATATAAGCAAAGGTGTAGTCCTCACCCTTGTCGCGCAGCATCGTCAGCAGCTTTTCCAGCAGGGCAGCAGTTTCGGGGCGCATTCTTGCGGCTGCATTGCCCCTTTTGAAATACCCCAGCGCCGAGCCGTCGTTGTAGCTTTCTTTCATATATATCTTGCTGGCAGCAACTCTGTCACAGAACATCTCCTTGACGTACCTCACAGGCATTTTCACAGGAGTCATCTGCTTGGTCTTTTTGTTGTAGTCCGTCCAGTATTCATAGTGGTGCTTGTTTCTGCCCTTGTGGTGCATCCACGCTTTTGAGTAGCCGTTCTCATCTCGTTCACCCTCGTGAGGGGAGCGAGTTCCCTGATAATAGCGGCAGCCGTTGAGAAACTCCTCAGGCGAGTACTTCGACAGATCATGGAACAGTCCCTGAAACCCTATACCTGCCTTGAAGCAGTTTTTTATCACTTCATGGCGATGCCTTGTTATCGTCCTGAAATGTCCGACTGCATTTTTCAGTTTTATCCTGTCTTCACTCATAATGATACCTCTTGGAGTAAAAATATGTTATAGTCTCTGAGCGGATCGTGTTTCAGCCTCTTGACGGGCACACCCCTGCCAGCGGACAGCCCGTGCACTTAGGCTTTGGCGCCTTGCAGAACTCTCTTCCGAACAGCACAAGTCTGTGGCAGAAGTCAGAGCTCTTTTCAGGCGGTATTATTTTTCTGAGCTGCTCCTCCACCTTGACGGGCACATCACTGTCAGTCAGCTTCAGCCTTCCGCAAATGCGTATACAGTGAGTATCCGTCACATAGGCAGGCTTCCCGTGAACATCTCCCATAACAAGGTTCGCAGTTTTTCTCCCTATGCCGGGCAGGGTGGTCAGCTCTTCTATCGTATCGGGAATAACTCCGCCGTAAACATCTCTGAGCCTTATGCACATATTCTTTATGCTAAGCGCTTTTGTCTTATAAAGACCGCAGGGCTTGATGATCTCCTGAAGCTCTTCCGTGTCAGCCTCTGCAAAATCGTCGATGCTCTTGTATTTTTTAAAAAGCTCGGGTGTCACAAGGTTCACTCTTGCGTCTGTACACTGAGCCGACAGCCTTCCTGCTATCATAAGCTCATGGGGCTGAGAATATGTAAGCGAGCACAGCGCATCAGGGTATTGCTTCTCCAGAGCAGCAATAATGCTCTCAACATATTTTTTTGAAGGCTTTTTCATTGCACTCACCTACATTAATAATACTTATGTATATTATACAATATTCCGTCCTTTAAGTCAACAAAAAAATCCCTGCCTTGGTAAAAGGCAGAGATCAGCTTTAAATAAACAAGCTATTGAACGCTTAGGGGGCTTTCCGGCAACAGCTTGCTGTTGCCCGCCCGTCCCAGAACCCCTTCGGGTACATATCTGTTTAATAGGTGCGACCACTAAGCAAAAGCCAAAGCGAAATTATGGCGTGGATCAGCCGTGCGGCGAGCACCGCCCACCTAGCAGCGACTGCGTCGGCTGCTACCCCTTCGGGTACATATATTCTTTAGTCAAAAAGCTCTAACTGAACGCAGGGATAAAATATCAGTCTACAGTCTCCAGTCCCTCGGAGGTGAATGCCTGTCTCAGGTCGTTTATCAGATCGTTCTTGTCCTCGATGCCGATAGCCACACGGTAGAAACCTCCGTGGAACTCCTCGGGGTAGAGGTACATTCTCTCGTCGTCCTCACCGAGGAATACAATAAGGCTTCCTGCATTTCCGAGCGATACTGCCGATGTGAATACGTTCAGGTGAGTTACCACACGGTTATAGAGATCATGCTCTCCCTTCAGCCCGAATGACAAAACTCCGCCGAAGCCGTTTTTCATCTGCTTTTTCGCAAGCTCGTGTCCCTTAAAGCTTTTAAGTCCGGGGTATGCCACAAAGCTTACGCAGGGCTGCCTTTCAAGCCACTCAGCCACTGCGAGCGCATTATCATTATGCACCTGCATCCTGAGAGGGAAGGTCATAGATCCTCTCTGTATCAGCCACGCATTGAACGGGCTTATAACACCGCCTATATTAACCTGTGCCTGATAGCGTATAGCTTCGCAGGTCTCATGGTCTGTGATGACAGCTCCGCCCATAGAGTCTCCGTGTCCGTTTATATACTTAGTAAGGCTCTCAACAACGTAGTCAACGCCGTATTCGAGCGGCCTTGTATTATACGGTGAAGAGAACGTGTTGTCAACAGATACCCATATGTTATTCTCATGGGCAAGCTTCACTATCGCTTCAATATCACAGATGCAAAGCGTCGGATTTCCCGGGGTTTCAAAGTGTATTAGCTTTGTGTTCGGCTTTATTGCCTTTCTGATGTTCTCAACATCTGTGCAGTCAACAATGCTTGTCTCTATGCCCCATTTATCGCACCACAGCTCGTTGAATATCCTGTAGGTAGCAATGTAGGTAACGGTTGAGAATATAACATGGTCGCCCTTTTTTAGCTTTGTGAAAAACAGTGCCGAAAGCGCAGCGACACCGCTTGCAAGAACTACGCAGTCCTCACCGCCGTGGAGGTTTGCTATCTTCTTTTCGAGCTGTCCCTGATTTACACCGCCGTTGCGTGTGTAGATGTTAGCCTCACTTGCAGACCAGTTCATCTGAGATGCGTCATACGGCAGCAGATAGCTGTTAGCCATATAAACGGCAGGCTCTATAGCACCTGTTGCGCTGTCGATCTCATTTCCTGCGTGTATCGCTCTTGTCGTAAAGCTCATATCGTCTGTGATCTTCATGGTAAAACCCCTTTTTATTGTAAATTCCTCCCCCTGCATCAGCAGAGGGAGGATATTTTTGCATTGTCAGCACTTCTTAAAATACCAGCGCAGCGAGACTACTGTAAAGCTCTTTCATTGCAGCCCCCTCCCCTCCGCGGGAGGGCATATATCAGTATAAGTCTCAGCTCCCCCTGATGAGAGCGGGACATCAGTCGTGCGGCAAACACTTATTTTGTCAGTCCCCAGATATCCTTAGCGTACTCATCTACTGAGCGGTCAGCCGAGAATATGCCTGCGCCTGCGATGTTCGCAAGGCTCATCTTCTGCCACTTTATTTTATCCTGATAGCACTCGGAAGCGTATCTCTGTGCTGCCTGATAGGAATCGAAGTCCTTCAGTGCCATATAGGTATCCGTGTTCTTGAGAGTGTCAGCTATCTCAGAGAACTGAACGCCGTTAACGCCATAGTTGATAGTGTCGATAGCTGCTCTTACAACATCGTTCGAGTTGTAGATATCTATCGGCTTGTAGGTCGCCTTGCAGGCATTTACCTCATCAACGTTCATACCGAAGATGATGATGTTTTCATCGCCTACCTGCTCGTGTATCTCAACATTAGCGCCGTCCATAGTTCCGAGAGTAACAGCACCGTTGATCATCAGCTTCATATTTCCGGTACCGCTTGCCTCAGTACCTGCAAGCGATATCTGCTCTGAAATATCAGCAGCAGGCATCAGTATCTCAGAGAGAGACACATTGTAGTCCTCAAGGAATATAACGTTCAGCTTCTCGCTGAGCTTCTTGTTCTGCTTCAGCTCTTCGGAAATGTTCCAGATAAGCTTAATTATCTGCTTAGCCATATAGTATCCGGGAGCAGCCTTTGCAGCAAAGATATAAGTCTTCGGAACAAAGTCAGCATCGAGGTTGTTTTTAAGGTAGTTGTACTGTGCGATTATATTCAGCGCATTGAGCTGCTGTCTCTTGTATTCGTGCAGTCTCTTGACCTGAACATCGAAGATAGAATCTGTGTTGAGCACAACGCCGTACTGGTTCTTGACATACTTTGCAAAGCTCTTCTTGTTGTCAAGCTTTATCTGTCCGAGTCTGTTGAGAACCTCTTCATCGTCCTTGAATACGGAAAGCTTGGAGAGCTCAGCAGCATTCTTGAGGAAGCCGCTTCCTATCTTTTCCTTAAGGAGCGCTGTCAGTCCCTCATTAGACTGATATAGCCATCTTCTGTAAGCGATACCGTTTGTAACGTTCTTGAACTTTGTAGGAGTATCGAGGAACTCGTCCTTGAAGGTCTCCTTCTTGATTATCTCGGAGTGTATCTTAGCAACACCGTTTACGCTGTGAGAAGCGTGAACGCAAAGAGTTGCCATTTTCACCTTGTTGTTCTCAACGATAGACATATGAGATACCTTAGCCTCGTCGCCGTATCTCTCCCAGAGGTCACGGCAGTATCTCTCGTTAATCTCAACGATGATAGAGAATATTCTCGGGCAAACGCTCTTGAGGAGGTTCACATCCCATTTCTCAAGTGCCTCAGGCATAACGGTGTGGTTTGTGTATGCAAAGGTATTCTGAACTATATGCCAAGCCTTATCCCAGCTGTAGCCGCACTCGTCGAGCAGAACCCTCATAAGCTCGGGAATAGCGAGCGTCGGGTGAGTGTCATTGATGTGAATAGCTACCTTCTCGTGCAGGTTGTCAAGCGTGCCGTAAACGCTCATGTGCTGGTTTACGATGTCACCGATAGATGCTGCACAAAGGAAATACTGCTGTCTCAGTCTGAGGCTCTTGCCCTCTGCATGGTTATCATT
This sequence comes from Ruminococcus sp., assembly GCA_017484095.1. Classification (GTDB taxonomy): domain Bacteria; phylum Bacillota; class Clostridia; order Oscillospirales; family Ruminococcaceae; genus Hominimerdicola. Next base: position 5,871 of record JAFUTU010000056.1, on the reverse strand, counting down.
AGGATAGAGCACCTTTGTGATAGCCTGTGAGATGATGTTCTTTGAAAGTGCCTTCTGGTAGTCGCCCTTGTTGAACATAGACATATCGAACGAAGCCATTTCAGCCTTCCAAAGTCTCAGCTTAGACACTGCCTTGCTGTCATAGCCCGAAACGAACAGGTCGTAAGGCACTGCCATAACAGATGTGTAGTTCTCATGAGTTACACAGTGATACTGATTGTCCCAGTACTCCTTCAGCTCGCCGTCGAACCTTACCTCAACAGCCTTTGAGGGCACGGGCACCAGCCATACAGAACCTCCGGGCAGCCAGTTGTCGGGCAGCTCAGTCTGCCAGCCTTCCTCCAGCTTCTGCTTGAAGATACCGTACTCATAGCAGATCGAATAACCCGTAGCGTGATAACCGTCTGCAGCCAGTGCATCAAGATAGCAGGCAGCCAGTCTTCCCAGACCTCCGTTTCCGAGACCTGCATCGGGCTCTCTCTCATATATACCGTTTATAGATATACCGAATCCTTTCAGCACAGCCTCAGCCTGCTTGTTCATCTCCAGATTGTAAAGAGAAGTCTTCAGCGAACGTCCCATAAGGAACTCCATAGAAAGATAGTATACCTTTTTCTTTCCTGCCGACTGTGTAGCCACAGTGAACTTTCTTCTCTTAGCCTTAAGTATACCAACAACTATCTTGCTCAGTGCTTCATATACCTGCTGGTCAGAAGCCTCCTCGGGAGTGGTCTGGAAATCATTGTGCAGCACATCAAGGAACTTTTCCTTGAGCTCTGCCTTGGTTATGGTCTTTTCGGTGGTCTTAGCCATGTATTTTCCTCCTAAAACTTATTTTTACATATACAAATACTCTTAGATTATACCACAAAATGAGCTTTATTGCAAGTTTTTTGTTTACAGGTATAAAAAAGTTTACATTTGTTTCATTCCCTTCTCCCGACACTGACCTAACAGGCGCGGCAAGCGGTTTTTATAGACATTTTTAATGTTTTTGCCCGATATATTTTTGTGTGATAAAACATTAAATCATTTAACTTTGCTCTCTGAACACTATATTATGCCCGTTTGAAGCATCGGTATTTTAACGGATAGCAATGGGAAAATTTTTCGTTATTATCAACAAAAAACTGTTATCTGATTTGTGCAAACAAATGTTTTATTTTTTAATTTGGACACAAACGATAAATTGTTGCATTTTTAATGCAACAAAAACGGGGTTTTTGGCGTATAAGTGAAAGCACTATTCGCAAAACGAAAGGAGAAACAAAAATGTCAAACAACAGGGTACTGACCTTTGCAAGGCGCTTTTTCCATACAAGAAACGGTTATGAGGCTGCGATAGGGGCAGGCATACCGCCTGACAGAGCGCTGGCAGCGTCTGATGAGCTGCTGGATATGACATCTGTGAAAAAGGAGCTGGAGCGTCTTGAAAAGAACTCACCGAAGACCATGTCGGCTGTCAGGGCAGGGCTTGCACGCCTTGCCTTCGGCAGAGTGAACGATGCCGTAAGGCTCGCCTTTGACCGCGACCTTGACCCGAAACAAATAAAAGAGCTTGATCTTTTCAGCGTTTCGGCAATAAAGCTTCAGAAGGACGGTGCGGTAGAGATAAAATTTGCGGACAGGCAGTCTGCCCTCGAAAAGCTTGCCGAGCTCAGCCCCGAGCAGGACGAAGCCTCAAACGCCAGACAGATACTGGAGCTCATCTACGGCAAAACGGGAAGTGATACCGATGATGCTTGAGACCCTCTCGGCAAAGCAGCAAAAAGTATTCACCTGGTGGCGAGACCCCGACACCGATGCCTATGACGCCATAATCTGTGACGGTGCCGTCCGTTCGGGAAAGACCTTTGCGCTGACGCTGTCCTTCGTCACATGGGCGATGACTTCTTTCACGCATAAGCGCTTTGCCCTGTGTTCAAAGACTATAGGATCGCTAAAGCGCAATATCCTTCCCGATGTTTTCTCTTATCTCGATTCTCTGGGCTGGTCATACCGCTGGTACCCCTCCAAAAACAAGATAGAGGTCACCTTTTCCACAAACACTAACACGTTTTATCTCTTCGGCGGCAGAGATGAGTCCTCCGCAGCGCTCATTCAGGGCATAACACTTGCAGGCGCCCTCTTTGATGAGGTAGTTCTTATGCCGCGCTCCTTTGTGGAGCAGGCAGCCGCAAGGTGCTCGGTCAGCGGTTCAAGGCTCTTTATGTGCTGCAACCCCGATGCTCCGTCCCATTGGTTCAAGAGGGAGTGGATAGACAAGTCTCAGCAGAAGAACCTTTTTTATATGCACTTTACCATGGAGGACAACCCCTCATTATCCGATACGGTAAAGCAGCGCTATAAAAGGCTCTATCACGGTGCTTTCTATGACCGCTTTGTCCTCGGCAGATGGACGGCGGTTCAGGGCGTTGTATATCCGATGTTCTCACGCAGTCAGCACGTTACGGACACCGTGCCCGAATGTGACCGCTATGCAGTCAGCTGCGATTACGGCACTGTAAACCCTGCAAGCTTCGGTCTATGGGGGCACAGAGGCGGTATCTGGTACAGACTGAGAGAGTACTATTACGATTCGAGAAGAGAGGGCAGCCAGCGCACTGATGAGGAGCATTACCGCGCTCTGGAGCAGCTGATAGGAGAGCATACCGTTGACGGCATCGTCTGCGATCCCTCGGCAGCGTCTTTCATCGAGTGTATCAGGCGGCACGGAGACTACAGGGTCATTCCGGCAAACAATGACGTTATAAAGGGAATACGCCTGACCTCCGACTGCCTTAAAGCGGGCAAGCTGAGATTTCACAGCTCCTGTGAAGATATCCTCCGTGAATTTGACCTCTACCGCTGGGACGAACGCGCAGGCAGAGATGCCCCTATCAAGGAAAACGATCACGCTATGGACGATATGCGCTACTTCGTCTGCGAGTACCTTGCAAAGTCCGAGGACGCCCTCTGCGTCATCTCGGTAGACAGAAACAGATGACCGTAAAACACAAATACCCTCTTTTACGATCATCGACCAAAGCAACAGAAAGGAGTAACATCATTGAAACTATCAAGAAAAAAGCCTGCGGCAGAACCGATCGAAACAGGTGTCACTGCCGCAGGCAGAGCAGAGCATTTCGAGTATAAGCTGGCTCCGTTCGACACCTTCTGTGACAGCTCCCTATATGAAGGTCTGAGAGCCTCCGTTCCCATAGTTGATGCCTGTATCGCAAAGATAATCAGGCTCACGAACGGCTTTACGGTCAAAGCTCCCGAAGAGCGCTTCCAGCCGCTTCTCGATGACTTCTGCAAAAACGTAACGGTGGGGATATCGGGTCGCTCGCTCGCAGCCTTTGCGGATATGTACCTCGATTCCCTCCTCACCTACGGCAGAGCCTTCGGCCGTATCTTTACAGACCATAAGGATATGACCGTCAGAGGTCTTTACGTCTGCGACCCTACAGCTTATAAAGTCTGTGCAGGCAAAGACCCCGTAGACAAGAGAGTTTTTTATATCAGCGGCGGCAAAGAGATACCCGTTACCTCTCCCGAGCAGCTTTTGTATACAACTCTCAACCCCAGCCCGAAGCACCCCGAGGGCGTCTCCGTTCTGAGAGGTCTCCCTGCGCTCAGTAAGATACTTATGCGTATCTATGAGTGCATAGGTCAGAACTTTGACCGTGTAGGCAATGTGCGCTATGCCGTCACCTACGATCCGCCCAATGATATCGACCCTACCCGTGCCAGAGAACGTGCCGAGCTTATCGCAAAGGAGTGGACGGACGCTATGTCCGATACAGGCTCCGTAAGAGACTTTGTAGCGGTCGGCGATGTGGGGATAAAGGTCATCGGTGCAGACAATCAGATCATCGACACTCAGGTACCTGTGAGAGAGCTCATCGAGCAGATCATCTCAAAGCTCTCCATACCGCCCTTTGTTCTCGGTCTGAACTGGAGCACCTCGGAGAGAATGTCCAGTCAGCAGGCAGATATCCTCACCAGTGAGCTTGAATACTACCGCAGGCTCCTGACACCCCCTCTTGAGGACATCTGCGCCGCCTTTCTGAGACTTTCGGGCTGTGCAGGCAGACCCGTCATAGAATGGAACAACATAAACCTTCAGGACGAGGAATCCCTCGCACGTTCAAGGCTCTACAACGCACAGGCAGAGCAGCTGGAAGAACAGACTGAACACTAAAAGCAGTAAAGTTCAGCTCGCCGTATCAAAGGGTACTGCTTTGACAGAACAGTCATCATCTTCCGGCAAGAAAGGAGAAACAATGCAGGAAAACATTACAAAAGAAGACCTGTCGCTCATCAATTCCTATGCACAGTCGGACCTCACCGAGGACGAGCTCTTCGTATTCAGTCTCGTTCTCTGTACCGACAGCGTAGACCGCGACATGGAACGCTTTTCAAGAAGTTCTCTCGAAAAGCTTGCAGCCCTGTTCAAGGGCAAAACGGGTATCTTTGACCATGACCCCAAGGGTGAAAACCAGACGGCCCGCATTTACCGCTGCTTCGTTGAAACGGCTGAAAGCGGTGAGAGCAGGCTCAAGGCAAAAGCCTATATGGTCAGAACTAATTCCAATGCCGACCTCATCGCAGAGATAAGGGGAGGTATCAAAAAGGAGGTCTCGGTCAGCTGCGCCGTATCGAAGAAGATATGCTCTATCTGCGGAACAGACGTTATGACCTCGCCCTGCCTTCACGTAAAAGGCAACACCTATGACGGCGAGACCTGCGTCCATATCCTAGAGGACCCTACCGACGCTTATGAGTGGTCGTTCGTAGCTGTTCCCGCACAGAAGGACGCAGGCGTCACCAAGACCCATACGGAGAACACCGCCGACATAAGAAAACACCTCTTTGATGAGGACAGAAGGCTCCGTGAGGATATCCTCAGAATGAGCTATTTCTGTAAGCCATTCGTGAGCGCGGAGGCAGTCGCCGCAATGACCGAAGCCCTCAACACCGAACAGCTCCTCACCCTCAGACAGAACCTCAGAAAGTCGATGTTCGATGATGAGCAAAGGCTTTACAGTGAGGAGCAGAACCTCTTACCCGTCCTCGACACCGAGGTCGAGAACCTCAGCTTTATGTGCTGAGACGGACTATATTATCAAACCAAAAAGGAGAAATGAAAATGTACAATACTATCAAGCTTGACAAAGGCTTTTATTCGATCACAGGCAAGACCTTCACCCAGGCGCTCGAGCAGCAGGACCCTTCCTCTCAGTATGCAGGCACAGACCTTGCAGCTCTGGACGCCTTTGAGAGACAGCTCAAGCGTTTTGACATCAAGGTAAAGGGCGCAGATTCCGACCTCGTGGAGAGATTTTTTGACAACACCGAAACACAGCTCCTCTTCCCCGAGTATGTAAGAAGAATGATAAAGTCGGGCATGGACGAAGCCTCTATCATACCCTCTGTTGCAGCCTCGGTATCCTTTACCGACAGCACAGATTACAGAGGTCTTACCGTAACTCCGGATTCAGCCTCCGATGCAGTTGCCGAGGCAGGCACTGTACCCGTTACCACAGTAAGGCTCTCTTCTGCAAACAAGGCTCTCACCAAGTTTGCGAGACGTCTCAGCTGCTCTTATGAGTCTATCAGAAAGCACAGACTCGATGCCTTCGGAGTTATACTTAAAAACCTCGGTGCGGTCATCAGCCGCGATGTAAACTCCCTTATCCTTACCGAGCTCAGCACAGGTGCGGAGCAGATATCTATTTCAGGCTCATCTATCACCTATGCTGACCTCACAAACTTCTGGGGCTCTATGACAGACTATAATATGGACACTATGGTGTGCTCACCTGCTGCAATGGCAGCTATCCTCGGTCTTCCCGAGATGAAGTACTGCATCGGCGAATATATGTC
>JAFUTU010000055.1 GCA_017484095.1 Ruminococcus sp. | reverse complement strand
TTCTCAAACTTTTCGGTTCTCGCTTTCAGCTTTTTCTCAGCGTACCCCTCGATTATCTTCTGCTCCGTCCTCTCCAGAGCCAGAGCCCCTGCAGGTACGTCCTTCGTTATCGTTGACCCTGCCCCCGTGTAGGCGCCGTCCCCGATGTTAACAGGCGACACCAGATTAGTGTTGCACCCGATAAAAGCATTGTCCCCGATAGTCGTGCGGTATTTTTTCTCTCCGTCAAAGTTCACTGTCACAACACCGCACCCGAAGTTTACGTTCTTTCCGACATCGCTGTCGCCCACATAGGTCAGGTGCGCCACCGCAGTGTACTCACCTATCGTCGAGTTCTTTATCTCCACAAAGTCGCCTATCTTTGCGCCCTTCTTAACGTGAGAATCAGGTCTCAGCTGAACGAACGGTCCTATCTTTGCGTTGTCATCTACCTGTGCGCTGTATGCCTGAACGTAGTTCAGGTCCACTCCGTCCCCGATAACGCTGTCCTCTATTATGCAGCCCACACCTATCCTGCAATCCTTGCCGATAACGCTCTTTCCTCTGATCTTAACATTGCTGTCGATACGTGTTCCCGTGCCGATAGTCACCTTTCTTCCGACAGACACACCGTCCGTGCACACAAACTCAACGCCCTCATCGAGCCACTTATCAATTATTATCTTTCTTGCGATATCATTCAGCGCCAGCAGACCCTTCCTGTCATTTGCCCCCTGAGACACCTGCGCATTTCTTGAAGTATAAGCGTCAGCCTTATACCCTTTTGAAAGCAGGATCTCAATGCAGTCCGTCAGATAGTATTCACCCTGAGCGTTATTCTGTTTAAGCTCAGGCAAAGCCTCTAAAAGCGCCTCCGTCCTGAACCAGTAGCAGCCCGAGTTTATCTCGTTTATAAGTCTCTCCTCGTCCGAGCAGTCCTTCTCCTCTCTTATTCCGGATATGCCGTCCTCGGTCCTTAATATCCTTCCGTACCCTTTCGGCTCATCTATCTTAGATGTCACCACCGTTACCGCAGCACCGCTGTCCGTGTGGTGCTCAAGGGCGCCCTTTATCGTTTCGACGTCAATAAACGGCGCATCTCCGCAGAGGATAAGCGTGTTTCCCGAAGTGTCCTCCTTCAGAAAATCCACTGCCTGCATAACAGCGTGTCCCGTTCCGAGTCTTTGCGCCTGTAAAACAGTCTTTATATCTATTTTCGACTCTCTCCCCGAAAGGTATTCGTCTATCTGTTCACATTCAAACCCCTTAACAACACAGACCCTGTCCATACCTGCGTCCTCGCACGCCGAGATCACCCATTCCAGCATTGGCTCTCCCAGCACCTCCAACAGCACCTTGGGCTTGTTTGTTTTCATTCTTTTACCCTGGCCGCCTGCCAGTATCACCGCATTGTTCATTCTAATATACCTCACTTATTATCTCGCCTCTCAAAAAGAAGCTCATTACGTATATAATACCATTTTTTCATGACCCTGTCAATCATTTGAGCAAATAACAGCAACAGCCCGATGCAGTTACCCCTGCACCGAGCCGTTTTTTCTTTTCAGATCATCTCTCAGACTTTTTATCGCTTAAAAGCTGAACGAAGCCAGAATATCGCTTATATAACCTACAAACTTCTCCTGAGTTTCTTCCTTGTTCTCATCACTGAGCATATCGCTGATAGCCTCTCCGAGCTTCACCATATCCGTAAGCTCACCCTCTGAAAGCGCGCTGTCAGAGCTTATAGCCATATGCAGAACATTCTCATCATCGATCTGAACGTCAGCGAAAACTTCAAGCGTTCCTGCTCCGGGCACCATCATGATCTTTCCTGGCTTTCCTGCTATAGTGCAGTCAGCGTATTCATTGCCTCCCAGGTATCCGAATCTGTCTATTCCGTCAACATTCAGGCTGCGGAAGCTGTAGCCTATACCGTCAGCAACAAAATCCGCCTGTGCCGAGATATAGTTGTCATCCGTAGCGATAGCCTGTACCACTTCGACCTCTTCACCTGCGACTGTTGCCTTGTTCTTGCAGGTTATACCGTTCTGAGCGATCGAGAATCCGTCATCAGTCCTGAGTATGGAATCATCAGCCTCAAGCTTCAGGCTCCTTGCAAGAGTGTCAACTATCAGTTCAACGTCCTCAGCCTTTCCTGAATCCAGCTGCGGCATAACTGTAAACTCTATCACAAATTCACCGTCAAGGTAGTCACCGCCCACAAATATCAGGTCATACCTGTTCTCGTACCCGTCAGTACCCTTGCGAACATAGGTATCATATGCAGAACCGAAATCCGTCTTTTCAAAATTCTCATAATACTCCGTCTTCTCCTCAAGCGCTGTAACATGGAACGCACTTATCGGTCGAAGCGTATATTCAATAGTTATAGCGCTTGCATACCATTCAGGATCGGGATAGCCGTAGCCGCCAGTTGCTCTGTACTGGTCAGGGTTCTGAGTTCCCTCCTGAGTTTCAAATCCGTCTATGTTTGCAATGTCGAAGTTTGCCGTCATATTCAGTACAGTGTTCGTAAATTCCTTGTGCACAACATTCGTGTTCAGCGGAACCTCAGGCTCAGCCTCTGTAGTGGTAGTCTCAGCCTCAGCCTTGCTGCCCTCAACAGCCGCAGAGCTTGCGGCCGCCTTTTTACCCTCGGTCTTAGAGCTGCTGTCAGTTTCGCTGTCTCCGCATGATACCATTCCTATGCACATTACAAGTGCCAGTGCGATCGCTGCTAATTTTTTCATATTACTTCTCCTTTACTAAACCGTGAAGCCCTGTGACAAAACCTTTTTGTCAGCCGCTTCACAAAAAACCATGCTGATATTATACCATTACTTACATTGCGTGTCAATATGAAAGCGGTCATTTGCAGGATATTTAATAAATAATGCAGCATAATTAATCACTCTTGCTTGTAGTAAGATAAAAAGTCTTTCAGCTCCTCCATCGACTTTTGCAGTACGGGCATCTGCGGCAGATATACAACTCTGAAATGGTCGGGCTGCTTCCAGTTGAAGCCGCCGCCGTGTATCATAAGTATCTTCTTTTCTTTCAGCAGGTCGAGCACAAATCTCTCATCATCGGTGATGTTGAATCTCTTAATGTCAAGCTTCGGGAAAATGTAGAAAGCAGCCTTCGGCTTTACGACAGAAACTCCCGGTATGTCGTTCAGCGCCTTGTATACATACTCCCTCTGCTCGTATATCCTTCCCCCGGGAACAACATAGCTCTTTACGCTCTGGTGACCGCCCAGCGCCGTCTGCACTACCGACTGTGCAGGCACGTTTGAGCAAAGCCTCATGTTCGAGAGCATATTAAGTCCCTCTATATAGTCCTTTCCTATTCTCTTGTTTCCGCTGATTATCATCCAACCTATGCGGTAACCTGCTATCATGTGAGACTTTGAAAGTCCGCTGTAGGTCACGCAGAACAGGTCAGGCGCCATTGAAGCGATAGAAACGTGCTCCTCTCCGTCAAACACGAGCCTGTCATAAATCTCGTCCGAGAATATCATCAGCTGGTGCTCTCTTGCAACATCAACTATCTGCTGAAGCACCTCTCTCGGATAAAGCGCACCCGTCGGGTTGTTAGGATTGATAATAACGATAGCCTTTGTGTTCGGCGTTATCTTCTTTCTGATATCGTCCATATCGGGGTACCAGTCAGACTTTTCATCGCATGTATAATGTACAGGCGTACCTCCTGCCAGCGTAACGCAAGCCGTCCATAACGGATAATCGGGAGAAGGCACCAGCACCTCTTCACCGCTGTCCAGCAGCGCCGACATACACATCTGTATAAGCTCGCTCACACCGTTTCCTGTGTAGATATCATCTATCGAAACATTAGGTATATCCTTGTTCTGAGCATACTGCATTATAGCCTTTCTTGCCGCAAACAAACCCTTTGAATCCGAGTATCCCTCACATTCGGTAAGCTGCCTGCTCATATCGTACACTACCTCGTCAGGCGTCCTGAAACCAAACGGGGCAGGGTTTCCAATGTTCAGCTTCAGAATATTCATTCCTGCCGCTTCCATTCTTGCAGCCTCTTCAACTACAGGTCCTCTCACATCATATAACACATTATCCAGCTTTGTTGATTTTTTAAATGTACGCATCTCATTTCCTCCGATCCTTGTTTCCGTTTTCTGCTGCGATGAAAGATCTATCAGCAGTTCTTTTTTGTCCACTCCGAGCTCCTCCGCCAGAAACGCAAGCATATTATCTCTCGGCAGTGTCTTTCCTGCCAGATACTGACTCATCTGGCTCTTCCCGAGCTTTATTCCCTTTTTCTCTGCGGCTCGTATAATGTCTGCCTGTTTTAGTCCTTTTTCCTTCATTAACATCTCTAGTTTGATTGAAAAAATGAACTTTTTCACTGCATCCACCTCCAAAAGTTCAATTTCAAGGTATATGATACCACCTTTTTTCAAAAAGTTCAATATCGAAATTGAACTTTTAACATATTTTTAATATTTGAATTTTCAAAATTGAACTTTTGCTGTCAAAAATTGAACTTTCCAGCTTTTTCGTTGAACTTTTTTCGCCTCTCAGACCGACCTAGCCCCTTCATCTGAATTTCAAAATCTCTTTACAATTATTTTTCGGTATGCTATAATGAAGTAACATATTTCTTTAGGAGGTAATACTATGCCCGAAATAAGATGCCCGAAGTGTCAAGCCGTGATAGAGCTTGACGAAACAGCCTATACAAACATAGCCGAACAGGTAAGAAACGCCGAATTTGACAAGGCCTTAGAGCGCCAGATAGCACAGATAAAGCAGACAGACAAGCAATTATACGACAGCGACAAGGAAAAAGCCGTTATGCAAATAACAGGCGCAAAAGATAAGGAGATCCATGAGCTGCACAGCCTTATAGACAGCCTGAAAGCGCAGCTTCAGCAGAAAGACAGGGAGCATGAGCTTCTGATAGAAAAGACAAAAAGCGAGGCAAATTCTCAGAAGGATATGGCTATTGCAAAGGCAAGAGAAGCCTTTAATACGCAGAAAAATGAGATCGCACTTTTGAAGCAGGAGCTTGCAGTAAGCGATCAGAAAAAGAAGTTTGAGATAAGTGAAGCGGTAAGAGAGATCGAAAGCCAGAGAGATTCTCAAAAGGCAGAATATGAGGCAAGGCTTAAAGCTGCTAACGAACAGGTGGAATACTACAAAGATCTAAAAGCGAAAATGTCTACCAAAATGATAGGCGAAACTCTCGAACAGCACTGCGAGAATTCGTTCAACGCTATAAGAATGACGGCTTTCCCAAGGGCTCAGTTCGGAAAGGACAACGTGGTGTCCTATGAGTCGGGAAGCAAGGGAGACTATATTTTCAGGGACTTTGACGAAAACGGCATCGAGATACTGTCTATAATGTTTGAGATGAAAAATGAGGCGGACACGACCTCGACTAAAAAGAAGAACGAGCACTTCTTCAAAGAGCTGGACAAGGACAGAAGAGAGAAAAAGTGCGAATATGCTGTACTGGTAAGCTTGCTCGAATCGGACAGCGAGCTCTATAATCAGGGCATTGTTGATGTGTCGTATCAGTACGACAAGATGTATGTTATAAGGCCGCAGTTCTTTATCCCGATGATATCTATTCTCAGAAATGCCGCTATGCACACGGTTGAGTACAAAAGAGAGCTGCAGATGTATAAAAATCAGAACATCGACATCGAGAACTTTGAGGCTAACCTTAACGAGTTCAAGTCGGCGTTCTCGAAGAATTACAAGAACGCAAGCGACCGTTTTGCCGATGCGATAAAGTCTATCGACAAGTCTATCGCTGAGCTGCAGAAAGTTAAGGATAATCTGACAAAGTCGGAAAATCATCTGAGGCTCGCTAACAACAAGGCTGAGGACATAAGCATCAAAAAGCTGACCAAGGACAACCCGACTATGGCCAAAAAATTTGAAGAGCTGGGCTAGGTGCTCGCCGTGCTGGGCGGACGCCTGCACCGCCTCCCCTACCCAGTCGCTCTGCTCGGGGGGACATTCGTCGGTCGCTGCGAGGAGAAAGTGGTTTTACATCTCGGGAGGGTTCGATAAGGAGAATTTCAATGTCAGCCAAAAAAGATGATGCGTTGACAAATATTCTTAAAAGTAGTATTATTATAGTCAACGGCAAGGGTATTATCGTTGACTATGTTGATATTTTTCCGGAAAGGTTTTGTTTTTATGGCTAAGGTTTGTAAGTCCTGCGGTGAGATGTACAGCGGGAAGTATTGTGATAAATGCGGCTACGGAGACCCGAAGCTGAAGTCTTCAAAGGCGGCTGCAAAGTATAAAAAAGCTACCAAGCCCGAAAGGTTCCGCACGGCGGAGGACAAGGCAGTATACGCCAAGTGGGAAAAGGAACGGCTGGAGGCAAGAAAGAAAAACCGCAACTACGACAAAAATGCCGGGATAAAAACGCTTATTCTTGTGGCGGTGGTCGTGGTCGGGGTAGTGATAGCGGTGCTGTGGCAAAGCGGTATCATCTTCCACGTTGAGAAGACTGACGTTATCAGGCAGTATTTCAACTCGATACAGAACAGCGACTTTGACAAATTCATCGACTGCTTCCCCTCCGATATGAAGGATGAATACGAGACACAGCGCAAGGACGGAGGATACTCCAAAGAGCAGGTAATGAAAGAGGTGCTTTACGCTGACTTTATTGAAGAGTACGGCGAGGGCTATACTATATCGGTGGATTTCGGGCAGGAGACCAAGCTTGAAAAGGGAGAGTATGATCTGAGCGGCTACAAGGAGGCTTACGGACGCACGCCAAAGGTGTCGGAGGCATATGAGGTAGTAACTAACATTACTTTCAGAGGGTCTAAAGGTTCTGAAGAAGCTAAGCTTTACATCTACGTTGGCAGGATAGGCCGCAGCTGGAAGATCTTCGGTATGACCGAGGACAGCGGTATGCTGCTTGAAAGCGACAGTGAATGATCCCTGCCGTTGCGGTTTTCAGGAGAAAGTGGTTTTAACACTTCGGGAGGTTTTAATGAAAAAGAAAGTTATAATAATTTCACTGCCGATAATAGCGATCGCTGCCGTTGTGAACAGCCAGTAGTCTGATAGCATACACAAACAAAAGCCCGAAGGGGTCAATCCTTCGGGCCTTAATTATGCCTTATGCTTCATATAATACGCTTTCATTATTGCGAGCTGGGATTTTGCATCGGGAAGCTCATTTTTTATCACCATTTCAAACGCATCTTTAAGAGGCATTTTAATAACGTCAAGAAACTCGCCGTCATCAAGGTGCTGCTCACCAAAGGAAAGGCCCTCGGCAAGATACATATGGATTATCTCGGTATCATAAGCGACAGTCGGATACAGGCAGCCTAAATAGGTCATTGTTTCGGCTGTGGCGCCTACCTCCTCTTTGAGCTCACGGGTTCCGCATTCAAGAGGATCTTCGCCGTACTCAAGCTTACCTGCAGGAAGCTCGGTGAGGACCTGAGAGAAGGGATAACGGAACTGCTTTACAAGATAAAGGTTCTCGTCATCGTCAAGGGCTGCGATACACACACCGCCCGGGTGATGTATGACCTCTCTGGTCGCCTGAGTGCCGTCATCAAGCTCAACCTTGTCTCTCGTCAGGTGGATGACTATGCCATTGAAGAGCTCCTCTCCCGAGAGCTTTTTTTCATTCTGATACATCGTTTTCGTCCTCCTTATCGGTCTCGGCGGTGTCACTTTCGGTCGGAGTTTTATTCTCGGGCTTTTTGCCGCCTGAAGAAGTTTTCTTTTTCTTTGGCTTTGATGCAGGTGCCAGCTTTTTGCGCCGGTTGATATCATAAGCTATATAGACGATGAAGGTGACTGTGCCGACACAGGTCATTGCGACGCCTAAGGTGCCGCCCCTCGTTTTATAGGTGAATTTGATCTCGTTTTCGCCTGCGGGGCAGAGAACTGCCATAAAGCCGTAGTCAACTTTTTCGATATCGACGGGTTTGCCGTTGACGGTCGCGCTCCAGCCCTCATCATAGGGAACGGAGAAGAAAACAAGGTTATCGCGCTCAAGGTTATTCTTGGCGGTAAAGCCGTGAGTATCATACTCAAAGGAATAGCAGGCGGAAGCTCTTCTGTCGAGGCAGTTCTGATAATACTCCTGCTCGGTGGTATCGGTGCTGTCGAACGACTTATAACTGAGATAGCTGCCGTATTTGATCGCCTGCTCCTCATTGAGGACAAGGGCTTTCATAAGGACATTCGGACGGCTGTCCTCGGTTATCTTCCGGACATCAGCGTCAAAGGTGAAATAATCGAAGGTGAAGCCCATAGGGATATAATAGCGGTTCTCATAGATATTGAAGCCGTTCTGGGTATCGACAAACTTGAAGCCCTTGAGCTGCGAGATAGTCTGGGGAGTGGAGACCGGTTTTTCGCCGTTTCTCTGATCCTCGGGAAGTTCTTTGAAATAATACTTTACGGAGAAGAGACCTCTTAAAGGATAGAGCTTAGGCTCCATTCTGGAGGCAACGTCTCTGGTCTGGCCTAGGGTGGTATAGAAGTCCATGATCGAAGTGCTTACGACACTGTGGAAGCATCTCATAGAGGACAGACCCCAGAACATACACCAGTTATCGACGTTCTCGGAGGTGTCGATACGGTAAAAATCGTTGGAATCGAGCTTATATTCCGAGTTGTTTTCAAGCTTATCCATATTAAGGTTATCGGCGCCGTTTATGGCACGTTCGATATAATCCTTATTATCGCCGCCCTGAGTTACGCCGTAAACTACCGACGAGGTCATACAGATGACGCAGGCTGCGGTAGTCATCGCAACGGCTATCTTCATATAGTCTATCTTCATCTTTGCGACTTTATAGATGAGGACACCGAGCATAACGGTCATAATGATAGTGACTGCTGCCTGGATATAATAAAGCTCGATATATTCGGGCACCTTGCCGTAGACTATCTTGCCGTCCTCGTTCTTCGGGAGCATACCTATGCCAAGGAATATAGCGCAGACAACGCAGACGGGTATAAAGCCTTTTTTGAGGTCGTCCTTATTCTCGGTGATGACGATCGCTGTCATCAGGCACATAAGGAGAATGGGCATATAATACCATCTTGCGTAGTAGGACGCATTGAAGAGAACGAAAGAGGAATTAAGGATAGGAACACAGGCGATGATGCCGAAGACTACTATCGATTTGGTGAGCCAATGCCTAAACTTTCTCGTTCTCATAAAGGCGATGACGCCTGCCATGGAAAACATAGGGAGATACCCTGCGAGAGACGCCCAGCGGGCTCTGTCGGAATTGAGGATATTGATCCTTGCAGGCATATCGGAAAGCATAAAGAATGCCTGGATTATTCGGGGTATCCTTACGTTTTCGGCATAGATGACAAGGTCGATGCCGTAGAGTCTTTCGTTTACACGGTAATTGTTTATGAGGTCTATTATCGCAGGCATAAGGATAATACCCGAGATAAGGGCGCCGACTACTGCCTCGAAGATGAGAAGACCGAACTTCTTCATGTCGATGCAGAATTCCTCGTCGGTACACCTGATGAAGAAGTAGATAACTAAGAATACAGCCTCGCAGACGAAGAAGAAATAGCTGATAGTTGCACAGAGAGCTACTGTAAGAGCAAAGAGACCTTTTTTGTTCTCATTGACGAGCTTCTCAAAGGCGAGGAGCATCAGTGGGAAAAAGGCTGTGGCATCGTGGAAATGGTTAAAGAAGACGTTATACGTCTGGAAGCCCGAAAAGGCATAAAGCAAAGCACCGATCGCACAGGCATTGGTATTGTTTGAAAAATACCTTATGAACGCATAGGCACTGCACGCTGCTACGGCTGTCTTCAGGCAAAGAAGCCACGGAAGCAGGTAGGGTACGGCTGCAGAGGGGAAAAGAGTTGTGAGCCAGAAAAATGGCGAACCGAGCAGATAAAAGGCATAGGAGCTGACAAAGCCCGTACCAAGATCGGTACCCCAGTCCCAAGCAAGATTGCCTGCCCTTACGGCATCGTGAGCGTGCTGGTAGAACATGACCTGCTGAGAATTGAAGTCTCCGTAATAAAGGAAAATACCCTTATTTACGATCAGTGAGGGTATGAAAGCAACGCTCATTCCGAGGAAAGCAGCTATGAACAGGAATTTGTACATTTCCTTCGGCTTATCCATTACGGGAGCGCCGCTGCGCTTTAATAAACTCATTTTTTGACCATTCCTTTTACAAGATATGCGTAAAAACGCTGACTAAATTATTATAGCACAAAAACTCTTAAATGTAAAGACGCGTGGGCAAAAAGTATTCATAAAACTGACTTGTGCGCGATGTCCAGCCAGTAGCCCCACGCCGCTTTCAATAGTTACAGACTTATTAAACAATTTACCCTCCCCACCGGGGAGGGTGTTAGTTTAGTTTTAAACTATAAGATAGTGTCAGTGCTCATCTGAGCGCTTATTCGTATCTCAGGGCGTCTATCGGGTTGAGCCTTGCGGCTTTTATCGATGGGATAAGGCCGAAAACTATACCGACTGCCATTGAAAAGACTACTGCTATTATTATGGCAGGTGTCGAGATAGCGACAGGGACCTCTGCGACCTTGGCTATCACCTTTGAAAGACCTATTCCTGTAAGGACGCCGATAATGCCGCCTATACTAGTGAGGACGGCTGCCTCGGTGAGAAACTGGCCCAGTATCCTGCCGCGCCTTGCGCCAAGTGCTTTTTTAAGGCCTATCTCCTTGGTTCGCTCTGTAACGGAAACAAGCATTATATTCATAACGCCTATACCGCCGACAAGAAGCGAGATGCCTGCTATCCAGATGAGCATACTGTTCGTAGAAGAGCTGAGGTCCTGCAGGGATTTTGCCTGTTCAAGAAGGTTCTCGCTCTTATATTTTGGTGCGGTGGTCTTTTCGCCCGTTGCTGCGGTATTCTTGATTATGTTTTTGTTTAAGATATCCGCTGCCTTTTTGCCTGCACCTGTCATGGAATCGGTATCGACTGCCTTGACGATACAGTTTTGCGGCTCGTCATAACGGTAAACTATGCCCCAGTCCTCAGTGGGAATGAATATCTTGCCGCTGGCGGTCTGGTTATAGGTATAGTAATCGTCAACGGATTCGATATCGGGCTCAAACTCGGAGACCTCGCTTACGACGCCAATGACGGTAAAGGGCTCTCCGCTGATATCAAGGGTCATGCCTATGGGGCTCTCGCCGTTGAAGGTACCGTCGGCAAGGGTCTTATCCACTATCGCTTTTTTGGAAAAGGAGGTATAGTCACTTTCAGAAAAGGATTTGCCCTCGGAGACCATATAGCCTGCGGTATCGAAGTAGTATTTATCTATACCGATGACGGTGGAGGATTCGAGCGAGACAGTGCCTGCAAAGATGTTCATGGGATTGTTTCTGGTGCGGTAGAAGGTACAGTTCTCGACCTCATTGAGCTTGACTATGGAGTTTCTGCTTTCATCGGTGAGGGGAACTACCTCTGAAGGGGGCGACTGATAGGTGAAGTCATATTCATTGCCGCCGAGCTTCAGTGATATCTTCACTGTATTGCTGCCCGAGCCTATAAGATTGTTCTTTATCCTTTCGTTGGTACCCTTGATCGTGGAGACGATAGCGATGATAGCCGCTATGCCTATGATGATACCCAGCATTGTGAGGAGGGATCTGATCTTATGGGAGAAGATGCCGCGGAAGGAAAGTCTGATGTTTTCTATCAAGTTATTCCCTCCTTAGTAATCTACGTTTTTCGGATAAAGTATCTTTTCCGAATCCTTGGTGTTTACTCCCTCTTTAACGTCTTTACCGTAGGGGAAGCATATCTTGTCTTTCACTGAGAGGCCTGCTGTGACCTCGATGCTGCCATACATTATCTTGCCGGTTTTGATATAGTGCTTTTCAAGCTTACCGTCCTTATCGGCTCTCATTATATAATAGGTGCTGCCTTCTTTTCTTACATAGTGTATGGGAAGGTAGAGAGAGGTGCTCTGCTGAGTATCGGCAGAACCGTCAAGGGTTATGCTGAGCCAGTCATACTCGCCGAAGCCTTCTGGCCGGTCAAGGGCTGCCTTTACGGTATAGGTCGAGGCATTGGGGTTATCGCCCCAGTTCCATGCGGTATAGGAGGCAGGCTCACTGACTATGGCGGTTATGGTGGCGGAAGAGAAAGCTCCCGTATCATAACTGGAGACGGAGACTGTATCGCCGATATTTATCTGGTCGAGCTTAAGCTCGCTTATCATAAACTCGACAGAGGCTCCGCCGTCTCCCTCGATAACGGCAAAGTAATCGTCATACGAGGTATCCTCGTCATAGAATTCCTCAGCATATTCACCAAATTCCCCGTCGGGAAGATCGTCCTCGTCAGAGGTGCTGCCTGATGCGGCTGCGTCATCGATTGTGCCGATCTTTTTGACTATGCCGTCCATTTCTGCGACGACCTTGCCCTCGGCTTTTTTCTTCTTTGCCTGTTCATATTCAAGCTTTGCGGCTTTAAGGTCAAGCTTGAGCTGCTTTATCTCAGCCTGCTTATCTTTTATCATCTCGGCTATCTCAGCTCTTGAATAGACATAGTCCTCGCTTTCGGAGGTAGTATAGTCGGGGATATAGGTATCATTGTCGGTATATTCGGGCTCATCGGGAAGATCGTCATAGGTATCCTCGGGATAGAAGTCATCATAATAGTCGTCCTGAGGTTCGCTGTAGGTATCATCAGCGGGGGTATCGCTGACAGAGAGGGGCGATGCCGAGAACCTGCCGAAGCTGCCCTTTGCGGTATCAACGGTTATCATACCTGTATCATAGTCAACAGTGACGCCGTCGGAAACGCTTGCGTCCTTCATAACGGTATCGGAGGTGAGGGTATCGGGGCCTATTATCCAGCGATAGAGGAAGGTCTGATCCTCACTGTAGACACAGAGAGCTGCAAAGCGCTTGGTATAGAGAAGCCTTTTGAAAAAGGCTGAGGTTATCTTAGCGTTTTCGGTGCAGTTTATTATATATGGGTCATCTGCCGAGCCTGTGCCCTCTGCTGTGAAGGAGGCTACTACCTCATCGGTGAGGTCTAACGGCTCCTCGGGGTACTCAGGCTCTTCGGGGTAGTCGGGCTGCTCAGGCTCCTCGGGATAGTCAGGTTCCTCGGGTTCTTCGGGATAGTCGGGCTCATCGGGATGATCGGGAGCGATGGGTGCGTTTTCGGAGGGTTTAAGGTTCTGATACCTTACAAGCTCTCTTTCGGAGGTCTTGATGCTCTGCTCTATAACGCTGACTGCGTTTTTCTTCTGCTCGGTCTCAAGCTCGACTACGGTCATATCATATTCTAATATGGTATCGCCTTTTTTGACCTCATCGCCTTCACTGACGTAGATAGTTTTTACAAGTCTGCCGTCGGTGAGCTTTATCTTCTGGGCATTGGCGCTCGTTATATTGCCGTTTATCTCAGAGCCGTACTCATAATAATAGGCGGGCTCTGCCATAAGGCTGACGGGAACGACTGCGACAACGGTCTTTGAATCCTTAGAGGATTTATATTTTGTGTATCCGAAATAGCCCCCGCCTGCGATGACTGCAAGGCAGACGAGAGTGATAATAAGCTTTTTCATACGTTATCACCCTGCCTTTCAAAGCGCATAGGCTCATCAAAAAGCTCGCCGTCACGGATAAAGAGTATCCTTTTGGCGCGTTTTGCGATGTCGGGCTCGTGCGTTATCATAACTATAGTTACGCCCTCATCATTGAGAGCTTCAAAAAGGTCCATCACCTGCTCGCCCGAGGCGGTATCAAGGGCGCCTGTTGGCTCATCTGCGAGGAGGAGCTTAGGACCGTTGACTATGGCACGGGCTATAGCTACTCTCTGCTTCTGGCCGCCTGAGAGCTGTGTCGGCTTGAACATCATACGGTTCTCAAGGCCGACCTTTCTCAGAGCCTCCTTGGCTCTTCTTCTGCGCTCTTTTTTGGAGACCCCTGCATAAAGGAGGGGGAGCTCGACGTTTTCAAGGGCGGACTGTCTGGGAAGGAGATTGAAGTTCTGGAAGACGAAGCCTATTTTCTTGTTTCTTATCTCGGAGAGCTTTTTATCGCTGGCGGACATAATGTCGGTTCCGTCAAAGTCAAAGGTGCCGCGGCTCTGTTTATCAAGGCAGCCGATTATGTTCATAAGGGTGCTTTTGCCTGAGCCCGAAGGCCCCATGATAGCGACGTATTCGCCCTCGCTGACTGACAGGGTGATATTGTGGAGGACGGGGACAGCCTCCTTGCCCTGAAAGTAATCTTTATAAATGTTTTTTATCTGAAAGATCACGGCTTATCCCTCCATTGCAGCAGCTGCGGCATCATCGGAGAGGAGCGTATCGTCCTCTGTATAGGAAGCGTCTTCGGTATCTGCGGTGCCGTAATACTCATCGAGGTAGGCTTCAAGCTCTTCATCGGTCATATTTTCAAGGACCTCGGGGTCGATATCTGCAAAGGGATCGTCATACTCGACCTCTTCGCCGTCTTCATAGATATCGTGATCTTCGCCCTCATAGAGTGTCTCGTCATCGCCCTCGCCGTAATCGAGGTCGTTAGGCGCTACGGAGACCTCAGACTCATTCTTGGTGGCGGTCATGCCCTCTTTTATGTAAGAGGACGGATAAGCTATATAGTCGCTATCTTTAAGGCCGCTTTTGATCTCAACATCGCCGTTCTCATCGTCCTTCTTGCCGAGGGTCACCTCGCGCTTTTCGATAAGGCCGTCGCTGTCCTTAGCCCAGACGTAGGACTTGCCGCCTTCTGTTATCACAAAGTCGGAATAGAGCCAGATGCCGTCTTTATCTATTCTTTCGTCCTGACCGTAATCCAGCTCTGCCAGAAGGTGCTGACCGAGCATAAGGGCTTCGGGGTCTTCGGGATCGACATAGAAGGTATAGCTTGAAGAGTTAGACATTCCGTCGTCCTCGCCGTAATCCATTGAATACATATTTTCTTCCTGAGCGGCGGGCTTGTTCTCAATTTTTGAGACTGTGCCCTTCATTACGGTATCGTCAACTCTGGAATGGAGGATAACGGGGCAGCCCTCATAGAGGTCACGGAGGTTTTGCTCATTGACCTTGCCTTTTACTCTGTAGGCACCCTCCGCGGTTATTTTCATAACGACTTCACCGCCCTGCTCTATGAGCTCTTCTGCGGTCTTGAGGTCGGAGACGGTGCCGTCTGACGGAGAGGTGACAAAGGCGTTCTCCTTGCTCTTCTCAAGCTTGGCTGCCTCGGCGTCTTTGGATTTTTTATCAAACTCATTTGAAGCGTTCTCGCTCTGGAGAGAGAGTATCTGCGTATTGTAGGATACGACAGCATCGGCGTTGGCGTTCTTTTTCTCTGCCTCGAGCTGTTTTATCTGGGCGTTGTTGGAATCTATCTGCGCCTGGAGCTTTTCGGCTTCGAGCTTGGCCTGCTCCAGCTGGAGCTCAATGCTCTCGATATCATAGGTGAG
>JAFUTU010000010.1 GCA_017484095.1 Ruminococcus sp. | reverse complement strand
TTGGAGCAGATGACGGGAGTCGGACCCGCCTCATCGGCTTGGGAAGCCGAGGTAATACCGATATACTACATCTGCGAGACTTTGAATTATTATTTTTCTACTAATATTATACCATATTTTTGAGATTTGTCAACAGCTTTTTGTTCTTTGAATATATCTGCCTCTGCTTTTAAGACAAAGACGCCTCCGTTCCCGAAGGCGCCGATCGATCTGTTTAATTGAGCAGAAGAAACCCGTAGGTCAGATATGCTGCAAAAACAGTCCACGCAAGATAAGGAATGTTTATAAGTGCAGCACTTTTTCTGATCTTAAAAAATGCCTTTATCATCACCCATACCGCTATCAGCAGCATCGTTACCACTACAGCTGCCCCGATAAGAGATTTGAACCTGAAGAATACAGGGCTCCAGAGGAAATTAATGAACAGCTGAACAAAATAGATCTTTAATGCGCTGTTTCTGTTGGGGTGGTCGGTATCATAGATCAGGAATGCCGATATTGCCATAAGGATATACAGTATGACCCACGCGACAGAGAACACCCAGCCCGGTGGCGAAAGAGGAGGCTTTTCAAGAGAATTATAAAACTCTTTGAAATTACCCTCGGCTATTAAACTGGATACTGCACCGACTATGCCCGTGCCGATGACAAAGAGGAGAAGGTCGGTTATTTTTTTCTTGTTCATTGTGTTCGTGTGTGCTGCCGTTATCATTATCATCTTCCTTTCGTGAGTTTGTCAGTATAGTTTATGCCGCGGAGACAAAAATATTCGTGCGTTATTCTTGACAAAACTGAATGATTGTATTATAATGTTTGTAATATGTTTTAAATGCGATGAGGGAATTATCCGAATAACTTTCGTTTCAGAGATAAAGCGGTCGGTGCGAGCTTTAACGGGAGCTTCGGTGGCTAACCTGAGTATCGGTGTGAAAGCATCGGCGCAAGCCTGCGTTAAAGGCACTGGAGTGGCTCGTAAAAGTCAGCTTTGCGGGCAATTTGGGTGGTAACACGGAGTGTGAGCTTCGTCCCATGTTTTGGGACGGAGCTTTTTTTATAAGAGGAGGAATACTTTGGCCAAATATGAATGCCCCTGCTGCGGCTGCCTGACGATAGATGAACAGGCAGGCTGGGATATCTGCCCTGTGTGCTTCTGGGAGGACGACGGTGCTCTCGACGGCGTAGGGGCGAACCACGGTATAAGCGTTGAAAAAGGAAGACAGAATCTTAAGCTGTTCGGCGCGTTTTTGCCCGAGCTTTCAGCCTTCACCAGAAAACCATTAGAGTCCGAAATAACGGACACTTATAGAAAGATAGTAAATAATGATCGGGAGGAAATAAAAATGAAATGGACATCACTTAACGAACTCAGAGAGTCCTATCTCAAGTTTTTCGAGAGCAAGGGCTGTCTCAGGCACAAGAGCTATCCGCTCGTTCCGCAGAATGACAACAGCCTTCTGCTGATAGTTGCAGGTATGGCGCCGCTTAAGCCTTACTTCACAGGACAGGAGGTACCACCTAGAGCAAGAATGACCACCTGCCAGAAGTGCATAAGGACGGGTGATATCGAGAACGTCGGAAAGACTGCAAGGCACGGCACATATTTTGAAATGCTTGGAAATTTCTCCTTTGGTGATTATTTCAAGCATGAGGCTATCGCATGGGCATGGGAGTATGTGACCCGGGTTCTTGAGCTTCCGAAGGACAGGCTCTATATCTCAGTTTATGAGGATGATGACGAGGCAGAGCAGATCTGGAACAAGGAAGCAGGCGTGCCTATGGATCACATCGTGAGAATGGGCAAGGAGGACAATTTCTGGGAGGCAGGAACTGACGGTCCCTGCGGACCCTGCTCGGAGATATATTTTGACCGCGGTGAAAAGTATGGCTGCGGCAAGCCCACCTGTAAGGTAGGCTGTGACTGCGACAGATATATGGAGTTCTGGAATCTTGTGTTCACTCAGTTTGAAAGACATGAGGACGGCACCTATACTCCACTGAAACAGAAGAATATAGACACAGGAATGGGTCTTGAAAGGCTTGCAGCACTGATGCAGGACGTAAACTCAATCTTTGATGTTGATACTGTAAAAGCTATCAGAGATCATGTATGCAGGATAGCAGGCTGTGAGTACGGCAAGGAGTATAAGAAGGACGTATCTATCCGTGTTATCACAGACCATATAAGAAGCGTTACCTTCCTTGCTTCCGACGGCGTTCTCCCTTCAAACGAGGGAAGAGGCTACGTTATGAGAAGGCTTCTCAGGCGTGCAGTGCGCCACGGAAAGCTTCTGGGAATAAACGGCTTGTTCCTTAAAGAGCTGGTATCTACAGTTGTTGAGTGCAACAAGTGTGAGTATAACGAGCTCGAAGAGAAGTACGACTACATCGTAAAGGTCCTCTCAACCGAGGAGCAGAACTTTAACCAGACTATCGACCGCGGTATGAAGATACTTGAGGACTATATCGCTGTGCTTGAAAACAGCGGTAAGAAAACTCTTGACGGTGAGAGCTGTTTCAAGCTTTCGGATACCTATGGCTTCCCGATAGATCTTACCCGCGAGATACTGGAAGAGAAAGGCCTTTCCTGCGATGAGGAGGGCTATGAAAAGTGCATGGAGCAGCAGCGTGAAACTGCCAGAAATGCACGCGGCGGCTCAAAGTATATGGGTGCAGACGAGACAGTTTTCCACAAGATAGACAAAGAGGTGACCACCGAGTTCACAGGCTATGAAAAGCTTGTTGACGACGGCGTTATCGGCTATATCGCTACAGAGGACGAGCTAATAGAGAATGCAGGCGTTGACGATGTGGTCTACATCGTTGCGGAGAAAACACCTTTCTATGCCGAGAGCGGCGGACAGGTCGGAGATAAGGGCATTATAACCACTAAGACAGGCAGGGCTCAGGTGCTCGATGTGCAGAAGGCTGTAGGCGGAAAGTTCGCCCATAAGGTCAAGGTGATCGAGGGCGGCATAGCAGTCGGTCAAGAGGCAAAGTTCGAGGTGGATAAGAAAAACCGCCTTGCAATTATGAGAAATCACAGCTGTGCTCATCTGCTCCAGTCTGCACTGAGAGAGGTGCTCGGTGACCATGTTCATCAGGCAGGTCAGCTCGTAGACGCTGAGAGAGTAAGGTTTGACTTCTCGCACTTCTCGGCTATGACAGATGAAGAAAAGCTCAAAGTTGAAGCGATAGTAAATACGAATATTTTGAAAGCACTTGATGTTGAAACAAAGGTAATGCCTATCAAGGAGGCTGAGCAGCTCGGCGCAATGGCTCTGTTCGGAGAAAAGTACGGAGAGTACGTAAGAGTTGTAACTATGGGTGATGAGGACGGCGTTGCTTCAAGAGAGTTCTGCGGCGGTACTCATGTCGATAACACCTCACGCATAGGTCTGTTCAAGATCGTTTCCGAAAGCTCGGTAGCTTCCGGCGTAAGAAGAATCGAGGGCGTTACGGGCAGAGGAGTATTGAAGCTCATGTCCGAGCATATCGATGAGATAAAGAAGGCTGCAGCTGTTCTTAAAGTTGCTAATCCTATGGAGCTTGCAAACAGGTGTACAGCCGTAATGCAGGAGGTAAAGGATCTCGAAAAAGAGCGTGACTCACTGCAGTCTGAAATAAATGCAGCGCGTGCAAAGACGCTTCTGAGCAGCACT
Organism: Ruminococcus sp.; assembly: GCA_017484095.1. Classification (GTDB taxonomy): domain Bacteria; phylum Bacillota; class Clostridia; order Oscillospirales; family Ruminococcaceae; genus Hominimerdicola. The sequence continues at coordinate 43,173 of JAFUTU010000010.1, read as the reverse complement.
GTTGATATCAACGGTGTAAAAGTAGCATATGCTATGATCTCAAATATCAAGCCTGATGCTCTCAAGAAAATGGCTGAGGATATCAAGGCACAGTTTGATGACGTAGTGATAGTAATTGCGGGCATCAATGATGACAAGGCGAACCTTGTTGCTGCCGCAGGTAAGGACGCTGTATCCAAGGGCGCTCATGCAGGAAAGATTGTTGGCAAGGTAGCGGCTCTCACAGGAGGCAAGGGCGGCGGACGTCCGGATCAGGCTATGGCAGGCGTCGGTGACAAGTATAAGATAGACGAGGCTCTTGACAAGGTCAATGAGATCGTTGCAGAATTTATAAAATAAGCATATAAAAACGGAGGTAATTATCATGAACGATTGTCTGTTTTGTAAAATAATCAAGGGAGAGATACCCTCAAAGAAGATCTATGAGGACGAGACAGTTTATGTTTTTGAGGATATAAACCCAACTGCTCCCATACATTATCTTGTCATCCCTAAGGAGCATATCTCAAAGCTCGATGAGGTGAATGAGACAAACAGTGCCGTTATCTCCCATATTTATGAGGTGATAGCTAAACTGTCCGAAGAAACGGACATCAAGGGCGGCTTCAGAGTTGTTTCAAACTGCGGAGAGAGCGCAGGACAGAGTGTGTTCCACATTCACTTCCATATGCTGGCAGGACGCGATTTTGGCTGGCCTGCAGGCTAAGCAATGAAAAGAAAGCTGCTTATCCCCGGGCTGTCCTATTTTCTGGGAATGTTCCTGCGTATGCAGGGATTTTCACTTGCGGCATCTGCTGTGATATGTGCTGCGGCCCTGCTCGTGATGATAGGACTGCGCATCGGGGATAAGAGAGCGGTGACAGGCTTTGCCGTATTTTTCATGGCGGCAAATGCAGTTTTCAGTGTTTATACATTTACGGTATATGACCGCGCAGCAGCTCTTGACGATAAAACGGTCAATGTTACGGGCACGGTGAAGGATATCACTGAGGTCGGCTCGGATAAGGTGCTCGTGAAGGTAAAGGGTAGCTTTGACGGAGTGGATACTACTGCTTCTTTTTACTGCAAGGATATCGGCATCGACTACGGTGATAGAATAAACGCAAAAGTAAAAGTGTCCAAAATAACGGACAATATCTTTTATCAGGGTGAGACCTACAACAGACCCGAGGGTATTTTTATAAGCGGTGAAGAGGCAGAAACTGTATTCCTTACAGACGCAGCCCCTGACTATTTCCTCAGGGGTGTCATGCATTTTCGTGACAGAGTATATTCGCAGGTCACAAACGTTATAGGCGGTGATGAGGGAGCCTTTGCAGCAGCAATGCTCTGCGGCGACAAGACCGACCTTTCAAACGATGCGAAAAACCTTATCTACAGGAGCGGTCTCGGACACATTTTCTGTGTATCGGGTACCCATGTGCTGCTTGTAGGTGTGATGATATATGAGCTTGTACGAAAAATAAGGCTCGGCAAGAAGATAACATTCGCCATTTCTCTGGTGCTTGTATGGCTTTTTGCACTGATGGCAGGAATGACTGCACCTGTGGTGCGCTCCTGCATTATGATGACGGCACTTATGTCAGCAGAGCTTTTCCACCGAAAAAGCGATCCTGCAAACGCTGCCTGCGGCTGTATGCTGATAATGCTCACTGTCTCGCCGTATGCGGCAGGGTCACGGTCATTTCTGCTCTCATTTACAGCGGTGTTTGCAATGTCTGTTTTTGCCCCTGAGCTTACTAAGAGGTTGAAGTCAGAGGGCTTCGTACATTCGGTCGAGGTATCGGCGCTGACATCGTTGACTATGCTTGTGGTCTCAATGCCGTTTCAACTGCTGTTCTTTGATGAATTGTCTGTTATAGCGCCGCTGACGAATATACTGCTGGTGCCGCTTTGCGTTATGGGTCTGACGGTCGTGTTTGTCTCGGCGATAGGTATACCGCTTATATCAGTGCCTTTGCTTACTGCTGCAAAATACATAATGCGTGCAGTGTTCAAGGCAGCTGACCTTTTGTGCAGACCCTCACTTTCGTATCTGCCGAGCAGAGCAGGCATAACTGCTGTCGTGATAATAATTACTCTTGCGGCAGTTTATCTGATCTGCTTTATTAGCCGCTCTGCAAGGGCAGCGGTAGTAAGCTCCCTTTGTGCGATGATAGTCTGGTCGGTCACGGCTTTCTTCGGGCAGATGATGCCCGACAAGGACTACAAGCTCGTTATCCTGCCAAGCGGCAGCAAGCTCCAGTGCGTGCTTTACAGCGGCAGTGAGGGCGTGATCTTTGATATCAGTGCGAACGGTTCGCTTGATAATACTACATCGCGGCTGCTTTCAAGGGTAGGTATCCGTGATGTGCGCTGCGAATTTGTGACCAAAAAACCATCGCTGACTGTAACAAGAGCTATGACTGACCTTTCTTACAAGCCTGAGTGCTTTTACGTTTTTGATGAGTGCCTGAACGAGCGTGCAGTTCTGCTGGAAGGCTTATCAAAGGTAAGCCTTGGTGATGCGCAGATAACTGCCTCGCGGGAAGGCTTTCTCATAGATGTAAAGGGAAAGCGTATCGGGCTTTACACAGATCATGTTGAGTATAACGGCACTGCGGTGTTGACTGACGAGGAAACTCTGCCGATAGTGCTTGAACCTGAAAAAGACCTTATAAGGAGGACGGACTATGCCTTCTCTGACTGCGGCTGAGATAGGAAAAAACATAAAAAACGGTGAGGTATCCTCCCTTTATTACTTTTACGGACATGATACCGCAGCGCTTGAAAGCTTTACTCTGAGGCTGATAAAAAGGCTCTGCCCCGATGATGCCCAGTTTATGAACTATCATAAGCTTGACGGCAAAAAGCTCGATATATCAGAACTCAATGATGCGTGCTCAGCTCTGCCGATGTTTGCGGATAGGGTAGTTGTCAGCATAAATGACCTTAATATGGACGATGTCAACAAGGCGGATACAGATGATATCAAAGCTATTCTTTCTGCCCTTGATGAGACGACCGCGGTAATAATCTATTCGACAGGTGTGAACCTGTATAAAAGCAACAATAAGTATCTGACTGATAAAAACAAGGCGTTCTGTACCTTTTGTGAAAAGAACGGTGTTGCCAGTGATTTTGCGTATAAAAGAGCGAATGAGCTGGGCAAGTCTGTCACTGCATATCTCGCAAAAAGAAACTGTACGATATCAAGAGCGAACGCTGAATATCTGGCAAACCTTTGCTTGTGCGATTCGGGTGCAGTGACAAGAGAACTCGAAAAGCTTTCCGCTTATGCTGAGGGCAGAGAGGTCACCAGAGAGGATATAGATGAGCTGTGTATAAAGAGGATAGAATCTGACGGCTATGCGCTTGCTCTGAGAATGTTGAGGGGAGATGCAGCCTTCGTGTTCAAAAGAGTGAGAGAGCTCGATGTCCAGAACTATAAGGCGCATGAGATCCTCGGTATAATCAGCTTTTCCCTTACCGATATATACAGGGCAAAGCTTGCCAGAGCCTCGGGTCTTGACTGGCAAAGCGCAGCCAAGGATTTCGGATATCCGAGGAACCGTGAATTTGCTATAAAAAATGCGTTTTCTGAATGCGGCTCTTTTTCTGCCGCACGCATAAGAGAGACCCTAAAGATACTTTATGATACGGATATAATGCTCAAAACACGTTCCTCGGGACGGGAAGGAGACCTTCTTACTCTTGAACAGGGGCTTGCAAGGTCAATGGCACTGCAATGCTGACGGGTGAGCAGCCGAGGCTAAAGATCAGGCAGGCGGTAGTTGTCGAGGGAAAATACGATAAGATAAAGCTCTCGGCAGTGATAGATGCTGTGATAATAGTTACAAACGGCTTCGGCATTTACAAAAACAGCGAGACGGCCGATCTTATCCGTTTTTATGCAAAAAACAGAGGTATAATCATTCTTACCGATTCCGATACAGCCGGTGCCAGGATAAGAGGTCATATAAAAAGCATAGTTCCCGAGGGCGAGATCATAAGCCTTTACGTGCCTGAGATATTCGGTAAGGAGAAACGAAAAACAGCCCCTTCAAAGGAAGGAAAGCTGGGCGTTGAAGGTATGAGCGTGCAGATACTGCGAGATACCTTTGAAAAAGCGGGGCTGCTCTGTGATGAGAGCGAACTGCACGAAAAGATAACAAAGCAGGATATGTATGAGCTGGGCCTCAGCGGCAGAGCTGACAGCAGTGCGAAAAGACGCAAGCTCTGCTCAGCCCTTTCTCTCCCCGAGAACCTTTCGGCACCTGCACTATTAGATGCTCTGAACGCATTATTTGATAAACAGAAACTTTTTGATAGTTTGAACGGCATTGCCGATGAAAGAAAGGATTAGTCTTGGTTAGTATCGGATTTCTGTATTTTTTCCTGCCTGTGTTTATGGCTCTCTATGCTCTGGCAGGTCAGAAATATAGACCTGTGATGTTTTTGCTCGCAGGTGTTTTCGTTGTGGGTTGGGACTCCGTTTACGGACTGATACCGATAGTGCTCAGCATAGTGCTTGGGTATATGAGCGCACTCGTCAGCGAAAAGGCTCCAAGAAAGGCAGCAGGCGCTTTCCTTGCGCTGACTGTGCTTTTAAATGTCGCAGCTCTTGTGCTTTTCTCATATTCAAGGTATTATGATACTGACCTTTCCGGCAGACTGACAACCCACCCTCTGCCGTTTTTTGACTATCATTTTATCGGCGCAGGGGTATACACTCTGCACAGTATATCTTACAGCGCCGATATATTCATGAAAAAGTATGAGCGTGAAAAAAGCTTTATTAAAACTGCTTGTTACATTGGCTTTTTCCCGTGCCTTATCTGCGGTCCGATACTCAGGTATGACAGGATAAGGGAAGACCTTGCTCACCCTGTAATATCATATGACAAAATGGCTGACGGCATAAGATCGCTCGTTTACGGCTTCTCTCAGAAGCTGATAATAGCATCGCCTCTCCTTACAGTATGGCAAAGGCTCAGTTCGCAGAAAACGGCTGATCTTTCATTCGCATCATGCTGGTTTGCTGCGGCTGCGTTCTCGCTGGCGATATATTTTGATTTGAAAGCTTACTGTGATATAGCAAAGGGCTTGGGTCTTATGGCAGGCTTCAATATGCCCGATAACTTCAGCGCTCCGTTTTCGGCAGGCGGCTTCAATGAGCTTATGAAGAGGTTCTGCTCCACGCTTTACGAATGGGCGAGAGATTACATTTACAGACCGCTCTGCCCTAAAAGCGAAAAGGAAAGCATCTATCTTCCCGCAATGCTTGCAGCAACGGTATTCGGTATTATCTGGTTCGGTATAGGCGGCAGGTATTTTGTCTGGGGCCTGTTTTTCATGTTGATCCTCACGTTTGAGTATATCTCAAGAAAGCTGCTGACAAAGATGAACCATGTGCTCAGATCAGTTTTTATGAATATCCTCTTTCTTGGAGGGCTGCCGCTGACGGCGTTCTCATCCCCTGCGGATTCGGTTCGTTTTATAGCAAAGATGTTCAGCTTTTCAGGTCTTACCGGAGATGTTTATGCACTTTATGTGGTGAAGAATTATTTCTTCCTTTACTTTATTGCGATACTCTTTGCCTTTGCCCCTGCGAGACTTGTAAGAACTAACTTCAACCGTCTTAACCCGAATATCGTAAGGATAGTTCAGCCGATAGTGCAGACGATCCTTCTTCTGCTGTCTACAGCATTTCTTTGCGCGTGGCAGCCTGAAGGGTTCATGTTCTGAGGAGGATTAGAATGAAACGATCGCTCAATCTGATAAGCATAGCAGGCTTTTTCACGATAATAATAATGCTGGCGGTCTCAACGCTCATTTTCGGCAGAGACAGCTTTTCCGAGATATTCTCCTCAAAAGGAGACATAAGGGTCAAGACGGAGACCTTTATAAACAGCACCTTCCCTCTTGACGGTAACTGGCGCTCTCTTCACACGATGATATACGGTGCGGTAACGGGTGAGACTATCAATGATATTTTTTCAGATGAGGACAGGCTCATCAGGGTCTATCCCCGTTATGATAAAGACAGAGCTTTTTCAAATGTAGGCCTTATAAATAACTTTGCAAGAACTACCGACATACCTATCTCTTTGGTTTTGGCGCCTACTGCGGCAGGTGTATACCACGATTCTTTGCCCGATTATATTGAGAATACGGATCAGCTTGAGATAATAAACTCTCTTTATTATAAGCTCGGCAAGGGAGTTGGTTCGATAGATATGTTTTACCCGCTGTATTCTGTCAAGGATGACTATATCTTCTACAGGACGTCAGACTGCTGGACCTCATTGGGTGCATATTATGCTTACGAGGAAATGATGCGCCAGCTTGGAGCACAGCCCTTTGATCTTTCAAATTATGACCTTGAATATGCCGATGATTCATATTACGGAGAGCTTTATCATGAGCTCAGATATATGAGCTGCGATGAAGACAGTATAAACCTTTTCAGACCTAAGCTTGATTCAACTGTGAGCGAAGTGAAGCTCTACCGCGATAATGAGGAGATAATCGCACGTTCGGTATACTTCAAGTCTGCATTCGCAGGTACAAATAAAAATGATGTGTATCTTCACGGCGATGACTATACCCGTGCGGAGATAGATACCACCTCTGAAAGCGGCCTCAGACTTCTGCTGATAAAGGGCCATTATGCTAATACCCTGGTATCATTTTTGCTGCCGCATTATGAACATATCACCATAGTTGATCCTGACAGGCTGAAGGCTGAGGGCAAGACCCTTTCCGATGTGGCAGAGCCTGATTCATATAACAGGATACTGATAATGTATGACTGCGTTCAGTTTTCACGGACGGATTCATTCGACATCTTTAACGATAAATAAGGAGGAGCGCATATGAGAATGAAAGCAGACCTTATCGACCTTAACGATTACCCCGTTGAATGGTGGGAAAAGCTTCTGGAGCTAGGACACAAGATAGTATCCGACCCGAAAGCATATGCCCATGCCTGCGATGGAAAGATAATGGGCACATTGTTTTATGAGCCTTCGACCAGGACACAGATGTCCTTCCAGACGGCTATGCTCAGACTCGGCGGCTCTCTTATCGGTTTTGATAACCCTGCCACATCATCTGTAGCAAAGGGCGAGAATATAAAGGATACCACCAAGATAGTTTCCGGCTATGCCGATATACTTGTTATGCGCCACCCTACGGCAGGCTCTGTAAAGGCTGCGGCACTTACCGCAGAGTGCCCCGTTATAAACGCCGGCGACGGCGGTCATCTCCACCCGACACAGACCCTGACAGATCTCCTTACCCTCAAAGAAGAAAAGGGTAAGCTTTCGGGGCTTACGATAGGCTTTTGCGGAGACCTTAAAAACGGAAGGACAGTCCACTCTCTCATCAAGGCGATGAGCTGCTTCAAGGGCAACAGGTTCGTTCTTATATCCACTAAAGAGCTGGCTTTGCCTGTTTACATAAAGGACGTGCTCTCGGCAAGCGGCCTTGAATACAAAGAGTGTTCAGACCTTGAAAAGGCGATAGGTGAGCTCGATGTGCTCTATATGACACGTATACAGCAGGAGCGTTTTGCCAGCAAGGAAGAATATGAAGCTCAGAAGGGCTGCTATGTGCTTGACAGAAAGAAGATGGTTCTCGCAAAGGCTGACCTTATTGTGCTTCACCCGCTGCCAAGAGTTGATGAGATCGAGATAGCTGTCGATGATGACAGCAGAGCGATGTATTTCAAGCAGGCAGAATACGGTATGTATATAAGGATGGCACTGATACTTACAGTGCTTGAGGGAGAAGCACATATCCCTCTGGTAAAGGGAAAAGAGCATCGGCACACACTGTGCTCCAATCCAAACTGCATAACCCATAAGGAGCATTATCTGCCGCATTATTTCATCGGTGATGGGACCACTCTCATCTGTGAATACTGCGATGAGAGAACACTTGCAGAATAAGATAACTACCCTGTCTGATAATAGCAGATAGGGTAGTTTTGATAAAGAAGTGTGAACTGGGTGTTAAAAAATATAACGAATAACTTAAATACTGTTGAAAAAAACAGTTAGCTGTGTTATACTTGTGAGGATCAGTTTTTAACCGAGATCAGGAGCTTTAATGAATGAATATGACTGATGAAGAATTTGAAAGGATATACGGCAGGAAACCATACAAGAAACAAAAAAAGGTGAAAATATACTGGGGCAGGATAATAGCTGCCGCAGTGATATTTATTCTGGTGGTATATCTTATTGTGAAAGCGGTAACAGGCGTGTATTCACTTATTAAAGGAGATAAGGACAAAACATCTGACGGCAAGTCTCAGACAAGCTCTGCGGCTGCTGCCGGAACAAAAGCAAAAAAGAATAATGATAATGATTCTCAGGAGAAGCCTTCGATAACAGTTGCTGAGGGAAGCATAACCGTTTGCATCGATGCAGGTCACGGTGACTATGACGGCGGAACGACTGACAACTCGGGTACAAGGTTTGAAAAGACGGATAACCTCAGGATAGCGCTTGAGGTGCAGAAGAACCTTGAGGCTATGGGCGTTAATGTTGTGATGACAAGAGATGATGACACCTTCGTTGATCTTGACGAGCGCTGTGAGATAGCAAATGATGCCAAGGCCGATATGCTGGTATCTCTTCACAGGAACAGCTATGACGGAGATATCTCGGGAGTTGAGATATGGGTCAACAATGCCGAGCCTGCATATGATACGATGCTTGCACAGAATATTATGGACAAGCTCGTAGCTGTGGGTATATCGGATAACAGAGGTGTGCAGTACGGATATGTAGGCAACCCGGGGGTGAACTACTACGTCAATGCCGATACTGTTATGCCGAGCTGCCTTGTTGAGCTGGGCTTCCTGACTGTAGATGAGGATAACAGGCTTTTTGATGAAAACCTTGAGGCATACGGCAAGGCTATAGCTGAGGGCATAGTGAAGACCGCATACGATACAGGGCTTGTTGACAGTGACGGAAACAGGGCGATATCGGATCAGCTGCTATCTGCCGAGAAATACATAAACAGGGCAGAGGACGAATCTCAGGCGCCTACACCTGCAGGCGGCTTTGAGACGGATACCGAGGGTGAGGTATATAACACCCAGGAAAATGAATACTATTGACAAAATAACCGAGACTCCGAAGCAGGGAAGCTGCTTTGGAGTTTTTCGGATATCGGAGGGAGACAATGTTCGACAGAAAAAAAGCTAAGGCTGCTGCAAAAGTTACACTTAAAAGGCATTACTGGATGCTTGTGTTTTTGTGCTTTATCGCAGCGTTTGCAGGCATCAAATATGATGAAGCCATAGTTGCCGTGAGCTCAGAGGTCTCAACTGTAGATACATCAGCTGCTGCTGCGAGCGATTCGGGAGGGATACTTTATGAGTTTCTTTCGGGAAATATTGGCATATCTGTCGACGGCAATGATGTGCTCGACAATATGGACGAGGCAGAAAAACAGTTCAAGAAAAACAAGAGCAAGAGCTTTAAGGTGGGCTCCGTTGAGCTGAGCTTTGCGGACGGAGAATTTGCAAAGATAGCCAATATGGCAGTTACTGGCTCATATGTGTCTACGATATATAAGGGCGTTGTCAGCATTACAGGCTCTAAAAGGGCTGCAGCCGTGATAATGATAATTGCAAGCGTGCTGATAAAGCTGTTTTTGACATACTTCGTGTTCAACGTTCTCAGTGTTGTGATGAGCAGGATATTCTTAGAGGCAAGAACCTTTGAGAAGGTGCCCGTCAAAAGCTTCTTTATGCTGATAAGAACGAAAAAATGGCTGAGAGCAGGCCTTACACTTTTACTAAGAGAGCTTTATCAGGCGCTCTGGGACCTGACGATAATAGGCGGTATAATAAAGCATTTTTCCTATTACCTTGTGCCGTACCTTATCGCAGAGAATCCCGATCTCAAACCAAATGAGGCTATCACTCTTTCGCGAAAGCTTATGAATGGCCATAAATGGGAATGCTTCAAGCTGGAGATGTCATTCCTTATCTGGCAGCTATTAGGTCTGCTCACTGCAGGGCTTTTGAATGTTTTCTGGATAAACCCGTATAAAGAAGCAACTATAGCAGAGTTTTATGCAGCCCTGAGAGCAGGTGCTCTTTCGGGAGAAAGAAGAAGCGCTGTATTTATCGACAGATTCCTCTTTGAAAAGGCAAGTGCAGACAGGCTTGCATCAGCCTACAGCGATATAGATTCTCTGAAGAGAGAGACAGAGCAGTTTACAGATAAGTATACGGGCGCGAGAGCATTTTTTGCGAACGTATTCGGCATAGTGCCAAGGTATACCGAACGCACTGAGGCTATCGACAGAAACGAGATCAACAAGATAAAGGTTAGCCAGTATCTTGATGAGCTGGAGGGACGAAGCTATCCCGAAAGGCTCTCCCCGACACCGCCGTCACCAAAGCGAGACAGGCTGGGAACGATCTATTATACCAGAAGCTATTCTATAGTTTCTATCATAATGATGTTCTTTATCGGCTGTGCTATCGGCTGGACGTGGGAAGTCGTCTATAAGTACATAGAGGTCGGCAAGCTCGTCAACAGAGGAGTTCTTCACGGACCCTGGCTGCCTATATACGGTGCGGGCGCAGTGATGATACTGCTTGCGCTGAAAAAATTCAGACACAAGCCTATAGTTGAATTTTTTGCGGCTATCGTGCTTTGCGGCTTCGTTGAGTATTTCACTGCGGTGATACTTGAAGCTACCCACGACGGACAGAAGTGGTGGGACTACAGCGGATATTTCCTGAATATCAACGGAAGAGTCTGTGCAGAGGGTCTTATGGTGTTTGGCATAGGCGGAGTAGCATTCGTATACTTTGCGGCACCTATGCTCGACAACCACCTCAGAAAGCTGAAAATGAGATATGCCGTGCCGATCTGTGCAGCACTGATATTAGCCTTTGCAGGCGATACGGTTTATTCGCACTTTTATCCCAATCAGGGTACGGGCATAACCGATTATCAGAGCGCACAGGTGACAGATAAGCTCTGAACGTAAGGAGGCTGAACTGACAATGGATACAAAAAGCCTTACCAGAAGGATATCGAACATCAATTCACTGACGCTTATAAATTTCTATATCCTTGATGCTATATTGCTAAGACTGACGAGAACTATCGTGAACAATGCTTTCAAGGGTTCATCGCACCTGACAGACATTATGAGCATATCGGCATATTCTGTTCAGTATCTGATAGTTGTGCCTGTGTGTATAATGCTGTTCAAGTTTATAAACCCTGATAAAGAGATCAGGATATCCGACAAGTTCAGAAAGCCTGAACAGCCGATAGGGCATATAGCAAAGTGGATAGTTATGTCATTCGGGCTGATCTATGCTTCAAGCTATATAAGCTCGTTCATATTCGTGTTCGTGCAGATGATAACAAAGACCGAATTTGATACCGTTAGCTTTGCTGCAAACCCTACTGCTCTCGGAGCTGTTTCAAACATTCTTGCAATGACTATGCTGGCGCCTTTCTTTGAGGAGCTGCTTTTCAGAGGGGCTTTGCTCTCAAACGGTCAAAAGATAGGCAGCTGGACTGCCGTGTTCGCAGTAGGCTTAAGCTTCGGTCTCTGGCACGGAACGTACAACCAGATAATTTATGCGGCTGTAATGGGTACGTGCGCAGCATTCCTTGTTGCAAAGACAGGCTCGATATTTTCATCGCTTGCCCTGCACATTTGCATAAACACCATAGGTGCTGTGCAGTCGATATTTTTAGGGCAGATAGACCTGAGCGAGCTTGAGAAGACTCTTGAAAAGGGAGACCTTTCATATATAAGTGAACATTCCGGCGCAATGGCAGGCATACTTATCCCTTCCGCGCTGGTGTTCGTGCTCATGATCGCCGGGATAGTTCTGTTCGTCAGGGAGATACGCTATCATAAGGAGACCTTTGCACTGCCCGAGAGCCATAATGATGTTGCAGTAAAAGGCAAGCTCGGTGCCTATATGACTGCGCCGATAACCCTTTTTGCGGCTATAGGTGCGGTGACTATAGCAGTGCTTTCCGCAGCAGGGATCATCTGAATAAGTAAAAGCTCCGCTAGGGCGGAGTTTTTTATTTGACAACAGCGGTGTGTCCGTGTTATAATAAATATGTATGTAAATTTTGATTTGGGGTATTGTTTATGAATAAGGATAATATCAGGAATTTTTGTATAATAGCACATATCGACCACGGAAAATCTACCCTTGCGGACAGGATTCTGGAGCTTACAGAGACAGTAGCCCTCAGAGATATGGAAAACCAGCTCCTCGATAATATGGATATCGAGAGGGAGAGGGGCATAACCATTAAGGCAAGAGCTGTCCGTCTGAAATATCATGCGGATAACGGTGAGGATTATATATTCAACCTCATCGATACCCCTGGCCATGTTGACTTCAATTATGAGGTTTCACGTTCGCTTGCAGCCTGCGAGGGTGCTATCCTGATAGTTGATGCTTCTCAGGGAATCGAGGCGCAGACTCTTGCCAACACCTACCTTGCTATCGAGCATGACCTGGAGGTGCTGCCCGTTGTTAATAAGATAGACCTTCCCGGCGCAGACCCTGACAGAGCCTGCAATGAGATAGAGAACGTTATTGGCATACCTGCGATGGACGCGCCGAGAATATCTGCAAAAATGGGCATAAATATAAGAGAAGTGCTCGAACGTGTGATAACGGATATCCCTGCGCCAAAGGGTGACGATGACGAGCCACTTAAAGCGCTCATCTTTGACAGCTATTATGACCCCTATAAGGGCGTTATCATATACTGCCGTGTCAAGGAGGGTCAGCTGAAGGCAGGAGATACTATCCGCCTTATGGCAACAGGTGCAGAATTTCAGACCGTTGAGGTCGGCTATATGGGTGCTACTGACCTTATCCCCGTGGGAGAGCTCCACGCAGGCGAGGTCGGTTATATCGCAGCTTCTATCAAAGACATTGGCGATACCAGTGTGGGCGATACCGTAACTAACGCTGAAAGACCCTGCGCAGAGCCTTTAGAGGGGTATAAAAAGGTAAATCCGATGGTATACAGCGGTATCTATCCTGCGGACGGTGCCAAGTATCCCGATCTGAGAGATGCACTTGAAAAGCTGATGCTAAACGATGCCAGCCTTTCCTTTGAGCCCGAGACCTCGGTAGCGCTTGGGTTTGGCTTCCGCTGCGGCTTTTTAGGACTCCTGCATATGGAGATAATCCAAGAGAGACTTGAAAGAGAGTATAATCTTGACCTTATAACAACAGCGCCGTCAGTTATCTATAAAGTTAACCTTACCGACGGCTCGACCGTATATATCGACAACCCGACCAATTATCCCGAGCCTGCCCTTATAGCAGGGGCTGAGGAGCCTGTGGTCAATGCACATATTTACACACCTCCTGAATTTGTAGGGAATATAATGGAGCTTTGTCAGGACAGGAGAGGTACGTTCAAGGATATGAAATACCTTGATGAGAACAGGGTAGACCTTCATTATATATTGCCCCTCAATGAGATAGTTTACGACTTCTTTGATGCGCTCAAATCACGCACAAGAGGTTATGCATCGTTTGATTATGAACTTAAAGGGTATGAGCCCTCAAAGCTTGTCAAGCTCGATGTGCTCCTCAACGGTGAGACTGTCGATGCACTCTCATTTATAGTTCATGTTGATAAAGCATATGCCAGAGGAAGAAAAATAGTTGAGCGTCTTAAAGAGAACATTCCGAGACAGCTCTTTGAGGTCCCTGTGCAGGCAGCTATCGGCGGAAAGATAATCGCCAGGGAGACTATAAAGGCACTAAGGAAAGACGTTCTTGCAAAGTGCTACGGCGGTGACATCACGAGAAAGAAAAAGCTTCTCGAAAAGCAAAAGGAAGGCAAAAAGCGTATGCGTCAGCTGGGCTCTGTGTCTGTTCCTCAGGAAGCGTTTATGTCAGTGCTGAAGCTGGATGAGTGATCGGAGCGTATTATGGAAGCATTAGTTGTAGTGGCAGTGCTGATAGCACTTGCGGTGATAGCAGGGGTATCGTCAGAATTTATTGCAGCGGTGATGCTGTGCTTGTTGGGAGCAGGCTTTTGCATACTTGCGCTGTATTTCACATTCTGCGCTTATAAGATCATTCTTTGTTCCGAAAAGACAGATGCTCTTGTCAGCGAGATCAAAAAAAGCGAAAAATATAATTATCCTACTGCATATTATGAGATAGGTGAAAATATATATGCTAATGCATTCCCCTGTGAGCTGATAATGCGCAAGCAGCTTTACACCAAAGGCCGCAAATGCAGGGTCTGGCTTTGTAAAAGAGAGGGAAAAGAGCCTGTGGTTTACGACTCAAATGCGGCGCTTAGCACTTTTGTAGGGTTCTTTCTTGCATCGGCTTCGGGAGCAGTTATGCTCATATACGGTATAGTACTTTTTAAGGGCGGTATCTGATAGGAGATATCTGGAGGGCCTGTTATGGACGATATGAAAAAAGCAATGAGATTATCGCTGAAATTCGGGCTGCCCGGAGCTTTGATGGTGCCTGTTTCATTTGAGGTTTATGCGAATATATCTCAGTGGGCTGCGTTTATTATGCTCGGAGCTTGGGTGATATTCATAGGGCTGAAGTTTTATCGCCTCCCGATAAAGCCCGCGCTTGTTGGTATATCGGCATTTATTGCTTATACGGTAATACTGGGCTTTGCTTTGATGCCGACGATACACACTTCAGTGAAAAGTTATCTTGAAAAGAATTCAAAATACTTTCAGCTCGATCTGCAGCAGTCGGCAGTGTTCTGGCTTTATGCAGTGCTTATATTCTTTCTGCTGTTTTTGTTCTCGGCGGCAAGGGCAGCTGTTGACAAGATAAGGGCAAACAATGAAAAGTCAGCTGAATATATAGATAATGCTTTTTCAAAGGACGATGAAAATGATATATGATTCAAGCGTATATGTGCATATACCGTTTTGTGAAAGAAAATGCGGATATTGCTCGTTTTATTCGGCGCCCTCCGATGAGAAAACCAGAACAGCATATGCTAAGGCGCTTTGTCGCAGCATCGAGACCTACCGCACTATGCATCTGGAATGTCCCAGCGTTTATTTCGGAGGGGGAACCCCCACAGTTATGGAGAATGAAAGCCTTATCTCAGTGCTCAGCAAGATAAAAAATGTTTTTGAACTCGATGACGACACAGAGATCACGATAGAGGCGAACCCTAAAACTGTAGATATACGAAAGCTTACCGAGCTCAGAGAAGCTGGTTTTAACAGGATATCCTTCGGAGTTCAGTCTCTGATAGATGAGGAGCTTGCAGCTCTTGGAAGGATACACACGGCGGAGGATGCCCTTGCTGCTGTGAACGATGCCCTGAAAGCAGGCTTTGATAATATCTCCTGCGATATGATGATAGGTATTCCAAAGCAGAGCACCGGCTCTATGCTCTATACTGCGGACAGGCTGTCGGAGCTGCCGATAAGCCATATTTCTGCCTATATGCTCTCGGTCGAGAGCGGAACGCCCTTTTATGAAATGGGTGTTGATACCGATGATGACGTTCAGGCAAATATGTATCTTGATCTTTGTGAAAGGCTTGCAGAAAACGGCTTTGAGCACTATGAGATATCAAATTTTGCCAGAGACGGCAGGGTGTCAAAGCATAATACGAGGTACTGGAAGAGAGAATATTATTTAGGGTTCGGAGCTTCCGCACATTCTTTTTTTGACCACGAAAGGCGAAGCTGCGATGACGATACGCAGCAATACATCATGAGACAAACTCAGCAGGACACGGTAAATGAGGTATTCCCCGATGAACTTGAGGAATACATAATGCTCGGTCTCAGGCTCAGTGAGGGGATACTCTTTAACGGACTGAGAATGTACGGAGCTTCTGAGGAGACTGTATCAGAAATAAGAAAAAAGGCAGAGGAGCTTGCAGGCTACGGCTTATGCAGAGTCACTGAGAAGAACATATCACTTACCGACAGCGGCTTTTTAGGGTCTAATGCCGTGATAGGCGAGTTTTTAAACCTTTGTTAGTTGTGTACGAAAATTTCTTTTGAAAATTGTGCATATATACAAAACAAATATTGCTTCTTGAAAAAGAGCGAAAAAAATGCTATTATTAATGTGTATGATTGTATGCTCGGATAGGAGGTTGATCCTGTGAAGGCTAATAGAATGCTTTGCCTGCTGTGCTGTGCGGCGTTTTGTGCTGCAGCGGCCTCCTGCGGAGATAAAAAAGACGATAAGCAGATAGATATACCTATCCTTGAGACTAAAGAGGTCACCTACAATACCGTAAAGGCAGAGGTCGGTGACATCTCGGAAAAGTATTATGAGACAGGGTCATATTCATATCCTTACAGCGAGAGCGTAAAGTTCAAGGTGAGCGGTCTTATCGAGTCGATAGAGGTAGAAGCGCCTGCCGATGTGAAGGAGGGCGACCTTCTCTGCACGCTTTACAGTGATGATGTTGTCGAACAGCTCGATAAAGAGAAAATAAGGCTCGACCAGGCTGAGCAGACAGTGGCAACGCTGAGATCTAACAGCGGTTCGGCTAATGAGATAAAAATGGCTGAGCTTGATCTGCAGATAGAGCAGATGAAATATGACAAGCTTGAGGCATCTCTTGAAGACTATAAAGTATATGCTCCTTGTGACGGCACCTTTACAGATGCTTATCAGAGAAGAGAGCCGCTGAACATAAACAGCCCTGTAAAAGCAGGAGATCTGTTTGGATATACCTCCGATCTTTCGCAGCAGTATCTTTGCGTGTCGGTGTATGATAATCCGCTCAATAATGTTAATTTCGGAACGAGCGTATCTCTTGAACAGGGCGCTACAGAGGCATCGGGAACGGTAACTGATATAATATCTGTTGAGAACGGCGATTTTTCAAGCTATGTTTACGTTATAAAGCCGAGCGAGGACAATGAGCTTTTTGATTTCGGCGATGTGAATGTGGTGTTCGATGTTTATACGAGACCTGACACTGTGATAGTTCCGCAGAAGGCTGTAAGAGAGCTTGGCGGAAGAAAGTTCGTCAACCTTCTGGTAGATGGAGTGAAGATAGAGCAGGACGTTGAAACAGGTATCGAGGACGGAAAGAATATCGAGATACTTTCGGGGCTTGTTGGCGGCGAAGAATTGATAATAAATTAGAAATTATCTGATGATAAAATGATAACAATTCGCAGAGAGATTCTGCGGTCGGAATAATAATTCTGCCTGCGGCAGATGCCCGCAAGGCAAAGGGAGGCAATATTTTAATATGAAGGATTTTCTTTCAAATGTCTGGGTGAGAAGGGCGGTATCGGTGTTCGGCATCATTTATTTTGCTGTAATCGCCATGCTTACCTATGCGACCTTCTTGTACGACCTTGAATTTGCAGAGGGTCGTGAGAGAAACTTTTTTATTGTGTATGTGATCTCAAGCGTAGTTTTCCTGCTGCTTATGCTGCTGACGAGAAATGAGCTTGTGACGCGAGTGCTGAGCGTGCTGTGGCTGCCTGTGGTATTCTTCCTTATCCTTTTCAACATGATGGACTGGATACTGATAATACCGCCGTTTGTAGTGGCTATTGTTATATTCTTTGCAGCAGGTACAAATTCTACCGTAAAGGTAATAATGGGTACTATCTACCTGCTGATGTATGTGCTCGGCATAGTTGCGTATTTTGTACTGAATGTGCTGTTCGGAGGTTCCTCCGAGGAGACTCTTCTGAATGAGGATCTTCCTAATACAAGCGCATCGGTATATTCGCTTTACAGAAATGATTTCCAGCATCTTTGTCAGGTGACTTCAGACGATAACACGATATCACCCGACGGCAAGTACAAGATACTTGTTTACGACGTTAAGAACAATGATCTCGGAGGAGTTAAGATCTGCGTTGTGCCTTATGACGAGGATATCGAGCTCAAGTTCTTTACCCTGAAGCAGAAGGGCATTAAGAGGACGATCTCAAACAAGGGTATCAGAGGAACAGTGCCTGAGGTCGGCTGGGTACAGGATGAGAAGACAGGCGTTCTCAGAGTTCAGTATAAGCTTTCTGAGGGCGCGGAGCCTAAGTATACATCGGTTTATAAATTGCCCGATAAGCAGTATCTGGAGTTCCTTGGAATAGAGTAGTTTACAAATCAGTTACAGTGCCGTAAGGTCGGGAAAATCGCCTTGACAAATGGACTGAAATGGTTTACAATATTTTTAGTTTGCTGTGTCCGTGCGCTGCGGCATGGAGTTAAGAGAATTGGAGGGAAGGCGCGTCCCCTGCGGCGCTGCCGAATTTATGGATATTAAGAAGATATTTTGCGGACTTTCCGCTGCCGTGCTGGCACTTTGCAGTGCTTTGCCCGTAATGGCAGAGGAGGAAAAAGAGGTCGAGCCCTGGTCGATATCCGATGAAAGCATATTAACTGATGACAAGAGCAAGCCTACTTTTTCATTTGACAGCACCGGCTGGAAGGACTATTTCCACATCACGGCTGACGGTTCTGAACAGGGATATTCTGTAGGAACTGAGGATATGGTGTCATATCAGGGTCTTTCATTGAAGGTATCCGGTTCTTCTGACGGCGGAAAAAACGGTTTCCAGAATTTTGCGTGGACAGCTACCGATGCTGACGGGAATCTTGTTTACAAGGGTTCTGATGCTGAGGATGCAGAGTATGTTACCTACGGTGTAGAGCTTGATGCTGCTGATTTCGGAATGAACTATTTTGACGGCTGTACAATTAAGTTCACATACAGGATAAATCCTAATATCAAGAAGTCTCTTATGTCTGATTCGATATTTGCATTCCCTGCTGATGACGACTACAAGCAGGTATCGTCAAATATGAGCCAGATAGCAGTTAATGAGACGGACACTCCTAATACCACACAGTATCAGGATAAGATAATACCTGTGCCTACAGAGGTCGGAGCTACTAAGTTCATTTTTGAGATACCTCTGGTAAAGAAGACTGACAAGACAGATCTTATCTATATCGATAATCTTTATATCACAACTAATGACGGCAGAAACGTGGCAAATATTGACGGCTACAACGATAAGGCTGAGAAGAAAGAGAGCCCCTCTGAGCTGCAGATAGCTGAAAAAGAGGAAAAGGCTGAGTCAACTGCTGAGGCTGCTGCTGATTCAAAGTCGGTACTGCCTGTTGTTATAGGTATCGTTGCAGGTGTTCTGGTAGTCGGCGGTGTTGCGTTCTTCGTTATCAAGAAAGTTAAGGGCAGGTATTATTGATCTGCGGCTTACAGAGAATATTATTCGGGTCTGCTGCGTGTGCGGCAGACCTTTTTTGCATGATTTTTCCAAAATACATATTTTCATTCTTTTGTGAAATAATAATGCATATCGGAAAAACCGATAAAGCTTCATGAAAGGAGATCGGGATATGAAGAAGATTCTTGCAATAGCTCTCAGCCTTATTGCGTGCGGTGCAGTGTTAACGGGCTGCTCTGACGGTGAGAGCAGTGTGACTGAGTCGGGTTACGTTCAGGACGCAAATGATACGGACTCTGAAAGATACGATGACAGCGACAATATGGTCGACAAAGTCAAGGACGGTGCAAAGTCGGCAGTAAGCGGCGGTGCCGAGATTGTTGACGATGCCGCCAGCACTGTGAATGACGTTGTCAGCGATGTTCTGAGATAAGACATAAGAGGGAGCCTTCGTCCTGCGGTGGACGGAGGCTTTTTTCGTCATTAATTATTAGCGAACAGCGTGATTGTTGAAATAATTAGTCAAAGTGACGAAATTTGTAAAGAATAAAAAATCCTCTTTAAAAATGTGAAAAAAGGTGCTATAATCATACTGTGAGACTATGAACATAATTCGACTGCGGAGTTTTTACGGAGGCTTGACAGCGTATGAAGCGGACCGACAGTGATAGCAGGCTATTGGCGCCTCTTACAGCGAATATTATAAGATACGGCGCTGTGCTTTGTGTTGCGGCGTGGGCTGTTACGCTTGTGAGCGGTTTCAGCCTTCGGACAGTTTTTGGGTTTGCTGTCGGTTATATGTTTATGTGCCTTTCAATGATATATCTGGCAAGAACCTGTGAAAGGGCAGTGGCTCTCGACAGTGAGAGGGCTAAGCGCCTTATGAAACAATGCTATTTTCTGAGGTATATCGGGCTGTTTGCAGTTTGTGCGTTTGCTATGCTCACGGGAGCTGTGAACGTTGTAGGTGTGCTCGTGCCTCAGTTTTTTCCGAGAATAATTCTGACCGTTGGTCAGTTTTCAGAAAGAAGGGAACGCTCTAATGAATGATGTCGGTAACGGTCCTAAGGTCGTCTTTGAGATAGGTCCGATACAGGTGACGGAGACCGTAGTTATGGGCTGGCTGATAATAGTTGCAGTTACGATACTGTGTCTGTGGCTCACTCACGGTATGAAAAAGATACCTGAGAAGAAGCGTCAGGTGGTAGCCGAAATGTTCGTAAAGTTCGTCAACGGTATGGTGAGGGAAAACATGGGCCCCTCGATGATGAAGTTTGCGCCGTACATAGGCACGCTTCTTGTTTATGCAGTTCTGGGCGCTCTGATAAGCATGATAGGTCTGCGTTCGATGACGGCTGATATTAATGTTACGGCGACATGGGCTTTGATGACTTTTGCTCTGATAACATATTATAAGTTTAAAAATAACGGTCCTATAGGTTATCTGAAGAGCTTTGCGCAGCCTGTGGCATTTATACTGCCGCTGAATATCATAAGCGAGATAGCTACACCTGCGTCTATGGCATTCCGTCTTTTCGGAAATGTTGCAGGCGGTATGGTAATAACGGGTCTTCTTTACGGAGCGCTCGGCTCGCTGTCCTCAGCGCTTGGACTAAGCTTTGAGGTCGGATCCTTTGGCTTTAATGTGTTCCAGGTCGGTATACCTGCTGTGCTGTCAGTATACTTTGATCTGTTCTCGGGATGTATACAGGCTTATATATTCTCGATGCTCACGATGGTAAACGTCGGGGCGGCTAATGAATAAGTAGAAAGTGCGCGCGTGCGCATTATATAAAATACGTAGTAAACTTTTACGGAGGTCATATTATGGAAAAGGCATTTGTTTTAGGTTGTTCGGCAGTCGGCGCAGGCCTTGCGATGATCGCAGGTATCGGACCCGGAATCGGTGAGGGCTACGCGGTAGGTAAGACGATAGAGGCTATCGCAAGACAGCCTGAGGCTAAGGGCGATTGCACAAGAACAATGTTCATCGGTGTTGCAATGGCAGAGTCTACAGGTATCTATGCGTTCGTAGTTGCACTTATCCTTCTGTTTGCAAATCCGTTTATCGGAAAGCTCTGATCGGAATAATCTAACAGTAGGTCAGGAGGAAAAACAATGGTATTTGCTGCGGGTGACGTTACGGAATTCCTCTCCATCAACCTCACAACTATCATAGCGACGCTTCTGAACTTCCTTATACTGTTCCTTGTACTGAAGTTTCTTCTGTTTAAAAAGGTGAATGCCGTTATCGAAGAAAGAAAGAACGATGTTTCAAAGACTTATGAGGAGGCCGATGCTGCCAAGGCTAATGCGCTTGAGCTGGAGCGTCAGTATGACGAGAAGCTCGGTCAGGCCAAGGAGGAGTCGGCGGCGATAATCCAGGCCGCAACTCAGAAGGCTCAGCAGCGCTCCGATGAAATAATCAGTGATGCTAAGATAGAGGCCAAAGGCATTGTTGACAATGCTGAGAGGGAGATCGAAAGAGAAAAGAAGATAGCCGTGAACCAGATCAAGGACGAGATCACGGATATTGCTTTCTCGGCTGCAAGGGCTGTCGTTGAGAAGGATATGACGAGCGAGGACAATGAGCGTCTTATTGAGAAGTTCATAGATAATGTGGGTGAGATATAATGGCTGAATGCGTTGAGAGCGTTTACAGCGAGGCTTTCTTCGAGCTGTGTGAGGAGGCAGACTGCCTTGATACAGCTTTTGAAGAGCTCAGTGATGTAAATGATATAGTGTTCTCCGACGAAAACAGCGATTTTGTCAGGCTGCTTGCTTCACCTCTGATAAAGGACGATGACAAGAGAGCATCTATCGAGGCTGTGTTCAAAGGCAAGCTTAGTGAGCTCACGCTCGACTTTATCAGTGTTGTGACAAAAAACGGCAGGATAGAATATCTGCCCGATGTGTTCGAGGAGTTCAAAAAGCTCTACTATAAAAAGAAGAAAATAATGGAGGTAACTGCGGTGACCTCTCAGAAGCTGTCAGGTCAGCTCAGAGAGAAGCTTATCAACAAGCTGGAGCAGACCTCGGGAAATAAGGTCATTCTCATAGAGAAGCTTGACCCGTCGATATTGGGCGGTATCGTACTGAAATACAGCGACACCGAGATCGACGCAAGCGTTGCTTCGGGTCTTGATCGCATAAAGGCGCAGATCGACGGAGTTATCGCATAAAGTGGTGAAAAGGCAGAGTTCTTACCTCTTACTTCTAACCTCTACATCTAATAGAAAGGTACAGATGTTTTATGAAATTACGTCCTGATGAAATAACAGGTCTGATAAAACAGCAGATAAAGGACTACAGCTCTAAGCTGGAGCTTGATGACGTAGGCTCCGTAGTTACTGTCGGAGACGGTATATCAAGAGTTCACGGGCTGGATAAGTGTATGTCAGGTGAGCTGCTCGAATTCTGCAACGGTACATACGGTATGGCTATGAACCTGGAGCAGGAGTTCGTAGGCTGTGTGCTGCTTGGTTCGGAGGACGGCATCAAGGAAGGGTCGTCAGTAAAGAGGACCGGCAGGATAGTTTCCGTGCCTGTGGGCGAAGCTATGCTCGGAAGAGTGGTTGATGCTTTGGGTCACCCGATCGACGGCAAGGGAGCAGTTCTCACAGAGGAGACAAGGCCCATAGAGAGCCCTGCTTTCGGAATAATCACAAGACAGTCGGTAAACAGACCGCTTCAAACAGGTATAAAGGCTATCGACTCTATGATCCCGATAGGAAGGGGTCAGCGTGAGCTTATCATAGGCGACAGACAGACAGGTAAGACCTCTATTGCCCTTGATACCATAATCAATCAGAAGGGCAAGGACGTTATCTGCGTTTATGTAGCTATCGGTCAGAAGAGATCGACAGTTGCAAATGTTGTTGATACCTTGGAAAAGAATGACGCTATGAGCTATTCTATAGTCGTATCCGCTACGGCTTCGGAGATGGCTCCGCTTCAGTATATCGCACCTTATGCAGGTGTTGCTATCGCTGAGTACTTTATGCTTCAGGGCAAAGATGTGCTTTGCGTTTATGATGATCTTTCAAAGCACGCTGTAGCATACAGAACTATGTCGCTGCTGCTGCAGAGACCTACGGGAAGAGAAGCATTCCCGGGTGATGTATTCTATCTTCATTCGAGACTGCTCGAGCGTGCCTGCTGCCTGAACAAGGATTACGGCGGCGGCTCTATAACAGCGCTGCCTATCATTGAAACTCAGGCGGGTGACGTTTCGGCTTACATACCTACGAACGTTATCTCTATCACAGACGGACAGATATTCCTCGAGTCTGAACTGTTCTTCTCAGGCGTAAGGCCTGCCGTTAACCCCGGTATCTCGGTTTCGCGTGTTGGCGGTTCTGCTCAGATAAAGGCTATGAAAAAGGTGTCGGGTCCGCTGAAGCTGCTCTACTCTCAGTACAGAGAGCTGCAGTCATTCTCTCAGTTCGGTTCTGACCTTGATAAGGATACGAAGGAAAGACTTGCACAGGGCGAGCGTATAGTTGAAGTGCTGAAGCAGGGCAAGACCTCTCCTATGGACGTTGAAAAGCAGGTAGTTATCATCTATGCGGTTGTAAATAACTACCTTAAAGATATTGCTGTATCGGATGTTTCTGAATATGAGAAGGATCTGCTGACCTATATTTCGGAGACACACCCTGATATACTTTCTTCTATAAAAGAGACAGGTGCGCTGACCGATGAGAATGAGGAAGCACTTAAAGAGGTGCTTTCCGAATACGCTCAGAAGTTTTTACAGACTAAATAAAGAGGTGCGAAATGGCTACCGCTAATATGAAGGATGTAAAGCGGCGTATCAAGAGCGTTGAGAGCACAATGCAGATAACTAAGGCTATGCAGCTGGTGGCATCGTCAAAACTGCGAAGAGCAAAGGACAGGGCAGTTGCTGCTCAGCCGTTCTTCCAGACGCTTTATGATACGATGTGCGACATTTCTGCCGACTATAACTTTACATCGGTTTTTACTAAAAAGAAATTTTTGAACTCTACGCTGCTTGTCGTTATAGCAGGTGACAGAGGTCTTGCGGGAGGGTTTAACCACAATGTGCTCAAAATGGCACAGGAGGAAGCCGACAAGATCTTAGCTACTGGCGGAGAGCTCCGCGTAATGGCGATAGGAAAAAAGGCTGTTGAGTTTTTTGAAAAAAGAAATTATGATCTCACAGACAAATATCCCGGGATCGCGGAGACTATCACTACCGACGATATGATGGACATTGCTGAGATCATAGTTGAAAGGTTCAGGAGCCGTGATTTTGATAAGGTAGAGCTTATATACACCACCTTTGTATCGGCAATGACTCAGGAACCTATGAAGCTGCAGATACTGCCTGTGGAAAATCTCGACAAGGCTAAAAAGACTAATGCCGCTACGATATACGATCCCTCTCCCGAGGAGGTATTCGACGGTATGATACCTGATTATATCGGCGGAATGCTTTACAGTGCTATACTTGATTCGTTTGCATCAGAGCAGGCATCAAGAAGAACAGCGATGGAGTCTGCGACCGATAATGCAGGTGAGATGATAGATAAGCTGTCGCTGCTCTATAACCGTGCAAGACAGGCGCAGATAACACAGGAAATAACCGAGATAAGCTCGGCATCAATCGGAAGAGACTGACAGCTCGGCGCTGTCGGATCAGACTTCTAAGAAAGGGTTTTTACCAATGAGTGAAATGAATGTTGGAAAGGTAGTTCAGATCGTCGGAGCGGTCGTCGATATCAGATTTGACAAGGAAAGACTGCCCGATCTTCTCAACGCCATAGAGATCGACAATAACGGCACAAAAATAGTTGCCGAGGTCGCACAGCATATAGGCGATGACGTTGTAAGATGTATCGCTATGAGCTCTACAGACGGACTTGTGCGCGGCACAGATGCGGTAGATACAGGCAAGGCTATCTCTGTACCTGTAGGAAAGGAGACTCTTTCGAGAATGTTCAATCTTCTCGGAGAGCCTGTTGACAATCTGCCTGCTCCCGAGACTGAGGAGCGCTGGGAGATCCACAGAGATCCTCCTTCTTATGAGGAACAGTCGGCATCTAATGAGATACTGGAGACGGGCATCAAGGTAATTGACCTGATAGCGCCTTATCTTAAGGGCGGTAAGATAGGTCTGTTCGGCGGTGCAGGCGTCGGCAAGACAGTACTTATACAGGAGCTTATAAATAACGTTGCGAACCAGCACGGCGGTATCTCTGTATTTACGGGAGTCGGAGAGCGTACCCGTGAGGGTAATGACCTCTACAACGAGATGAAGGAATCGGGAGTTATTGATAAGACCGTTCTGGTATACGGACAGATGAATGAGCCTCCCGGGGCAAGAATGAGAGTAGGACTTTCGGGTCTTACAATGGCAGAATATTTCCGTGATGTTGAGCATCAGGACGTGCTGCTGTTCATAGATAATATATTCAGGTTCACACAGGCGGGCTCTGAGGTTTCGGCTTTGCTGGGACGTATGCCTTCAGCGGTTGGTTATCAGCCTACACTTGCGACTGAAATGGGTCAGCTTCAGGAGAGGATAACCTCTACCACAAAGGGCTCTATCACATCGGTGCAGGCAGTATATGTTCCTGCTGACGACCTTACAGACCCTGCTCCTGCTACTACATTTGCTCACCTTGACGCGACAACGGTTCTTTCGAGAAGCATTTCGTCTCTCGGTATCTATCCTGCGGTAGACCCCCTGGAGTCATCTTCAAGGATTCTTACTCCCGAGATCGTTGGCAATGAGCATTATCAGGTCGCAAGACAGGTGCAGTCTATCCTGCAAAGGTATGTTGAGCTTCAGGATATCATCGCTATCATGGGTATGGATGAGCTTTCAGATGAGGATAAGCTTACGGTTTCCCGTGCAAGAAAGATACAGCGTTTCCTTTCTCAGCCGTTCTCTGTTGCAGAGCAGTTTACGGGAATGAAGGGTAAGTATGTCCCCGTTAAGGAGACCATCAGAGGCTTTAAGGAGATCATCGAGGGCAAGCATGACGATCTTCCCGAATCTGCATTCCTGTTTGTGGGAACTATTGACGAGGCTGTTGAGAAGGCTAAGCAGAACGCCTGAATCACAGCAAATGACAAAACATTGGAGAGGTCACAATGAAGCCTTTTAGCTTAAAGATAATAACCCCCGAAAAGCTGTTTTTCGAGGGCGAGACCGAGCAGCTGATAGTGAAAACTGCTGCCGGCGATATAGGTATACTGGCAGACCATGTGCCTTATGTTGCAAATTTAGTTTCATCGCCTCTCAGGATAAGGGAAGGCGAGGCTTTTAAAGAGGCTGCCATTTCGGGCGGACTTATGAGGGTCGCTTCAAATGAGGTAGTTATCGTTACGCCTGCGGTCGAGTGGGCTGAGGATATCGACGTTGTGAGGGCTCAGAAGGCTAAGGAGCTTGCTGAGAGAAAGATCAAGCAGCATGAGAGCGAGAAGGAGTTCGAGAGGGCAGAGCAAAAGCTCAGGCGCGCGATGAACAGACTGGTCGTTGCAGGAAGAAAATAAAGAAAAAAGTCAAAGCTGAGCGAAAATTAGCGCATCGGCTTTGGCTTGTTTTGTATGGTAAGTGAAGTATAGAAATGATCGAAAGGGTTGAAATCATTGAGCGTATTTAATGTTATAGCCGCTGTAGGCGGTTTAGCGTTTTTCATGTTCGGAATGAATACTCTGAGTTCGGGACTGGAAAAGGCCTCGGGCGGACTTATGGAAAAGGTGCTTGCAAAGATGTCTGGAAACATCTTTACAAGTATATTCTTCGGTGCAGTCGTAACTGCTGCCGTGCAGTCCTCCACTGCTACGACCGTTATCGTTATCGGTCTTGTTAATGCGGGGATACTTAAGCTCAGGGGAGCTGTCGGCATAATCATGGGTGCAAATATAGGCACAACGATGACGGCTCAGATACTGAGGCTGACTAAGCTCGAGGGCTCCGGTGACGGAGGATTTTTCATAAATTTTATAAAGCCGACAAATCTTTCGGCTATGCTTGCTATCGTGGGTATACTGCTGATAATGTTCGCTAAGCGCAGCAGAAAGAAAAATATAGGCGAGATACTGATGGGAGTATCCATACTGTTCACAGGTATGACGACCATGAGGACTGCGGTCGAACCTATGGCTCAGCTTGATATTTTCAAGAAGATATTTGAAGTGCTCGAAAATCCGCTGCTCGGTATTCTTACAGGTGCTGTAGTTACTGTATGCACACAGAGCTCGGCTGCGGCTGTCGGTATACTTCAGGCGATATCGGGTTCGGGTGCGCTGCTGTTTGCATCTGCCTTTCCGATAATAATGGGTACCAATATAGGAACCTGTGTAACGCCGCTGCTTTCAAGCCTTAACTCGTCTAAGAACGCGAAGCGTGCTGGTCTTCTGCATTTTTACTTCAACCTTATAGGCACGATCCTGTTCCTGACAGCTATTTATACGATACAGTATACGATCGGCTGGTCATTCTGGAGCAAAGAGTTCACGACAGGTGATATCGCAAACTTCCATACGATATTCAACCTTGTTGTTACTGCAATATTTATTCCGTTCGCAGGTGCTCTCGAAAAGCTTGCCTGCCTGACCGTAAGGGACAAGCCCGGCGAGGACGAGGAGGAGCTTGCAGAGGATCCGCTCGATGAGAGATTCCTTGTAACGCCGAACGTTGCTATCGCTCAGACCAGAGAGGCTGTTGTTCAGATGGGTATAAAGGCTCAGAAGAACTTCAAGGCGGTAAGGACGCTGTATGATAAGTTTGACCCGAAGACAGTGGAAAAAATACGTGAGCGTGAAGACACTATCGACAGGCTGGAGGACAGAGTCGGTCAGTATCTGATAAAGCTTAATGACTGTGGTCTGAATGAGGAGGAGTCAAGAGAAGTAACAGCGTACTTCCACCTGATATCCGAGTTTGAAAGAATAGGCGATTATTCGATAAATATACTTGAAACTGCTGAGACACTATATGACGAGGAGATGCAGTTCTCAGAAGATGCGGTAAGAGAGCTTTATATCACATTCGATGCTATCAGTGAGATAATCGAGCTTGCGATAACTGCTACCAAGACCCTTGATATAAACGATATGATAGAGGTGGAGCCTCTTGAAGAGGTAGTTGACAGGGTAGTCGAGGAGCTTAAATCAATTCATATCGACAGGGCCAAGAGAGGTATCTGCAAGGTAGATATGGGAGTTTATTTCCTCGATATTCTTACAAATGTTGAGAGGATATCGGATCACTGCTCAAATATTGCGGTATATCTGCTTGCAAGCAAACAGCAGTATTCTACTCTTAAAAAGCATGAGTATCTTGAGACGCTCCACAAAAACGGCCCCAAGACCTATGAGGAAAAGATCGAGGCATATGCCCAAAAGTATACCATTGCCAAAGCTTAAATTTAAGACACAGAGTTTTGCTCTGTGTCTTATTTTTTGTCAGCAGCCCCTGAAAGACCTCCTATCACGCCTGCGATCAGCGACAGTATAAGCCTTGTTGTTACAGAAAACGAGATCATTGCGCGGCTTAGCAGTGTTCCCGATACTGTTAGCACCACAAACATCAGAAGTCCCGAGACCAGCCCTATCAATGCACTGCTTTTTCTTTCATAGGCTGCTCCTGCAAGGCCTGCCGTATAAGCGCAAAAGCAGATAAACCCTGCCGAAAGCAGGGACAGGATAAGTCCGCCGGCATCGAATTTTGTAAGCAGCCACCCAAAAACAAAAACAGAGGCTGCCAGCACTGCCAGACCCGATATAACGGCTATCGCTGCGCCTGCCGTTTGTCGGTAATGCAGAGATGAATGAGTTCGTTTGCTTCTCATAATATCACTCCCGAAAAGGTCTGTTATAAGTAACGGCAAATGATTTTGACGTTCACTATAGATTCTATGTGAATATTTTGGAAAAAATTACAGTAGAATAATAGTACAGACTATTTCATAAAACGGAGGTCAATATGAAAAGAAGGATTTTTTCGGCAGTGATGACGGTGATGCTGCTTTCAGCCTGTGCAGAAGTGAAGGGTACTGCGGGTACGCAGCAAAGAGAGATACCGTTGGCAAATGCTTCACCGCTGCCCGAAGCAGATATGGATACTGATACAAAAAAGGGGGAGGACACGATAAAGGCGGTCTGGATATCCTATATCGACCTTGCTGATATAATAACAGGCAGCGAGAATAGTTTTCGTACAGGGTTTGAAAGAATGTGCAAAAACTGCCGTGATCAGGGGCTTAATACTCTTTTTGTTCATGTGAGAGCGTTTGGTGATGCCTATTACCGTTCTGAGCTTTTTCCGCCCTCCGATCTAATACCGAAAAATGATAACGGTGATATCCTTTTTGACCCGTTAGAGATAATGACAGAGACGGCACATTCCTATGGGCTGGCTTTGCACGCATGGATAAATCCTATGAGATTGCAGTCAAGAGAAAGCATGGAGAGCGTCAGCAGTACATTCAGAACAAGGCAGTGGCTAGATGACGGAAGCGGAAGAGTTAACGAGGTAGACGGTGATATGCACCTGTGGCTTGATCCTACGCATAAGGAGGTAAGAGAGCTTATCGCAGAGGGTGCGGCAGAGATATGCAGAAATTACGATGTCGACGGGATACATTATGATGATTACTTTTATCCGACAACTGATGCTGCTTTTGACGCTGAATGCTTCACGGTGCAAAACGAATATGATGACCTTGCACAGTACCGTCTTGACTGTGTATCACAGATGTGTGCGGATATTTACAGCACTGTTAAGTCTGAAAGCGACAGTATTACTGTAAGTATATCGCCTCAGGGAAATATTGAGAACAACTATAACTCACTGTACGCTGATGTTAAACGCTGGCTCACTGAGGACGGTTATGCGGATATCATAGTTCCACAGATATATTACGGGTATGATAATCTGATAAAGCCATATAAACAAACGCTTGAAGAGTGGCGCTCGTTAGATGCGGACAAACCTATAGTTGTGGGTCTCGCAGCATATAAGATAGGCAGTGAGGACGAATTCACGGATACTGAGGGGATCATTGCATTGCAGGCTCAGGACGCTGTTGAGGGAGGCTGTCAGGGGTATGCTGTTTATAATTATATAAGTTTGTTTGACGGCGGTGAGCGAATGGCAGAGGAGAGAAAAGCTCTGTCTGATCTTGGAGGGGAGAGATGATGTCGGGATATGTTTGTATCTTGCATATAAAAGCTTTACATTTTTGCAGATATGTGCTATACTATATATGTATTGCTGTTTCTCCGAGAGGAGGAGCATATCAAAAAGCGAAAGGTAGTGTAGTAATTGGCTAAAAAGCTAAGAGTTGCCGTTATATTCGGCGGCAGATCAAACGAGCACGATGTGTCACTCGTTTCGGCATCACATATAATAGATTCCATACCTAAGGACAAATACGATATCGTGATGATAGGCATAACAAAGAAGGGTCACTGGTTCAGATTCATGGGTGACCCCGAAATGATAAAAAACGGCTCCTGGGAGGGACACCCTGATAATCTTCCGTGTGTTATCAGCCCTGACCCTATACATAAGGGCGTTCTCACTCTGGGCGAGGACGGTGTCAACAAGGTGCGTATAGATGTTGTGTTCCCTGTTATTCACGGCAAAAACGGTGAAGACGGCACTATCCAGGGTCTGCTTGATCTTGCTGAGCTGCCGTATGTCGGCTGCGACCTGATCTCTTCTGCCTGCTGTATGGATAAGAGCGTTACTCATACCATACTGGAGCAAAACGGCATCAGAACAGCAAAGTGGGTAACTGTGCTGCTCTCAGACAGCCCTATGATCGAAATCAAGTGTGTTGAATGTGAGCAGAGACTCGGATATCCTATGTATGTGAAGCCTGCAAATTGCGGTTCATCGGTGGGTATTTCAAAGGTAAGGAACAGGGAAGAGCTGATAAAGGGAATAAAGTTTGCGTTTACTCATGATAAAAAGGTAGTTGTCGAAGAAGAGATAAAGGGAATAGAGTGTGAATGTGCAGTTATGGGAAATAATGAGCCTTTCGCCTCCTGTATCGGTGAGATCTCGGCAGCAAATGAATTTTATGATTATGATGCGAAGTATAATAATGCAGAGTCAAAGACCTACATACCTGCAAGGATACCTGAGGACAGGGCAGAGATCATCAGAAGAGAAGCTGTAAGAGGCTATAAGGTGCTTGGCTGCTGCGGTTTGGCAAGAGTGGACTTCTTCCTTGAAGAGGACGGAGGGGTCATTCTCAATGAGGTAAACACTATGCCCGGGCATACTCCGATCAGTATGTATCCTAAGCTTATGGAGCATGAAGGAATAAGCTTTTCGGATCAGGAAGACAGACTTATCAAGCTGGCACTTGACAGGGCGGGTGTTGATTATGAATGATGCACCTATAGGAGTGTTCGATTCGGGCGTGGGAGGGCTCTCCTGTGTTGAGGAGCTGATAAGGCTCATGCCGAACGAGGATATAGTTTATCTCGGCGATACGGCGAGAGTGCCTTACGGTACAAGGAGCCGTGACACCATAATAAGCTATGCCGGAGAGGACATATCGTTTCTTAAAAAGCATAAAGTTAAAATGATACTTGTTGCCTGCGGTACGGTTTCATCTGTGCTGGAGAGCATAAAAGACGAGTGCGGAGATATACCTGTAAGCGGAGTTGTGATGCCTGCGGTAAGAGCAGCATATGAAGCTACTCAAAACGGCAGGATAGGAATTATAGCGACAGGCGCATCTATCAAGACAGGCTCTTATGACAGAAAGCTGAGAGAGCTTGATGATAAGCTTGCGATCATCGGCAAGGCTTGCCCTATGCTGGTGCCGCTGGCAGAGAACGGCTACACATCACCGGATTGTCCTCCTGCAAGGTTCTTTACTGAGGAATATCTGAAGGACATAAAGGCGATGAACGTTGACACTCTTATACTTGGGTGTACACATTTTCCGCATTTTTCAGATGTGATTTCGGAATATATGGGCGGCGGAGTAAAGCTAATATCATCAAGTGCAGAGCTTGCAGCTCATGCGGCGGCAGAGCTTGAACGCTGCGATCAGAGATCGTCAAAGAGCTCTCAGGGCAGGATAGAGCTTTTCTGCACTGACAGCGCACAGCTTTTTGCTGAAAATGTAAGAAAGTTTCTCGGGCGTGATATAAATGCAGGGATATCAAAATGCAGTTTAAAGTAATGACGGAGGAATTAACTTGAAAAAGGACGTATCTATAAGGCTTTTGAGCACGCAGTCTGACGGCAATGCCAGTGAAGAGACAGAGCTTATGTCTCTCGGCACGCTGGAGATGACTGACAAGGGCTATATAATATCCTATGAGGAGACCGAGGCCACAGGCTTTGAGGGCAGTACCACCTCGCTGGAGTTTTTTAACAGCAATAAGGTAGTTATGAACCGCCGCGGCAGTGTTGTGTCAAACCTTGTTATAGAGATGGGTACAAAGCACCACTGTTCTTACGGTACTCCTTACGGTGAGTTTATGGTGGGCATAAATGCAACACGGGTAGACTCCACCATAGGCAGCTCGGGCGGTGTTCTCAGTTTTCACTATGTTGTTGATGTAAATTCAAGCTACGTCGGCGATTTCGATGTGAGCGTAGAGATAAAGCCCTCGGGGATAGTAAGTTAAAAAAGTCCGCAGAACTTTTTTAAAGCTCTGCGGATATTTTTTATTCGTAGATATTATCTCTCAGATACTGAATGTTAGCATTGAAGTCAATGCCGATCACGCTCATGCTCCTGATAGTGAGGAATTCCCAGGTGCCGTCAGCAGGTACTCTGCACTGAACCCGCTCATAATCGAGGATATCGTTAGAGTCGAGCAGCAGTGAGATTATCTCGCTCTCCTGCATATTGGTGGTTATTTCGGGAAGAACTACTTCAAGCAGGTCGTCAAGCTCAGTAAGGCTCATATCTTTGGTTTTGCTGATTATCTGCTCCAATACTGTTCTCTGACGCTGTGTCCTCTGGAAGTCAGTTCCGATATATCTTATCCTTGAATATGCCAGTGCCTGTGCTCCGTTAAGAGTCTGCTTGCCTGCACTTGTTACCTGATAGGTGTTTTCGGCTCTGCCTTCAAGACGGTTTATTTCTCTTAGATAGTTATTGATGTAGTAGATCTCGTCCTGAGTTACGTCTATCTCGACGCCGCCGACAGCATCGACCGTTTTGCAGAAGGAGAAGAAGTTTACCTGTGCGTATCTGTCGATCTTGATCCTGAAATTTTCTTCAAGAGTATCTATCAGCAGATGAGGTCTGCCGTAAGCATAGGCATGGTTCAGCCTTGTTGATTCAATATTCGGGATAGCAAGGTAGATATCTCTGAGGAAGGATGTCATTATGACCTTCTTTGTCTTTTTGTTGATAGACATAAGTATCATACTGTCAGAGCGCCCTCTCTCATTGACGCTTCTTGCATCTGTTCCGATGAGAAGAACGTTCAAAACGTCTTTGTCTGCCATAATGTCGTCAGACTTTTTCTCAAGGTTTTCTCTTATCCTGTTCTCTAAGTCGTCAATGTCCTCCTGCGGGGAATCAGGTTCATCGGTGATATCATCATCTACCACAGAATCAGCTATTTCATAGCTGCTCTCCTCAACGGGCTGAATGTTCATAAGATTGATATAGTGGTGAACTATCAGGAATATCACACCTATACCTATACCGACTATCACAAGAATAATAAGAATGATTATCAGTACCTTTTTCTTTACGGACATTTTTTTCTTTTTCTTCTTTTTATTTCTTTTGGCATTAGGAGTTTTGCCGCCGCTCACAGGTTTCAGAGCAGGCGTCTGTTCTGCTGTCGTTTCAGGGATAACGCCCTCTGTCCTTTTTTCTTCGTTTTCGTT
This sequence comes from Ruminococcus sp., assembly GCA_017484095.1. Lineage (GTDB taxonomy): Bacteria > Bacillota > Clostridia > Oscillospirales > Ruminococcaceae > Hominimerdicola. Next base: position 9,116 of record JAFUTU010000010.1, on the reverse strand, counting down.
CATCAGTGTTCCTCCGTACAGGAAAGGTTATTTTGTGTATTTGTCAAGTACGTCGCAGAAATCAAATGTTGCAAAATAATCCTTGGGAGTTTCGGCTCTCCTTATCATTTCAAAGGTGCCGTCCTCGTGAAGAAGTATCTCGGCGTGCTTCAGCCTTCCGTTGTAGTTATATCCCATAGCATAGCCGTGAGCGCCGCTGTCATGAATTGCTAAAATATCGCCAATGTTTATCTCGGGCAGCATCCTGTCAATGGCAAACTTGTCATTGTTCTCACAGAGAGAGCCTGTAACATCGTATTTGTGATCGCAGGGCTCGTTCTCTTTGCCGAGGACAGTTATGTGGTGATATGCACCGTACATTGCAGGCCTCATAAGGTCGCAGGCAGTAGCGTCAACGCCTATGTATTCTTTATATATATGCTTTTGGTGGATACACCTTGTTACAAGATGACCGAACGGTGCCAGCATATATCTTCCAAGCTCAGTGAAAATAGCAGCGTCGCCAAGACCTGCAGGGACCATTATCTCTTCAAATGCCTGCCTTACGCCCTCACCGATTGCAAAGATATCGTTCTGCTCATCATCAGGTCTGTAGCCAACACCTACACCTCCCGAAAGGTTAACGAATTTGATGTCAGCACCTGTCTCCTTATGAAGTCTTACTGCAAGATCGAAAAGGATCCTTGCAAGCTTGGGGTAGTAAGCGTTGGAAACTGTGTTTGAAGCTAAGAACGCATGGATGCCAAAGTGCTTTGCACCCTTCTCTTTAAGTATTCTGAAGCCTTCAAACAGCTGCTCCTCAGTAAAGCCGTACTTAGCCTCACCCGGAGTATCCATTATCTGAGATTCTATCGCAAAGCTTCCGCCCGGATTAAAACGGCAGCAGATGTTCTCAGGGATACCGCAGAGCTTGTCCAGGAACTCGATGTGAGTAAAATCATCGAGATTTATAAATGCTCCGAGCTCTCTTGCCTTCAGATAATCCTCCTCAGGTGTAACATTTGAGGAGAACATTATATCCTCGCCCTTGAAGCCGCAGCAATCGCTCAGCATAAGCTCGGTAAGAGAAGAGCAGTCAACACCGCAGCCTTCCTCTTTAAGTATTTTAAGTATGAACGGATTTGGAGTAGCCTTTACCGCAAAGTACTCACGGTAGCCTTTATTCCATGAGAATGCCTTGTTGAGATCTCTCGCTCTCTGTCTTATGCCCTTCTCATCATAAACGTGAAACGGTGTCGGGAACTGAGCCGCTATCTGCTCAGCCTTAGCCTTATCGATAAAAGGTGTTTTCATCTTTATCAAGTCCTTCTTTCATTTTTATATGCAAGCCTCTGCCCACAGAAAATACACTAATATCATAACATTTTTGACACGTTTCGTCAAGTGGAAGAAATGTAAATTTTAGACCGAAACACTATGAAATTATGGTATATTATCTATAATAACGCGCGTTTAAGTTGACATGACCCGTAAATATTGTTATAATTAAAGGGCTGATAATGCTTTTCGGGGGGTGAGAGGTATAAAAAGCAGAAAAAAGAAGGTCGTTGTCATTGCTGTGCTTTCAGCAGCACTGGCAGGGCTTGCTGCACTTGTGCTGTGGCTGTGGCTCGCGCACCCTGATATTTATATTAATGAGATAGCCCCAAGCAATGAGGGCAAGAACAAAAATGCTTCTCTTACCGATATTAACGGTGATACCTGCGACTGGGTCGAGCTTTATAACCCCTCGGATAAGGAGCAGACACTAGACGGGTTTTATCTGGTCAAAAACGGCAGCGACAAATACAGTCTTGACGGTGTAAAGATACCTGCCGAGGGTTACATTGTAATATACTGCTCAAAGTCAGGCTTCAAAGACGATTTTGAGGGTGTTCACGCTGATTTCAATATTTCAAAAACAGGCGAGGATACTATTAGCCTTTACTATAGAAATGAGAGCATCTGCGATGTGAAGCTTCCGCAGCTTGACAGATATATGACTTATTCGCGGGCTGAGGACGGCACGTATTACGTAAGTGAGCCTACCCCTGCGGAGAAAAATTCGGAGATAACAGTTGGAGATACTGTTAAGCTCTCAAAGCAGGGCGGCTATTATGAAAAAGAATTTGAATTAAAGCTCACAGCATCAAAGGGACAGACCATTTACTACACTCTTGACGGCACCGACCCCAAAACTTCATCGACACGGCAGAAGTACACCTCTCCTCTCAGCATAAAAGACAGGAACGGCGAAAAGAATGTACTCAGCGCCTTTGACCCTATGCAGGTCACTCTGAACTATGACCCTGAGAATGTTTCAGTGCCAAAGAGCATGGACGTTGACAAGGCTACAGTTATAAGAGCCTGCGCGGTAGGCTCATCGGGCAAGGCTGGCAGAACTGTAACTGCGACTTATTTTGTCGGCACATCTTCAAAAAAGCATCATGATCTGCCGATAGTCTCTGTCGTTACAGACCCTGAATCTCTTTATAATTACGATACAGGCATATATATGCTTGGAAAGGTGTATGATGATTATGTGGCAGAGCACCCGAATGCTCCGAGAAACGGCTCGGTGCCTGCGAATTACAATCAGCGCGGCAGAGAGTGGGAGCGCCCCTGCCATATCGAATTCTACAGTGCTGACGGTGACACCATTCTCTCACAGGACTGTGGTATACGCACACAGGGTGGGTGGTCAAGATCGGATTATCAGAAATCATTCAGGTTTTTTGCAAGAAGCTCCTACGGCAGCGATTCATTTGACGCTGAGCTTTGGGAGGACTCGAAAGACTATGAGGGAAAAACTGTAGATAAATATTCCACCTTTGTTTTAAGAAACGGCGGCAATGATTGTAACTATTCCAAATTCAAGGACCCGATGCTGCAGTCAATGGTCAGTGAACGACTGCCCGATACACAGGCGACAAGTGCCTGCGTGTTGTTTATAGACGGTGAATACTGGGGGCTTTATACTCTGACTCAGGATATGAGCGCAGAATACTTCTCTGAAAAGTATGATGTCCCGAAAGACGAGGTAATATGCGTAAGAAGTTCCTCTCTTGATGAGGGAAGGGAAGAGGATATGCTTCTTTATGAGGATATGCTCGCTTTTGTTACTAATAACTCTATGAGCGATGAGGAAAACTATAAAAAAGCCTGTGAGCTGATCGATATGGATAACTTTATCGAATACTGTGCTGCAGAGATGTACTTTTTCAATACTGACTGGCCACAGAACAATTTCGGCTGCTGGCGTACAAGAGAGGTCGATGACTCAAACCCTGCGGCTGACGGCAGATGGCGTTTCTATATGTTTGATACCGAATCATCGTGCAGCCACTATACGGATAAGCATGAACAAAAGAGCATCTTCACCTATCTCCGAGAGCATGATGACGAGGGCATAGGCGGTATTATATGCAGCCTTATCGAAAATAAAGACTTTCAGATGAAATTAACTACATCTATCATGAAGCTTGCAAATATGAATTACAGCCATGATAATTTCACGAATACGCTGGAACAGTATATGAGTGTTTATTATAAAGAGCTGGATAATTATTTCAAGCGTTTTCCTACCTGGGCGAATGTGTCTAATGCTACAGAGCCTATGCTTGCAAGAATGGATACATTTTTCAGCTTTCGTCAGATGAACATTACACGAGCGCTTGAAGAAGAGTTTTCTCTGGGCGAGCAGGTGAAGCTCTCTCTGGCAGCTGAGGGTAAGGGCGTGCTTTATATTGATGCTACTCCCGTTGGCGGTGCTCTTGAACAGACCTATTATCAGGGCTGTGAGCTCACAGTCAAGGCTGTGCCGCAAAAGGGCTGGAAATTCGACCACTGGGAGGGCTCTGACAGCAAGAGTGACGAAGCCGAGCTCACTTTAGATAACAGCACGTCTCTCAAAGCAGTTTTCAAAAAATGATAAGACCAATAAACAAAACCGACGAACAGTTTTTATTTACTGTCTGTCGGTTTTTTCTTTGCCCTTCATTTTCTTTATCACTGCCTGAGCACTCAGCCCTGTGAATGTGCCTGCGATCCCTCCCGATACAAGGAGAAACGGCAGATAACCAAACACCGTCCATGTTCCCATAACGGCAACCGCCGCAAATATCTGCCCGATGTTATGCAGCATTGCCCCTGCCACACTGCTCACCCAGATGTGATCCTCATCAATTATCCTTTTTATGCATACCATTCCTGCCAGGCACAGCATACCGCCCGAAAGGCTGAATATCAGCGCACTGATGTTTCCGCTGTAGACGCTTGCCAGCAGTATACGCACAAGCAGTATCATAAACGCTTCTCCTGCTTTGTAATGATAGACAGCGTACACGGTTATGATATTTGCAAGCCCCAGCTTTACCCCTGGGATAGGCACTATATCAGGTATCTGCAGCTCAACGACAAATATAATGAGCGCCAGTGCCGTCAGCAGAGCCAGCTTTGTCAGCCGTTGTGTCGGAGAACCTTTACGCTGTGGCATCTATATCGCCCTCCGATCCGTTATCTGTATACTTTATTATAAGCTTGTTTGGCAGGCAGACTATAGGCACACCGCTTTTGCTGAGCTTGCCTGTCTTTATGCAGGTGTGGTCAGGGCATTCTGCCTCTTTCATATATATTTCGTGATCCTTTATAGCTATCACGTTTTTTTTGCCCTTGTATTCTACAACTATTTCTCTGTCAGGCTCTCGGGAGATATCAATGGTGTAAAGCACCTTGCCTCCGCTTATTATCTCAACTGTTTCGCCTTTATCGGAGAGGAGCATGTAGGCACTTACGGCAGCGCTTATGACAAACACAGCCGCAATAATAATTATTGCAAGCTTTTGCTTTTTATTATCCATTCCCTCACCTCCGATGATAATAGTATAACATATTATTCTGCAAAAGTAAATCAGAGTGTGAAAAAAATCGGCGCACCCTAAGGCACGCCGAGATCATTTATTTAAGATATTCAATGCCGTTTATCTCAACGCCGCTGATATCATCAGTATCCACCAGCTTGTTGAAGGTGATGTATGAGTAGGTCTCCATATAACCTGTTATGTCAGTAAAGGTGCAGTCTGTTTTTTTGCTGTCTTTATCAATCAGCTTCAGGTTGTTTTTGGCACTTAAGGTATCTTCCCACATAACTTCGCTTGAATATATCTCAAATTCGGAAAGAGTTACCTTTCTGCCCTCGCTGTCATACAGATCGATGCTCTCTACATTTTTCCTGAAAGAAGCAGCAGCCTCACATTCATATCTTATGGGAATATCGTTATTATCTTTCTGTCCTGTCAGCTTGCCGCTGCCGTAAAAGCTGCCGGTGGGCTCGTCTCTGCGGAAGAGGAACTTCACATCTCTCTGTGTATCTACATCTGAAAGGTCTATGCAGATGATCCGTCTGTTCTGACCTGCCTTTTCCGTGCCGTCTATATATGCGTCTCCACCCCAGTTGTTTGTTATGAACTCACCCGTATCAGCGTAAACTATCGTTACAGCGTAATCATGAACGCTCAGTGCCTGTCCTGTTTTATCGCCAATGTGTTCAACTGTGAGCACACCGTAAGCCTGGTGACCGTCTGAGAGCAGCGTGTCTATCGTAAATCTCAGTTCATCGGTCTGCGCCTGAATGTTAGCTGCCAGTCCTCTTTCTTCCAGCTGCGCTCCGTTTTTGATGTAATGCTCAACATTCTCTTTGTGGAAAAACTGATTGTACGCATATACGCCTGCAGCTCCTGTCACTGCGATCGCTGCAGCTATCATAAATCCGACGAAACGTTTACTGTGTCTTCTTGTTTTTTTAGTTATCATAGTTTCTTTCATTTCAGCTCCCGCCTTTCTCATTACGGAGGAAAGTATGCGCTGTCTTGCATCGTCTGTTATCTGAGCGTTTGCGCCGAACTCTTCAAACTCATCGTTTAGTTTCTGCGCGCCCGATGCAGTTATCAGCTCTGATAATCTTACAGGGTCGTTATTCATATCTTTTCCTCCTTCAATATCTTTCTGAGCTTGTCAAGCCCCCGGGAGACTCTTGAGTTAAGTGTGCTTTCGCTCATTCCAAGCTCTTTTGCTATATCCTTGTTCTTTTGTCCGAAGTAATACTTGCGAATGAAAATGAAGCTGTCAGGCTCACCAAGCTGCTTTACAGCGTCTATAAGGCAGTCCTCATTGGTGCCGTTATCGTGGATAATGTTTTCAAGCTCATTATAATCAAGCATTTTATCAGCTTTGCAGTATTTGTGAAAAGCATTTATACAATGACGCTGCGCAATTACTGAGAGATAAGCTCTCACAGAGCGCATATCAAAGCCGCTTTTCACACCTGCGTTGTAAAACATCAGAAATATATCGCTTACAGTTTCCTCGATGTCCTCTCTGGTGCAGACCTCACCCAGTCTGACATATGCTATCTTCATCACATATGCACTGTATTGCCGCACAACAGCCTCTAACCCCTTTTGCGGGTCTTTGTGAAGCATATCGAGAAGTTCGTTGTCATTCATAAGCAAACCTCGCTTTGTTGAAACGTTTCACTTATATAAGTCAGTTATAAATCGTAAAATATTGCACTGAGTGAGTAAATTATAGCATATATTTTGTAAACATTTCATGAACGTCTTTTCTTTTTTCAGTCTATGTGCTATACTAAAACGGGAGGTGCATTATGCTTTTTACTGCAATAGTGTTTTTTATAACTGCTAATATTTTTATGCTGTGCGATATCCTGAACATCGGCATTATCGGTTCTGCGATAATATTCACAGTGTTGTTTATCGGGGTCAATTTCAAGCCCTGTTTCGGAAGGCTTGAGGACAAAAAATCACAGGCGATACGCAGCGGTGTTGCGGTGCTAGAAGCTTTTCTGATAGCAGCAACAGGGTCTGTAGCGCTGCTGTTTGTGGGCATATTTGTGATAGACTTTGGTACAAAAGGGCTGATAATAAACTCTGTTATTGCTTTTTTGGTTCTAGCGCTGGCTTTCTGGAACGGGATAATACGCATCTACATATCAGCGAGACAGCTTGGTATCAAATGGCGTGTTATAGGCGCTGCCTGCGGGATGATACCTGTTGTGAACATCATAGTTCTGATGAAGCTAATAGCGCTTGCGAAAAGAGAATACAAAACAGAGAACGAAAAAGAACTTGTGAACTTAGCAAGGCAGGGGGATATGATATGCAAAACGAAATATCCAATACTGCTTGTTCACGGTGTTTTCTTCAGGGATTTTGAGCATTTCAACTATTGGGGACGAATACCTAAGGAGCTTGAACGAAACGGTGCCGTCATATATTACGGCGGTCAGCAATCAGCTCTCAGTGTAGCAGACAGTGCCGCTGAGCTGGCCGATAAGATAAGAAAAACGGTGGAGGAAAGCGGCTGTGAAAAGGTGAACATTATCGCTCATTCTAAGGGTGGCCTTGATTCGCGCTGGGCGATATCAAACCTGGGCTGTGATAGGTATGTTGCATCTCTCACGACCGTAAATACGCCTCACCGCGGCTGTAAATTTGCCGACTATCTTCTTTCAAAGGCAGGTGAAGGCCTCAGAGCAAAGGTCTCAGGTGCCTACAACGCCTCAGCTAAAAAGCTTGGCGATACAGAACCCGATTTTATAGCAGCAGTTACTGACCTTACAGCTTCTGCCTGCGAAAAGATCAACGAGCAGTGTCCTGACAAGGCAGGTGTATTCTATCAGAGTATAGGTTCACGTTCGGTAAAGGCATCGGCAGGGAGGTTCCCTCTGAACCTTTCTTATCTGCTGGTAGATCATTTTGACGGACCTAATGACGGTCTTGTGTCAGTTGATTCAATGGTCTGGGGAGAGAGCTTCCGCGAATACAAGCCTGAGGGCAGCAGGGGGATATCTCACGGGGATATGATAGACCTGAACCGTGAGAATATCGACGGCTTCGATGTGCGTGAAGCGTATGTTGAGCTTGTGAGCCAGCTTGCGAAGAAAGGATACTGAATACAGTCAAGTCAAAATATTATATAATATCAAGCAGCGAATCAGCTTTGCATTCAGGCGGAGTTGATTCGCTGCTTTGTTAAATACGCTGTGTTTTGGCATGAAAATACGCGCAGCGTTTATAAAATACGACAATATTTAAAGTAAAACTTTAAATATCTATTGACATACTTTAAAAGTGGTGATATAATACAAGCATCAGCTGGTAGAAAACTTAAAAAATTTAAAGCTGAACTTTAAAAGGAGATGTTGTTATGACCGATACTATATCCAACAAACTGAAAAAAAGGACCTTTGCAGATACTGTTATCACCTGCCTGATATGTGCTGCTGCACTGGCAGCTTCAGTATGGCAGCTTGTGTGTTTCCTGAACGGGGAGGGCAAGGCATATATCACAAATGCGGTATATAATCTGCTGATATTTGCCGAAATGGGGCTTCTAAGCCTTATATTGCTGGAGATAAGAAAGACAGGAAAGCCGTTTTCAAAACAGATCATCACAAAGCTGCGTATAATGGCTGTGATACTCTTCATCGGCGGTATTATGCCGAGCTATACTGATATAAGGATCGATGATAAGACAGAAATGGTTTCTTTTGCATTTGATGCACAAAACATAATTATTATTTTCATAGGTATTATAATAGGAATAATCTCTGAGGTGTTCGTTTACGGACTTAGCCTTCAGGAAGATAATGACCTCATTGCGTAAGGCGGTGCGGTATGGCTATAATAGTAAGACTTGATAAAATGATGGCTGACCGAAAAATGTCTCTTAATGAGCTAGCAGAGAGGGTAGGTATGTCTAACGTTAACCTGTCTAACCTTAAAACAGGCAAAATGAAAGGCATACGATTTGAGACCATGAATGCAATATGCAAAGTGCTTGAATGTCAGCCGGGAGACTTGTTTGAATATACAAAAGACTAATATTTTTCTTCGGCAAAGCCGTTTGTTACACACAAAAAAGCCGCCCACCATAATGGTGAGCGGCTTGAATTATTTAAGCGTCAGGGCGATCATTCATCGTCCCTTCTCTTTTTCATTATCACAGCAACTGCTGCTGCGATAGCTGCAATACCTGTCGATGCTGCTGCACCTGTGCCGGGGTTCTTAGAACCTGCGGTATTGTCTGTACCCTGGTTCTTGTTACCGTTGGCATTA
>JAFUTU010000054.1 GCA_017484095.1 Ruminococcus sp. | reverse complement strand
GGAAGGGCAAAAGTGAACACCGTCAGAAGAGCCGTAAAGAGTGAAAGTATCTTTCTCATAAGCCGAACCCTCCCAAGAAGAACCACAGGATAAAGTAGAGTGCAGCTGTGCACGGGATCATCAGCAGCCAGAAGGTGCGCCAGTACTTTTTCTTGTCAAGCGGAAGATTGCCCACGAAGTTGCCCGTCTGACCGTTCATCGCGAACATATACATTTGTCCGTTCCATTTGGTGTTAAGTATCCACACGGGATAGAGAGCGTATTTTGCCTCAGCGTTATTGAGATTAAGGTTCGTATTCTCTATGTTCACAGACTGATATCCGACTATAGTCTGCCTGAGTATCATATCAACGCTTTCACGCACACGGTAATTGGCACGGTCGATAGTCTGGTCTGCGGTAACGTCATACTTATCTGCCATGAAGCCTGCAAGGTAGGCAGTGTTGAACTCAACAGCCTGCCTGAAATCAAACGGAGAGACCGATTCCATAAGGTCATCAGCCATTTTTGAGGAGCCGTCAATAGCTATCTTGTCGAACTGCATAGCTCCGCCCCTGACGATAGAGTAATGGCTAGTCTCGGTATAATCATAGTTGCCTGAGCTCCAGTGGCGGACCCTGGTGCCCTTGTATCTTATAGTGCCGTTGACGCCTGTATCAAACAGCCAGAAGGGTACATACACGCCCTTTATCTCCTCGATATGGTTCTCGTCCTTGAAAACCTTCGGAAGAAACTTCTTGCCTACGAGGTGCTGCTTAAAGGCATTTATCGCTGCCTGCTTTTCAAGCTTAAAGGGAATGATATAGTCAGGTCTTAAAGCGTTCGAGAGCTGACCCTGCATAACTATCGGGTTATCGCAGTAAGGACAGGTAGAAGCTGCGGTATTATCATCGCCTATGACCTCACCGCCGCAATAAGAGCAGTGGTAGATACGCATACCCTCTGCCTCTTCCTGAGACCACTCTCTGTTTCTTTCCTCCCAAGACATATTGTCCTGACCGTCGCCCTGAAGATGCTTTGCATAGTCCTGCACGGTCTCTATAGAGAACTCACTGTCACAGAACGGACAAACCATTTTCTGCGCCTGCGCACTGAACTGGATAGCGCCTCCGCAGCACGGGCAGGTATATTCATTGGTACTTGCCATAGTGTTCGCCTCCTGTTTTGCTCACATTTTTAACAAACCGATTACATTATAACACATAAGATAAAAAAAGTAAAGCACCTCGTGTCAGGTGCCACTTTACATTATTCAAAATATGTGTTATAATACATTCTGCACTAAATTGAAGGAGAGTTACTATGAACAAGAAAGAGATAAATGAAATAAAAAAGCTTTTCGGCGCAGACAGCGGTCTGTTCACGATCGACAGAGTGCTCACTGCGTTTGTTGATGCCGAGAAAAACGTTAAGCTGACAGGGGCGCAGAGCTTCAACACTATCGAGCCTGACGAGTGCGAGCTTATTATTCAGAACCTGAAAAAAGTTCTCAGCGGCACTATAGGCAAAAACCTGCTTGAATACTCTTTTCCGAAGGCGTCGGCACTTGAAGGCGGCTCTCAGGGGTTTCTGTATGAGGTGATGAAAAGCGGATTTGAGGACGATGATCTCAATAAGAAATTCATTGGCACTATCGCTGAAAGAATGGAGTATGTCTCGACCTATGCTGTGTTTGCGGCAAAGTGTACGTACTCGGTGATGAAGAAAAACAAAATGGACGAGCTGACCGATGACGCTGACACCAACTACAACTTCATCATAACGGCGGTGTGCCCTGTTACGCTGAGGATAGACGGGCTTGTATATGACGATGAGAAAAACACTATCGCGAAGAACGAGCGCGCCGACAGGATAGTTGAACTGCCTACCGACGGCTTCCTCTTCCCGATATTCAGTGACAGGCAGCAGGACGCTAACGGCATACTCTACTATACGAAAAACGCTAAGAAGCCGAATGTTTCTATGGTGGAGGAGGTGCTTGGGTGCGAGTTTTCTATGAGCTATGAGAACGAGCGCTCAACTTTCAGGAAGATACTTACGGGCGTTGTTGGTGAGGAGCTCGACTACGATATCATTACGTCTGTCAATTCAAAGATAAAAGAGTTCGTTGACCAGAACGCTCACGAAACTGAGATACCTACGGTCGATACCGGAAAGCTCTCGCAGATACTCTGGGAGTCAGGCGTCGGGGCGGATAAGCTTGAAGCTTTGCCTAAGGTGTTTGAGAAGTCATCGGGCGGAAAGCCACTTACTGCGGTCAATCTGGTAGATCAGAAAACCGTTCTCAATGTGCCGAGCATAACCGTAAGCATTAAGAAAGACGCTGTTGACAAGGTCAAAACTCAGATGATAGACGGCAGGCGCTGCCTTGTTATCGCGCTTGATGACCCCGAGGTCGAGGTCAACGGATATGAGACAAAAATTAAGTAGGCAGGAAAGAAAAAAACCTCACCACTGCGGTGAGGTTTTTTGTTAGTTTAGAACTGTGAAAGTAGACCAATTCAAACCGTCATCAGGATAAACTATCTGAGTAGTCGTGGTTGTTTCATCAGGGATTGTTATTCTCTGTGTAGTTGTGGTCAGCTCGTTTAAACTTTTTCCGCTGTCTGCTTTTGTTGTAACTACATCAGGTACTTTTTGAGTTTCAACCGCAGTTGAAACTTCCCTGTTGTTTGATGTCGTTGTAGTTGATTTTGAATCGGTAACTGACTGTTTTTTGGTTGTCGCTTTCTTCTCGGTTTTCTTGGTAGTTGTTGCTTCGGTTGTTTTTTTAGTGGTCTGAGAAGTTTCACTCTCAGCCATGCTCTCTAAATCAACTACAGTGATTTCATCTGTCACTTCAATAGTTTCAATACTTGTTTTTGACTGAGTTTCAGAGGTTGTAACATCTTTTGATTCTTTTGATTCGTTCTTTTTTCCTCCACAACCTAACAACAGTAAAGAACTTATTACTACCATAAAAAGAATAATTTTATTCATATAATCTCCTCACAAAAAAGCGGTAGGTTTCCCTACCGCTGATTTATTATGGTTCTAATCCGGGGATTGCAGAAGGATCAGCAGGAATGTCGCTGCCCGTTCCGCCGTTATTCATATTGTTAACTCCGCCAGACGCAGTTATTACATCTTCGGTTGTAAACTTGATTACTTCTAAATCAAGTGTAATGTACTTCTCTTTCATTTTCATTTCCTCCAATTATTCGTAAGCTATAGACAGATTATATTCAGATAATGAATGGTCACCAATATTTGCAGTAAGAACAAACATTACATAATCATCACTAGGAACTGAATAAGTGATAGCATCGGTTCTAATTGCTGTGTAATAAGTATCTGTTGAACCAACAGTCCTATCGCCTATCTTAAATACAGCCTTGCTTGCTCCGCCAACGTCCTCAGCCTTAACAACAAATACAAATCTTCCGATATGATAATTCTTATTAGCTGAGCCAACCCAAATCCAAGCTTCCTGAGCATTAAGACCAGCGGAAAGCTTGTATGTATTCTCACCAATTGTAAGATTTGAAACTGTTACATCATTACCAACAGCAACATCATAAGACTGGAACTGAAGATTTTCAACATCAGCATCGGGGTTAAACTCAATAACAGTAGGTGTATTAGCCTTTACCTCGAAATACTTCTGCTGCCAACCGTTAGAGCTTGAGCCGCAAAGTGTAAAATGAGCAGTCTGAGTTGCAGTTACTGTAGCTTTTACAAGCTGATTTGCTTTAACGCTCTTACCAAGCTGACATTCTGACATTGCAGAATCTACAGAATCATATGAAAAACTTCCGTCACTATTTTCAATCCAAATATCTGTTGTTTTATTGGTTGTATAGCTCATTTCAACTAAAGATGCATTTGCTGCGTATGTTTGAACAGCAATACATTTTGCATCATCAGGTATTTCTTTTAACTTCCAATTTTCCAACAAATCAGATGCTTTATACTTTAGGGTTGTTCTTTCGCCAGTTGTGCCAGGATAAAACGCAGTAGACCAATCCGACCAATTATCTCCGCGAACGAGCACTACCTGCATATCATACTGACCTTCACCTTTTTCATTATCAACAACAATCGTAAGCTCACCTGTAGAATCTGTCAAGATAGTGGTCATCTCATCAGTTGAAGTCTGTATAATGGTCTGAGTATCTGAGGTCTTAGACGGTGTCCAATTCAAAGTAGTCGCGCTAACCTCCGCAATGCTCATACTAGCCATAGTTGAAACCGCCATAGCCGAAGCAACAAGGCCTGCAAATAACTTTTTCAATTTCATAAAGGTTTAACCTCCTTAAATAATTTTTCATATCAATTATATTACTTTTTTAACCAAGGGTCAAGAGATTTTTCGTCATTTCAGACAAATCAACAAGGCAAATCCTTTTTTTTTTTTGCAAAGTGCACAAAGTTCACAAAAAGCCCCTGCCAAGTACAACTCGGCAGAGGTTAAAATACTCACAGATATTAAATTATTCAGTTCTGAGAGCGACCACAGGGTCCTTTTTAGCAGCGCTGCGCGAAGGAATAAGACCCGATATCAGCGACAGGAAAATGCTTATGCAGATAAGCAATATCGCAGTAGTTATCGGCAGATAAGCTTTAAGTCCGCCGATCTCGGTAAGCTTATAGATGATAATATTTATCGGTATGCACAGCAGCCACGTCACAATAACGCCAAGCGCTCCCGACGTAAAGCCTATAAGTGCGGTCTCTGCGTTGAACATATTGCTTACATTCCGTTTAGAAGCGCCCACCGCACGCAGAATACCTATCTCCTTAGTTCTCTCCTGAACAGATATCAGAGTGATAACGCCTATCATTATTGAAGAAACTATCAGCGAGATACTTACAAACGCGATCAGCACATAAGTTATCGCATTAAGTATAGTAGTTATAGAGCTCATCATCAGCCCGATATAGTCTGTATAAGATATCTGGTCGAGCTCCTCCTTGCCCTCGTTATACTCATCTATAACCTCAGTGATAATATCCTTGTCGGCAAAGCTCTTCGCATAAAGGTTGATCCTTGTCGGCTCCTCAATATCCACATATCCGAGCGTTTTAAGGTTCAGCTCATAGGTCGAAGCTGAGAACTCCATTATCCCGTCATAATAAGCCGCCAGCTGTGCCGTATTCAGCATACCAATCAGCTGGTCAAACGCTGCAACGGTCTGCTCATCGCTCATCTTACCGAGCTCCTCAGCCATTTGCTGACTGTACTGTGCCTTAACGCCCTCAATTATCATATTCGAGAACATCTCATTGAGCTCATCATCGCTCATATTAGCAATATAGCTCTTTACCTGTTCCTCGTCCACATTCATCTGTGTAACCAGTGTCTGTGTCAGCTGAGCCTCTATATCCTCTCTTTTCAGGTCCTTCATGCCCTCAGCCAGTGCCTGATCTAATACTTCCTGAGGCGGCACGCTCATCATCTGCCTGTAAAGCTCAGGCTTCTGCGCATCACCCACTGACGCAAGATACGTCTTGAAAGCCGCAGCCTTGTCTTCATCGGTGAACGAAGTGCTCTCAGGCTTGAAGGGCAGCCCTGTGATAACGTCCATATCGGGGTTATCCAGCTGTGCCTGTATCGTATCCGAATCCTTCTGCTGCTCAATAACGTAGTCAGTCAGCTTCTTCGTATATCCGATAGTTCCATTTATCATAGCCACGGTAGCGTCCTCGCTCGGCCTGATGATACCCGTAACCTTCAGCGGTATAGCATTGTCATAAAGGAAGCTCTTTCCCGTGTCAGTGTCTCTTATATCGCTGTAGAGACCCGTTGCCGCATCAAAATTATAGCAATCAGAATTGAGCACAGCCCTGAACTCCGTATCGCATATCTCCTCATATGACCAGTTTACGTCCTTCTTTTCCTTTATCTTCTCGCCGTTCATAGCGGCGTCCATCACCTTGTCTACCTCTTCCTTAGACTGCAGACCCAGTGCATAAAGTGTAAGGTCATCGAGCTCATTATTCTGGTCAACTACAAGCACGATCTCGTTGTAGTCATTCGGCCATGAGCCGTATATAAGGTCATACTGCTTCTCTATCAGCGGGCTGATAAGCGAGCCGTCCTCGCCTGTGAGCAGTTCCTTCCACATTCCTGTGCTCATACCGCCCATCATCATTCCGCTTGAACCGAACTGTGCGCTCGCACTCTCCATAACAGACATATCTATGTGCATATAATCAGCGATTATCTCACGCATCAGCTGCTGAGTATCAGACTGGATAATGTCTCCGTCAACATTCTTAGTATATATCAACAGGTCGAAATCATACTTGTACTGCACACCGTTGAGAGCCTTTTCCAGCTTTGAGTCGGCATTTGCTCTCTGCTCCTCGATAAATGCCCTGAATGACTTCAGATCGTTCTCCTTCTGCTCGTCCTTGCTGACAACATTTATGATATCATATATAGCAGACCTCGGGTAGATAGCGTCCTTATCGTGGTCTACATTGCCCTCGCCTGCCTCCATGAACACCTCCATGATATCTCCGAGGTTCGTCTCAGTCTTCTGGATAGTGAGCGGATAGCTCGAAAGGGTCTCCTCCTGAACAGTGTCTATATAGGTGGAAAGGCCCTGAGATATCGCATAGATGAGCGCAATGCCTATGATACCGATACTGCCCGCAAATGATGTGAGCATCGTTCTTCCCTTTTTGGTGAACAGGTTTTTCAGCGACAGTGAGAACTGCGTCAAAAGAGACATCGAAGGCTTCTTTTCCTTCTTCTTGCTCTTTTTCTCCTCCTGTATAGCATCATCTCTCTCCTGCTCAGCCTCGATCTCCTCCTCGCTCAGAGGCTTTGAATCATCGGTGATAACGCCGTCAAGCATCTTGATTATCCTTGTGGAATAATTCTCCGCAAGGTCAGGGTTATGCGTTACCATAACAACAAGGCGTTCTTTTGCAATATTCTTGAGGATATCCATTACCTGAACACCCGTCTGAGTATCAAGTGCGCCCGTAGGCTCGTCAGCGAGGATAATGTCAGGGTTGTTAACTATAGCTCTTGCGATGGCAACTCTCTGCATCTGTCCGCCTGACATCTCGCCGGGCTTTTTGTTCAGCTGGTTGCCGAGACCTACATCTTCCAGCGCCTTCTTAGCTCTCTCACGCCTCTCATGCTTTGAAACGCCCGAAAGCGTCAGCGCAAGCTCAACGTTCTGGAGAACCGTCTGGTGAGGTATAAGGTTATAGCTCTGGAATACAAAGCCTACCGAGTAGTTTCTGTAAGCGTCCCAGTCTCTCTCCTTGAAGTTCTTGGTAGATCTGCCGTTTATCAAAAGGTCTCCCTCTGTGTAGTGGTCAAGACCTCCTATGATGTTGAGCATGGTGGTCTTTCCGCAGCCCGAAGGACCGAGAATACATACAAGCTCTGACTGTCTGAATTTAATGTCTATACCCTTCAGGGCATGGACGGTATTTTCTCCCGCAAGGTAATCCTTGGTTATGCCTTTAAGTTCGAGCATTTATCCGTCTCCTTTCAGAATACCATTACATACAACACATACAAGCATATCATAACATGGCAAGCCGATAATGTCAATCGCCTAACTGCCAAAATTGTTAGCACATGTTAACAGTTTTCCGAGCATTTTGCTGATTAAAATTGACATATATCAAGTTTTTGGAAGCAATACAACACTTGACAGAAACCTCTTTCGGGTGTATAATATCTGTGTGTGCAGATATCTTTCTGCATACGTCTGTTTTTTTGACTGAAAGGTTGATCCTATGAATATATATATGAGAATGATCGCTGCAGCAGCGGCAGTCTGCGTAGTTTGCTGCGGGTGCGGCAGCTCTTCAAAGGCTTCTTCGTCTGCGGCAGAGGGCTCATCTGTGAAGGCGGAGGAAAGCACTGCTGTCGATGAGAGCAGCGCAGAAGAATTCTTGGCTGAGCCGATACCCGAGGAGGAGCCCGGGGAGCTTCTTAGCAAAGCATCAGAGTTTTTCCGTTCGGGCACATACAGCTACAGGTGTACATTTACTGACAGCGAGGGCAACGTTACTGAGATAGTAAGAGATGCTGCTCCGAACAATTATTACCAGCTCCAGACAAACAGGATAGGTACCAGCGGCAGTGTCTGCGAGAACGGCAAGGCGTATGATTTTGACAATGTGTGCAGGCTCTGTGCCAAGAGCAATGAAGCACAGCTTGACAATATAGTGCTGGAGGTATGCGATGCAAAGCTGCCCCACACCTCGAACCACATCAGTGCGGTAGATCTTCAGGAGTATGATATTGAAGAATATACCTACACCGGTGAGACCTACATAACCGCCTTCGATTTTTATTTCGATAAGAATACGGGAGAGCTCAAAAAGTGCATCACCACCTATTCGGTAGAGGGTTCTGACGATCTGGTAGAGACAAGAGAGTTTTTTGACATCAAGGGAGAGGCAGACACTTCTCTTTTCAACCTTGGTATAATATCCACCCTGACCGTTTTTGACGAGCTCACCCAGGATGAATGTCAGGAGCTTTTTGAGCAGATCTGCGAAAATGCAGGCATTACTGACAGCGACATCGTTAATTACGGCACCACTGCCGACAAGCTTGGCCGTCTCGATTATGACGATATAGTTGAGCTTGTTTACACCTATGGCTACAAAAACACCTACGAGGCTGCAAGGCAGGATCAGACCTACAGCGAAAACGATGAATACTGAGCCAAGGGGACACACAAATGAACATATTACAGCTATTAAAGCCAAAGGCTACTATAGATTTCGTTTTTGATGACAACACCGCGAGACAGGCTCTCGAAAAGCTCAGGCACGGAGGCTACACTGCCGTTCCCGTTATAGACAGAGACGGCAGATATGTAAAAACTCTTGCAGAGGGCGATTTTCTGTGGTTCATGCTCAATAACGGCATTACCGATATGAGAGAGCTGGAGCGGTATAACATAGCGCAGATAACAAGGCGTGTAAATATGAAGCCCGTATATGTATACAGCACTATCGAGGATCTGATACTGCTTTCAATGGATCAGAACTTTGTGCCCGTCATAGATGACCGTGAGGTGTTCATCGGGATAGTTACCAGACGGGATATCCTCGATTACTGTTACAAGACGATCAATAAAACGCAGTCAAATGATAAATAAAGGAAAGGAAAGATGAACAATGCTTAAAAAGAACCACAAGGGCGGTGCCGCTGCCGTTGCGATAATGGTGATAATAATGATCGTAGCTATCGCATCAGCTGTGCTTATCGTCACAGGAAGATTTTCGATAAAGAAGAGCAATGTTGAGGAGGCTGTTTCGCCTGTTCAGAGCAAGACCGACTCTTCCTCTGAAACTATCAGCGAATCTGACCTGTCATCAGTTGCCGAGCCTGAGCCGATAAACCTTTATCCTACTCTTGCGGCTGATTATCAGGACGTGAACATCAAGGGCGTCACAGCAGGCTCTTCCATTCTGGTAGATGCCGACACCAATGAGATAGTTGCAGGCTTCAACTATGAAAAGAAGATTTATCCCGCATCACTTACAAAGATACTTACTCTTATGGTAGCTGTTGAGAATATCGACGATATGAGCGCTACATACACCTTCACCGATGAGGATATCGATCCGCTGATCGAAGACAATGCTTCAATGGCAGGCTTTGAGGCAGGCGAGAGCGTAACTATGGAGGATCTGCTTTATGCGTCTATCCTCGTAAGCGGCGCTGACGGCACAACAGGTCTGGCAAACAGCATCGCAGGCTCTGAAGAAGCTTTCGTAGCTCTTATGCAGCAGAAGCTCAAGGACCTCGGACTTGATACGACCACTAACTTTGTGAACGCAAGCGGACTTCACGATAAGAACCACTACACCACTGTTCAGGATATCGCAGTTCTTACCAGAGCTGCCCTTGAGAGCGAGACCTGCAGAAAGGTGCTCACAGCATCGACATACACCACGGGCAAGACCGAGCAGCACCCTGACGGCATAGAGCTCACAAGCATAGTAGCTTCCAGATTTGCGGGCTACTTCATCGACTGTGACGGCGACGGCGAGCCTGACAGCGACGTTGAGATACTCGGCGGAAAGACAGGCTTCACAGACGAGGCGCTTTACACACTGTCCGCAGTTATCGAAAAAGGCGGCCACAAGTACATCTGCGTAGTTGCAAGATGCAAGGGCGAGTTTGAATCTGTAGAGGACGCTATAGCTATCTACGAGAAATATCTCGGACCTAACAAGACCAAGAAGGCAGAACTCAACATTGACGAGCCTGCTGAAGAGGAACAGACCGAAGAAAATGACACCGACACCCAGAAGGTAGATGACGGTGCGACAGTAAAGGTCGAAACTGACGAATGATCAGCATAATCAACATACAAACAACGCTCCGACATTGATTGTCAGAGCGTTGTTTTTTTGAAAAACCAATAAATTCATACCCGAAGGGGTTTGGGGGCGGTGCTCGCCGCACGGCTAATTCACGCCGTACTTTGGTTTTAACACTAAGATAGTGGTCGCACCTAATAAATAGATATGTAACCGAAGGGGTTTGGGGGCGACCGGAAAGCCCCCAAGACAAGGCAGCGATCAGTCTTAGAAATTTATATTTATCAGTATGGATTATCCTCTTCGTACTCCTCGATAGCTTTCACAAGAGAGCGCGGTATGCTTCTCGGCCCTCTTACAGCGTAAACGCCGTACTCTTTCAGCTTCGCAAAGGTGAACACGCTTTCGTCATACTTTCTAACGAAGCGCATATAAACCTCTTTGTTGTGGTGCTTGACAGGAAGTATCTCCACCTTATCAACTATGAACTTGAACTTTATCGCCGAGACAGGCGCCGTCACATAAAGGTATACCGTATCGCCTTTCTGGAAATTGTACCTCTGTCTCCACGGGATAGGCTCATCGGGAGCATTGTCTATAGCCTCCTCGATATCGTAATACTTATTGTTTATAGGCACTATCCAGTATGGTATGCGTCTCACAGGGGCAGTCTTTACTCTTGGGAGAGTCATCTGATAGCTCATATCAACGAGCATCATTATCTCGCCGATATCGACTGTACCGTCAAGAGCTATAGTTATCCAGTTTTTCTTGTTCATATGGTAGGCAGGGTATATCCCCTCATTTGTCAGCACAGACCCTGTCATCAGAGGGTCACACTTAACATCAACTATATCGAGAGTTCCCTTTCCTGCAAGACCTACCTTTTCTTTTTTTATCCTCATTATTACGCCGAACCACTTTCCGCTTTCGGGGTGTCTCAGCGCACAGGAGGTAGGGTCCTTCGCCCAGAGATAATCAGGCTTTATGCCGTAGTTTTCATATATCAGCTTCATCAGCTCTTGCTTCTGATCTGCCATTGCTGCACCTCTCTCATTCAAGATACATCTCTCTCAGTCTGTTCAGTTTATCATCGTCAAGACCCAGGGCTTGTCTAAGATATTCGTCGAACGAGCCGTACTCCTTTTCTATCACATTATATACAGTTTCGAGATATTCCTGCTTTGCTGTGAACAAATAGTCTATCGCCTCATCAGAGCTGTCAACACTTCCCCCGAGTAGATCACGCAGCTGCTCCACCTCGTCCCTTATATTCTCATTCGTAGCGAGGTAATCCGCAACTATATCCTCTTTTGAAACGCCAAGTATCTCCTCGATCATCACTGCTGCAAAGCCTGCTCTGTCCTTACCTGCCGTACAGTGCCAGAGAACGGCTCCGCTTTCATTTTCAAGCAGGATGTTGATAAACTCACTGTATGCTTTTTTAGCAGCGTCAGTTAACGGAAATCCAGAATAGATATTCATCATATGGCTGCGGGCAAGCTCAGGGTCAAGAGAAAGCCTCATAAAAGCAGCTTTGTCAGACTCCTCTTCCCTTGTCACTCCCTCGGTAAGCTCCGTCAGCACAGAGAGCGACACCGCACTTGACCCCTCTATCTCAGGGTCAGGCTTTTCATCACGTTCAGCCTTAGTTCTGAAGTCTATAACTGTATGTACGTTCTCGGCAAGCTTTTTAAGGTCATTTTCACTTGCAGAAAAAAGATGTCCGCTGCGGATAAGCCTGCCACCGGCTATTTTTCTGTCGTCAGAACCCGTCATTCCGCCCAGATCTCTTGTATTATTCAGACCTTCAAGCTCAAGTTTTCTGCTTATCATCATATCACTCCGTTCAAAACCATTGTAACACAGATCTCTCTTTATTTCAACCCGAATAAAACTAACTTTTCTCATAAAAACGAATCACGCCTCATCGTCGGGATATCCTGACGTGAGCCGTGAAGTCTTGCGCGGCGCGCATTAATAAATGATAAATTTTTTTGCCTTGTTCACTATCGACTTGTCATTCTCATAAGATAACACCTGTCCCGCTCTGCCGATCTCGACCCACTTTATGTCGGCGATCTCTTCCTCCTGAGGGGTGTAATCCGTGTTCTTTGCCTTGCCGATAAAATACACTACCACCTTCTGGGTATCCTTCCTCGGTGAGTATGTAACCAGCTCGCGGAAGGTCGTGTCAAGGTTCACATCGATGCCTGTTTCCTCCATTATCTCACGCTTGGCAGTCTCCTCCTCAGTCTCATCGCCCTCTACATGGCCCTTCGGGAAAGACCAGTGACCGCTGTTTACGTGCTTGATAAGAAGTATCTCGGTATTTCCGTGATATTTTCTGTAAACAATAGCGCCGCAGGATTTTTCATGCAGCATAAAAATTCCTTTCCAACAGACATAAAGCCCGTTTACTCTATCATTGCTCCTATTATACCACAAAACCCGTTCTTTGTCTATACCCTTTAAGAAATATATTGCAATTTTATGCACTTTGCACAAACGCCAAAAACTGCCCGACGATCATCGATTTAATAGTTCAAGCAGCCAAGCAGAATTTGACAAATATTCGCGGCAGTAGTATAATACCATAAAAGATATGCAGTAAATGTCAGCACGCAAAAGGAGTGATACAGAGTGAAAGGTGTGGGTCTTACCATCGCCGATCTAATGTGGTTGGCGGGGATAGCCTGTGCTCCTGCGATAATTTTTAGCGGATTAGTTATTTTCAGCTATGACGGTGCAAAGCGGCTCTTTCACCGACCTGCGGCGAAGCTTTCAAGGGCTAAACGCTTTTTCATTATGGCAGGCGTTATCACGGCGATTAATCTGCTGATGCTCATTGGCGGTTCAGGGTCATGGCTTGGTGCATTATCAAATAACTCCGAGGACAAAGACCTGTATATCGGCAGCATCACAGGTTCGGCAGGAGAAGCTGTTGATGTCAGGGTGTATGTTGACAACCATGGTTTTCACCCGAAGGATTTTGTTGAGCTCACGGATAAAGACGGCAGAGTGACCCGTTATCGCACATATAACGGCAACGGAAAAAGCAGTGCTCCGAGAGACTATATCTCCTATGATATGAATAACGGAGACAGGATCATCTGGGTGCTTGACAGTGGCGGCGGAGAGCTGATAGGGCTCAATGAAGAGGACGATGTTCTGACTTGCCTGTTCGGCTTTGATGAAAACTATCACACATATGTCTCTGATGAAGAGATCAAGTTAATTGATGCAGCCGAAAAGACAGGTTTTCTTGACAAGCTCCCCGACAGCAGCAGTAAAACAGAATGGGAAGAACAGTTTCGTCTGGCAAAAGAGTCCTATAAGGAGGGAAAAAATGATACTTGAATACCTGAAGCTTGCCCTCGTCCTTGTCGTCTCGGTCGGCTGGGCGCTCCTCTGGGTCAAAACCTATGACCCTTATACTGTGGGCGGTCTTATAGGGCACAGCGTTTTATTCTCAGTACTGTCATTTATATTGCTGCTCACCGGACTGAACATAATGTTCTCACCTGCCGATGAAAGCTACAGCGCGTCAAACAAAAGCGCTCTGGGAATGATAGGGCTTCTTTACAGCGGAGCGTTTCTATTGGGCTGTTTTATCGCCATTGTCACGACAATAAGCGAATATATTGAATATAAGCACAAAAAATAAGGGCTGCTCTCCGATCGGGAAGCAGCCCTTTTACAGTACCGGAATTATTCCTCTACCTTGCTTTCAATATACTTAACGATATCGCCTACAGTCTTGATGCCCTCAACATCCTCATCGGGGATCTCAACATCGAAGCTCTCCTCGATGCTCATTACCAGATCGACAACGTCAAGAGAATCAGCGCCGAGATCGTCAGTAATGGAAGCCTCCATCGTAACATCATCCTTCTCGCACTCGAGCTGATCAACGATGATCTCACTTACCTTATCAAATACCATTTGCTTTCCCTCCATTCTTAGAAATAGTGGCAGGTCACTGTGAGCCGAAAGCTACCCTTCGGAAAATTCTCCCACAGTCCTAAACTTATTATAGCGTTGATTTAGCAATTCGTCAAGCCCTTTTTGCAATTTTCTTTCAAGAGCCTGAGAAATATACTCAGAAATGTTCTCTGCTGTCAGCTGAGCGTCATTATGTGCGCCGCCCTCAGCCTCAGCTATTATGTGGTCACACACCTTCAGTCTGACAAGATCCTCGGCAGTTATCTTCATAATATCGCAGGCCTCACGCTCTCTTGAAGGGTCCTTCCAGAGAATGCTTGCAAAGCCTCTCGGCGAAATGACCGAGTAGATAGAGTTTTCAAGCATAGCCAACTCATCACAAACACCAAGAGCCAGCGCACCGCCTGAACCGCCCTCACCGAGGATTATCGAAATGATAGGTGTTTTTATCATCATAAACTCCATTATGTTCTTAGCTATCGCTTCACCCTGGCCGTGCTGCTCTGCATCTATACCGCAGAAGGCTCCGGGTGTATCAATAAAGCAGATAACAGGTCTGTGGAATTTTTCTGCCTGTCTTGCAAGCCTTAGCGCCTTTCTGTAGCCCTCTGGGTGCGGCATAGCAAAATTGCAGGCCTTGTTCTCATCTAAATTTCTGCCCTTGACCTCGGCTATCACAGTTACGGGTATCCCCTTGAAGTATCCGATACCTCCGAGAATAGCGCCGTCATCACCGAAGAGCCTATCTCCGTGCAGCTCATAGAAGTGATCGAACAGTAGCGGTATATAATCTCTGACGGTAGGTCTTTCCTTATGCCTTATGAGATCAAGTCTCTGGCAGGCAGTAAGCTCATTCATGGGCAGCGGCCTCCTTTCCCGAAAGCCTGTGCAGCTTCAGAATGTTTGAAAGCACTCGCCTCATCGACTTTCTCTCAACTATCATATCAAGGAAGCCGTTTTCGAGCATAAACTCTGCCGACTGGAAATCATCGGGCAGCTTCTGCTTGATAGTTCCCTCAATTACGCGCCTTCCCGCAAAGCCTATCAGCACCTTTGGTTCAGCGATTATTATATCTCCGAGAGATGCGAACGAAGCTGTAACTCCGCCAGTTGTAGGGTCAGTCATAACAGTTATATACAAAAGCCCTGCCTCATTGTGCTTTGCAACAGCGCCGCTGGTCTTAGCCATCTGCATAAGAGCAACTATGCCCTCCTGCATTCTTGCGCCGCCCGAGGCTGTGAACGCCACAACAGGAAGTCTGTTCTCAGTGGCAAATTCAAACGCTCTGGTTATCTTCTCGCCGACCACGCTGCCCATTGACGCCATCATAAAGTTTGAATCCATAACGATGATAATGCAGTCCTCGCCACGTATCTTGGCTCTCCCGGTGAGGACAGCGTCTTTAAGGCCTGTTTTTTCACGCATCTCGAGCTGTTTTTTATTATAATCGGGAAAGTCTATTGGGTTTTTCGATATCATCTGAGCATCGAACTCCTCAAAGCTTCCCTTATCGACCGTTATCTCCAGTCTTTCCTTGGCAGGCAGTCTCGAATGATAATTACATTCGGGACAGACCTTACCTGCCTTTGTGAACTCTTCCATAAAGGTGACACTGCGGCATCTGGGGCACTTAAAAAGCAGCCCCTTCGGTATATCGGTCTTTTTCTTGTCATCTTCTGTTTTATCGCCATTAAACCTTACTTTAACAACAGAAAACAAATCTTCCAACATTCCTTATAATTCCCCTTCCCCACATAAGTAGTTAGGTGTTATTATCGACGTTTGACCACAGTAACGCTGCGCGAACCTTTGATAGGATCAAATCGCGCTTAGTTACTGTGCTGTACAGTTAACTATCTCATTTATCAAGTATATTCGTTCTGTTGAGAAAACCGTTGTCGTAGTTTCCGTCAAGAAATTCCTTACTTCGTATAAGCTTTAACTGAAAGTCTATATTCGTAGCCACACCGTCAACTATGAACTCTGAGAGTGCCCATGTCATTTTTGCTATAGCTTCCTCTCTGTCCTTTCCGTGAACGATCAGCTTTGCTATCATTGAATCGTACTGCGGAGGTATCTCATACCCCTGATACACAGCCGTATCCACTCTTATCCCGGGGCCCCCGGGAATGAACAGCGAATTTATCGTACCCGGAGAAGGTCTGAAGTCAAGCAGAGGATTTTCTGCATTTATTCGACACTCAATCGAATGGCCTCTAAGCTTGATATCCTCCTGTCTGACGGAAAGTCTCTCTCCCGAGGCAATAAGCAGCTGGTGCTTTACAAGGTCGATGCCTGTAACAGCCTCTGTTATCGGGTGCTCTACCTGTATACGGGTGTTCATCTCCATAAAGTAGAAGTCGCCGTTCTTATCCACCAGAAATTCTATAGTGCCTGCATTGCGGTAGCCGCACACTCTTGCAGCACGGCAAGCTGCCTCGCCCATTCTGCGCCTGAGCTCGTCAGTCATAAAGCTTGCAGGCGAGGGCGCTTCCTCAAGCACCTTCTGGTTTCTCCTCTGCATCGAGCAGTCACGCTCACCGAGCCATATAACATCTCCGTAATTATCGGCAAGTATCTGTATCTCAATATGCTTCGGAAATTCTATCAGCTTTTCCATATAGATCTCATCATTGCCGAAGCACGCCAGAGCCTCCTGCTTGGCAGCCTTCATCATCGGTTCGAGCTCGTCATCGTTATTAACTACTCTTATGCCGCGTCCGCCGCCGCCTGCCGATGCCTTTATAAGCACCGGGAAGCCAAGATCGCGAGCCAGTGTATGTGCGGCATGAACATTTGCTATAGCACCGTCGGAGCCCATGATAACAGGCACACCTGCTTCTTTCATGCTCTCCTTTGCCTGAGCCTTGTCACCCAGCATTTCAATAGATGCAGCTCTCGGTCCTATGAAAACAATACCGCATTTTTCGCACATTCTTGCAAACTCTGCATTCTCTGAAAGAAACCCGAAGCCCGGGTGTATAGCCTCGGCACCCGTTATCTCGCAGGCAGATATCAGCGCCCTTACATTAAGGTAGCTGTCCTTGCTGGGGGCAGGCCCTATGCAGACTGATTCATCAGCTATCTGTGCATGGAGAGCGTTCCTGTCGGCAGTTGAGTATACTGCAACAGTGTGTATGCCGAGCTCCCGGCAGGCTCTTATTATACGAACTGCGATCTCGCCTCTGTTGGCGATAAGAACTTTCTTGAACATTTCAGTTCTCCTTGAAAAGTATGATTATGTTTATAGTATCGGTCACGGCAGGCACAGAAGACCTATTTTATTGCAAAGGTTATCTCAGCCTTTACAGCCATCTGACCGTCAACCGAAGCAACTGCCTTGCCAACGCCGATAGGTCCCTTCACCTTGATGATCTCGACCTCTATGTCAAGCTTATCTCCCGGAACTACCTGACGGCGGAACTTGCAGTTGTTTATCCCTCCGAAGAAGCCTATCTTGCCCTTGTTTTCGGGCAGAGCGAGCAGAGCCACAGCTCCTGCCTGAGCGCACATCTCAACCATGAGCACGCCGGGAGTTACAGGGTACTCAGGGAAATGCCCCTTGAACCAGAAATCTTCCTCTTTTATATACTTAGTGGCTTTAACGCTTTTACCAACCTCAAGATCATTTATCTCATCTATCAGCAGAAACGGATCCCTGTGAGGGATAACTTCCATTATCTGCTCCTTATTCATTATAACTGCCATTTTTTTCACCTAGTCCAGTATCATTATAGTCTGGTCAAACTCAACAGGGTCGCCGTTAGATACGCATATCTCACGCACCACGCCGTCAAGCTCGCTCTGTACCTCGCTCATAACCTTCATCGACTCTATGATGAAGATAGTGTCGCCCTTGTGGATAGTGTCGCCGACACTTACATAGGGCTTTGAATCAGGCGAGGGTGCTGCGTAGAACGTTCCCACGATAGGCGCCTTTACCTCTTTGCCTGAGGGCACGGGTGCAGAGGCCTCAGCCTGCTGCGCAGCAGGCGCCAAAGCCATTGCAGGCGGCATCATAGGTGCTCCCATCGGAGGAGGCGGCGAGCACTTTTTACCCTTGAGCGTTATCTTTACGCCGCTGTCCTCTTCCAGTGTGATCTCAGAAAGCTCCTTCTCATTGATGAGATCGGCGAGCCTTTCTATATTTTCAAAAGTAAGATCAAATCCAAGCTTAGCCATAGTGTTCTCCTTTTCGGTAATCAGTCAGCCTTTTTTATACAGATAGTTGCGTTGTGTCCGCCAAAGCCCAGAGAATTTGAAAGGGCTGCCTTGACGGTGATCTCGCGGTTTGAATCCGTTGCATAGTCGAGGTCACATTCAGGGTCGGGCGTGGTGTAGTTTATAGTTTTGTGAACAAAGTCATTCTTAACTGACAGCGCCGTAACTATCGCCTCAACTGCACCTGCAGCACCGAGAAGATGACCTATCATCGACTTAGTGGAATTTATAACAGTTTTTCTTGCTGAGTCCTCACCGAGAGCTATCTTTATAGCTGTGGTCTCATACTTGTCATTGAGACCAGTAGATGTTCCGTGAGCATTTATATAGCTTACGTCCTCGGGCTTGAGCCCTGCCTCTTCATAAGCGTACTTCATTGCATATGCAGCTGCCTCACCTGTAGGAGAGGGGCTTGTCATATGGTAAGCATCGCCCGTTGCGCCGTAGCCTGCGATCTCAGCGATGATGTTTGCACCCCTTGCCTTTGCGTGCTCATACTCTTCCAGACAGAGAACTCCCGAGCCCTCACCGAGCACAAAGCCCTGACGGTTCAGATCAAACGGAGTTGATGCCTTATCAAGCTCCTCTGCACGGGAAAGCGCCTTCATATTGTTAAAGCCGCTGAGAGCAAACCTCGAAATGCAGGATTCCGTACCTCCGCAAAGAGCAACATCAAGGTAGCCGTCCTTTATCTTTCTGAACGCCTCACCTATAGCGTGCGTGCCGGAAGCACAAGCAGTTGTGGTGCAGAAATTATCGCCCTTGAAGCCTGTCTGCATAGCGACTGTGCCTGCTGCCATATTTCCTATCATCATCGGGATATAAAAAACCGACACCTTGTCCTTTTTTTCGGCAAACTTATTTACCTCCTGCTCAGTTAGAAGAAGTCCGCCGACTCCAACTCCGATGATAACTCCCCTCTTGAACGGGTCAACATCTGCAAAGTCGGTCCCCGCCTGGGCAAGCGCCTGCTTTGCAGAGCACACCGCAAACTGCGTAAAGCGGTCCATTCTTTTAGATTCTTTCTTGTCGATATATTCGGAGCTGTCAAAATCCTTCACAGCGCCAACTATCTTAACGGAAAAATCGGAAGCATCGAACTGATCTATAAACGAAAGACCGTTCTTGTTCGCTTTTATATTTTCCCAGAACTCATTCACATTTTTTCCGAGAGGGTTCACTGTACCCATACCCGTGATAACAACTCTTCTGCTCATAGTATACTCTCCTTCAAAGGGTAGCTTTTGTGATTATTTCAGCTTCACTGAAATAATCACATCATTATTCCGCCGCTGATCTCTATTACCTGTCCTGTTACGTAGCCTGCGTCCTTAGATGCTAAGAACGATACAACACCTGCTATATCCTCGACCTCACCGAAGCGTTTCATAGCTATCTGGTTGAGCATCATTGCCTTCTGCTCATCGGTGAGCTTGTCGGTCATCGGCGTTTTGATAAAGCCGGGGGCAACTGCATTGCAGGTAACTCCTCTCGAACCCAGCTCCTTAGCTACAGTCTTTGTCATTCCGATTATAGCTGCCTTTGTTGCGCTGTAGTTCATCTGACCTGCATTTCCGTAAACACCTGCCACAGACGCAAGATTTATTATCCTGCCCGAGCGCTGTCTCATCATTATGCTGCCGACGAACTTTGACATATTGAATACGCTCTTCTGGTTCACTGCAACAACAGTGTCATACTGCTCCTCGCTCATTCTTGCGAGAAGTCCGTCACGGGTTATGCCTGCGTTGTTCACAAGCACATCAATAGATCCGAACCTCTCCTTAATAGCCTTGACGGTCTTTTCGGCCTCGGCATAGCTTGATACGTCACAGATGAACTTCTCGCACTCTACGCCCTCAGCCTTGATCTTATCTATAATGTCATTATCCTCAAACATAGCCTCGCTGATATCATTGAGCGCTATATTGAATCCGTCTTTAGCCAGTCTCAGCGCGATAGCTGCACCGATACCCCTTGCCGAGCCTGTAATAAATGCTGTAGCCATTTTACTTTCCTCCGTTTATTTGCTCAGAAGCTCCTCAGCCTGAGCGAACATCTCTTCGATTATCTCCTTTGCAGGCTTGATATCATTTACCATTCCTGCTATAGCACCGCACAGGAACGAGCCTTCTTCAAGGTTTCCGTCCTTAACTGCCTTTCTGAGCGATCCAAGCGTAAGCTCCTCAAACTCATCTGGAGTGATAGAACCGTTCATCTCTCCGCTTGCAAGCTTCTTTGAGAACCTAGTCTTGACATTTCTGCAAGGGTGCCCTGTTGAGCGTCCCGTTACAACGCTGTCAGTATCCTTTGCCTTAACTACAAGCTCCTTGTAGGTCGGGTGTATCTGACACTCCTCGCTCGCAAGAAACCTTGTTCCTACCTGAACGCCCTCTGCGCCCAGCATAAGTGATGCCGCAATTCCTCTTCCGTCAGCGATGCCGCCTGCCGCGATAACTGGTATCTCAAGCGCATCTACAACCTGCGGAACTAGGCACATCGTAGTGTTCTCCCCTATATGTCCGCCTGACTCGGTACCCTCAGCAACTACCGCATCGGCTCCTGCGCGTTCCATTCTCTTTGCAAGCCCTACAGACGGGATAACAGGTATCACCTTAATGCCTGCCTCTTTCCACGCAGCCATATATTTTCCCGGGTTTCCTGCGCCTGTCGTTACCACAGGCACGCCCTCGTCTATAACGAGCTGTGCAAGCTCCTCAGCATTCGGACTCATCAGCATTATGTTAACACCGAAGGGCTTTCCGCCTACAGCAGCCTTTGTCAGCCTTATCTGCTCTCTGAGATAGTCTATCGGTGCAGAGCCCCCCGCTATAAGTCCGAGACCGCCAGCATTTGTGACAGCAGCAGCCAGTGTGTGCTCAGCTATCCAAGCCATACCGCCCTGAATTATCGGATACTCTATCCCCAGAAGGTCCGTTATCCTAGTCTTCTTAGTAGTCATTTCTGAGTTCTCCTTTATAGTAATTTTCGATCGAATATTCATCAAGTGAGAGATAATGCTCTCCGTTTTGAAGCGCCTTCATCTCTTTAACGACCACATCTGCTGCTTCTTCCATAAATTCACCAATAAGCTCCTGAGTAAAATGTCTGAGCTCACCCTCGGGTCTCTCAGTAAGGTCGCCCTTCATCTCATCAAGGTATTCACTCACCTTAAAATCAAAGCGCCTGAATATTTCCTCATCTTCAAGTCCCTGCGGAACTGTCGGCAAAGCTATGTCAAAACGCTCCCTGAGGATAGGATTGAGCAGATGATAGTCCTTGTAAAGCTCATCGAGAAGCTCAGGCTCCCCTCGCCTTTTTATAAGCCCTACCCGATAATAAAGATACTGCCTGAAAACATTATCCTCAATCAGATGCACATAGTAACCGAGATAAAGCCCGTCCGAGAACTTATCCTTATAGTCATCATAGAACTTATAAAAATCATAGATCTTTCTTCCGCTGGGAAGCAGAGCGTAAAAATGCGTCTTCTTTTTCAGCGGAAGCCTTATCTCATACTCACCGAGTATCATATCAGGCAGCACATGGCCAAAGTAAAACCTGTCTTTATCCCGAACACCAAGTCTGTCTGCAAGCTGTGCCGCGATAGCTAAGTGAATTACCCTCGAAGCCATCAGTATTCAAATATAATAGCAGCGTAGGTAAGTCCTCCGCCGAAGCCGACAAAGCAGACCTTGTCGCCCTTTTTAACTCTGCCCTCGGCAACTGCATCACAGAATGCTATCGGTATAGATGCCGACGAAGTGTTGCCGTAGCGTTCTATATAAACCACCATTTTATCCATTGAAACGCCGAGGTTCTTTGCAGCTGTCTCAATTATCCTCACATTAGCCTGATGAGGAACTATAGCTGCAAGCTCATCTGGTGTTATGCCTGCCTTTTCACACGCCTTTTCAACAGCAACAGCAAGAGTCTTCGTTGCGAACTTGTAGACCTCCTTGCCGTCCTGATAAAGAAGATGCTCTTTGGTCTCGGGCATACCCATATCAAAATCGTCATTATTCTTTCTGAACACATTCTCGGATCTGAGAGCCCTTGCCACAAGGAAGCCTGCTCCGCTGCCGTCAGCGCCCAGATACGATGACCAGAGCGTATCCTTCTTTCTCTTTATCACAAAAGCAGCCGAACCGTCACCGAACAGTATGCAGCTTGCTCTGTCGCTATAATCAGTAAACTTTGAAAGCTCCTCGGAAGCTATGAGCAAAACTGTATCTACTCCGTCCTCAGCGAGAAGGTACCTTCTCACCATATCAAGACCGTAGTCAAACCCCGTGCACGCACAGTTTATATCTATAGCCATTGAACCGAACGCACCTATCTCCCTCTGGATAAGGCAGGCGGTAGAAGGAGTATAGAAATCAGGTGTGCATGTAGTGACCACGATAAGGTCGATATCCTCAGCCTTGATGCCGGCACTTTCAAGAGCTGCCTTTGCAGCCTGTGCACCCAGATAGTATGTCGGCTCACCGTTTGTGATGTGACGGGTCTTGATGCCTGTTCTCTGGGTTATCCACTCGTCAGAGGTCTCAACTATCTTAGTGAAATCCTCATTTGTCGCTACCATTTCGGGAAGGTACTTCCCAACTCCGATTATCTCGATACCTGTTGTTTTTACAGCCACTTCTTTTTCCTCCGTGATATATGATAAGTCTCTCTTTACTTTTAGCATTTTTTGTGTTATACTGTTTATGTGATACGCAAGGGCACAAAGCCTATACGCCCACAATTACTATTATAATGCTTTTCGGGTCTTCATTCAATAACAAATTGTTAACAACTCAACCTTTCTTTTAACTTTCAAGGAATTTTTCACAAAATCGCTGTCGTTATTTAATAGTTTATGACCTATTTTTAAAAATTTTCGCAATGGTTAATTGATAAAACAAATGGATCTTGACCCGTGATTTCGAGCATATGTTTTCTCTACAGATGCTAAAATTAATAGTGTTATTCCAGATCTGCTGTTTTAAAAAAATCATATCATAAGGAGAATGAAAAATGAGTAAAAATTTGTTTCTTTTTTCGGGACAGGGCTCTCAGTATGCAGGCATGGCGAAGGAGCTTTGCGAGCGTTATCCTTCTGCCGATGAAGTGTTCTCTCTTGCAAATGAGATACTCGGCACAGACATCAGAAAGACAGCCTTTGAAGGCCCCGAGGAGGAGCTCAACAGGACAGTGAACTCTCAGCCTGCGATAATGGCGTGCTCACTTGCAGCATTTGAGGCTGCAAAGGCGGAGGGTATAGAGTTTGCCGCAGTTGCGGGGCACTCTCTCGGCGAATATGCTGCAATGGCTGCAAGCGGAATGCTCAGCTATGAGGACGCTTTCAGGCTGATAAAGATAAGGGCTGAAGCTATGGATAAATGCGCTCAGAACAGTGAAGGCGTCATGTATGCGATCATCGGCCCCACACCCGAAGAGATAGAGAAAGCCTGCGCGCAGACAGAGGGCTACATAGTGCCTGTTAACTACAATTCTCCTGCGCAGACAGTCATCGCAGGTGAGGCGTCAGCTGCAGAGGCAGCAGCAGAGCTCATCAAGCAGACAAGCACCGCAAGAAGAGTCAAGGCTGTGAAGCTGAACGTTGCTTCCGCATTCCACAGCAAGATAATGCGCCCTGCCGCTGAGGAGTTTTTACAAAAGGCACAGAGCTTTACTTTCTCAGCACCGCAGACTGTTTTCTATTCAAACGTTACAGGTGCAGAGCTTGACTTCTCAGGCACAGATATCATAAAGAGACTTGCAGATCACATCGTATCTCCCGTAAAGTTCACAGCTGAGCTTTCAGCTGCACAGGCTGCAGGCTTTGACACCTTCATAGAGCTTGGACCTAACAAGGTTCTCACGGGGCTTGTAAAGAAAACTCTGCCCGAGGCTTCAGCGTACAATATCGAAAACAATGCTACCCTTGATGCTGCCCTTGCGGCACTGAAAGAGGGCTGACAAATGGAGATAAAGGCTCTCGGATATGAGCTCACGGTATGCAAGCTAGACAGGTTTGACAGCGATATTGTCAAAAACGGCTTTTACTTTCTTTCTCAGACCGATGAAGAGCTTTCTCTCGTATGTGAGACTGTGAACGCCCCTGCAAACACCACTGCCCGTGAGGACGGCTGGAAAGCCTTTCGTATAGAGGGAGTGCTCGATTTTTCACTGGTGGGCATTCTCGCACCTATAGCAGCTCTTCTGACAAAGGCAAAAATAGGTATCTTTGCCGTTTCTACCTACAATACCGACTATATTCTCGTCAGGAAGGATAATTTTGACAAAGCCCTTGACCTGCTTAAAAACAACGGATATACTGTCGTGAGATAGACCAATAACACAAAACTGAGCAGGAGCGCTTCTGCACCCTGTCTCGATATACTGCTTCTAACTGGAGGTGTATGCTTTGAAAAGAACAGACTACATTTCATGGGACGAATACTTTATGGGGATATCGCTGCTTTCGGCAAAGCGCAGCAAGGACCCTAACACTCAGGTGGGTGCGTGCATAGTCTCTGACAAGAACAAGATACTCTCTGTAGGCTACAACGGTATGCCTATCGGTCTGAGCGATGACGATTTCCCATGGGAACGTGAGGGCGATCCGCTTGATACGAAATACCCGTTCGTCTGCCACGCTGAGCTCAATGCCATACTCAACCGTGCAGGCGGCACTCTCGAAAACTCCCGCATATATGTCTCACTGTTCCCCTGCAATGAGTGCGCCAAGGCTATTATACAAAGCGGTATAAAGGAAGTCGTCTACGGCGAGGACAAGTATCCCGATTCTGACGGTGTTATAGCTTCAAAGAGAATGTTCTCCATGGCAGGCGTCAAGATCAGGCAATATATACCTACAAATAGTGTGATAAAAATAAAACTCTGATCCCGAAAGGAATGGTAAAATGGGAAAATATGCACTTTTAGGCGGCAGCTTAAAGCACACGATGTCTCCGCCGATACATGACAGACTTTTCAGGCTGAGAGGAAGAGAATACTCCTATGAGATCATAGAACTCTCAGAGAATGATCTTTCGGCAAATGCTGACAGGCTGCGCTCTCTTGACGGGCTGAACATAACGATCCCTCACAAGATCGGCATAATCGACTACTGTGATAAGCTGGCAGATTCGGCTAAGAGATATAATTCTGTCAACTGTATCGACAGCAAAGCCTCAGTACATACAGGCTACAATACCGACTGTGACGGCTTTCTCAGAACTGTATCTGCTATGGGAGTTTCACTTGGAGGAAAAGTTTTGCTGATAGGCTGCGGCGGCGTAGGCAGAATGATGGCAATAGAATCTGCGCTTGCAGGCGCACAGCTTACAATAGCAGTGCTGGAGAGCGATATCCCTCTTGCGCAGCAGGCAAAGGCAGAGATCCTTTCAATGAAGAGCGATGCTGATATAAACATAGTAAGAAACACCGAGATAGACACTTCACTTACCTATGATCTGCTGATGAATGCCTGCCCTGTCGGAATGTACCCGAAAAGCGATGCCTGCCCCGTCAACGATGATGTTATCGCTGCAAGCAAAGCAGTGTTCGATGTTATCTACAACCCGCGCGAGACAGTCCTCATCAAAAAGGCGCGTGCAGCAGGCAAGCCAGCCTCCGGAGGAATGGCAATGCTCGTGTGGCAGGCAGTATCCGCCCATGAGATCTGGGACGGCGACACCTACTCCGATGATGAGGTCGCAGGCATAATAACAGAGATGGAAGAGATAGTTGAAAGGGATTTTAAGTGATGAATACAGCACCTATATTTCTCTGCGGTTTTATGGGCTGCGGAAAGTCGACTGTCGGAAAGGTGCTTTCAAAAAAGCTGGGCACCTCCTGCATAGATCTGGACGCCTATATCGAGCAGACCGAGGGCATGATTATCCCCGAGATATTTGAAAAAAAAGGAGAGCCTTATTTCAGGGAAACTGAAACAAAGTCTCTCGGGGCGCTTGCGAATGAGGGCAAGGTAATAGCAACAGGAGGCGGTGCTCTTCTCAGTGATAAGAACGGAAAGCTTGCGAAAAGCGCAGGCCTTGTAGTGTTCATCGACACTGACTTTGATACCTGCTACAGCCGCATAAAGGACGACCCTCACCGCCCTATAGCTTTCAATTCCACCCGTGAGGAGCTTTTGGAGCGTTACGAATACCGCAAGCCGCTATACAAGGCGAACTCGAACTGCATAGTTAGCGGCTCTCTCTCACCCGTTGAGATAGCGGACGAGATCGTCAGGATTTATAAGGCTAGATAAAAAACAGCACCGAGGTTATCGGTGCTGTTTTAGTTTTAGCCTATTACTTACCCTTTTCTTCCTTTGCAGGCTTTTCAGCCTTTTTCTCGGTCTTTTCTGCATTCGGGTTCAGCTTTGAAACTGCATCCCTTGTGTCGTTAACGTCCTTAAGACTCTTGGAAAGGATGTTTGCAGCCTCAGTCAGAGACTTGTTCAGATTATCCGAAAGTGCCTCCTTGATAGCCTTGTCCTTAGCTCTTGCCTGAGCTACTATATCAGCAGCCTGCTTGTCAGCCTCAGCTATTATCTGCTTCGCATAATCGGTAGCCTGCTGTATAACAGCCTCCTGAGATACGAGCTTCTTAGCATCTTCCTTAGCCTTTCTGATTATATCGTCAGCCTCTTTGGAAGCCTCCGCCAGTATAGCCTGTCTGTCGCGTTGAGTATCCTGTGCCTGTCTGATCTCTGCAGGCATATTGATCCTTGCCTCATCTATGTACTGTCTCATCAGCTCAGCGTCTATTACCTTTTTAGATGAGAACGGCATAGTCGAAGCCTTGTCAAGGACCTCCTCCATACGCTCAAACGATTCTTCCAAAGTTAACTTCTGTTCAGCCATTTATAACACCCTTTCTGTTATTGATTCCTTGTTTATTGGTCAGGCCTTTGCCGAGACGGATCGAAAAGCCTGTCAAATATCCTGTTCTTTATCGCCGCAGGTACAAAGTCTGTGATATCGCCGCCGAAGCTTGCGATCTCCTTTACAACACTTGATGAGAGGAACATATTCTCACCCGTTGTATTCAGAAAGACAGTCTCTGCGCCGTCATAAAGCTTCTTGTTAGCCAGCGCCATCTGGAACTCATACTCAAAGTCAGACACCGCCCTGAGACCCTTAACTATAGCGACCGCACCCGTCTGCTTCAGATAATCTGCCAGCAGTCCGCTGTAGCAATCCACCACAACATTGTTAAGGTGACTCGTCGTTTCAAGTATCATTTCCATTCTTTCCTTAACGGTAAAAGCCGCCGATGACTTGTTCGCATTGAATGATACCAGAACGATCACCTTGTCAAACAGCTTTGACGCTCTGTTTATAATATCAAGATGCCCCAGAGTAACAGGGTCAAAGCTACCCGGGCAAACAGCTATCCTCATTATTCTTCCTCGTCCTTCATCGGTATTTTATATACTGTCAGAGCTATCTTACCATATCTGTATCTCTTATGCAGGGTCAGTCTGCCGAACTCATCAGGAAGTGTAAGCTCCCTCTCATGCTCACAGATAACGAAAGCTCCCTCATTGAGCTTGCCCTCCAGCAGCGGCAGCACCTTTTCTATCAGTCCCATTCTGTACGGCGGGTCGACAAACGCAATATCAAGGCCGCTTTTGGCTGTTTTAAGATACTCCGGGCTGTCCATTCCAAGTATCCTCGACTGCTTAACAAAGCCGCAGTCAGATACATTCTCTCTTACTATCTTCACAGCCTCGGGATTCTTATCAACGAAAACACAATGCTTTGCACCTCTGCTCAGCGCCTCTATCCCGAGCTGACCGCTCCCTGCGAACAGGTCAAGCACATTCGCCTCGGGCAATTCGAACTGGATTATCGAGAACACTGCCTCCTTAACCATATCGGAGGTAGGTCTTGTATCGGTACCTTCAAGTGTTTTCAGCTTTTTTCCTCTGCATGAACCCGTAATAACTCTCATAAACCGCTCCAAAAATTCTATCGTAATAATCATTATACTATAGATTTCTCTTTTTGTCTAGTGCTTTTGAAAATTTTTTATCCACAAAAGCACCACAAAAAAGAGACCCGCCAAAAGCGAGTCTCTAAATGTACTGAGTCAGAGATTATTTTCTCTTTGAGATAACAACTGCTGCACCTGCAAGAGCTATACCTGCAAATACAAGACCAGCTGTAGCACCTGTAGCTGCCTGTGTGTCGGTAGCATCGCTGCCGCCTGCTGCCGCGGTTGTGCCGCCTGCATTGTTTGTACCGGTCTTGGTTGTGCCAGTAGTAGATGTTGTTGAGCCTGTAGATGATGTAGAGGAAGAATCATTGCCTGCTGTCGAGCTGTCAGTCGAAGAATTAGAAGAAGAGTTATCGCCACCGTTGCCATCGGTTCTGGGCTTTACGGTAAAGGTGATCTCAATTTCCTTCTGAGGAGCGCCGAGCTTGGAAGTTGTCTTCTTAGCCTCATCCATAAGATCGTTGTCACTGATATCGCCATTCCAGATATTTACAAGCTCTATCTTCAACTGATCGTCCATAACATAAGCGCCATAGTTTGCATTCCAGTCAAAACCGGTGACCTCGTTGCCATCGAACGCGATCTTGTCGATAGAAACTTCAACCGGGATCTGCTCGTCAACATCTCCCTCATCCTCATCAACTGCACCTGCAACATTCTTCTGACCGTTGTCGATATCGTTAACGCCTGCTGCGTCCTTGATATAAACACCAAGAACAGTAAATGTGTTGGTAGCATTAAAACCGCTCTCTTCAGGAGCCTGTACACTGATAGTGTATGTTCCTCCGTTTACAAGGTCAACCTCAGCATTTTTAAATTTAAGGCCCTGAGGATTAACGTCCTCACCTGTATCAAAGAACTGTGCACCGTTGTCACCGTCTGCATAAGGCTCACCTGTGTTATCGTCAACTACAGTGCTATTCTTGTAGCCCATGATAGCACCAATATAAGCATCACTTGCAGAAGCAGCGATCGACATTGTTGACATAGCTATAGCAGAAGCTGCCATGCCTGCGAAAATCCTTCTAAGTTTCATTTCTAAAACTTCCTTTCCTAGTTTATTAACTATATTGTACTTGATTTACGCTAAAATTTCAATCGGCATATAACACAAATATGATATCGTTTTCTTGTGCATACCTGATAAATTTGACGGTCCAAACCAAGCAATATATACAAAAATATTTACAAATTGTAAGAATATGAAACCAATTACTTATCCTGCCATAGTTTCTCAGGATAAGCGCCGCTCTTTATCAGCGCCGCTATCTCCTCTTTTACCTTCGGTTTATCCTCGGCATAGGTCACGCCGAACCAGCGGTCATGGCTAGGAAGAACAGCACAGTCTGCCTCTCCTGACTTTATCATCTCATCTATCGCCGCAGGCAGAAGAAACTCTGCTGTCAGGCTGTCATTGTTCTCTTTTATGAACTCACCGAACTTATCCTTCAGCCTGTCCATAAACCTTGCGGGCATACCCCACATATTCATTGAGGCGTAGCAGTTCTCATCAACAGGCACAGCCGCATCTTTACCCGAATACACCTTGCCGTCAGCCTCACGCCTGATGTTATAGGTCTCGGTCACATCTGTGAGCATACCGTCTTTTTCGACGCAAAGACCTCTGTTCACAGCACCGTGCTCACTGAGAGTGTTTTTCAGCACGAAACCTGCCATTGCAAGATGCAGCTTATCAGTTCTTTCCTCCCCTGTGAGAAACTTATACAGCTGCCTGTAAGCCTCTTTGCCGTAGAAATCAT
The DNA here is from genome assembly GCA_017484095.1 of Ruminococcus sp. Classification (GTDB taxonomy): domain Bacteria; phylum Bacillota; class Clostridia; order Oscillospirales; family Ruminococcaceae; genus Hominimerdicola. The sequence continues at coordinate 54,106 of JAFUTU010000054.1, read as the reverse complement.
CAGCATTGATGACAGCGAACGGCTCATTCACAGCAATAGCTGCACAAAGCACAGCGTGCCCGTGACCCCACGGCTTTGTCCTCTCAGGGTTCAGGGTATATCCTCTCGGAAGCATATCGAGCTCCTGAAAAACGTACTCAACATTTGCGTGTCTGGCGATCCTTCTGCCTATCATCTCATCGAAAGCGTCCTTGATATCTCTTCTTATCACAAAAACTATCTTATCGAAGCCTGCTTCAAGCGCATCATACACAGAATAATCCATTATGATCTCGCCGTTAGGCCCGAACGGTTCAAGCTGCTTTATTCCTCCCTTGAATCTTGATCCCAGTCCTGCCGCAAGAATACAAAGTGTAGCGCTCATAAAAAAAATTCTCCTTCTATACATAAATGTAATAGTATCCTACAATATTATCTCATAAACGCATAATTTTGTCAATAGTATTTTATTGACAAGCATTGTATACTGTGGTAAAATAATCGCAATAAGATCATCTTTGAAAGGAGTATTATTATGGCAAGAACCGCACTTATAACAGGAGCAAGCTCAGGAATAGGCAGAGAGATCGCGAGGGAGCTAAGTGAAAGAGGCTTCAGGGTGATACTTGCTGCCAGAAGAAAAGAAAGGCTCGAAGAGCTGGCTGACGACCTTGACAGCGAAAGCCGTGTGATAGTCTGTGACCTGTCAACACGGGAAGGCTGCATTGACCTTTATGAGCAGGTAAAAGACGAGAACGTTACCGTACTCATAAACAATGCAGGCTTCGGCGCTATTGGCAGGTTTGATGAGCTGCCCCTCGATACAGAGCTCAGAATGATAGACACTAACGTAACAGCTGTACACATACTGACTAAGCTGTTTTTGAAAGACTTTATAGCTGCTGACAGAGGATATATCTTAAATGTAGCGTCATCGGCAGGGCTTATGGCAGGAGGGCCGTTAATGGCAGCTTACTATGCTACAAAGGCTTATGTTGTGAGCCTCACCGGCTCTCTGAGTGAAGAGCTCAGGAGCATTGGTGCGAACGTACACATTTCAGCGCTTTGCCCGGGACCTGTTGACACAGAGTTTAACGATGTTGCAGGCTGTGAATTCGGTGTGTCTGCTATATCCGCTGAGGAATGTGCAAAAGAGGGCGTTGAGGGTCTTTTCAGAAGAAAGCTGATAATAATACCGGGGAAGGGCATGAAGGCTGCTGCATCGCTTTCAAAGCTGGCTCCCAGAGAGGTCGTACTGCGCACCGCAGGCGAGATGCAGAAGCAGAAATTAAAATAGCGCGGTCTTGTAATACTGAAGCGGTTTGACGGCACTCAAACACCTGCGTGGGGCAGGCACAAAAAAAAGACTGCAAGCCGCATACTTACAGTCCGTGTTTGTGGAGCTTATCCCACTGTTTATCCTCTTTGGAGTAATAATCGTCGTCCTCATCATCGTCGATGACGTTATACTCCTTACGGGGATATTTTATTTTGTCCGAAAGCTTATCTATAAGATAAAGCTTTGCTGCGGTATCCTGAAAGGTCAGCTCTGCCCTGTCGGTCAGGGGCTGAGATTCGCATGTGCCGTCTTTTTTTCTCAGTGTCAGCTCCGAAGAGCCGACATCTGCAAGCTCACAGATGAGCACTCCCGAGTTTGTCTGATATGACTTTTTTATACTGTCATAAAAGAGCGAATACTCGAGATATTCTTTTGAGAAGCCCTTTCTCTGAGAATGCTCTATATGGTCGTCATAGATGCGTGTGTAAACGTCAGCAGCGCGATAATAGGCGAAATACCAGTAAAGCAATGCGCCCACTGCAATATTCAGCACACCGAGCACCAGCAGAACTATACTTATGACAATATTCTGTGCCAGAAACGATATAGCAATTATAACTGCGCCCAGTATAAAATTTTTAAACATATTCCTGCGCATTTTTTTATGCTCTGTCAGGTCGTGGATAACCTTTTGCTGACGCTCTGACCTGCTGAGCTTAGGGGGATATTCGTACAGAAGCATGATCTTCCTGCCTCACATTATGATGTCTGCTGTCACAGCGCCTGTCACTCTGATAAGCTCCTTCGGGTCAATGATTATCTGAACTCCGATACGCCCGCCGCTGATGATGATCTCGTCAAGATCAAGACAGGAGCTGTGTATCACGGTAGGATACTTTTTCTTCATTCCCACAGGAGTGCAGCCGCCCCTGATATAGCCCGTTACCTGATTGATCTCCTTGACGTGTATCATACTTACAGACTTCTCACCCACAGCAGCTGCTGCGGCTTTCAGGTCAAGCTCCTTATCAACAGGCAAAGCGAACACAAAATATCCTCCGCTTTTGCCTTTTGTCACAAGCGTCTTGAAAGACTGCTCATACCTCTGCCCAAGCTGGTCGGCAATGTGACAGCCGTCTATGAACTCACTGCACTCATAGGTGTTTATCCTGTATGGCGCCTTCTCACGCTCAAGGATACGCATAGCATTCGTTTTAAGCTCTTTACCCATTACTTTGAGTTCCTGACTATATCAGCTATTATCTCGGCGCACTTGTCATAACCGAGCTTTCCGCTGTTCAGTGTTATATCGTAGCTGAGCATATCTCCCCACTTTTTAGTGGTGTTAGCGTTGTAGTAGTCTGCCCTCTTTTTATCGTACCTTTTGAGCACGCCCTGTACATCATCAAGAGGAACATCGTGCTCATTCACAGCGCAGGACTGTCTCTGCTCAAAATCTGAATTTATAAACACGTTCAGGGTTTTAACTTTGTTTTTGAGGATAAAGTCAGCGCACCTGCCAACTATAACACAGCTGCCCTCATTGTTCACGATATCATGTATGACCGAGGTCTCAGCCTCAAATATACGCGAGGGATAATCCTTGCCGAAAAGACCCAGAGGCTTAGTAAACGGGCTGATCAACGCCTCCTCATACTTGTGTATCTCTTCAAGAGGTATACCGCTTACCTGAGCCGCGAGCTCAACTATCTGTCTGTCAAAGCATTTAACGCCGAGCTTTTCAGCTGCCAGCTTACCGATAGCAGACCCTCCGGAGCAATAAGTTCTGCCGATAGTAACTACCTTTATTTTTGCCATGTTAACTCCCCACTTTCATTTATTATTCTGCTAAATAAAGTATAGCATTAACGCAAACGTTTGTCAACTTTTAATACTCAGTTACAGACCGTGCCTGCTCTCACATACAGACTATACAAATATCAGCTTAAAAATTTGGTTATTTTGCCGCCATAAAATCCTGTCTTTCCCAACGTATATAATACAGAACGCATCAAAAACAAAGCCCACGGAAAGGAAATGATCTTATGACTAAAAAACTTATTCCTATCGCAGTTCTGGCAGCAGGTATGCTGTTTTGCTCCTGCGGAAAGATAGAAAACTCCTCTTCAAAGAAGGGTCACATAAATATTCCTGCTGTCTCACTGTTTGACAGCTCATCTGTTCCCGATGATGACTCGTCGGTCCCCGTTCCACCTGATACCGAGCCCGAGACCGAAAAGTTTTTTTCTGCCGATGACGAAGAGCTTTCCATAACCGATGAGGAAGCCTACGGCGGCAAGGTATATAACGGCAGCGCTTTTCTGATAAGAAGCAGCTCAGGTTATATAAGCGAGTTTGAAAGCAATGCAAACTTCATAATCGAAACTCAGCAATCTCTTGACAGCTTCTGTGAAAAATATAATATAGAGATCGACAGCTCGGAGTTTTTCAACAGCATTGACAGCGAAAATCCGCTTGATGCAGACTCGGATATCCCGTCGATTAACGGCTACCATGTGGTAGTATCTTTCAGCGATTACAGCTTTGACGGTTCTCACCCAAAGGCAGGCGGATTTCTCATAAAAGACGATAAGATCAGGTTTGTCTGCACGGCAGCAAGCCTTTCAAAAGTCAAATACGAGGGAGCAGAGACACTTCCCGCTGTAATGGACGGCTATCTCTTCATCGCAGCAGTTCCCGTTTCTGAGTTCAGATCCTTCAGTTACCCAGGCTGGGAATACCTTGCCGATGCAGATACTGAGCCCGAACCTCAGACTGAACCCAAGCCCGAACCGAAACCCAACCAAGACGAGATCGTGATCCTTTACAGATATCAGAACTTGGCATGGGGCGTTCAGGACAGCGGTGCGTTCATTGATGCAAGCGGAGCGGTATATCAATTTGACTTTGCAAACGGTGAAAGCTATGACTATGAGCCCTTAAGCGGCGACGAGCTTATTAACGCATTCAAAAACATTCAGCAAAACGAAAAGCCACTGCATTACGTTGACAAAGATACGATCCAAAAGGTCAGCGAGCTTATCCCCTATGTAAACAAAGATGCGGAAAGAGTTGAAAAATTCGTTGCCTGTGATGCTGGTCAGCACACGTTCTACATAGTTGAGGGTGCTGAGCTGACAGAGCTGTGGTCAACAGGAGACTATGACCGCGAGCTTATTGACCCCGCTGCCGAAAAGATACACGATTTAGTAGAAAACAGTTGATCTTGATATTCATACGAACAGTTTTACTTACCAAACAAAAACCGCCCTCCAAACGGAGAGCGGTTTTATTATTACATATTACTTGCCGCGCTTAACATAAGTTGTGTGCAGCAGCTCGTGAGCCTTATGGCTGCCTGCCTTCTCGAAGTACTCATCATAGAGCATCTTCATAACAGGGCTCTCGTGCGATCTTCTCAGCTGAAGGTCTGTATCAAGATCGTAAAGTGCCTTAGCTCTGATACCCTGCAGGTCAACAAAGTTTCTTACGCTTGAAGGCTGGAGAGGCTGTCCGCCGCCGTTGATACAGCCGCCCGGACAAGCCATGACCTCTACGAAGTCATACTTCTTCTCGCCTGAGATTATGCTGTCAACAACTTTTCTTGCATTAGCCAGACCTGAAGCTACACAAACCTTAACGGTAACCCCGCCAACTGTGTAGTCAGCCTCCTTGATGCCCTTGGTGCCTCTTACCTCTGTGAACTCAAGTGCCTTGCACTCGCCGTCAAGAGTAACAGCAGCAGTTCTGAGAGCTGCCTCCATAACACCGCCTGTAGCGCCGAATATAGCGCCTGCGCCCGAAGCTGTCTCAAACGGATCATCAAACTCAGCATCAGGAAGAGCGTTGAAGTTTATTCCTGCTCTCTTTATCATTCTGCCAAGCTCTCTTGTTGTAAGAGCAACATCAACATCGTCAAATGCCTGAGTTCTCTGCTCTTCTCTCGTTACCTCGAACTTCTTTGCAGTACAAGGGATAACGCTGACAACGAACAGATCCTTAGGATCAATGTTGTTCTTCTGGCAGTAGTAGCTCTTGAGCACTGCGCCGAACATCTGCTGAGGTGACTTGCACGAAGACAGATGATCTACAAAATCAGGGTAATAATGCTCGCAGAACTTTACCCAACCGGGGCAGCATGATGTGAACATCGGCATAGTTCCGCCGTTCTGTATCCTCTCGATAAGCTCGTTAGCCTCCTCAACGATAGTGAGGTCAGCAGTTACGTCCATGTTAAAGCACTCAACATCGCCAAGACCCTTGATAGCAGCTACCATCTTGCCCTGAACATTAGTGCCGATAGGATTTCCGAACTCCTCGCCGAGAGTAGCCCTTACAGAAGGAGCTGTAAAGAATACGACCTTCTTATCGGGATCAGCGATAGCGTCCCAAACCTTATCCTCGCTGCTCTTCTCCTGAAGCGCACCTGTAGGACATGCTACGATACACTGACCGCAGCCAACGCAGGGCGACTCGCCGAGAGGTGCATCGAATGCACAACCGATATGAGTGTTGAAGCCTCTCTGGATAGGTCCGATAACAGATATGCTCTGCATATTCTTACAAGCGGCAACGCATCTCATACAGTTAACGCACTTGTTGTTATCTCTTACTATATAAGCCGATGTAGCATCTATAGGCTTATCCATTTCCTCAGCCTGGAACCTGTCCTCATCTGCGCCGTAATCACGAGCGAGCTGCTGGAGCTCACAGTTAGTGCTTCTTACGCAGGAAAGGCACTTCTTGTTATGATTTGAGAGCAAAAGCTCGATAGTAGTCTTTCTTGACTCTCTTACCTTAGGTGTGTTGGTCTGTACCTCCATACCCTCAGAAACGGGGTATACGCAGGCAGCCACAAGGCCTCTTGCGCCTGTAGCCTCTACAACACAGATACGGCAGGCACCTATGCAGTTGATCTCCTTCAGATAGCAGAGCGTAGGAATGTCAACGTTTGCAGCTCTTGCAGCCTCAAGGATAGTAGAGCCCGCAGGAACGGTAACAGGTATGCCGTTTACTTTAAGATTAACAGTCTGAACATTTTCCATAAATGTGCCCTCCTTCCTTACTTTCTCACAACTGCGCCGAACTTACAGTTAGAAATACATACGCCGCACTTGATACACTTGCTCTTGTCGATGACATGAGGATTGCGAACAGTTCCTTCGATAGCCTTAACAGGGCAGTTTCTTGCACAAAGAGTACAGCCCTTGCACTTATCTGCGATGATCTCATACTGGAGCAGCTCCTTGCAGACGCCTGCAGGGCAGCAGCCCTCCTTGATATGAGCCTCATACTCATCTCTGAACTGTTTGATAGTTGAAAGTACAGGATTCGGAGCCGACTGACCGAGAGCACAAAGTGAAGAGCTCTTCATATGGTTAGCGAGCTGATCTATAAGGTCAAGGTCATCCATAGTAGCCTTGCCCTTGGATATCTTGTCAAGCAGCTGATGAAGCTTTCTTGTACCGACACGGCACGGAGTACACTTACCGCAGGACTCATCAACAGTGAACTCAAGATAGAACTTGGAAACGTCTACCATACAGTTATCCTCGTCCATAACGATAAGTCCGCCCGAGCCCATCATAGAGCCCAGCTTAGCCAGTGACTCATAGTCGATAGGAGTATCTATGTACTTAGCAGGGATACATCCGCCTGAAGGTCCGCCTGTCTGAGCAGCCTTGAACTTCTTGCCGTTCGGGATACCTCCGCCGATCTCCTCTATGATCTCACGCAGAGTTGTACCCATAGGTATCTCAACAAGACCAACGTTTGTGATCTTTCCGCCGAGAGCGAACACCTTAGTTCCCTTTGAGGTCTCGGTACCCATTGATGAATACCACGAAGCGCCCTTTCTGATTATCTGAGCGATATTTGCGTAGGTCTCAACGTTATTGAGCAGAGTAGGCTTTCCGAACAGACCCTTAACAGCAGGGAACGGAGGACGAGGTCTTGGCTCACCTCTGTTACCCTCGATAGAGGTAAGAAGTGCAGTCTCCTCACCGCAGACGAAAGCACCTGCGCCGAGCCTGATCTCGATATCGAAGTCATGACCCTTGCCGAAGATGTCCTTGCCTAAAAAACCGTATTCTCTTGCCTGATCGAGAGCCACCTGAAGTCTGTGAACGGCAACAGGATACTCAGCTCTTACATATACATAGCCCTGATGAGCGCCAACAGCATACGAAGCGATCGTCATAGCCTCGATTATAGCGTGAGGGTCACCCTCAAGGATAGATCTGTCCATGAATGCGCCGGGGTCGCCCTCGTCGGCATTGCAGGCAACATACTTAACATCGCCGGGTGCATCCTTAGTGAACATCCACTTTCTTCCTGTCGGGAAGCCTGCACCGCCTCTGCCTCTGATGCCTGAATCAAGAACTTCCTGACAGACCTCATCGGGAGTCATGCTGTCAAGAACCTTATAGAGAGCCTCATAGCCTCTTGTTCCGATATACTCTTCAATATTCTCAGGATCAATAACGCCGCAGTTTCTGAGCGCGATCCTCTTCTGCTTCTTGTAGAAGTTTGTCTCTGCCAGAGGAGTGATAGAGCCGTCCTCGTGAAGAGTTTCCTTGTAGAGCAGATCCTTGCAAACCTCACCTTTTTTGAGGTGCTCGTCAACGATCCTTACAACGCCCTCGGGAGTTACCTGAGCATAGAATGTGCCCTCAGGATAAACTATAACGATAGGTCCAAGTGAGCAAAGACCGAAGCAGCCTGTTCTCACAACAAGTATCTCATTCTCGATGCCCTGAGCCTTCAGCTCATTGTCGAGAGCGTCAATTATCTTTTTGCTTCCCGAAGAGGTACAGCCTGTACCGCCGCAAACGAGTATCTGCTTACGGTACTCGGTCTTTTCTGCCATCTCGGCAGCCTCGGAAGCTATAAGCTTTCTGACCTTGATAAGGTCGGAATTCTTTTTTCTTATCTGGGTAAGTTCCTCAAACGTCATGCTTTACTCGCCTCCCTTTTCATTCATATAGGAATCAATGATCCCGCTGATCTGATCGGGAGTGAGCTTTCCGTAAACTTCCTCACCGATAGTCATAACAGGTGCAAGACCACAAGCACCAACGCAGCGGCAAGACTCGATAGAGAATTTGCCGTCAGCAGTTACCTCTCCGGCCTTGATACCGAGCTTCTGCTCAAGCGCCTCAAGCACCTTGTCCGAGCCCTTTACGTAGCAAGCCGTACCAAGACAGACGCTGCATACGTGCTCGCCCTTTGGGGTAAGGGAGAACTGCGAATAGAATGTTGCGACACCGAACACTTCAGAAAGTGAAACGCCGAGACCGTCAGCGATCATCCTCTGGACTTCGATCGGCAGGTAGCCGTAGATCCCCTGAGCCTCCTGAAGTGTCGGCATAAGACCGCCCGGCTGGCCGCGGTGCTTAGCTATAACTTCCTGAAGCTGTTTTTCCTGGACTTCTGTGCCCTTGAACGGAACCTGGTTTTGTTCTGACATAAAACAACCTCCTCAATGTTGATAGGGGCATTCATACCCCGAAATAAAAATCTGAAAATCCTGTCGAAAAGCCGTAAAATCGCACTCCGACAATCTTGTCATATACATACATTATACTACAAACCGATAAAAAACACAAGTTTTTTTGCCGACATTATATGCAAAATTACTGACATTTTTGTAACATAGTTTATGTATTTAATTTTGTTAATTATTTGTCAATATAACGATTCTTTCGTGTCTCAAAATTCGCGCAGCGTTACAAACTTATAGCACAAGCAAAACTTTCACTCTGCCTCCAATGGAGGGTTAACGATTTCGTTGCACCACTTACTTACGCAGGGCGAAAAAATCGCTCCGTGCGTAAGCACACAAAAAGAGGCTGTCTGTATGACGGCCTCTTTTCGTAGTAAGGAAAGTAAAATGAATTAAAGAAAAGTTCGTTGATCATACTGCCTAACCGGCAGGCTTATTCTCCTTTATGCCGACATAGTCGTACATAAGGTCTACAGCGCCCTCGATACCCGAACGCGAGGAATTGATGCAAAGATCGAAATGTCTTGCCTCTCCCCACTTCATATCGGTGTAGTAATTATAATACGAAGCGCGCCTCTTATCAGTTTTCTTGATAAAATCCTCTACCTTGTTCTTCTCGATATCATATCTCTCGAGGATCCTTCTCTTCTTCTCAAACATATTTCCCGAAACGAAAAAGTTCACAACGTTCGGCTCGTCCTTGAGCACGTAGTCGGCACACCTGCCGACTATAACACAGGGTCCTTTCTCGGCAAGCTTCTTTATCGTCTCAAACTGTGCCAGAAAGATCTTGTGGTTGAGCGGCAGCTCGGGATTGAGCCTGCCGTCGGGAGAAACGGGATAATTGCCCATAACAAGTGAGTAAAGGAAGCTGTTCGTATAAGACTCATCATTCTTTACAAAAAGCTCTCTCGCTATACCGCTCTCCTTCGAGGCTATCTCAAGCAGCTCCTTATCATAGAACGGCACGCCGAACCTGTCTGCCAGCTTCTTGCCGATCTCTCTTCCTCCGCTTCCGAACTCACGGCTGATAGTGATGATAGATCTCATATAAACGACCCCCTTTTCAGAAAAGATCTTACGCTACAAATTAATTTGTTTCTTGCAACAAACATATTATATCACATTTTTTGTCTCTTGTAAACAATTTTTCAAAAAATTCTTGCACTAATTTATTCAAAATTTCTTGTGCAACTTTCATATATTTACAGCCGGTAATAATTTTAACAAAATTTGCAAACTATTCACAGGCAAAAAACCATGAGATAACAAAAAAGGACGGGCATCTCTGCCCGTCCGTATGTTTGATATTACTCTGCAGGAACATCAGAAATGTTGGAGTTGCACTCGTCGATAAGGTAATCAACTGCAGTCTTGTTAGATGCAACGCACTCACTCCAGGATGTTGCTCCGCCGCCCGTAACCATTGTTGCCTGGTTAACAGTCATCATCAGAGTAGAAAGCTCAGGTGTAACACCTTCCTGATAGTCGAATACAGGGTTCTCAGCTGCGAGATCGTAAACGGTCTGTCTCATCTCGATCATCTCATCAGTCCACTTGTACTCGTCTCTGAGCTGCTCTTCGCCGATATCGTTAGCATTCTGTGCAGATACCTGCAGGCAGTTCATATATGCTGCGAAGCCCTGAGGATTCGGAGCATTCTTGCAAAGCAGGAAGCCGTGGATACCTGCAGATACGTAGTACTTACCGTCGCCGTCGTCAAGTCTCGGCATAGGAACGAACATAACCTCGCCGCCCTCAACATCGCCGAATATCTTGGTAGAATCTGTAGTACCCTCGATAGCCCATGTACCAACAGGAATGAACAGTGTAAGTCCCGAACCAAGACCCTCACCTGTAGAACCGTCGCCTCTGGTCTTCCAAGCGTTATCAGATCTTGGGAACATAACGTTGTTCTTAGCAAGATCATACATCATATCCTGAACCTTTGTGATCTCAGGCTTATCCATGTTGTTAACGAGCTTACCGTTCTCAAGACCTATCATAGGATATCCGCTGGTGTCGTTAAGAGCCTTGCCGTACCAGTAGCCGTCAAGTGCATACTTATCCTCATCTGCGTTTGTGAAGTCAAGGCACATCTCGGTGAATGCCGACCATGTCCACTTATCCTCAGCAAACAGCTCAGCAGGATCGTCAAAGCCTGCGTCCTCTACAGTAGTTCTGTTATAGATACATACATACTGAGGTCTTGCATTGATACCTGCGATATAGTGACCGCCGTTGAAGTAACCTGCGTCGCAGACAGTCTTTGAAGGTGTCCAGAGCTCGGAGTTCAGATCAATATAATCGTCGATCGGCTCAAACATCGCCTTGATAGCGCCCTTCGGGAAAGCATCCATATCATCTGCAGGGAAGAAGTCAGGAGAATCGTTTGCCATAACAGCCTTTGCAAGTGCTGTGTATCTGTCATCCCATGTAGTCTGGATATACTCGATCTTTCCATCATACTTATCCCAGAACAGCTGGAGACCCGGATCAACCACCTGACCGTCACTTGGGTTAAGGTCATAGTGAGCCATCCACTTAATGGTCTTGTTATCAAGTGTCTCATCAGGCAGCAGGCTCTGAAGATCGTTGATCTTCTCCTTCTGGCTCTCAGTAAGCGAAGCCGCAGGAGCCTTTGAGCTTGAAGCCGCAGAGCTGTCGGAAGAGCTGCTTCCGCAAGCTGCCATGCTTGCTGCAAGTGTCAGTGAGCAAGCTGCTGCGAGGATTCTTTTTGTCATTTTCATGTAATAACCTCCTTGTTTTGCGGCGGTGTTCCTTACCCATAAAACACACGCCTATAGACAGTTTTCGCCCATACTTATAATATCAAAAAGATAAAAAATAGTCAATCAGCATTTTGCAATATAAATCACACGCTTTTTTAGTGATTTCCAACAATTAGCGATCATATGTTCTGCGGTATACGTTTTCAGAAAACGATTTCAAAATAATATCTATACTAATTAACAATATTTTTACATTCACTCATCAACCATGACCGCCGCCATATCCTCAGGCAGCTGTGAACGCACCGTTAATCTACTGTCAGACATCGGAAGGTTGAAGCTTATCTCGAGGCAATGCAGTGCCTGACGTTCCATAAGCGAAGTGTCTCCGCCGTACATATCGTCCCCCAGCAGCGGTCTTCCTATATGGGCACAATGCACTCTGATCTGGTGGGTCCTGCCAGTTTCGGGTATAAAAGCCGCAAGAGAAGCCCTTTTGCTGTCAGCTATTTTATAAAAAGTAGTGGCAGAGTACGCCCCGCCCTCTCTTACACATCTCTTTATCGCAGAATCCTTCTCCCTTGCTATCGGCGCACAGATGCGCCCTCCTGCGCTGTCGGCGCGGGGCATTATCCCAACATAGAGCTTTCGGCAACTTTTCTGTAAGGAGAACGCCGCAAGCCTGCTCTTTGCAACAAGAACACAGCCGCTGGTATTCTTATCAAGCCTGTTAATACAGCGAAAGGTCTTATCAGGACAATGTGCCGCAAACACGTTTGCGAGAGTATCCTCATAGTGCTTCATCGACTGATGACAAGGCATAAACGGCGGCTTGTCAAACACTATGCAGTGCTCATCCTCATAAAGCACAGGCACCCGAACGCTTGATGCTTCTGTCCGAGTGCTGTATTCCTGTTCTGAAAGTACGATCTCATCATTTTCATAAACGATATCTATGCTCCTGATGAGCGCATTATCCCTCGTTATGCCTAGTGGGCTTCTTTTCAGCCGCGTGATGAGCCGCCTTGAAACTCCCCTGCCGCGCAGCACCTCACCGAGCTTTTTTCCGTCCTCGGCAGCCATTACCCGTATCCTCACAGGCTGAACCTTCTCCAGCGCCTTATACTTGCAGACATCTTATCCTGCCAGTAATCACCGAGGATATCCTCCGCAAAGGTAACAAGACAAACCTTGTAGTATGGATATACTATGAATATCGGCTGTATCAAAATGAAAAGCGGTACAAATTTCGCAAACGACAGTACAAACATCAGATACCTCATATGGTTGCCGTCCATAAGCCTTTTTGACAGCTCTATCGCCTTTGATATCTTTGCTCTCGGGTTCAGGCACATAATAAACGGCATCATCGAAAGAGATATGATATACCTTATAAAGAGACCCGTCCACACACCTGTAAAGCCCAGGCAAAGCATGAGCAGCAGCAGCTTGGGAGAGCTAAGCTGTTCTCCGCCCTTATTGATTATATAATATACTCCGAAGCCGCCGCCCACAGCAGGCAGCAGCATGATTATCTTCCTTATGCCAACCGCAAGAGAGACCTGTACAGCCTTTTTTGAATATGACCACGCATGTGCGTTCAGGTATTTTTTAGTTTCCACAAAATCAGAACCCTTTGCAATATCTATGTACAGTCTGCTCACAGTCCACCATTCAGCAGTCAGCAAGGGCAAAAGTATCAGCAGCATAACCGCCCAGAACAGCATAACGTCATAATCGGAGCGAAGCTCTTTCATCGTAAAATACTTTCCCCAGCCCACCTGGTCGAATATAATCTTTATAGACAGAAAGAACGCAAACACGAAAAATAATATCGAAGCGACAAATATTGTCAGCGAAAAGCTGTTTCCGCCGTTATCCCTGAACCTGTGTCTGGCCTTTCTTTTTATCTGCTCTATAGTCATCTCAAGCTCTCCTTTTAAAAAGCTGTATCATAAGTCTTTGAGCGTGTAATCCTCCTGCACCTCATATTTCGGAGGGTATGAGCCTATCACCTCAAATGCTTCCGAGCGCTGCCACATAGCTGCGGTGACCATTATCTCAAACCCCTCGCCGAAATCGCATACATAGTCGATAGGCCTACCCTTGGGCACGCCGAAGCCCGACATAATGTTCATTATTATACCAGAATGCGTACAAACGCCAACATACGTAAGCCCCTCATACATCATATCCGAAATTATGATATTTAGCGCCTCATAGCAGCGGTTCATAACATCTCTTACAGATTCGCCCTTGGGCGGAGGATTGTCAAGACCTCCCTTGATGAACTCTTTATACTCTTCAAGCTCCATGAGCTCATCGGCAGTTTTGTTCTCGAATTCACCAAAATCCATTTCCCTCAGCTGAGGCAGCTCCGCAACAAGTCTGTTCGGCTGAAGTATATTGACCGTCTGGATACACCTTTTGAGCGGAGAAGTATATATCTTCTGCACGGGAGGATACTCAAACTCCTCAAGCTTGTCGTAAAGCTTCTGGGCGCCTTTTGAAGAAAGCGGCAGGTCAGTCGTACCAATATATCTTCCGTCTTCATTCGCCTGAGTCATACCGTGCCTGAAAAAAACTATCCTGTAACCCTTCATTTTTAACTCTCCTTACCATCATTCATCAGCACACAGAAAAATATCTCTGCAATGCCGCAAAAAATATGCACAAAAAAATAAAAAACTATTTACAAATTCCATAAAATATAGTATACTAAGATATGTATATATCAGTGGGGAGGCTTACCTTATGCCGAGCGATGAAGAAAAACGATCATCTGCCCTCATCGGCAGCAGACTTATGCTCATAAGAAAGCAGCTCGGCATCACTCAGGAGCAGGCAGCCAAAGCTGCAGGACTTACTCAGTCGGCTGTCTCGGAGATCGAAAACGGCAAGAGGGCAGTGCAGGTATCATCTGCGGTAAAGCTGATAAAGCTTTACAAGGTGCCGTATGAGGCTGTTTTCGGTGAAAACCGCACCGAGCCTTTAACTCAGAGCGAGCAAAGCGCAGTGCCTGTCTCTTTCCAAAGTGCGGCAGAGCTTTTATTCGCGCTGATAGGCGGCAGCGGTTCTGATGAGCTGAGCTTTGTATGCTCTCAGACCTTGTCCGTGTGCCTTTATCTGGTATTCAGAGAGATATACCGCGAAAACCCCCACAACAGCGAAAAGATATTTTCCCTTACATATGAAGGGGCGTTTTCTCTCGCAAAAGGATACGTTTCCCCTAAGGTCATGGAGGAGCTGAGGCTCTGTCTTGACAGCTGCCGTGCCGACAAGCGGCGAATAGAGCTGCCGATAGAAAAAAATGCAGAGCTTGCACGTTTTATCGAAGGCGCCGAACAACTAATAAAGGCAGGCTCTTCCCAAAAATGATTATAACACAGATACTTATTTTTTTCAAGTACCAAAGCTGAACGTCGGTCGCAAGCATCAAGGGCAATGCTCTTTTTCCTCCTGCGGCAGAAAGAACAAGCAGGATAACGGCGTTCAGGCACATATAAAAAGGCAAAGCAATGGATAAGACTTTAAAGAAAAGAGCTGTTATCTCGGCTGCGGCAGGGGTCGTACTCATAGCGGCAGGCATAACAGTGATGAACATAAAAAAACCGGTACAGCGGTTCAATGAAACGTTTTTTGCTATGGACTGCCCGTGTGAGATCACTGTTTATGCAGGAGACGATCTTACTAAGGATATAAAAGACAGGATAAACGGGCTCGACCACCTGCTCTCTGCATATGATGAAGAGTCTGACATCAACAGGCTAAACGCTGCCGAAAGCGGCGAGAGGGTATCGATAAGCAGAGATAGCAGCGAGGTGCTTAGAAAGTCATTAGGCCTCTACGAGAAGTACGGCGGCTGCAACATACTGATAGGCGCTGTCACAAAGCTCTGGGATATATCGGGAGAGCCGAAGGTACCCTCAGACGAAGAGATAGAGACGGCGCTGGCTACCTTCAAAGCAGATGAGCCTAAAAACATTCTGAATATAGCCGATGACGGCAAGAGCGCTAAACTCCTTAACAGTGCTCAGGCTGACCTTGGCTGCATAGCTAAGGGCTATGCTCTTGATAAGGTAAAGGAGATACTTGACGAACAAAAGCCTCAGGCGGCTATAGCTTCGTTCGGCTCGTCGATATACTGCTGCGGCAAAAAGCCTGACGGCAGCCCATTCAAGATAGGTATTCGTGACCCGTTCATGCCCGACGGCATCTGTGCTCAGATAGAGACAGACGGCTGCTTTCTTTCCACCTCGGGAGGGTATGAGCGCTTCTTTTCGGCGGACGGCGTTACCTACTGCCATATTTTTGATGAGGCAACAGGCAGACCCACCCGGTCAACACTGCAGTCGGTCACAGTTATTGCTGACAGCGGTGCTGAATCTGACTTTTTGTCGACCCGCATATTTGTCGGCGGCGAGGAAGAGCTCGAGCGCTGGCTCTCAGACGATGAGATAAGCGTCATCGCGATCGATGACAGGGGCAGGCTTCACTGCTCTGAAAATATTAAAGAAAGTGTCAGCATCACAAACAGTGAGTTTACATTTGCCGACTGATACATTATTATAGATATCACAGAAAAGGAGAACCGTTATGCTTGAAAGAATGGATGCATTTTTCAACAGCAGAGTTGAAAGCTACGATGACCATATGCTTAACGATATAGAAGGAGCAAAGGAGTTCTATTCCTATACGGCTTTGCAGCTTCCTAAGAAAGAGGGGGCAAGGATACTTGACCTCGGCTGCGGAACGGGACTGGAGCTTGAATACCTTTTTGCGATCAATCCCGATGCTGCTGTAACGGGCATTGATCTTTCTCAAGGTATGCTCGATAAAATGAAGAGCAAGTTCCCCGATAAAAAGCTCAGGGCAGTAAGAGGTTCTTTCTTTGATATCATTTTCGGCATAACTGCGTTCGACTGCATAGTTTCGGTCGAGGCGCTGCATCACTATACCCAGCGCAGCAAAGCAGCTCTTTTCAGGAGAGTTCGTCAGGCGCTAAAGCACGGCGGCTATTTTATACTCACCGATTACTTTGCTGAGTCTGAGCTGGAGGAGCGAAAGAATTTTGACGATCTTGACAGGCTCAGGCACGAGGAGGGCATGGGCTATGATATCATCTGCCATTATGATACTCCCCTCACGCTGGAGCATGAGCTCGAAGCTCTCAGAAATGCTAATTTCTCAAGCGTTGAGGTGCTTAAAAGCTGGGGCTCTACCAGCACTATCAAAGCATCACTATAGACCCCTAAGGAGATCCTACCCTATGAAGATAAATGCAATAAAGCTTCAGCATAAAAAGAATACAAGCACCTGTGAAACAATAGACCTTCCCTTACCCGAGAGGGTCTTTGTTCCGATGTCACAAAGTATGGGGCGCGGATGTGACCCTATCGTCAAAAAGGGCGACAAGGTATTTGTCGGACAAAAAATAGGCGACAGCGACAAGATAAAGGCCTGCATCGCTCATTCGTCAGTCTCGGGAACTGTAGTGGGAATAACGGAAGTGCTCCACCCGAGCGGCAAGGTGACAAAGGCAGTTGAGATAGAGCCTGACGGCAAGCAGGAGCTGTCTCCCGATATAGAGGTTCCTGTCATCACTGACAAGGAGAGCCTATGCAGGGCTGTGAGGGAATCAGGGTGCTGCGGTCTCGGAGGCGCAGGCTTCCCGACTCACCTGAAGCTCAACTATAACGAACAGCGCTACAAGGTTGATACCCTAATCATAAACGCTGCCGAGTGCGAACCCTATATCACGGGCGATCACAGAGAGATGCTTGAAAGCCCAGATAACATCATTACAGGCATACGCCTCATAATGGATACTCTCGGCATTGAGAACACCTATATCGGCATCGAGGACAACAAGCCCGATGCGATAAAAATAATGAGAGAAAAGGCTGCCGAATATGACAACATAAATGTCTGTCCTCTGAAAGCGTCCTATCCTCAGGGTGCTGAGAAGGTGCTCATATACAATACCGTAGGCAGAACTGTAAAGCAGTGGGCACTGCCCTCGGACGTGGGCGTGATCGTGCTCAATGTCAGCACCGTCGGCTTTATCGGCAGATACTCCAAAGACGGCATACCCCTCATCTCACGCAGGATCACTGTTGACGGAGATGCCGTTGCAACGCCCTGCAATGTGAATGTACCGCTGGGCACTCCGCTGGTCGATGTACTTAAATTTGCCGATACAAACATCGAAGCATCAGATAAGATCCTTCTTGGCGGTCCTATGATGGGTATCTGCGCATATGATATAAATATGCCTACTGCCAAGACCATAAACTCAATTCTGGCATTTAAAAAGCCTGAAAGAAAAAAGAACGAGCTTATCGGCAGCGGACAGACCGCCTGTATCAGGTGCGGCCGCTGCATAAGGGCTTGCCCTATGGGTCTTATGCCTACATATATTGAAAAGGCATACGACAAGCACGACACAAAAAAGCTCGAAAAGCTGAGTGTAGGTCTGTGTATGAACTGCGGCTCATGCTCTTATGTATGCCCTGCAAAGAGACCTCTCGCCGAAAAGAATCAGCTTGCGAAGGCTCTTCTGAGAAGATAAGGAGGGATATTTATGCAAAAGCTTACTGTAAGTCCCTCTCCTCACATAACCGACGGGGCAAGCACCTCTAAGATAATGATAAACGTTATGGCAGCGCTTTGTCCTGCACTGTTCGTTTCTGCATATGTTTTCGGCGGCAGAGCTCTAATGCTCACAGGCTTCTGTATGCTGACGGCCATCGTCTGGGAGAGGCTTTGCAACATCATTATGAAAAAGCCGAACACAACGGGCGACCTTTCTGCTGCTGTCACGGGAATGATACTGGCATTCAATCTGCCTGTAACTCTCCCCTACTGGATTGCGGCTATAGGTACGTTTGTGGCTATTGTAGTAGTTAAACAGCTGTTCGGCGGTCTGGGGCAGAACTTTGCAAACCCTGCCGCAGTTGCGAGAATAGTTTTGATGCTTTCCTTTACGGGGTCTATGACAAAATGGGCTATACCCTTTTATGACCCTGATAAAATAGTCACTCAGGCAACGCCTATAGCAACAAGAGCAGAAACTTATCTCGATCTGTTCATCGGTAGAACAGGCGGTTCACTGGGTGAGACCTCAGTTGCTGCTTTGCTGCTCGGAGGCATCTACCTCGTAATAATGAAGATCATAACTCCGCACGCTCCCCTAGCATTCATAGGAACAGTTTATGTTTTCTCATGGATATTCGATCAGGATCCCCTGTATCAGATACTTTCGGGAGGTCTTATGCTCGGTGCGATATTCATGGCGACCGATTACGTCACCACGCCTATCTCAGGGATAGGAAAGGTCATCTTCGGAGTTGGCTGCGGCATAATAACCTGTGTGATAAGGTTCTGGGGCTC
Organism: Ruminococcus sp.; assembly: GCA_017484095.1. Lineage (GTDB taxonomy): Bacteria > Bacillota > Clostridia > Oscillospirales > Ruminococcaceae > Hominimerdicola. Next base: position 35,220 of record JAFUTU010000054.1, on the reverse strand, counting down.
ATACCCCGAGGGCGTATCCTATTCGCTGCTGCTTATGAATATAATCACGCCGTATATTGATATGGCATTCACTGCAAAGCCCTTCGGCGCAGTTATCCCGGAAGCTGAGGAGGACGGCAAATGAAAGAAAAATTAATGCCGCCTCTGGTGCTTACTGTGATCTGTGCTGTGATCTCGGCTCTGCTGGCGCTTGCATACAATGCAACCTACGTTGATCTTACAGGTGTTATGACAGATGAGATGAAGCAGGGCTGCAAAAATATTTTCGGAGACGGAAAGTATTATATCATAACCGAAGAAAAGGACGGAAAGAAAACTCCCGTTACCTTCGGGAACGAAAAAGTCAACAGCGTTATCGTAGACCCCGACCTGAAAGCCTGCATCATAGAGATAACCGAGGACGGCTATGCCAAGGACGGTCTGCATCTGCTCGTCGGGATAGATGAGAATGAAAGCGTCAAGGGTATAGAGTTTCTCTCCATAGGCGAGACACCGGGTCTCGGCACTAAGGTGCAAAACGACAGCTTTTTAAAGCAGTTCATCGGTCTTACCTCCGAGGACGACACCTCAGCTCTCGATAATGTTACTGCAGCTACATTCTCTTCAAAGGGTATGAAAGACGCTGTAAGTGAGTGTCTTGAGCTGTATACTGAAAACAAGGAGGCGATCTTAGGTGAATGAGCATTCAAACTGGTATGAATTTTCAAAAGGCATCATCAAAGAGAACCCTAACTTAGTGACCCTTCTCGGTATGTGCCCGACGCTTGCCGTCACCACGCTTGCCTCTAACGGCATTGGTATGGGGCTTGCTACGATGTTCGTGCTCGTATGCTCGAACTTTGTTATTTCTCTGCTCAAAAATGCGATACCGAAGTCGGTACGTCTGCCCTGCTACATCGTTATCATAGCGGGGTTCGTAACGCTTATTGACTTTCTTATGAAGGGATATCTCCCGAAGCTTCATTCAGCTCTCGGAGTTTTCCTCTCACTGATAACCGTAAACTGCATAATCCTTGGCAGAGCTGAAGCATTTGCCAGCAAGAATCCTGTTTTCAAATCAGTGCTTGACGGCCTCGGAATGGGTATAGGGTTTACGCTTACGCTGTTTTTTATGGGCAGTATCAGAGAGATACTCGGCACAGGCTCATGGTTCGGCTTTAAGATACCGTGGCTCTGCGATCACCCGATGACTATATTCATAATGCCTGCCGGAGGCTTCTTCGTGCTGGGCATTCTTATTGCTGTAGTCAGCAAGCTAAAGGATAAGACACCTCCCAAGGAGATCGGCTGCGCTTCCTGCCCGAACGCATCAGCGTGCACGGATGAGCAGAAGGCTGAATGTGCGGAAAAGGAGGCCGAAGCACTATGAGCTATATCATAATAATAGTGAGCTGTGTTTTCGTAAACAACATAGTTCTTTCTCAGTTTATGGGCATATGCCCATTCCTCGGCGTTTCAAAGCAGATAAAGTCATCTGTCGGAATGGGCGCTGCAGTCGTATTCGTAATGGTATGCGCAAGTGCCTGCACCTATCCTGTATACAAACTGCTTGAGCGCTTTGAGATAACCTATCTCAGAACTATAGCCTTCATACTTGTGATAGCTCTGTTCGTTCAGCTGGTCGAAATGATACTTAAAAAAAAGGTACCGCCTCTTTACAGAGCACTGGGAGTATACCTTCCGCTTATCACAACAAACTGTGCTGTTCTGGGCGTTACTATCAATAATATCGACAATGACTACAACTTTTTGAAGTCTCTTACCAATGCTTTCGCAACAGGAGTTGCATTCACGCTGGCACTTGTGCTTTTCAGCGGAGTCAGAGCAAGGATAGCTGACAGTGACTTACCGAAAACGTTCAGCGGAGCTCCCGCCACCCTGATAGCAGCAGCGATAGTTTCGCTGAGCTTTATGGGCTTCTCGGGCATCATCTAAGGAGGATATTAATGACCGCTTTGATACCTGTTGCCGTGCTTGCGGCGCTCGGTGCCGTTTCAGGCATAGCCCTGACGGCAGCCTCAAAGGTGTTTGAGGTAGAGGAGGATAAAAGGATAACCGAAATAAATGACGCTCTCCCACAGGCTAACTGCGGAGGCTGCGGCTATTCTGGCTGTGCAGATTATGCGGCGGCTGTGGTCGAAAAGGGTGCAGAGTGCAACCTCTGCCGACCGGGCGGCGATGCCGTGGCAGCTAAAATAGCTCAGATAATGGGAGAGGAAGCTCAGGACGTAATTGAGCTGACTGCTTTTGTTCGCTGCAGAGGAGACTGCAATGCGACACCGCACAAATATGTTTATGACGGTATACAAAGCTGTGCCGCCTGCGACCGTTTTTACAGTGGAAGCAAGCTCTGTACGAGCGGCTGTCTCGGTTACGGAGACTGCGTAAGGGTCTGCCCTCAGGGCGCTATAAGCATTAAAGACAAGATAGCTGTTGTAGACCAGAGCAAATGTATCGGCTGCGGCCTGTGTGCAACAGCCTGTCCGAATAATCTGATCGCGATAAGACCTGCTACCCAGAAGATAGAGGTCTGCTGCTCATCGAGATCACTTCCGAAGGACACAAAAAAGATATGTCCTAACGGCTGCGTCGGCTGCAAAGTATGTGAAAAGAACTGCCCGGCTGACGCTATCAAGGTAACTGATAACCACGCTGTCATTGACTATGACAAGTGTATAAACTGCGGCAAGTGCACCGAGGTCTGCAAATTTGATGCCGTAAAGGATATAACAGCTTAAAGATAAACAATAATTAAGGAGAAACAAAAATGGTAGAAGTGTACTACTGGTCAATGTTCCTGTTGTCGATGCTTCTGACACTTGCTTTTACCGCTGTGTGGCATAAGCACCTGGATGTCCATTTTACATTGATATTCAGCTTTGTCTCGATAACGAACGCAGGCTATGTGCTTTATTCTCAGGCACACAGCATTGGCACAGCGGTCACTGCAAACAAGATCATCTATATAGGAAGCACCTACAATGCTCTGTTCATAATGCTCAGTGTGTTCAGCCTTTGCCATATAGAGATCAAGCGCTGGTTAAGAACTGCGTTGATGGCATTGACCTCAATAATATACCTGTTTGCCATGACTATGGAAAAGCAGCACTATTACTACAAGAGCATTTCATATGAACGCAAGGACGGTGTAGTATATCTGCATAAAGATTATGCTTTTGTACATACTCTGTTCTATGTGATGATATCTGCATACTTTATCGCAGGCGTGTGGGCGATAATCTATTCCTATTTCAGAAAGAAAGACGTTTCAAGAAAGATAATCTATCTGCTGATAATGCCAAACCTCGTATCACTTGTGGCTTTTTTCGGAGGAAGAAAGATAATACACAGCATCGAGCTGATACCTGCTGCCTTTGTTTTTGCACAGGTAGTCTTCTTGCTCATAATGCACAGAGTCTGCCTGTACGATATCACAGATACGGGTATAGATTCTCTGGTTGAAAAGGGAGACACAGGCTTTATATCGTTCGACTTCAAGTATAACTATCTTGGCAGCAATGAGACGGCTAAGGGCATTTTTCCTGAACTTTTAGAGCTCACTGTAGACAAATCAATAACAATAAATAAAAACCTCGGGAACACATTTGTAAAATGGCTCGACAGCTTCAAAGCTGACCGTACAAAAAATGAACAGCATTATGATATCGGCGAAAAGAGCTATCTTATAAGCATCAACTATCTGTTTGACGGCAACACAAAAAGAGGTTACCAGTTCTTCATAACCGATGATACCAAGAACCGGCAGTATATCTCGCTGCTCAACAGCTTCAATACGTCCCTGCAGGCAGAGGTCGCAGAAAAGACGGAGCATATAGTTGAGATGCATGACAAGCTGATCCTCGGTATGGCGACCATGGTAGAAAGCCGTGACAATTCTACGGGCGGTCATATCAGGCGTACGAGTGAAGGCGTAAGAATACTCATAAACGAGATCAGGAAAAACAACATCTTCGGTCTTACAGATGAGTTCTGCAGGTGCATAATAAAGGCAGCGCCGATGCATGACCTCGGAAAGATAGCCGTTGACGATGCAATACTCAGAAAGCCCGGACGCTTTACTCCCGAAGAGTTTGATAAGATGAAGGCTCACGCTGCCGAGGGCGCAAAGATCGTTCATCAGATACTTCAAGGCACAGATGATGTACAGTTCCACATCATAGCTGAGAATGTTGCCCACTATCATCATGAGCGCTGGGACGGCTCAGGCTACCCCGAGGGACTGAAGGGTGAGGAGATACCGATCGAAGCAGGGATAATGGCTATAGCGGACGTTTACGACGCACTTGTGAGCAAGAGGGTCTACAAAGAGAAAATGTCATTCGAGCAGGCGGATTCCATAATAATGGAGGGTATGGGCAAGCACTTTGACAAGGCTCTTGAACCATATTATATCTCCGCGCGGCCAAAGCTTGAGGAATATTACTCAACTGTAGATCAATAAATATGACACATAAAAGGCACCGTACCTCTTAACGAAGTACAGTGCCTTTTTTATTATCTGTCTGCTCAGCTTCTGTTAGTGTTTCTCCTCTGAGGATTTTGCTCGTCGTCATCGTCATCGTCGATGTCATTATTGCAGCAGCAGCTATCCTCTAAGCTCTGAGGGAAGAACTCATCCGTCGGGAAGCTTATCTTCGAGAACATTTCGCAGGGCGTATCATCAGCTGCCGAGCACTCCTTGCCGGGCATGCAGTAATCATAAGAAGGCAGCAGCATAGAAACAGACCTTGTGAGCTGTATTATTGCAAAGACACCTATAGTTACCTCTACAACTGCATCGGCAGCAGGGTCAGCGACCGCAGGAGTAAAGTTCACTGCAAGGCACATAGGCTGAGCCACATTGCAGGTAGCCGTAGGCAGAGTAGACGTGCAGCACGCAGCACAGCCCGATACCTGAGCCTCAGCAGGCTGAGCAGGATCAAAGCCCGATGAAAAGCGCTTTGTATTGGCATCACTTCCGTAAAGAATGACCGTCTTGGTGAAGGTCGCATCACCGTAAACAACTGTCGGCGTGGTCTCGCCTGCCTCATAAGCGTCGATCTCTACGCGGAAATCAAAGGTACAGTCCACAGTGTAGAAGCCGCGGTTGAATGCTACAGGCGTTACAGTAAAGTCGCAGTCCTCCACCTCGATGCACTTGGTCTTTACATATGCCGCAGCATTTATTACCTCCTGATCTTCAGCATCAAAGGTAACTGCAAGGTTTTCAAGGCAGTCCTGAGACGAGCACGAATCGAACACTCTCATAGCCTCAAGGCAAACTGCCTCTTTAAAATTATTGTTCTGATTAGTAGGCATAAATATCCTCCTGTCGTAAGTATAGATTAAAGTAATTTGAATACTTCTCTATATCTTATTCACAGGAGGTCACTTGTGTGCAGATTTTATTCATTATCTCTGTCGGCGCCTATTATCAGCACGCCGAAAACCAACAGCATCGAGCCTATGATAAGAACATTTCTGTCAAAGTTCACATTCGGCGCAAAGCTCAGATACCTGACGATAACAGTGTCACCCTCTTTGCCTGCATCGTCTCTGTCCACACGGTCGGTAAACTCATAAGTTTCACCGTCCACAATATACTCATAGTGGTTCATTACCTTAATGCCCTTTTTGAGTATAACATATTTTGTGAATCTGGCTTCTGAACGGCTTCCGAATATCAGTATAAAAACGCTGAACAGCACCATCAATGCACCCGGCACAGTCAACACAATGCCGATAGCGCGCGTATATACTCTTTGTCTTTTTGTCAGACTCATAATTCTCCGATCAGGTATTCTTATCTACCGTTTTGAACTGTTTCAGGTTTCCTATCTTCTCATTTCTTTCATCGAGCACTTTCTCAACGTCAGCCCAGTCAAGTCCCTGATTTACCGCCAGCACCATAACGTGATATAACAGATCGTTTATCTCGTTTTTCAGTTCGTCATTGTCGCCATTCTTAGCTGCGATTATCGTCTCGGCAGCCTCTTCTCCGACCTTCTTGCAGATCTTGTCAACGCCCTGATGATAGAGGTAGCAGGTGTAGCTCTTCTCGGGAGCCTCACCCTTATCGAACTGTTCCTTCCTTGCCTTCAACACTTCAAATATTTCCTGATATACGGTCATTTATTCTTCCTCCTCATTATACATCTCATTAAAGAAGCAGCTGTATGAGCCTGTATGGCAGGCAGCACCTGTCTGTCTCACATTTATAAGCAGCGTGTCGTCGTCACAGTCGGAATATACACTGACTACCTTTTGAAGATGGCCGCTTGTAGCACCCTTGTTCCAAAGCTCCTGACGGGAGCGGCTCCAGTACCAGGTGTAGCCGGTCTCAAGCGTCTTTTTAAGGCTTTCTTTGTTCATATATGCGAGCATCAGCACTGTTTTTGTGTCGACCTCATAGGCTATCGCAGGTATCAGCTCACTTTTTTGAAAATACTTATCCAGATCGTTTATATCTATCTTTACCTTACTCATAATTACCTCACAATAATGCCTTTAGAACGGCAGTCGTCCTTGACCTGTCCGACAGTCAGCTCCTTAAAATGGAAAAGAGATGCTGCCAGTGCCGCCGAGCAATCGGTCTTTAAAAATGCATCGGCAAAATCGCCGAGCTTTCCCGCACCGCCCGATGCTATAACAGGTATCTGCACCGCATCGACCACAGCTTTAAGCATCGGTATGTCAAAGCCTCCACGAACACCGTCAGTGTCAATAGAATTCAGGCATATCTCGCCTGCTCCGAGCTGCTCGCACTTTTTCACCCAGTCGATAAGGTCTATCTTCATATCTATTCTGCCGCCGTTGATATAAACTGTCCATTTATTTGGACTTATCATCTTTGCATCTACACCCACGCAGATACACTGGCTGCCGAAAATATCAGCGCCCTCTTTGATGAGCTGAGGATTCTGCACAGCCTGAGAGTTTACCGACACCTTATCGGCGCCTGCCCTCAAAGTATTTCTTATGTCGTCAACGTTCTTGATGCCGCCGCCGACTGTAAGGGGCACGAAAACTTTTTTCGCAGTCTCCCGAACCACATCAAGGATAACTCCTCTGCCCTCGTGAGAAGCAGTGATATCGTAGAAAACTATCTCATCGGCGCCCTGCTGATCGTACTCATAGGCGCACTCCACAGGGTCTCCGACCTCTTTTATCCCCTCAAAATTCACACCCTTAACTACCTTTCCGTCACGCACATCAAGGCAGGGTATTATTCTTTTGGCAAGCATTTTATGCCTCCTTATCTCTTGGTGAGCACCGCGAACGATGCTATATGCAAAACATCAAATTCCTCAGGCTGATTCTCCAGAAGCTTTATATGCTCCTTTTCCCATGCAGCCTTCATCTCTTCGCTCAGAGATGAAGCTCCGATACCTCTGCACGCCTTTATCCTGCCGTTCCAGCTCTCACGGGTAAAATGCACAGGCAGCCTGATCTCAGCGCTGTCAGTCTTCTCAAAGAAGGAGCCGTACTCCTCAGGCACATATAACGGCTTGAAGGTCTCCCCCGCACCCGTCCAATCAGGATTGTATTTGAGCACCAGCTCTTCGGTCTTTCTTGCCAGCTCGTCCTCAAAAGGCAGCCAGTCCATAAGCAGCAGCACAAGCTTTCCGTTTGGTTTCAGCAGCCTTGAAAACAGCTCTGCCGTTACCTTATGATCGAAATACCAATAGCACTGACAGGCAGTTATCACATCAAAGCTTCCGTCAGGCAGATCAATACCCTCAGCAGACGATACTATATAGTCAATATCCATTCCCTCGGAAAGTTTCTTTGCCTGAGCGATCTGCTCAGAGCTGATATCCGCGCCGACCCATTCAGCGCCGAATCGGTACATATTTCTTGGAATAACACCTGTGCCCGTTCCGATATCCAGCACTCTCTGTCCCGAGATGCAAAGTCCTCTGTCTGTCAGCAGCTTATAAAACTGTTCGGGGTAGATGTCTCTGTATCTGGCATAATCATCAGATGCTTTTCCCCAGTCAAATGCTTTGCCGCCGTCAATATCTCTCTTCGTGATCTCCATAGCTATGCCTTTAGCTCCGCAAAGTTTTTAAGTATCCTCAGTCCTGTGCGTCCGCTCTTCTCAGGGTGGAACTGGCAGCCGAAAACGTATTTTCCGTCGCCTACCACCGCAGGCACTCGTGAACCGTACTCACAGTAGGAATATAAGCTCTTGTCATCACAAAACGCCTTGTATGAATGTACGAAATAAACGTACTCGTCTTCTCCTAAGCCGTCAAATAGCTTGCACCGGTGGTTTATCTCAAGCTTGTTCCAGCCCATATGCGGTATGATGAGATCGGGGTCGGTAATCCTGTCAACATACCCCTCGATAAGCCCGAGCCCCTTTCTCTCTTCAAACTCATAGCTTTTCTCGAACAGCAGCTGCATACCCAGGCATATCCCAAGAAACGGCTTTGTTACTGCTGCGTCCTTTATCACATCTACAAGGCCGCTGAGCTCCAGCATATTCATAGCCCACGGAAACGCTCCCACTCCGGGAAGTATGACCGCATCAGCCTGAGCTATTATATCCTTCTTATCAGTTAGATTGCTCTCATATCCCAGATGATCGAGCGCATTTTTTACCGAAAAAATATTTCCTGCGCCGTAGTCGATTATCGCTATCATTATAAAACTCCCTTAGTAGAAAGCACTCCGCCGCCTGTCTGAGCCATAGCATCTTTAAGCGCGTGAGCGACAGCCTTGAACATAGCCTCTATTATGTGGTGATCGTTCTTTCCGTAATACTCCATTACGTGCAGAGTTATACCTGCATTGAAAGCAAACGCCCTGAAAAACTCTTCTGTCAGGCAGGTATCGAACTCGCCGACTCTGTCATCACTGAAGTCTGCATTGAATACCAGAAACGGTCTTCCGCTTATATCAAGCGCACAAAAGCACAGCGCCTCGTCCATAGGCACATAAGCCGAACCGTAGCGAGCTATACCGCCCTTATCACCAAGAGCCTCGGCAAATGCCTTTCCTATGCAGATGCCAACGTCCTCAACAGAGTGATGTCCGTCAACGTAAAGATCGCCCTTGCATTTCACATCGAGGTCAATACCGCTGTGAACGCCGAAAGCAGTAAGCATATGGTCAAAAAAGCCGATACCTGTGTCGATATTTACCTTGCCCTCACCGTCGAGCTTTACAAACACCTCGATATCGGTCTCCTTGGTCTTTCTTTTGATTTCTGAAATTCTCATAATAATATCCTCTTATCGATGCTCTGATCTTGATTGCGTGTTATACAGAACTTCCGCCTGCGGCGAAAAGTGTCTCAGTCCTCGAACCTTACCTTGATAGCATTTGCGTGAGCCGTCAGACCCTCTCTCTCAGCTACCAGAACTATATCGTCCTTAGCCTCCCTAAGTGCGTCCTCCGTATAGTAAATAAAGCTTGAACGCTTCTCGAAGCTGTTCACTCCCAGAGGTGAGAAGAACCTTGCAGTTCCGCTTGTAGGAAGAACGTGATTAGGTCCTGCATAATAGTCGCCCAGCGGTTCCGAAGCATAAGAACCAAGGAACACAGAACCTGCATTATCGAGCCTTCCGACATACTCCATCGGATTCTCGAACAACACCTCAAGGTGCTCTGGAGCACAGCGGTTAGCCATCTCAACAGCCTGATCTGCTGTCTCACAGATCATCACAGCGCCGTAGTTTGTCAGCGACTTTTCAATGATCTCTTTTCTCTCAAGATACTGCATCTGCCTGTCTATCTCTTTTATCGTCTCATCTGCCACTCTCTCGCTTGTTGTTACCAGAATAGCAGACGCCAGCACATCATGCTCTGCCTGAGACATAAGGTCAGCCGCCACGAATTTAGGCTCTGCCGTATCATCAGCCATTACCAGTATCTCACTGGGGCCTGCGACCATATCAATATCCACAGTTCCGTAAAGAAGCTTCTTGGCAGTTGCCACATAGATGTTTCCGGGGCCTACGATCTTGTCGACCTTAGGTATCTCCTCAGTGCCGTAAGCCAGCGCCGCGATAGCCTGTGCTCCGCCCGACATAAACACCCTGTCAACACCGCAAAGAGCAGCCGCCACAAGAATATCCTTGTTGGGGGTACCGTCCTTCAAAGGGGGTGTTACCATAATTATCTCATTTACCCCCGCTATCTTTGCAGGCACCGCATTCATCAGCACCGATGAAGGATAAGCAGCCGTACCGCCCGGCACATAAAGTCCTACACGGTTAAGTCCCCTTACCTTCTGACCCATCACACAGCCGTCAGCCCTTGCATTTACAAAGCTCTGAGACTTCTGTCTCTGGTGAAAGTCGGTTATGTTTGCGATAGCATTGAGCAGTGCATCCACAAATCTCGGGTCAGCCTCGGTAAGAGCGTCATTTATGACCTCTCTCGGCACCTCATAGTATTCGGGCAGCTTTCCGTCAAACTTTTCGGTATAAGCCTTTACTGCACTGTCTCCGTTTTCCTTTACATTTTCGATTATCTCATTTACAACAGCAGTCACTTTCTTGTCTGTCTCTCCGCTTCTCTTTTCGAGCTGCTTGAAAAACTCTACCTCATCGCTGCCGTTGACATATATCTTTTTTATGTCTATCATTTTAAGCTTTCCTTTCCAGATTTTTCTCTATCAGCTCAACAAAATCCTCTATCTCTTTCTGCCTGAGCTTTAAACTTACCATATTAACTATCAGCCTCGCCGATATCGGACAAACGTCCTCTATCACCTCAAGTCCGTTCTCTTTAAGTGTGGTACCTGTCTCAACTATATCAACGATACCGTCTGCCAGCGCCAGAAGCGGTGCCAGCTCAACAGAGCCCTCGATCTTGATTATCTCAACGTCCATGCCCTTGTCTTCAAAGAACTTTCTTGTGATATTCGGATATTTCGTTGCAACGGTCTTAACCCCGAAGCCGCCGTAAAAGTCGCTTCCCTTTTTTACAGCCAGCGCAAACTTGCACCTTCCGAAGCCAAGGTCTACCATTTCAAAGAACTTTCCCTGCATCTCCATAATGGTGTCCTTGCCTACAACGCCCATATCACAAACACCGTGCTCTACATAGGTTATAACATCATTTGCCTTAGCGAGCACTACCTCGGCATTAGCGTCCTCAACAGGCAGTATCAGCTTTCTGCCCTTTTCACGCACAGCCGTACAGTCAAACCCTATTTTTTCAAGCAGCCCGACCGTATCTTTTTCAAGTCTGCCCTTTGTGAGGGCTATCCTAAGCGGTTTATTCATCTGTCAGATCTCCTTACAGCAGCTCATATCTCGGTCTCGCCGATCTCCTCGGCGACCCTGATAATCTTTTTTATGCCGCGTCTTTTTGCATATTCAACAGTTTCGTCATAGGTATTGAAAAGTGAATTCTCGACCACTGCTCCGTCCTTGACGAGCTTCTGAGCGTAGCTTATGGCTTCTACCACATGACCTTTTTCGCCGTATACTATCGCATCGGGCACCTTCAGCTCAAACCTTTCGCCTATCCTCGTAAGATGTCGTGCTACTGCTCCGACATTTATTCCGAAGCCTACTGCCGTACATTCCTTTCCGAATTCGCCGATAAGTCCGTCATAGCGGCCGCCCTTAAGCACTGCCTGCCCTATCTCAGAAAGATAGCCCTTGAAAACTATACCCGTATAGTAAGCCGTATGGCTGACAATACCGAGATCGACCGATATCTTGCCCTCGTAACCGAGCTTTGAAAGTCTCTCGTATTCCTCCCTGAGGTTATAAAGGATACCTGTTATCTTATCATCAGTGTATATCTCAGCAGCCTTATCGAACACCTCTGCACCGCCGAACAGTGCGGGCAGCTGCTTCAAAGCATTTGTCACGGGGCTCTCGCCTACCTCTGCCAGCAGATCATTCAGTGCAGGATAGTTCTTGGTCGATATCAGCATTCTGATATCCTCGCGCACGCCCTCATCAACATCAAGCTTTGCGACCAGCTCTTTAAAATATCCTATATGTCCGAGCTCGAGCCTGAAATTATCCCTGTCAAACTCCGAAAGTGCCTCGACCGCCGTGCAGAGCACCTCATAGTCAGCCCTCTTGCTGTTCTCACCGCCAATAAGCTCTATACCTGCCTGAACATTCTCGTCAGACCTGCCCTTTAAAAGAGCGTTGTTCTCAAAAATGCTCTGATTGTAGAACAGCCTCAAAGGCAGCTCTGCGTCCTTCAGCCTTGTTGCCACCAGTCTTGCTATCGGTATAGTCGAATCGGGGCGCATAACTATCAGCCGCCCTTTCGAGTCCGTCATCTTGTATAGGTTCTCCTGCCTGAAATTGCGTGAGCTTCCGCTGAACACATCGTAAAACTCTATTCCGGGCGTTACTACCTCACTGTATCCCGACCCCGAGAACAGCTCGCTCAGCTTATGCTCTACCTCACGTCTTGCAAGGCACTCGTCAAACAGCAGATCTCTTGTTCCTTCAGGTGTTATAAGATCGTATCTTTTCATTGTGATCCCTTTCGCTTTCGCTTAATTTATCATAGTAAAGTGCTACTATAGTATCATAGTAGCATGATACCACATTTTTATTCCCTTGTCAACAGTGCCGACGCACCTCTCGCAGATTTTTGGCGCTTTTCACTGTCAGAACAGCGAAATTTGATTAGTTTTGGGCATATCACCGAAAGCGCCGCACCTCTCAAGCGTATCTATTACTGCGCTGGAAACTCCGCTTTGCTGCTGGAATTCCTCTATTGAGATAAAGTCTCCGTTCTGAGCCTTCTCATAAATGCTCTGGGCAGCGCTGTCGCCAACGCCGTCAAGCGCCACAAACGGCAGCCTTAGTTTGTCCCCGTCTTCAACGCGGAATATCTTTGCGTGAGACTTAGCAATATCAACAGGCAGGAAGGTCAGCCCCCTGCAAAGCATCTCATTCTCTATCATAAGCATATCAAGCACATCAGATTCCTTGCCTGAAAGCTCGTCCTTCGACTTTGATGAGAGCTCCTCTATTTTGTTCCTTACAACGTCGCGTCCTCTGACGGCGCTCTCGGCGTCAAAGTCTCCGCCCTTTACGGTAAAGTATGTAGCATAGAAGTATATAGGCATATGCACCTTGAACCAGCAAAGCCTTATAGCCGCAGTAACATAAGCTGCTGCGTGCGCCTTCGGGAACATATACTTTATTTTCAGACAGCTCTCGATATACCATTCGGGCACCCCGTGATCGCGCATATCCTGCTTCATTTCATCGGACAGATCCTTCGGGGCCTTGCCCTTACGGGTTATCTCCATTATCTTGAACGCTCTCTTGGGTTCCAGACCGTGATAGATAAGGTATGTCATTATGCTGTCTCTCGTTCCTATAACGTTCGAGATATCGCACTCGCCCTTAGCGATAAGCTCCTGTGCATTACCGAGCCATACGTCTGTTCCGTGTGACAGACCCGATATCTGCAGCAGGTCGGAGAAATTCTTCGGCTTCGCATCAAGCAGCATCTGCCGGACGAACGGCGTTCCCATTTCGGGTATCCCTAAGGTTCCCGTCTTGCATAGGATATCCTCCTCGGTCACACCGAGTGCCTTTGGAGATGTAAACAGCGAATACACATCAGGGTCCGACATCGGGCAGGCATTTATGTCCATTCCCGTGAAGTCCTCAAGATACTTATACATTGTCGGGTTATCATGACCAAGCTCATCGAGCTTCAGTATAAGGTCATGCATCGCACGGAAGTCAAAGTGCGTAGTCACCATGTCAGAATCAGACTTGTCAGCAGGGTGCTGCACAGGCGTAAAGTCATACACCTCATAATCTCCCGGTATAACGACCATTCCGCCCGGGTGCTGAGAGGTCGTCCTCTTGATACCGCAGCAGCCAAGCTTCAGCCTTTCGATCTCCGCCTTTGAAACTCTGAGCGGTGCATCTGGGTCAGGCTTTCTCTTTTCAAGATATTTCATAACATAACCGAATGCTGTTTTTTCCTGAACAGCACCTATAGTTCCCGCCTTGAACACATGATCCGCACCGAACAGCTCTTCTGTATAACGGTGAGCCTTGCCCTGATAATCTCCCGAGAAGTTGAGGTCTATATCAGGTGCCTTGTCTCCGTCAAAGCCCAGGAACGTTTCAAACGGTATGTCGTGACCGTCTCTGTGCATATCCTCTCCGCAGACGGGACAGTTCTTCGGTGGCAGGTCAAAGCCCGAACCCACCAAACCGTCAGTTATAAATTCGCTGTGATGACACTTTTTGCATACATAATGCGGCATCAGAGGATTTACCTCAGAAATGCCTGACATCGAAGCTACGAACGATGAACCGACCGAACCACGCGAGCCGACCTGATAACCGTTCTCATTTGAATTTGCGACCAGCTTCTGTGATATCATATAAAGCACCGCAAAGCCGTGCTTGATTATTGATGCGAGCTCTCTTTTGAGCCTTTGGAAAACTATATCGGGTATATGTCCCTCAAAATACTGTGAAACATCAACGTCCTCGCCCTCAGGCACTTCGATAGTGTCGGGGTCACAGTCACCGTATATCTCGCAGCATTTTCTCCAGCAGATTATCTGCAGCTGATAGATCGAGCCCTCGATAAACGGTGTGTAGGTACCGTCAGGGAAAGCCTTGACATCGGGGTCAACCATATCCGCAAACTTGTTCGGGTTAGTAACCACAACCTCAAAAGCCTTATCCTCTCCCAGATATGAAAACTCCTCCAGCATCTCCTGTGTGGTTTTCAGATAAAGAGGCGGCTGCTTGTCACAGTCAGCAAATCCCATAGAATCCTGAATAACTGCTCTGTATGCCGCATCGGTCTTGTCCATAAAATGAACGTCACCCGTCGCACACACAGGCTTTCCCAGCTCGTCAGCAAGCTTAACGACGGTTCTGTTGAAGTTTTGCAGCTCTTCTTTTGAGTTAACTATATTTTCCCTGAGCATATAGCCGTTATTACCGATAGGCTGTATCTCAAGATAATCGTAAAAGTCTGCTATCTGCAAAAGCTCCTCCCAGGGCTTTTTCTCCATTATCGCCATGAAAAGCTCTCCCTGTGAGCAGGCACTGCCGACGATAAGCCCCTCACGGTGCCTTGCCAGCATCGACTTTGGTATCCTCGGTCTTCTCTTGAAATAATCAAGGTTAGACATTGATATGAGCTTGTACAGATTTTTAAGACCGGTATTGTTTCTCACAAGTATTATCTGATGATAGGTCGGCTTTGAAAGCACATCGTCCTCATCGGCAAGCAGTGAATTTAGCTTGTCCACAGTTACCCTTATGAGTGGATACTGCTCCATCAGCATCTTGGAAAGCTCAATAAATATCTTTGCAAGCGTCTCGGCGTCATCTCCGCCCCTGTGATGATTGAAGTCACCGAAGCCGAAATGCTCTGCCACAACATTGAGCTTGTGCTTTTTAAGATTAGGCAGCATTATCTGTGACATCGGCACGGTATCCACCTGTGAGTAACTGAAATCAATGCCGTACTTTGCTATGACCACTGAGATAAAGCCTGTGTCAAACCGTGAATTGTGCGCAACGAGCACAGGCCTGTCACCGCAGAACGCAACAAACCTTCTTATAGCATTTTCTTCACTCTCGGCACCCTTTACCATATCATCGCTTATCCCTGTAAGCTTAGATATAAACTCAGGTATCGGTCCCTCAGGATCAACAAGTATATCGAGAGTATCAACTATCTCAAGCCCTCTGAGCTTGACCGCACCTATCTCTATTATCCTGTCCTTTTCGGGGTCGGTGCCTGTAGTTTCAAGATCAAAGCATATGATCTCGTCAGTCAGTGCGCGCCTGTCAACTCCCTTGAAAATGCGCTCATCGTTATTGACCTCATAGGCTTCAACGCCGTAGATGATCTTGAAGTCTCCGCCGCCCTTTCTGATACCGCGGCAGGTATTCATAGCCTCAGGGAATGCCTGAACGCAACCGTGATCTGTTATTGCTATCGCTCTGTGGCCCCAGCCGAACGCCTTGTTCACAAGCTTTGATGCCGGCGTCATCGCATCCATCTGAGACATATTCGTGTGGCAGTGGAGCTCAACTCTCTTCTGCTCACAGGTATCCTTTTCCTGCTCACGCTTGACTGCCATTATAGTTTCGGGCATAAAATATATGTTGTGGTCGTAGCTGTCCTCCTCCAGAGTTCCGCTCATCAGAAGAGTTGCCCCCTGCTTTATGTAGGAATTGAGCATCTCTTCGAGCACTGCTTTTTTCAGATTCTTGGAATTTCTGTATGCTTTCGCAGAGCCCAGCAGCTTGACTGCAAACGAAGACGTATAGTCAGTGACAAAAAACGTTGCTATCAGCATACCGTTTTTCGTCTCTCTCGATTCAGGCTTTGAGAACACATCGCCCCAAACAGTTATCTTCTCGCCGTTCTCTTTCGCATCTGTCATTTTTGTGACCTCAGCCTCAGAGCTTATCGGCGCACCCATAAGCACAGCCGAGTTCTCACACAATAGTGAGAGCCTCCTGAAGTCTACCGAGCAAGTCCTGAACTCTACCTTCTCAGAGTCCTTTTTGCTCGCAGCAGCCGCAGGCTTTTTAGCCTCCTCCTGCATCTTTTTAGTAACAGGCATAGCATCGAGCGCCTCGCGCATCATTCTGTCGTGAGCTTCCTCGTCTGTCTCCAATATACCTTCGAGCTTCAGTGTAACAAAAGTTGAGAACAGTTCCTTTATCACCTTCGGGAAGGCAGTGTACACTCCTCCTCTTTCAAGCAGCTTCTCACCGCCGTGCCTGAGCTCAACGATAAAGTCCGTCCCCTCGATACGTGCAGCGGCATCGTTGAAAAAGCCGTTCACCATAGGGCATCTGCCCTTTAAAAATTTGCATATCTCGGGAAAATAATCCGCACTCAGCAGATCGGGCGCATACTTCACATTAAGTATGAACCTCTGCACCTCAAGCGCCCTTTTCATATCCTCCTGCAGCTTGATGACCGCATCGTATGAAACAAGCTCGTCAAATGCAGCAGTTATGCAAAGCCCGCTGCCGTCCTCATATATTTCTAGGCGAAGTATCCGCCCGTTCTCAAGCTCTCTCGGTATCAGCTCCTGATACTGCTCAAAGAGCATGGCTATTGTCTGTTCATTCATTTATATCTGTCCTTGGTAATAGTATTATATCTTTTGTATCTCTGCCAGCAGCGCCGAAAGAGCGTCCTCCTCCTTGACGATGCAAAGCTGTTCACCCTTTTTGAAGATAACAGCCTTTCCGTTTCCTCCTGCAATGCCGATATCAGCTTCCTTCCCCTCTCCGATACCGTTCACGATGCAGCCCATAACTGCTATCTTTATGTTCTTGTCAAGCCCTCTAGTAGCTTCCTCAACCTTGTTTGCAAGCCCTATCAGATCTATCTGAGTTCTTCCGCAGGTGGGGCACGAAACTATCTGCACTCCGCTTCCCCTGCCGATAGCTTTAAGTATATCCTTTGCCGCATATACCTCCTTGACGGGGTTGTCGGTCAGGCTGACTCTGATCGTCTCGCCTATCCCGTCACAAAGCAGCGACCCTATACCTGCCGCAGACTTTATGATCCCCATTCGCTCTGTACCTGCCTCGGTAACACCAAGATGAAGCGGATAATCACACACATCTCGGCACAGCCTGTAAGCCTTTATCATTGTAGGTACATCTGATGATTTTATCGAGATAACAATATCCTCAAAATCAAGCTCCTCCAGTATCTTTACGTGCCCCATAGCACTTTCGACCAGTGCCTCAGGCGTCGGAGATCCGTACTTTTCAAGCAGCTCCTTTTCAAGAGAACCGCCGTTAACACCGATCCTTATCGGTATGTGCCTTTTTCTGCATTCATCAACAACTGCCTTCACCCTGTCCTTAGAGCCTATATTTCCCGGGTTTATCCTTATCTTGTCGATACCTGCCTCAGCTGCCGCCAGCGCCAGCCTGTGATCAAAATGAATGTCTGCTACCAGCGGAACGCTTATCTTTTCCTTTATCGCAGGGATAAGCTTCACCGCCTCCATATCGGGAATAGCAGCTCTTATTATCTCACAGCCTGCCTTTTCAAGCTCTGTTGCCTGCCTTACCGACCCTTCGATATCTTGCGCCGAAGTGTTCAGCATCGACTGAATATATATATGCTCACCGTCCAGCACATAATTGCCAACTTTTACAGCTCTTACGCCACTCATATCCTGCTCCGTTCCCGGGCCTGCGCCCGAATTAGAATAACCTAATTATATCACTTACCGTAATTACCACCATCAGCACCAGAAGCGCCGCCATTCCGATAAGGTGCACCATGCCCTCTTTTTCTGCAGGCACAGGCTTTCCGCGTATGCCTTCGATTATCAGGAATATAAGCCTTCCGCCGTCAAGTGCAGGCAGCGGCAGCAGATTGAATATACCGATGTTGATCGTTATAAACGCCGATAATGACAGCATAGTGTCCAGAAGGCTCTGCCAGTCTATCTTTCCTGTTTTTTCATCGGTCTCGTTCTCTATCACCTGATCTATCGAATCCACTATCCCGACAGGTCCGCTCAGGTCTTTGAGAGAATACTTCCCTCTTATCATATCAAACAGCGATATATAGATGAGCCGCCCGTCAGTAGCAGCGTTCTTGAAAGTCTCAGCCAGAACAGAGCCCACAGTAAGCTTTCCGGGGTATACCAGAAAATCAATGTGCATCGTCTTGTCATCAACGGCAAAGCTTACGTCCTTAAGCTCTTTTTTCTCACCTTTTCTGAGCACCACCATATCGAACTTTCCGTCCTCATCATTCTGGAACTGATAGGATATATCCATAGATGTGAATATCCTCATCCCGTTTATCCTGATGATCTCATCGTCCACCTCAAGCCCTGTCTCGTGAGAGAGCGCGCCCTCCTCAAAGCTTGCGATCTTTGTCGTAACGATCGCATCAGAACGGCAGATATTCACCGCCAGTATTATGATGCCGAGGATAAAATTCATTATTACGCCCGCGCACACTATCAGTATCCTTCTCGGCAGGCTCTTGCTGCCGAATGCTCTTTCATCTTCGCTGTCGGAGTCCTCACCCTCCATAGCGCAGTATCCGCCTATCGGGAACAGCCTGAGTGCGTAAAGAGTATCACCCTTTTTCTTTTTTATTATCGCAGGCCCCATACCGATAGCGAACTCGTTCACCTTAACGCCGCAGCTTTTCGCTGCGATAAAATGCCCAAGCTCGTGAATGATGATTATTACTTCAAAGATTATAAGCGCAAAAATTATGCCCATGCTATCGCCTTTCTAAAATGCTCTTATCCGATGAGCTCTCTTGCTGCCCTTCTTGCGCAGGCGTCAGCCTCCAGCACATCGTTTTCTGTATGTATCTCTTTATATTCCGCAGTCTCACCGACAGTTTTCACTATCCTGCCGATATCAAGGAAGCCTATCCTTCCGTCAAGAAATGCCGCAACAGCCACCTCATTGGCACCGTTCACCGCCGCAGGCAGCGTTCCTCCGCGCTTTATAGCCTCAATGCAGGAGGTCAGGCACTCAAAGGTCTCATAGTCTGGTCTCTCAAACGTAAGCGAGCCGTAATCCGTCAGGCTGAGCCTTCCGACCTCACACTCCACCCTCTTCGGGTAAAGCAGAGCATACTGTATCGGTATTTTCATATCTGGCACGCCCATCTGGGCTATAACACTGTTATCCTCAAACTCCACCGCCGAATGTACCACGCTCTGTCTGTGAACAACTATCTCTATCTGCTCCGCACTCACTCCGAACAGATGCATAGCCTCGATAAACTCAAGACCCTTGTTCATAAGTGTCGCAGAATCGGTAGTTATTTTTCTTCCCATTGACCAGTTAGGGTGTGCCAGTGCCTGATCCACAGTCACGCCCGCCAGCTCCTCTCTCTTCTTGCCGAAGAAAGGTCCTCCCGAAGCCGTAAGTATTATCTTTCTTATCCTGTTTTCATCATTTCCCTGCAGCGCCTGAAATATCGCGCTGTGCTCACTGTCAACAGGGTATATGGGCACACCTCTCTCGTGAGCCTCACGCATAACAAGGTCTCCTCCGGCAACAAGTGTCTCCTTGTTTGCGAGCGCAACAGCAGTACCGTGCCTTATCGCTGCCAGAGTCGGCTCAAACCCGACCATTCCGACAACACTGTTGAGCATCTTGTCAACGCCGTCAAGAGAGGCAATCTCCTTCAGACCGTCCATTCCTGTCAGGGTCTTTATCCCCGTGCCCGAAAGGCGCTCGTCCAGTTCTGCCTTCTTATCCGCATTGTAGATGCACGCACAGCTAACATCAAGCTCCTTAGCCTGCTCGGCAAGCATTTTCACATTTGAAGCCGCCGCAACGGCCTTTACCTTCATATTATGCTTTCTTGCCACCTGCAATGCCTGTGTACCTATAGAGCCTGTCGACCCAAGTATAGTTATAGTTTGCATATCCACACCACTTTTATCCGTTTTCGCTGCCCGAATCGTTTTTCAACAGGGGCAGAAAAAGCGAGCAAAGCATATCCCCGTGAGCAGTTACCGCCCCGAAGCTATGCTTTATATCAGTCCGTCAGTCGGACTGTCCCGCTATTGTTTTATTTAAGTATCCAGCCCTGAGTTACCATGTAGTACATAAAAGGTGCCACCAGCAAAACGCTGTCGAACCTGTCCATAACTCCGCCGTGACCCGGCATAAGCTTGCCGTAATCCTTGATACCCGTCTGTCTCTTTATAACAGACGCAGTCAGGTCACCGACAAGCCCTATAACAGCTGCCAGCATACCTGCTATGAACACTCCGAGGTAGTTCACAGCCTGACCCTTCAGCGCCTTATCATAAACAACGCTGATGATAAGCATGAACACGCCGTTCGCAAGCACCCCTCCGATTACTCCCTCAACAGTCTTTTTAGGGCTTATCTGAGGACAAAGCTTTGTCTTTCCGAAGAAAGTTCCCGCAAAGTACGCACCGCTGTCAGCGAGCCATGCCGCACAAAGCGTTATCACTATCAGGAACACACCTCCGTTTGCCCTTGTCGACATCAGAAGCAGTCTCTGGAAAGAGTAGCAGATAAGGTATGTAACACCTATCATGCAGAAAAACTCTTTATGTCCGAAGGTATCGTGATCCTTCAAAAACAGCAGACACATACCCAGTATGAACAGCCCGAAATACAGGCTGCTGCTGAAGAAGTACAGATGTCCCTTTTTATAGAACAGCGGCATTATAACATCAAGCGCCGCATAGCCGAAGCACACGTACATCGGCACAGCGTATTTGTCGAGCTTAGCCGCCTTGAATATCTCATATATCGCCGTTATCGACAGGAACCCCAACGCCAGATTGAACACGAACGTATTGTGCAGCAAAAGCAGCACGATCGCTACCACGATCGCTACCGCCGCAGATATTATCCTTGTTGTCATATACTAAATTCCCCCGAATCTTCTGTTTCTTTCGCTGTAATCAAGCACAGCCGCCTCCAGATCCGACCCCTTGAAATCGGGCCAGAGGATATTGGTGTAGTAAAACTCTGCATAAGCCGCCTGCCAGATCATAAAGTTAGAGAGCCTCTGCTCACCGCTGGGTCTTATCACAAGGTCAACAGGCGGTATCTCTTCAGTATAGAGGTTCTGCTCTATCAGCTCAGTGCTTATATCGTCAGGCTCCAGTTCTCCTCTCCTGACCTTTTCTGCAAGCGCACGGCACGAATGAGCTATCTCATCTCTGCCGCCGTAGTTGATAGCCAGCACCAGCGTCATCGAATCAAAATCCTTTGAATCCTCTTCAACAGACGCCATTTTTCTCTGCAAATTCTCCGAGAGCTTCGATCTGTCCCCTATGAACCTGACACGTATATTCTCCTCGATAAAGTCTCTCACTTCATCAAGGTATTTCTCAAAAAGCTCCATTATCGCATTGACCTCGTCCTGCGGTCTTTTCCAGTTCTCTGTCGAGAACGCATAGTAAGTGATGTACGATATCCCGAGCCTTTTAGCGTGCCTTGTTATCTCACGGAAGGTCTTGGCACCTTCTCTGTGCCCGAACTTTCTCGGCAGCCCTCTCTTTTTCGCCCAGCGTCCGTTTCCGTCCATTATCACACCAACGTGACAGGGCACCTTAGTGCCCTCGGGCAGCGCAGCTTTTACAGCCAAATAAACTCACTCCAATTTAAAATGATAGTACACCGCAAAGCGTTAGCTCAGGCAAGTGTACTGCGCGGCAAAGCCGTGCGGCGGGCGCTTACAGGCTCAGAACCTCCTGCTCCTTCTCGGAAACATACCCGTCGATCTCCTTGATGAACTTATCTGTCAGCTTCTGGATATCGTCCTCGCCGTCAGCCTGCTCATCCTCAGTGATCTCGTTGTTTTTCTTCATCTTCTTGATCTTTTCGATAGCATCTCTTCTGATAGACCTTATAGCTACCTTTGAGTCCTCGCCCATTTTCTTGACGTCCTTGACGATCTCCTTACGTCTGTCCTCGGTCAGCTGAGGGAACACCAGTCTCAGCACCTGACCGTCATTCTGAGGATTGATACCAACGTCAGATGCCTGGATAGCCTTCTCTATCTGCTTTAAGGTAGACTTGTCCCACGGTGTGATGACCAGCACTCTTGCCTCGGCCACAGATATCGCCGCCATCTGGTTGATAGGAGTCGGCGCACCGTAGTATTCCACCGTTACCTTGTTGAGCACATTCGGGTTAGCCCTGCCTGCTCTTATCGTTGCAAAGTCAGCGAGCAGCACATTCACGGTCTTTTCCATTTTCTCTTTTGCCTTGTTCTTTATCTCTTTCATAGTATTATCCTCCCGATCGTTGTTTATCAGTACAATTTTTAGTACACTTATCTCACTATAGTTCCGAGCTCTGCGCCCATGCAGGCATCGTAGATATTATCGGGCCTGCTCAGATCGAACACCAGTATAGGTATCTTGTTGTCGCGGCACATAGCGGCAGCCGTCGCGTCCATAACATGAAGTCCCTTTGCAAGCACCTCATCGAACGTCAGCTCATTAAACTTCACTGCATCGTCATATTTCTTCGGATCCTTATCGTAAACACCGTCTACCATAGTTGCCTTGAAGAATATATCAGCCTCTATCTCGGCAGCTCTCAGCGCAGCAGCCGTATCAGTAGAGAAAAACGGGCTTCCCGTTCCGCAGCCGAAGATGCACACCCTGCCTTTCTCGAAATGTCTCATAGCTCTGTTCCTGATATACGGCTCAGCTATCTGCGGCATTGTTATAGCCGTCTGAACTCTTACCTCCAGTCCGACGTTTTCAAGTCCGTCAGCCACAGCCAGTGAATTCATGCAGGTGGCAAGCATACCGATGTGGTCAGCCCTTGTCCTGTCCATAGCGCCGCTGGAACGTCCTCTCCAGTAGTTGCCTCCTCCGACAACGATACCGACCTGAACTCCCGCATCAACGCATTTTTTGATGCTCTTGGCAAACTCGCCGATAACATCGAAGTCAAGACCTGTCTTTTTCTCTCCTGCCAGAGCCTCTCCGCTCAGCTTCAGAAGTATCCTCTTATACTTAGGTGTCTGTCCCATAAAATATCCGTCCTTTCACGCCGCAAATACACCGGCGCATATACTTATAACTATTATACAATATCGCAGCCGAAATGTAAAGTGTTTTTTTGAACTTTTTACATAAAAACTGCGGTCGGTATCATCACCGACCGCAGTCCGTTGATTATCAGAACCCGAGTATAGACTTGAAATCCTCGGCTATCGTCTTTTCAAGAACGCTTGCAGCCTCTCTTGTGTCGCCGATAGTTGTGTAATATGCCTTTATCTTAGGCTCAGTGCCTGAAGGTCTGATGATAACGCTTGCACCGTCAGTCAGCCTGAACGCCAGAACATCTGACTTAGGCAGATCAATAGTGCTTACAGCGCCCGTCTCGATATCCTTCTCCTCAGAAGCAAGGTAATCTCCTACCTTCTCTACCTTCAGTCCGCCTATAGACTTCGGAGGATCGCTCCTGAGACCTGTCATTATCTCCTTCATTCTCTCCATACCGCTTGCACCCTCGCACTGGAAGGAGCTCTGTGTATGAACATAATTGCCATACTGCGCATAAAGGCTCTCTCTTGCATTCAGGAGCGATATTCCCTTCGTGCGGTAGAAAGCAGCCATCTCACAAATGAGCATTGAAGCAACTACTGCGTCCTTGTCTCTTACATATGATCCCGCGAGATAGCCGTAGCTCTCCTCAAAGCCGAAGATGTATCTGCTGTCCTCTCCGTCCTTCTCCAGGAAGCCTATCTGCTCACCGATAAATTTGAAGCCTGTCAGAACATCTCTGAGCTCAACGCCGTACTCTGCAGCGATCTTCTTGCAGATGTCTGTGGTTACTATAGTCTTTACAGCAACAGGTCTCTCAGGCATAGTTCCGAGAGCTGTTCTCTCCTGACAAATATATTTCAGGAGCATAGCTCCTACCTCATTACCTGTAATAAGCACGTAATCACCGTTCTCATCGGGCACGGCAATACCCACTCTGTCGCAGTCAGGGTCAGTTGCAAGCAGCAGATCGGGCTTTACCTTCTCGCAAAGCTCCAGACCCTTTGCAAGCGCCTCCTTGATCTCGGGATTCGGGAAAGGACAGGTCGGAAAGTTCCCATCAGGAAGCTCCTGCTCGGGAACTACTGTAACTTCCTTTATGCCAATTCTCTTAAGTATTTCTCTTACAGGCTTGTTTCCTGTTCCGTTAAGAGGAGTGTATACAACTTTCAGACCGCTGTCAGCAACAAGGTCTGTATGAATGCCCTGCTCCTGCACCTTTTCAAAGTACTTCTCCAGTACCTTCTGACCGATGTAGGAGATCATTCCGCTCTTTACGCCCTCTTCGTAATCCATAACTTTAGCGCCGCCGAACATTTCAACTGCGTTTATCTTTGAAATAACAGTGTTAGCCACGTCAAGAGTTATCTGGCAGCCATCCTCGCCGTAGACCTTGTAGCCGTTATACTTGGCAGGATTGTGCGAAGCCGTTATCATGATACCTGCCTGACAGCCGCACTCTCTTACAGCCCATGAAAGCATAGGCGTCGGCATGAGCTCAGTGTAGATATGTACCTTTATGCCGTTAGCTGCAAGCACAGCCGCAGCCTCCTGAGCAAATTTTGTTGACTTTATTCTCGAATCATAAGAAATAGCCACACTTCCGTTCTTGAAAGACTCGTTAACATAATCAGCAAGTCCCTGAGTAGCTCTTCTTATGGTATAAACATTCAATCTGTAAGCGCCTGCGCCGATAACACCTCTGAGACCGCCCGTTCCGAATTCAAGATCGCGGTAGAACCTGTCCTTGATAGCCTCATCATCGTTTTCGATAGACTTCAGCTCCTCGATAAGATCGGGGTCGTCAACAGCCTTTTCAAGCCACAGAGCATACAATTCCTTTTCTGTCATAATATCACCTCATAATCATATTTTTATGCTGAAAAGCACGAATTTACCATACACTGTAAGTATATCACAATTTTTTTACCATTTCAATAGCCAATAATCACATTTTATTTTTTCTTAATATTCTAAACGTTTACGTTATGAAGCAACCAAAACAAAAGCAGGACGCCGAAAGACGTCCCGCCGCTTTCATTATTACTTGAACCTCACTGCCGTGCCGTAAGCCATTACCTCAGCAGCGCTCTGAGCTATTGCAGATGACGCATACCTTACACATACGACAGCATCAGCGCCTATCGCCTGAGCTTCTCCTTCCATTCTCTCGGTGGCTATCCTTCTGGCTTCGTCCATCATCTCGGTATACCTTTTGAGTTCTCCTCCCACCAGATTCTTGAACCCTGCTCCGATGTCCTTGAAAGCGTTAACGGTCTGAACGGTGCTGCCCTTAACTATGCCTATAACCTCATAATCTCTTCCTATGTTTTCTACAGTTGATATCAGCATATTCTTGCCTCTCTTTCAGTTTATTTTAAGTGATATCCGCTATACAGATCATAACAGAAATCATACAAATTGTCAACAGTATGCTCACACATACAGGCTGTTCGGCTGTTATCCTACTCTCACAAAAAGAGGCAGGAAATTTTATGAAAAGTGTACAAAGAATGATTTCAAAACTCAAACCACTTGAAAAATTTTAAAAGATATAGTATAATTAATACCAAGAGCAGGATCGGGCATTTGAAAAAGCTTATTGACTGCTCACAACAGTAAGGAAAGGGTAATCAAAATGTCATTAAAGCTAAACTGTAAATATCTTGACGGGTTCGTAGGAGAAAACGAGCTTAAAGCTATCGCTCCGCAGGTGAGCGCAGCACACAAGCTGCTGGCTGATAAAAGCGGTGCGGGCTCAGATTTTCTTGGCTGGATGAGCCTGCCCGTCGATTATGACAAGGAGGAATTTGCTAGGATAAAGGCTGCTGCCGAGAGGATAAAGGAAAAGTGCGATGTGTTCATCGTTATCGGTATCGGCGGATCGTATCTCGGTGCTAGGGCAGCTATCGAATTTTTAAAGTCAAACCTTTATAATGATCTTAAAAAGGATACGCCTGATATCTACTTTGTCGGAAACAGCATAAATCCTGCTTATCTTAATGAAGTTATATCTATCTGCGAAGGCAGAGATGTTTGTGTCAACGTTATATCAAAGTCGGGAACGACCACCGAGCCTGCACTTGCTTTCAGGATCTTCAAAAAGCTGCTGGAGGACAAGTACGGTGCTGAGGAAGCTAAGACGAGAATATTTGCTACTACAGACAAGGCTAAGGGAACCTTGAAGCAGCTTTCCGATGAAGTAGGCTATGAGACCTTTGTAGTGCCTGACGATGTCGGCGGAAGGTTCTCGGTGCTCACAGCAGTGGGTCTGCTGCCAATAGCTGTTGCAGGCTGCGATATAGACAAGCTTATGGCAGGCGCTGCAAAGGGTATGGAGAAGTACGGCAGTGACGATGGAAACGACGCATACAAGTATGCCGCACTGAGAAATATACTTTACAGAAAAGGCAAGAGCGTTGAGCTGCTCGTTTCATATGATCCTTCCTTCACACTTATGGGTGAATGGTTCAAGCAGCTGTTCGGCGAGAGCGAAGGCAAGGACGACAAGGGCATCTTCCCATCCTCAGCTACATTCTCAACAGACCTTCATTCGCTGGGTCAGTTCATACAGGACGGCTCAAAGCTGATGTTTGAAACAGTAGTACATATAAACACTCCTAAGTCTGATATGTTCCTTGAGCCCGATGAGGCAAATCTTGACGGACTGAACTTCCTGACAGGACAGAATATGTCGGTAGTCAACGAGAGAGCTTATCAGGGAACGATACTTGCTCACACTGAGGGCGGAGTGCCCAACATGGTGCTTGAGCTTGATGACTGCTCTGAGGAGACACTGGGTGAGCTTATATACTTCTTTGAGAAGGCTTGTGCGGTATCGGGCTATATGCTCGGCGTGAACCCGTTCGATCAGCCAGGTGTTGAGAGCTACAAGAAGAACATGTTCGCTCTTCTCGGAAAGCCCGGCTATGAGGATGCAAAGGCATCGCTCGAGGCTAAGCTCGGTTAAGGAGTAAATATGAGCCGATAAGCATGGAGCGGGCATCAGCACGCGGATATGCGAAACTATTAAAGTAATTCTTGTAGTCAATGTCGGATATTTCTTACATGACTATAAAATAAAGCTATTAAGCGGAACGGAGAGATTTTTATGATCAATTTAATTCCAGGAAAAAGAGGCACAGGAAAGACCAAGGTCCTCGTAGAGGCTATCAAAAAAGCTTCCGAGAGCGCAACAGGAAACGTTGTATGCATCGAAAGAGGAATGCAGCTGACTTATGATCTGCCGCACAACGTAAGGCTTGCTGATGCTGAGGAATACGGTATCAACAGCTTTGATAAGTTCTATGGCTTTGCTGCAGGCTTCCTCGCAAGCAACTATGATATACAGGAAATGTTCATCGATGGTATCCTCAAAATGGGCGGAAGAGATTACGAAGCTCTGGGTGATATGCTTGAGAAGCTCGCTATACTGACTAAGGACGTTAACGTTACTATGACAGTATCTGCTGATCCTGAGGAGCTGCCTGCAAAGGTAAAGGCTTTCCTGAAGTAAAGATCAGATAAAAGGAAAAATGCTTAAAAGTCCCTCTCTATACGGGAGGGACTGCGTTTATTTTTCCCAAAAAAAGCGATATTTGAAAAAAAGTATTGACAAATTGAAGGAAATAGTTTATAATCGTAATGTTATGAGGTGCGATCATGGTTTTAAAGCTGAGAGAACTGTTTGATTCTGCTGTTGATGAGCTGCCTTTTGAGTGCGAGCTGACGGCAGATGAATTTGACGCATACGGCTTTGAGCTTGCTGCGCCGATAAGTTTAAGAGGACTTGCGGTAAACAGAGCCCGTGTCGTTACCCTGAAGCTGCACGCCGAATTTACGGCAAAGCTGGTGTGTGACAGATGTCTTGACGAATTTGAAAGAGAATTCGCTTACGACTTCGAGCACACTTTAGTGAGAGAGCTTGCGGGTGATGACGATGAGGACTACGTGGTTTGCCCGAACGATCTGCTGGATGTCAGTCAGCTGGCGGCTGCCGATATCAAGCTGGAGCTGCCGACAAAGATACTTTGCAGTGAAGGCTGCGAGGGTTTGGGAGAGATGAGCTTCGGAAATGACGACTAAGGGAAGCGCAGGTCAGCAAAAACAAGAACTTTACCAAGAGGGGGTATAGAAAATGGCAGTACCAAAGAGAAAGGTTTCCAAGGCAAGACGTGACAAGAGACGTTCCAACGTTTGGAAGCTTGACACTCCCGCACTGAGCAGATGCTCGAACTGCGGTGAGCTCACATCACCTCACAGAGTATGCAAGAACTGCGGATACTACAAGGGTGTTGAGGTAATCAAGGTTGTAGAAGAATAATTCTATATCACTAAAAAAAGAGCACTTAATGTGCTCTTTTTTTGCGCCAAGCCGCACGGCGAGCACCTTGACATTGTTTTAACAAAGTGATATAATTATCAGAGATAATTCGAGGGGGATCACAAATGTCAAAGGACGGTTCAATATCGGCATCTGTAATCAAAAGGCTGCCGAGATATTATAGATTTCTGGGAGAGCTGGAAAATAAAAAGGTCGAAAGAATATCGTCGCGGGAGCTTTCCGAGCTTATGAAGCTGACAGCTTCACAGATAAGACAGGACCTTAACTGCTTTGGCGGTTTCGGACAGCAAGGGTACGGCTATCATGTGTCAGAGCTGAGAAAAGAGATCGGCAAGATACTGGGCGTTGACAAGAGATTCAGAACTATTCTTATCGGTGCAGGCAATCTTGGCAAAGCGATAGCTTCTCATATAAACTTTGAGAGCCGCGGCTGTGTGCTCGAAGCGATATTTGATGCTAATCCTAAGCTCACGGGCGAGACTGTCGGGGATCTGCCCATAAGACCGACTGATGAGATAGAAAGGTTCTGCCTTGAAAGAAAGCCTGTTGTGGCAGTGCTCTGTATACCGAAGGCGGCAACTCAGGAGATCGCTGACAAGCTGGTGGAACTGGGAATAAAAGCGTTCTGGAATTTTTCGCATTATGATCTCAGCATAGATCATGATAACATCGTAGTTGAAAACGTCCACTTAGGTGACAGCCTGCTGACGCTTACCTACGGAGCAAACAATCTGACTGAATAACTATGTATGCGGGAGTATGATGCTCCCGCTTTTTTCATCCTTAGTTGCAACCGCAGCCGCAGCCGTTGTTATCACAGCCGCATCCGAAGCCGTTGCATCCACAGCCCATGAATACGATGAGGATAAGAATGATGATCCACCAGTAACCGTTCATAACAGTTCTCCTTTTTTCAGTATTATAAAGACGGCCGTTGCGGTCGTGCTTTATAGTACAGTTTATGCCGGAGAGAAAAAAATGTTACCGCTTATGAAAGTGAGATTTGTCCGCTGAATATAATTTGTATTGCTGCCAAGAATTATCTTGGACAGCAGCTTATGTTCTGACTGCGGCTGCTGTCGGGAACTATTCGTTACTAAGGAGATGAGCTTTTTGGATCATTCGGTATCAGATACCAGCGGATTTTCTCATCAGGCAAAGGAAATAATAAGAGGGGCTGTTCAGTACGCAGGAAAGCTTGGCCATACCTATGCAGGTACAGAACACCTGCTGGCAGCCTGTGCTCAAAGCTCGGGAGCCTGCTCTGAAATACTGAGAAGGCAAGGGATAACAGCTGCGGCAATAGGCAAAAGCATAGAATACCTTGTCGGCGTGGGAACACCCTGCCGACTGAGCGAAAATGACCTGACACAGAATGCAAGGCTGTCACTCAGAGAGGCAAAAAGGCTGGCAGGGCTTTGCTCGGGCTCGGAAGTTGAGGGCGAGCATATCCTCGCTGGGATACTGCGCTGCGACGGCTGCTGCGCCTTGGAGATACTGAGCTCACTGGAAGCAAAGACAGGGTCTATCCTTTCGGACTGCTCCCCTGCCCTCTTTTCATCAAGAACATCAGCTCCAAAGCTCAGGTCGCTCTCACGCTTCGCAAGAGAGCTGACTTCAAGGGAATGTTATGAAACGTTCGACAGCTGCATAGGCCGCAGCGCCGAGATAAGACGTGTGATAAGCATACTCTGCCGAAGGTCAAAGAACAACCCATGCCTTGTCGGAGATGCAGGCGTGGGCAAAACCGCGATAGTTGAGGGTCTGGCACTGAGGATAGTTTCGGGAGATGTGCCTGATATGCTGAGAGATAAGCGGATTTTCGAGCTGGATATACCTCTTTTGCTGGCAGGTGCAAAATACCGGGGAGATTTTGAAGAGCGTCTGAAAGGCTGTCTTGAAGAGGCTGTCGGTGCAGGCAACTGTATAATATTCATCGATGAGATACACAACATAATGGGGGCAGGCGCCGCAGAGGGAGCAATTGATGCAGCAAACATTTTAAAACCTCAGCTGGCACGCCCAGGGCTTCAGGTCATCGGAGCGACGACCTTTGAAGAGTACCGCAAAACTATAGCTCTTGACAGCGCGATGGACAGACGCTTCAGAACGGTGACCGTGAATGAGCCTGACGAAAAACAGACTGTAGCTATGCTCAAAGGGCTGAAAGAAAAATACGAAACACATCACTCGGCTGTGATAGATGATGATATCCTTGAATATGCTGTCAGCATGGCAGGACGTTATATCAAAGACAAAGCCTTTCCTGACAAGGCAATAGACCTGATAGACGAAGCGTGTTCGCTCGCTGCCGCACAGGACGGCATCGGCAACCGCAGGAGAGCTTTGTCAAAAGCGTTTGATGATTATGTAACTGCACGCATAAGCAGAGAAGAATACCTTGCAATGATGACGTCATCAAAAAAAGCGGAGAAAACAAAGCTTCGCAGAGCACATATCGAAAGCGTTATATCTGACATTTCAGGAATAGACAGGTCGGCACTTTCAAAAACAAAGGCGGAAAGGCTGCTGTCTCTCGAAAAAGAGCTTGAAAGCCGTGTCATCGGGCAGGAGGAAGCCGTCAGGGTGCTTTGCAAGGCAGTGAGGAGGGGCGCATCAGGCTTGGGAACAAGCGGCAGACCGCTCGGAAGCTTTGTATTTCTGGGAGCACCTGCTGTCGGGAAAACACTGCTCGCAAAAGAGCTTTCACGGCTTCTTTCAGGAAGAGACGATGCACTTATACGGCTAGATATGTCGGAATATGCCGAAAGACACAGCATTTCAAAGCTGATAGGCTCGCCGCCCGGTTATGTGGGGTATGAAAACGGCGGCATACTGACAGAGGCTGTCAGAAAAAAGCCTGCTCAGGTGATACTTTTTGATGAGATAGAAAAAGCACACCCTGATATTTTCTCTGTTCTTTTGCAAATACTGGAGGACGGTGTGCTGACCGATACCTCGGGGAGAAAAGTGTCGTTCTCTGAAAAGGTGATAATACTGACTTCAAACCTTGGCACAAAACAGAGTGAGCAAAGAAAGTCAGTCGGCTTCGGAGGAAGAAACGTTCAGGATGAGGACAGAAAGGCAATGACAGCGGAGCTTAAAAGGTTTATATCACCGGAGCTCCTTTCAAGGCTTGATGAGGTGATAGTTTTTTCAAAGCACGATGAGAAGTCGCTTGAACGTATAGCAGAGCTGGAGCTTACTGAGCTGAGAGAAAAAATGAAAAACTCCGACCTGACCTTGGAGACCGCACCCGACCTTGCTTTAAAGGCAGCAAAGCACATAGCATCGGCAAACGGCACCGCAAGAGATCTGAGAAGGTTTATTTCAAATGATATTGCAGACCTGATCTCAGATGAGGTGCTCAGAAGCACAGGCAGACATTTTTATATAGATATCGAAAACGGCTCGCCGATAAACAAGGCGGCTCTCGCTGCAAGATAGAGCATGACCAAATAAGAATAAAATGAAAAAAAGTATTGAAAAATCGGGAGATATGTGTTATACTGTTTTAAAGGTGCAGAGATAACGTTTTTTTCTGTGCCGACAGCTTCAAAAAGGGGTGGCTTGGTATGTGCGCTAAAAAAGGATATAAGCTTTATTCGGACTCAACTTGCGACCTTTCGCAAGAGCTTCTGTCAAAAATGGATGTAAGTATCCTTGACCTCAGCTATGAGGTGGATTCTACTGTATATGTGGGCAGCGAAATGTCGATGAAGGTGTTCTATGACCGTATGAGAAACGGTGCTATGACAAAGACATCGCAGATATCTCCTGCGGTCTATGAGCAGGCTTTTGAAAAAGATATCCGCAACGGTTACGATATCCTCTATCTGGCATTCAGCTCAGGTCTCAGCGGAAGCTACAACGGAGCGTGCATAGCAAGAGATACTCTGCTTGAAAAGTACCCCGATGCGAAGATAGTCTGTGTTGATTCGCTTTGTGCATCAACAGGCGAAGGTCTTCTTCTGATAAAGGCTGAGAAGAAAAAGAGAGCGGGAATGGCGCTTGACGATCTGGCTGAATGGCTGGAGGCTAACAAGCTGCACCTTTGCCATGTGTTCACTGTCGATGACCTCAAGTATCTGAGGCGCGGCGGAAGAGTTTCAACTGCGGCAGCTGTTGCAGGATCGGTTCTAGGTATAAAACCGATCCTCCACGTTGACAATGACGGACACCTTATCCCTATCGGAAAGATAAGAGGAAGAAAGCAGTCGATAAACAGGCTGGCAGAGCTTGTGAGCGAAAAGGTCGGCGGCTGGGAGAATAAAGAGGTCGCTATCTGCCACGGTGACTGTATCGAGGACGCTGAGTACGCAGCAAAGCTTATGAAAGAGCGCCTCGGCAATGATATTGAAGTGCATATCTGTTACACGGGACCTGTTATAGGTGCTCATTCCGGACCGGGAACTCTGGCTCTGTTTTTCATGGGCGAGGAGAGATAGTCTGCGCAATTTGCCCTCTGAACGCTCGGCAGTGTTGAGCGATTTCGGCGGTTTGCCTATTGAAAAAATCTCAAAAACAGGTTATTATATAAATATAATATTTTTTCAATGAGTAGCTAAAGCGTAAATCCGATTGAATTTTCGGGTTTGCGCTTTTTGTTTTGAGGAGGAATACTGATAATGGAAAACATGAGACAAAACAAAATGGCAGTTAAGCCTATAAGCTCACTGCTGATATCTATGGGCATACCTATGATGATATCGATGGCTTTGCAGGCAGTATACAACATTGTTGACAGCTATTTTGTCAGTACGATGAGAGACACCGACACTATCAAAGGCATGGGAGACTACGCTGTAAACGCACTGACACTCGCATTCCCTGTGCAGATGCTTATGGTGGCGGTAGGAGTAGGAACAGGAGTCGGTATAAACTCTCTGCTCTCACGCAGCATAGGTGAGGGAAACCGTGAAAAGGCAGCAAAGATATCGGGAAATGCGATATTTCTCGGGCTTTGCACATTTATAGTGTTTTTTATGTTCGGGCTTTTTGCATCAAAGGCATATGTTGCCACACAAACAAGCGACCCTGTCGTTAGCGATATGGCAGTATCATATCTGAGAATATGCTGTGTATGGTCATTCGGCATAATAATGTACACGATAATCGAAAAGCTGCTTCAGTCAACAGGGCGCACGGTGCAGACGACGATAGCTCAGGTGGCAGGCGCACTTGTGAATATCATTCTCGACCCTATACTTATTTTCGGCTATCTCGGTCTCCCCGAAATGGGGATAGACGGTGCTGCATACGCAACCGTGATAGGTCAGTTCGTATCGTTCTTTTTAAACCTGTATTTTCATCTGAAATACAACAATAAGGAATTTGACACCTCCCTCAGATATATGAGACCGGACAAAAAAGTTATCGCAGACATATACAGAGTAGGTATCCCCGCGATAATAATGCAGGCGCTGATGTCTTTTATGACATACGGTGTGAACGTTATCTTCGTGAAGGTATCGGCATCGGCAGTTACTGCTTACGGTGTTTATTATAAAATACAGCAGTTCGTGTTCTTTGCAGCGCTTGGTATGAACAACGCAATGATACCGCTGATAGCTTTCAATTACGGTATGGGTGATAAAAAGCGAGTTAACAAGGCGATAAGCTTAGGGCTTCTTTATACGGTCTGCATAATGGGGATAGGTATGCTGGCACTTGAGCTGCTGGCAGAGCCTGTTGTCGGGATATTTACGCTGACAGACAAAACAAAAACTCTGTGCATAACGGCTGTAAGGGTGTGCGCTTTAGGATATCTGTTTATCGGTGCAAATGTAGCTTATCAGGGGATATTCCAGGCGCTAGGCTCAGGAGTGAGATCTCTGATCGTATCTCTTTTAAGGCTGATAGTTATAGCTCTGCCGCTAGCTTATCTGTTTGCAGTGGCTGCACCTAAGCTTATCTGGTGGGCATTCCCGATAGCTGAGCTCGGAGCGCTTATCTGCGCCGTGATTATGATGAGAAGAGTAAGAGCAGCCCTCGGGCTTGCAAAAGACATCACCGAGCCTGCGCTGAAAACCGCAAAAGCAAATATATGAAAAAAGCTCCGCCTTGTGCGGAGTTTTTTTATAATGATTTTTGTTATCTGCCTGCATAGTCTGTCTTATCCGTGAATATACTGTTTTAGAAATATTGAAACAGGAGGGACCCGTTTATGGATAATAACGATATCAAGCTCGAAAAAACTGTCCTGTGCGGCGAAAAGACAGTTTTTGACGAAAACTGCGAGCAGCCGATAGAAAAGGACTTTGTACTGCCCGATTACTTTCCCGATATTTTCAGAGTGCTCAAATGCTTTGTCACGCCCTCCGCCGAATCGCATTCGATAAACGGCGGAAGGCTGAGCTATGATGTTTCTGCT
>JAFUTU010000053.1 GCA_017484095.1 Ruminococcus sp. | reverse complement strand
GTTTTATGTGCAGCGCTTTCTGTCACGAGCTTTACATCGCTCAGTGTTACAGAGGTATCTGCGGAAACTTTGCTGCAGCCAGATCAGCTGATAACAGCTTCTACGCAGGATATCCTTGCCGATATGGGCATGGGCTGGAATCTGGGAAATTCTCTTGATGCAACAGGCAACGGGAACTCACTTGATTCAGAGATCTCATGGAGCAATCCAAAGACAACACAGGCGCTTATCAGCAAGGCAAAAGAGCTTGGCTTCAACACGGTAAGAGTGCCTGTATCGTGGGCAAATCACACCACAGGCAGCGATTATACTATCGACCCTGCATGGCTGAACAGAGTTCAGGAGGTAGTTGACTACTGCTATAATGAGGATATGTATGTTATAATAAATATACATCATGACAATCAGGATTCTCTGTCCTCCTCAAAAAGAGGCTTTGCTCCATCGTCGACCTACTATGACGAAAGCGAAAAATTCGTTGACTCAATATGGGCTCAGGTATCAGAAAAGTTCAAGGATTATGATTATCACCTGGTTTTTGAAACACTGAACGAACCAAGACTGATAGGCTCAGCATACGAATGGTGGTTCAATATAGACAGTGTTCCCAGTGTTGTTCAGGATTCTATCAACTGTATAAACAAGCTGAATCAGAGTGCGGTAGATGTTATCAGGGCAAGCGGCGGATACAATGAAAGCAGACTTATAATGTGCCCCGGCTATGATGCCTCCGTTGACGGCTCGATCAACAGGTATCACAAGCTTCCGACTGATATCGAAGGCAACACCCAGAGGATAATCGCCTCCGTTCACGGATATGTTCCTTACAACTTTGCAATGAATGTCGGCAGCGGCTCGACCACTACTTATACAAACAGCATCAAAAATGAACTTAAAGGCATAATGAACTCCTTAAAGTCCAATCTTATCAACAAGGGTATCCCTGTTGTAATGGGCGAGTTCAGTTCGACCGATAAGGATAACACAGCCGAGAGAGTTAAATGGGCAACAGATTATGCAACGCTTGCAAGCGAAATGAATATGCCTATAATTCTCTGGGATAACAATTCATTTGCAAAATACAAAAACAATGTTATAAAGCTTGATTCCGAATACCACGGCTATATAAAGAGAAGCGGTCTGACCGTGCCCGATAATCAGCAGCAGGTGCTCAACGCACTGTTCGCACCGTATAAGGCACTTGAGGCCCAGAGAAAGACTTCATATGTGAACGTTGATATAAACTGCACTGTTGCAGGGCTTGAAGCATCTGACTATTCAAAGGCAGGAACAAGAACGGCTGTGATCTATAATTCAGACAGATCCTTTACAGCGACCTGCAACCTTGATCTAAGCAGCAGCTTTACTTTTAAAGACCTAAGTGACGGAGTTTACACTGTTGAGCTTTGTGCAGATAACTGCGTTACAAAGACTGTGACCATAACGATCAGTAACGGAGTACAGACCTCGCCGTTGAATGAGTCTATAAACCTTAAGGGCGATATAAACGGAGACGGCAAACTAAACGCCAGCGATCTTCTGCTCACGAAGAGCCATATCAAAAAAGTTCGTCTGCTCACCGGCTATGAATTCAGCTGCTCTGATATAAACGGCAACGACAATATAAACGCATCTGATCTTCTTCTTATGAAGTCTCATATAAAGGGCGTTTCACATCTCTGGTAATACAGATAAAAAGCTTCGTTCGGGCAATGCCTGAATGAAGCTTTTTTACTTTCTGTGATCTGAACAATTGTAAATAAAATGTTAAATTTCAAAGGAATACGTTTACATCTAAATTTCAAACGTTTTCAATTTTTTGAGGGGGCTTGAAAAAAATCTGAAATTGTGGTTTAATAGAATTGACAGCAAGTTGCGCGTCTAAATAAAATGAAATGAAAGGCGGATATTATCATGAGTGTAAAAATTGTAAACGGACAGTCTATCCCGAATATGCCTTGGCAGGATAAGCCTGCAGGATGTAACGATGTGGTATGGAGACATACCGAGAACCCTATAATCCCGAGAGACCTTCTCCCGACCTCCAACTCTATTTTCAACAGCGCTGTTGTTCCTTTTGAGGGCAAGTTTGCAGGCGTTTTCAGAGTTGACGACAAGGAGAGAAACATGGCTCTGCACGCCGGTTTCTCCGATGACGGTATCCACTGGAACATCAACCCTACAAGGATCCTTTTCGAGCAGGCTGACAAGTCTACCGAGGAAGTTAACCAGTGGGGCTACGGCTATGACCCAAGAGTTACCTGGATAGAGGACAGATACTGGGTAACATGGTGCAACGCTTACGGCTGGAAGCCTACCATCGGCGTTGGCTATACATACGATTTCAAGACCTTCTATCAGTGTGAGAACGCTTTCCTTCCTTTCAACAGAAACGGCGTTATGTTCCCTAGAAAGGTAAACGACAAGTATCTGATGTTCTCGCGTCCTTCTGACAGCGGTCATACTCCTTTCGGTGATATGTACATTTCACAGTCGCCCGATATGAAGTACTGGGGCGAGCACAGACACGTTATGGGACCCCTGAGAGCTTGGGAGTCAAAGAAGATAGGCGCAGGCCCGATCCCGATCGAGACTGACGAGGGCTGGCTCTGCTTCTACCACGGCGTTCTTGAGAGCTGCAACGGCTTTGTTTACAGCTTCTCGGCTTGCATTCTTGACAAGGACGAGCCATGGAAGGTCAAGTACAGATGTGCTGAGTATCTCATCAATCCGCGTGAGACATACGAGTGCATCGGTGATGTTCAGAACGTTACCTTCCCATGCGCTACTCTCTGTGATGCAGACACAGGCAGAATAGCTATCTACTACGGCTGTGCTGACACCTGCGTATCTCTCGCATACACAACTGTTGACGAAGTTATGGAGTATGTAAAGAGCCATTCTTCTATCTGATAATAACAGAGCATAATTTTACCGCCGCATCGGTTCGTTCGATGCGGCGGTTTTGTTTTTTATGTGTGGTCAAAATATAAAGTAACATAAAGGTGTGTTATGTTAATATAAAATCGTGCCAACTTATCAAAGTGCAAACGTCTAGCCGTCCCGCCGGGACGGTTTTCTAATTATACTATTCCTTTACATTGCCCATTATAATGCCGCGGCCGTTTGTTGAGATGTAAACTCTGCCGTAATGCTTGGGGTCTCCGCTTATGCGCTTGTTTACGTTGCCCCATTTTTGGGTGTCATCATTGATACGGCGCCACGTCTGCCCCTTGTCTATCGACTGGTACACGCCGCAGCCCTGACCCTCGACCTCGCCAAGAACGTAGATCGCCATGTAGTCCTGACCCTCGGCTGCCTTGCCTAGACCGAGCGCATCAACGCTCTTCAGGTCTGACTGGATAGATACTATCTCGCCTGCATTAGCATCAAGGTAGTAAACTCCGCCTCCTCCGACAGATATCCATACCTCACCCTCAGTATCGGGGCAGGCAGTCATCGTGAAGTTTGAAAGCAGAAAATCTGTTACAACTTCAAAGGTCCTGCCTCTGTCAGTGCTCATATAGAACCTGCCGTCATAAGCTGCATAGAATTTTTCAGGGTTCACCTTATCGGTCTCTATCATAGCGTTTGCAGGTATTCCCTCGCAAGGCTCCCACGTTTTTCCGAAGTCCTCCGTAACGAAAGCCCCTACGCCCATAGTGCCGCACTGATAGAATATTGTTTTTCCGTCAGCCGAAAGCTTTGCCGTTCCTCCTGCCGCATAGCCTGCTCCTTCCGGAAGAGTCGGTACCTCTTCCCAGGTGTCGGCAGCATCGGTAGAATAGTATACCGAGCCATCGCCCTCATCTGTTGCCCTTACAACTATGTTATAGTCAAGCGCTGCACAGTCGATAGAGGTCGATCTGAAATCTCCGAAATGCTCCCTAGGACAAACGGTCGCGTCCTGATGCTTGAAGCCGTAGATATCACCCATTATCGAGTAAAGATCCGGGGCGTTATCATCGTTCTGATTCGGAGCAACAAAGTCAAATATCGCTGTCTCCTCGATACCCATTGCTGCCACTTCGATGTTTACGGGCTCAGTGTCAGCCTTGGTGAGATTAGTCGTTCTGAATATCGTAGCGCCTGTTCCGTACATTACCTCGTCCTGATTGAAAGGGTTTATCGCAATGCCCGTCATCCACCAGCCCGGCTTTAGCTGACCCTGCCAGTCCAGCCACTCGCACGCTGATATATCAAGTGTGAAGTTGTTAACAGGCTTTCCATTCTCATCGTCCTTCCAGATGCCTGTCCAGGTCTCGCCGCCGTCATGGGATACGAACACGTTATCAAGATATGCCCACAAACAAAGCGTTGTGCACACGATAGTGTTCGGGTCATTCGGGTCTACGGATATGCCGTTGTATCCGCAGGTATATACCTTTTCGGGAGTTATCTCTTTCCATTCTCCCGTTTCAAGATTATATTTCTGCACTGCACCTTTAGTTGCACCGTTAGGTCCAACTTTCATCGACCATGTAGAATACAGCCACCCGTCAGAAGATATCTCTCCCTGACAGGGCTTCAGGGTCTCGGTCTTGTCGCCGGTCTCCTCAGCAACGGGATTAGGTATGGAATACCAGCTTGCTCCGGCATCATCGGTACGGTAGAGGTAATCGCCCTGCGTGCCTGCCGAGCCGACTATTATAGTGTTGGTGGGCTTTCCTGCTTCGGAGCTGTTCTTGTCGAACGCCACAAACGTAAGTCCTATCCTGAACTTGTCCTCGGAATAGCCTCCGTTAGCCTCAAAATTATCGACCTTTGCCCAATTTCTGCCGTAGTCTGTCGATCTCCACAGACCGTCAGTCCTCGTAGCAAAGTAGAGTATGGAATTGTCGTTCGGATCGACCTGCAATCTTTCTCCGCAGCCGCGCCCGACTTCATTTCCTCCGCAGCCGAAGGGCAGCTCAAAGATGCCCCAGTTCTCACCGTAGTCATCTGAATACAGTATAGCGCCATTTGAATTTGTATAGGTGCCTGCCGCAAGGTAAACGCGGTTAGGCTCAACAGGATCGGTGGCTACGCTCTCAATGCCCATATAGTTCCAGTTCTCACCGCCGATAAAATCGGTGATGCATTCCCACCTGCCTGTCTCTTTGTTGAGCTTATAGGCACCGCCGATATCTGTTCGGCAGTAGGCGAGGCCTTCCTCTGTCGGGTTATAGATTATGTTCGGCACGAAGCCGCCGCCCACTATCTCAACGTTCGACCATTCCCAGCCCGTATCTACAGGCTGAGGGTTATAATACTCTGTCATTTCGGTTTTTCCTTTTGTGTTGCTGTCTGTGCCTGATGACGAAGAGCTGTCCTTGTCGGCACAGCCTGCCAGCGCCGAAACGGTCATCGCTGCCGCACAGCAGAGAGAAGCAATTTTATATGGCTTCATTATTCTTTATCCTTTCCTATCAGATCAATGTATTTTTTACAGAAAGATACTATTTGTGGAATATCATTCTCTTTGATATTCCATATAGTATCAAATTGAATAGTTCCATATCTGTGCGCAACGATATTGCGCAAGCCTTTAAGATTTCTCCAATCAAGTTCATCGGCAGTTTGCTCTTTAAACTCATCTGTAAGATGTGTTGTCAGTTCTCCTA
Source organism: Ruminococcus sp. (assembly GCA_017484095.1). GTDB lineage: Bacteria > Bacillota > Clostridia > Oscillospirales > Ruminococcaceae > Hominimerdicola. Next base: position 4,395 of record JAFUTU010000053.1, on the reverse strand, counting down.
TCTGCAAAAGTGACATAGTTACTGCCTTTTGATAAAGCTTATCATTTTTAAAGGTTTCCAGATCATTTCCCATTCTGTTACAATCTGTGGTAATATCATTGCAATACTCCAGCATATGCTTCAATACATTAATATCTCTATCCATATATCTGCACCCTGTCTTTTTTTACGCTTACGAAAAAGTCCTTTTTCTCTTCATCGTCGATAAAACCTGTATTATCTGTTACTATGTCTACACTCTTATTAAGCTTCTGCTCAATATCGTCACACATACCGAAATATTCCAGACCCATTTTTTCAGGCAGCTTTGGGATATACAGGTCAACATCACTTGCCGCTGTAGCCTCACCGCGCGAATATGATCCGAACAGATATACATTTTCGATAGAATACCTCTTAAACACAGGAAACAGCATATCCGATATCTGTTCTATTGTATAAATATCATTCATCTAAGTTCACCTGCTTTTCAGATCTTTATAAAATGCAGTATCTTTGATGCAAAGTCTCCGCTGATGCCGTCTGCGCCCCAGATCTTTGCAATGTTTATGCCTGCGTTCATCAGTGCCGCACCCGATATCTTTCTGTCAGGCTCGCTCTCCTCATAGTAGTATGCGTCAGGGTCAAGGCCTTTGAGCTTTATCCTGCGTGAGCGCTCATTCGGTCTTGCAAGGACCTGAACGAACTCAAACAAAGCATCAGACTTATCCTTCGAGACAAACATCCATGCATCCCAGGTATTGTCCTCAAACATATTGCCTATGCGGTAATGGTCTCCCGTTCTGACAAGAGTGTTGAACTTATTGAACTCCTCTATCTGAGCAGGTATAGCGTCTCTGTCCTCCTGCGGGATACGTGTAACGTCCAGCTCATAGCCGAAGGTGCCCACCATTGCAACGTGACCTCTGGTCTTGAACGGAGTGTTTCTGCCGACAGTATGGTTCGGGCAGTCGGAAACGTGCGCGCCCATTGCAGAGCACGGATAGCACATCGAGGTGCCGTGCTGTATCTTCAACCTTTCGATCGCGTCAGTATCGTCGGAGCACCAGATCTGAGGGCTGTAGTAAAGCATTGCAGGGTCGAACCTTGCTCCGCCGCCCGAGCAGTTCTCAAGCAGTATATGAGGATAGTCTGTAGTGAGCCTGTTCATAACATCATAAACGCCGAGAACATATCTGTGCCAGAGCTCTCTCTGTCTGTTTGCAGGGAGGAAGTTCGAGCCTATCTCGGTGAACTGCCTGTTCATATCCCACTTGATGTATTCGATATTGGCGCTGTCAAGTATTTTTCTCATCATTGAGTATATATAGTCTCTGACCTCTTTGTTCGAGTAGTCAAGCACATACTGCTCACGGCTCAAAGTCAGAGGTCTGCCCTCGATCTGTATAGCCCAGTCGGGGTGCGCTTTATAGAGTTCGGAATCCGGAGAGATCATCTCCGGCTCGAACCAGAGACCAAACTTCATTCCCAGCTTATTTACCTCATCAACAAGATATTTAAGACCGCCCTGTATCTTCTTTTCATAAACGAACCAATCTCCCAGTGAGGAGTTGTCCGAATCTCTGTGGCCGAACCAGCCATCGTCCATAACAAGCATCTCTATACCGAGCTTAGATGCTTCTCTTGCGATAGATATTATCTTCTCAGTATCGAAGTTAAAATAGGTAGCCTCCCAGTTGTTTATAAGTATCGGGCGGCGTTTGTCCTTATACTCCCCTCTTATCAGGTTGCCTCTGTAGAGATCATGGAACGTTCTTGACATTTTGCCAAGACCTTCATCGGAATGTACCATTACTACCTCAGGAGCGGTGAAGGTGTCTCCCGATTCCAGAAGCCAGGTGAAATCAAGGGGATTTATTCCCATTAGGAACCTTGTTTTCTTATGCTGGGTCACCTCTGCCTGGGCATAGAAGTTGCCCGAATATACAAAGTTGAAGCCGAACACCTCTCCCCTGTCCTCATCGGCGTTGTTATCACAAAGGGCAACAAATGGATTGTTCTGGTGAGAGGATTCTCCCTTTATCGAATCTATCAGTTGCTTACCGTGGTGCAGGCGGCAGCGTTCAACTGCGCGCTCTCTCGCCCAGGAGCCGTTCAGCGTTATCATATCGAATTTATCTGTATCAAAGTCGATGCAGGCAGAAAGAACACGAGTCAGCTGAATGCTCCTGCTGCCGACATTGTTCACTCTTACAGACCTTGTGATAACGTCAAGCTTATCAAAGGCAGTATATACGAGCACTGCCTCCAGCCCCGAAGGCTTGTCCTCCATAGTTATCTCAAGGGTCTCACAGCCGCTTTCTTCTGTAGCAAAGGTAGCAGGCATACCCTCAAGCTCGGGCTTGCCCTTATATATCTTATGAGACTTGTACCTGAGATCAACTGCAGTCATACCCTTGTCATCAAGTATCTTGAATGCTGCGTCTCTGTAATCACCAATGCCGAAGCAGGAATACTCAAACGGCGTAGTATCTAAAAAGGTTGCACGGTCACGGTTATTTTCAATGGGGGTAAGGGGGCTCTCATCGAACCTGAGAAGATACCCCAGATCCTCATCGGGAACTTTTTTGCCGTAATAAACATGGCAAAGATAGCCCTCCTCGGTATATTTTATCATATAGCTCGTGTCCTTCGCATCAAGGCGGAAGGATCTTTCTTTTTCGTTATAAAAAATGCTCATATATAACACTCCGTTTCCTCATAATACAGCGGCAGCCCGCTTGAATCCATTATAACAATTATACAGAGATTTTTCAAGCATATAAAACGTTTTCGTAAAAATATTTTTGTAAGTTATGCCCAATGACATTTTTGATATTTCGTTGAAATAAAGGTTGCAATTATATTAAAAAAGTGATATAATGTTAACGATAGTTTACTATGGTACTATTATAAATCTATAAATCAATAAAGGGGAGATGTAATCTATGAGATCAAGAAGGATTCTGAGCGCGGTCTGCGCTTTGGCAATGACAGTATGTATGCTGCCTGTTGATGCTGTCGCATCAAACACCTCAGATACTGCCAAAACGATATCATTGAACGGCTCCGATACGGTGACGTTAAGTGATACGGACAGAGAGTGGTGGTATACCTTCACTGCACCAACTGCAGGATTATACAGCTTTTACAGTGAAAGCGATGATGACTTAGACTCTTACGTCACGGTTTATGATTCGGATATGATGGAGATAGGTCATGACGATGACGGCGGTGAAGACCGTAACTTCAACTACAGAATAAACGCCGCTGCAGGCGAAAAGATGTATTTCAAGGTGATCAGATACGGTGACAGATACGATGAAGGTGAAGGCGAAGGAAGCGGCACTATCACGGTACACCTGACCGAGGATCCATTGTCAAAGAAGGCAGCGGCTGCACAGAGCATCACGCTTAACAGCAAGCAGACGGTGACCTTCGGTGATGACAGCAGGTCAACGAAAATGTTCCGCTTCAAGGCGCCTGCAACAGGACACTATGCATTTGTAAGTGAGGGCACTGAGGGATTCCGTCCATCCGCTTATGCATATGACACATATCTTAACGAAAGAAACACCAGCAGTTATTACGGGAATGGTGAGTTCAAGCTGAGACTTGATATGAACAAGGATGACGAGGTCTACCTATATCCAATATGCGACTACGTCTTTAACGAAGAAGATAAGCCGTCAGATATGAGCACAACGGTTTCCGTGATCGATGATACAATGAAGGAATCGAACACCTTTGCTACAGCCAAGACAATATACACCGGCGATGACAACTATATGCAGTTTTCAAAGGCAGGTCAGGAATTCTGGTACAAGCTGTCCACATACGATGGCGATCGCTACAGGGTAAGCGGCTACGGAGAAGCAAGCGTAAAGCTTGAAGTATACGATGAGAACAAAAAGCTTATTACATCAACACAGAGCTCTGCAGATGACGGCGACTACACAGCGTATTTTGACGGAGCTGTCGATGAATATATGGATCCTCTTCCAAGATATCTGAAAGTAACAAATATCAACGGTTCTACAGGCGAAAGCAGTTTTTATGTGGAAGATTTTTATGTGGAAAGTTCTCTGCGTGAAAAATTCAAGACAGCCAAAGCCATGACCCTTGATGTAAACGAGACCGTTACTTTTGGTTCCAACGGAAAGGCCAACACACTTTATAAATTTACTGCGCCTCACGGCGGCGAATACCGCTTTGCGAGCAATTCAAACTATGACCTCTATGCGAAACTGTACGATACCGATATGTACAGCATAGACAGCGGTGATGGTTACTATGACGATGATGATAATTATGTTGAAGATTTCAGGATCGACACAAATCTCAGCAAGGGTGAGACCGTTTATCTTTACGTGAGCACCTATGACTACAGCTCCGAAGATGAAGACGGCAACTATC
>JAFUTU010000052.1 GCA_017484095.1 Ruminococcus sp. | reverse complement strand
GCCAGCGTGCCGTGTGATGCGGTTGTCACTGAGGGCAGCTGTACGGTAGATGAGTCTGCTTTGACAGGTGAGAGCCTGCCTGCTGACAAGGAGACGGGAAGCAGGCTTATGAGCGCATCTGTTGTTACTGGCGGATACGTTAAGTGCCGCTGTGAAAGAACGGCGGAGAATTCAACTCTTTCCGAGATAATAAGGCTGGTGGAGGAGACATCTTCCACAAAGGCGCCTGTTGCAAGGCTCGCCGATAAGATAAGCGGTGTGTTCGTACCTGTGGTGATAGGTATAGCTCTTGTGACATTGGTTATCTGGCTGGCATTGGGTAAAGAGACAGCATTCGCACTGAATATGGCGATATCTGTGCTGGTTATATCGTGTCCGTGTGCGCTGGGTCTCGCAACCCCGACCGCTATTATGGTCGGAACGGGAAAAGCTGCATCGCTGGGCATACTGATAAAGTCAGCTGAGGCGCTGGAGGCAGCTCACAGTACGGATACGGCTGTTCTCGACAAGACAGGTACCTGCACCGAGGGCAGACCTGTGCTCAGCGATATAAAAATATATGACGGAGAAAAAGATGCTGTCATCGCTTTGCTTGCAGGTGCCGAGAGCTTATCATCTCACCCCTTGGCTGCGGCTGTTTGTGAGTATGCTAAAAACGCAGGCATAGCTTACACAGAGGGCTCAGAGCTTGAAGAAAAGGCTGGCGGAGGTATATCGGCGACAGTTGCAGGGCATAAGGTAACAGTCGGAAATGCCGACCTTATGGCTGAGAACGGTACAGATATCTCGGCAGCGATAAGTGATGCAGAGCTCTTTGCCGATGAGGGCGGTATAACTCTTTATGCGGCGGCAGACGGAAAGCTCTGTGCGCTTTTGCTGATAACTGACAAGATAAAGGAAAGCTCTGCGGCAGCGGTAGCGGAATTTGAGAGCATGGGCATAAAAACAGTTATGCTCACCGGAGATAATGAGAGAACTGCAAAGGCTGTAGGCAAAAAGATCGGTGTATCTGAGGTGAGAGCAGGTCTGCTGCCCTCCGATAAGGCAAGGATGATCAATGAGCTGCGTGAAAGCGGCGCCAAAACCGTGATGATCGGAGATGGTATTAATGATGCTCCTGCACTGACAGCGGCAGACGTTGGTATGGCACTTGGAGCAGGGCGTGATATAGCTGTTGAGGCGGCTGATATCGTGCTGATGAAAAACGACCTGAATGATGCGGTAACGGCTGTTAAGCTGTCTCGGGCAGTAATGAGAAATATCAGGCAGAATCTGTTCTGGGCACTCATATATAATTCTCTTGGCATACCGCTGGCAGCAGGCGTTTTCTATTCTGTGCTGGGCTGGAAGCTTGACCCGATGTTCGGTGCTGCGGCAATGAGCCTGAGTTCTTTCTGCGTGGTGACGAATGCGCTGAGGCTTAATCTTTTCAAGGGAAGAAACACCGTGACAGACCCGAATGAGATAAACCTTAAAATAAAGGGAATGATGTGCGACCATTGTACGGCAACGGTAGAAAAGGCACTGCTGGGAGTTGAAGGAGTGAATTATGCTAAGGCATCATATCAGGAGAACAGGGCTGTGGTGAAAACAGACGGCACAGCAGATGTTGATGCGATGAAGGCAGCTGTAAGAAAAGCAGGCTATAAGATAAAGTAGTGAATACGACCTTCTCAGATGAGAGGGTCGTTTCTGTTGTGTGAACAAATTGTAAAAGATGAGAATAGCTCTTGACAAAGCGGGAATAATATGTTATATTGAACTTGCGAGATTAAATTGCACGCAATTTAATCGAGACCGAGCAGTCGGGCAGTGCAGACGATGATATGAGCAGAAGTCCGGCGGCAGGAAAAGATGTCCGAAGGAGGAAAATAATATGAGCATCTATGATATCAGTGTAAAGAATGCAAAGGGCGAGGACGTTTCGATGGCGGACTTCAAGGGCAAGGTTATAGTTGTTGTAAACACTGCAACAGGCTGTGGATTTACTCCGCAGTATAAGCCGCTTGAGGAAATGTACGAAAAGTATCATGACAAGGGCTTGGAAATAGTTGATGTGCCTTGCAATCAGTTTGCCGGACAGACCCCCGGAACTGATGAGGAGATACATGAGTTCTGCACACTGAAATATAATACACAGTTCCCTCAGATGAAGAAGAGCGATGTTAACGGTGAGAACGCTATTGAGCTTTTCAAGTATCTGAAATCGCAGAAGGGATTTGAAGGCTTCGGAAAGGGAGCAAAGGCAATGGCTATGGCTGCAATGTGCAAGGCGAGAGACAAGGATTATAAGGAAAGCTCGGAGATCAAGTGGAACTTCACAAAGTTTGTTGTTGACAGAGAGGGCAACGTTGTGGCAAGATTTGAGCCCACACATGATATGAAGGAGCTTGAAAAGTGCGTAGCACAGCTTATCGGATAAGGTGATAAGAATGTATGATATTGCGATAATCGGTACGGGCCCTGCGGGAATATCCGCGGCGATAACGTCAAAAATAAGGAATAAGGATATAGTGCTGCTTGGAAGTAAGGATCTTAGCGCAAAGCTTGCCAAGGCCCACAGGATAGATAACTATCCGGGGCTGCCGCAGGTATCGGGCGCAGATTTTGCAAAAAAGCTGACAGAGCAGATAGAGGGTCTCGGGATAGAGATCACTGAAAAGCAGGTAAGTGCGGTATACTCTATGGGAGAGTATTTTTCGCTTCAGGCAGGCGAGGATATGATCGAAGCGAGGACCGTGATAGTTGCTTCGGGTGTTGTTCAGGGAAAGGCTTTGCCCGGCGAGGATAAGTTTCTCGGGCGCGGAGTGAGCTACTGTGCAACGTGTGATGCAAGGCTCTATAAGGGAAAGACCGTGGCGGTGCTCGGATACAGCGATGATTCAGCTGAGGAGGCAGAGTTCTTATCCGAGATAGTTGAAAAGGTGATCTATGTCCCGATGAACAAAAATTTGCCTGCTGAGCGTGATAATATAGAGATCGTCAGAGAAAAGCCTGTTGAGGTGATCGGTGATAAAAAGGTGAGCGCTTTGAAGACCGATTCCGGGGAGTATGAGGCAGCCTGCGTTTTCATACTGAGAGATGCCGTTGCTCCGGATAAGCTTATTCCCGGAGTTGAAACTGACGGACCGCACATCAAGGTCGATCTGATGATGAAAACTAATATCGCAGGGCTGTATGCCTGCGGAGATATAGCAGGAAAGCCGTATCAGTATGTTAAGGCGGCTGGTCAGGGAAATATTGCGGCGTTATCCGCAGTTGGCAGACTGACAGAGCTTGCAAAGAAGTAAAAGATACAACTGAAATAAAAGGAGGAAACAATAATGATAAAGGTTATCGAAAACAATGATTTTGAAGCAGTTAAGAACAGCGAGTACGCAGTAGTGGATTTCAACGCAACGTGGTGCGGACCCTGCAGAATGCTGGCACCTATCATCGAAGAGCTTGCGGACGAGCTTGATGAGGTAGAGTTCTTTGCCTGCGACGTTGATGAGAACGATGAGCTTGCAGCTCAGAACGGTATCCAGAGCATTCCTGCTGTGGGCATATTCAAAAACGGTGAGCTCGTTGACATGATGGTAGGCTTTAAGCCCAAGGACGCTATGAAGGAATTTGTGCTCTCGAAAAAGTAATTTTACAGAAGACGGTGAGATCATGGACAATAAATATGAGGCTCTGAGGCTGTGCAATCAGCTGTGCTTTCCGCTGTATGCAGCTTCAAAGGAGATCATCAGGAGATATAAGCCTGTGCTCGATGAGCTGGAGCTAACCTACACACAGTACATCACTATGATGGTGATGTGGGAGCACGGCAGCATGAGCGTCAAGGATATGGGCAAGGTGTTGTACCTCGATTCCGGAACACTGACACCGGTGCTCAAAAAGCTTGAACAGAAGGGCTTTATCACCAGGAAGAGGGACAGCGCCGATGAAAGGGTGCTGGTAGTTACCGTTACCGATGAGGGTATGGCTCTGCGAGACAGGGCGCTCGATGTGCCTGCAAAAATTGCCTGCACTTTAGAGCTCAGCCCCGAGGAAGCTATAATGCTCGCAGGGATACTGAGAAAAATCATCGGAGAGCAAGAAGACTGAACTCACGATATGATTTAACAAAGAAAGCCATTCCCGACAGATTAGTTTCTGTCGGGAATGGCTTTTATCATACTTCATACATTCGTATAACTTTTTCTGCTATTTCAAGCTTTGTGCAGCGCAGGTCCATGGCTTCCTTTTCGATATACCGGTGAGCCTGCTTCTCGGTGAAGCCGAGATACGTCATAAGGGCAAGCTTAGCACGGTTTACTATCCTTATCTCTTCGAGCTTCTTTTTAAGCTTGAAGTTTTCGCTCCTTATACCAAGCATTCGGTTTCTGGCAGAGCTTACAAAGCGCATCGATTTGAAAAAATCGCTCCTGCTCAGCGGCTTTGGTAAGACCATAGCGCCGAAGTCTTCGACCTCGTCCCATAGTATGTCGCATATATCTGCCTTAGCTATGATGATGCAGGCGGCGTCTGTAGTAGCGGAAACTATCTCACAGAGCTCACTGTCATGGTCATCTTTAAGAGGTGTATTTATTATGACGCAGTCAAGCTCACTGTTTGAGACTGTGCGCTTGGCGTCAGTAGCGGTAGCGGCAACGGATATCCTGCAGCCGCTGTACATTTCTTTTACAAGCTTTGCAAGCACTCCCGCAGCCTGATCGTTTGATGAGGCTATGAGGATCTTTTCCATTGCGCTTCGCTCCTTTCTTAAAAAATATCGGCAGCTGCGCATGCTGCGTGCTGAGACCTATTCTCTGTCAAGCTCCATCATCAGAAAAGAGGTGAGAAGTATCGGCAGAGAGAGCCATATAGTATGTATCCCGAGGTGCGGCGCTATAAGTCCGCAAACTGCTGCGCCAAGTGCAAATACAAGTATCACACCGAAGTAGTAAAGGGCAGTGTCCTTGTGTGAGGGCTCCTTGTCTCTTGCATAAGCTGAAACTGCACAGACTGCGCTTCTAAGATTGCCTATACACATTGTGCTGGCATAGGCGTTGCCGCTGACTGTTCGGAATGACTGTACCTGCATGGCGCAGGAAAATGATATCAGGCAGTTGGCGGCAAGATCTAAAGAGGCTGGGAAAAAGCCTGCCGCTGCCATTATCAGCATTTCCGGTATGAGTATCGTCTGGCGCCAATGAAGCTTACGAGAATGCTTGTAGTAAAACTGTACGTTTTCCGCGATGAATATACCTGCGGCAAAGGCGCTCAGCGGTATAAGATAACGCAGCGCTGTCAGTATCCTTCCGTTGAACAGGTCTATGCTCATCAGCACAACGTTGCCTGTCTGGGCATTGGCAAACACCTTATCACGAACTATATAGGTGTATGCGTCCTGAAAGCCGCCGCAGAATGCCAGCATAGCCGCAAGAATGAATGACTCCGACATCTGAGATTGGCTGGTAAGTTTTTGTTTTAGGGCTTTTCTGGTCATTTTGCGTCTCCGATCAGATAAAGCTGAAATACTTGTTTTTGTCAAACTGCTGCTTGTCCTCAGCACGCTCATATTCTTTCCAGAGCGTTTTTCTGTTCTCGATGAATTTATCAAGGAAATTCTCGGGCATATGCTCTCTCAGAAATTCGCTGTTTTCCGCACGGCTTACCGCTTCACCGAGGTCTCTCGGCAGGCTTTCAAGGTTTGAAAGCTCGGCAGGGGGGAGATCAGTATACGGCTTGCTTATAGGAGGACACAGAGTTTCTTTGTTCAGCACACCCTCTAAGCAGGCGTAGATCATAAGACCTATAACAAAATAAGGGTTACAGGAGTTATCGGGTGAGCGCAGCAGGATACCGTTTTCATTGCCCGCTTTTTTAACTGTTCTCAGCAGCTGAGAATAGTTTCCGTGTGACCAGCTCACATAAGCAGGCGCAAGCCTCTCGCCGAAACGTGCATAGGAATTTGTTGTAGGGTCAAAGAAGAGAGTCAGCTCTCCTGCACGCTTCATTATCCCGGCGATCATGCTCTTTGCATCATCTGAAAGCTCGCCTAGCTTTGGCTCGAAAATGTTTTCCGTGCCCCTCATACACATAAGCATTATATGAAGTCCCGATCCGAACTGGTCAGCTATCGGCTTTGGCATAAAGCTTGCATAAAGGCCGTTCCTGTCGGCCATCGTCTTTACAACATTTTTGAAGGTGATAAGATTATCTGCTGCCTTCAGAGGCGCCGAATACCTGAAATCGACTTCGTTTTGTCCGGGTCCGTGTTCATGTCGGGAGCTCTCTGGCATTATGTCCATTTTTTCAAGCGTAAGGCATATGTCTCTTCTGAGGTTTGCTCCCTTGTCGATAGGCGCAGTGTCACAGTAACCTGCCATATCAAGGGGCTCTGAGGTGACCTTGTCATTTTCGTCCTTCTGGAAGCAGTAGAACTCACAGGAAGTACCTATCCTGAAATTGAAGCCCTTGCCTGCGGCATAGTCTACAGCGTTTTTGAGGAAGAACCTGCCGTCTCCCTCAAAGGCGGTGTTATCCTCATACCGTATATTGCAGAAAAAGCGAACGACCCTGCCGTGCTGAGGTCTCCACGGCAGAAGAGCGAGCGTATCAGGATCGGGATATATCCTCAGATCGCAGTACTCAGTGCCGAGAAACCCTGTCTCATCATAAGTGTGAAAAGACATACCCTCTCTGAATACCTCGGGAAGCATACCAGAAAGTATGGAGATAGTTTTCAGATTTCCGAAGATGTCACAAAACATCAGCTTTACAAATTTTACGTCATTTTCCTCGCAGAACTGAATGACCTCGGTCTCAGTATATTTCATAGTGTTTCAGGCAGCGCTGCCGAAGGCTGCCTTCCTCCTTTCGGTTTTCGGATGAACGTTGAATTATCATTTGTATCGATTTTAATTATAGCACAGTTTTATCTCTCTTTCAAGAGATATCTGAGATTTTTAGACAGATAGCAGCTGTTCAAAAATATTGTTCACAGGTAAATTGGTTAGATGTTTAAAGGATTTTTGTGCCGTATTTTGTACAAAAATCGGGAGATCAGTTTGTAGAATTGAGAGAAAGTTGCCGCGGAGATTGATTTTATGGCAAAAGCGTGATATATTATAATTGTGTTACAGTACGGTTGATCGACGGGAGTGAATAATATGAATATGAAAAAAATAGGCAGACAGATGAGCGTGCTCATGGGACTGACACTGAGCTTTTGTTTGTCTCTGGCAGGGAATCTGGCATCGGGAAAATTCACTGTGCCGGGATTTATTATCAGCTTTCTGGCAAGTCTTGTGATAAGCTTGCTGATAGGCTTTTTTGTGCCGATGAAAAAGGTGAACGATTCTCTTGATGCAAAGCTTGGGCTCCGGTCGGGCAAGACCTCTACCCATGCGTTTGAATCGCTTATCTCAGATCTGATATACACGCCTGTTATCACGGTAGTAATGGTGGCGCTTGCGTATAAGAACGCGACCTCTCACGGCGCTAAGGGGCTGCATTTCGGTCCTATGCTCGCAAAGTCGATGGTGCTCAGCCTTATTCTGGGATACATACTGATATTTGTTTTCATGCCTGTATTTATGAAGATGGTTCTCAAGAGAAACGGTGTGGGCGGTCCTCCGAACAGACCGCAGCAATGATGAAAAAAAGCTCCGCTTTATGCGGAGCTTTATCTTTATCCGAGCTTTGCTCTGTCCTTTGCTCTCTGGGTGTTGGACAGAGTTCTTTTTCTTATACGGATATTTTTCGGGGTTATCTCTAAAAGCTCATCATCTGCGATAAATTCAAGACAGTCTTCAAGACTCATTATTCTCGGAGGTATGAGCCTTAAAGCATCATCGGAGCCGCTTGCACGGGTGTTGGTGAGGTGCTTTTTCTTGCAGACATTTACCACCAGATCATCAGACTTTGGTGATGCGCCAACTATCATGCCCTCGTAAACGGGTGTGCCTGCACCGATGAAAAGCTCTCCTCTTTCCTGTGCGTTGAACAGTCCGTAGGTAACAGCCTCTCCTGTTTCAAAAGCAACGAGCGAGCCTGTTGCACGCTTAGGGATATCTCCCTTATAGGCTTCGTAGCTGTGGAATACAGAGCTCATTATGCCCTCGCCCTTGGTGTCGGTGAGAAATTCGCTCTTATAGCCGAACAGACCTCTTGCAGGGATAAGAAATTCTAGTCTCATTCTGCTTCCTACGGGGGTCATCTCCTGAAGCTCTCCCTTTCTTGCGCCTATCTTCTCCATAACAGAGCCGACAGCGTTTTCGGGAACGTCGATAACAAGTCTCTCTATAGGCTCACAGAGCTTGCCGTCTATTTCCTTATAAAGTACGTGCGGAGTAGATACGCCGAGCTCATACCCTTCACGTCTCATGTTTTCGATAAGGATAGAAAGGTGCATCTCGCCTCTGCCTGCGACCTTGAAGCTGTCGGTAGAATCAGTCTCGCTTACTCTGAGGGAGACGTCTTTGAGAAGCTCCTTGAAAAGCCTTTCCCTGAGCTGACGTGAGGTAACGAATTTGCCCTCTCTGCCGGCAAACGGAGAATTGTTTACGCTGAAGGTCATCTCAACGGTAGGCTCTGATATCTTTACGAAGGGTACAGGCTCAAAGCTGCCGAACTCGCAGATAGTATCGCCTATGGTGATGTTCTCGATACCGCTTATACATACTATATCTCCAGCCTTTGCACTCTGGCAGGGAACTCTTTCAAGTCCTTCTATCTGATACATAGTAACTATCTTTCCGCGATACTCTTTCTTGGTTTCGTGGTAATCTCCGATAGTTACATCCTGATTGACCTTCATCTCTCCGCGCTCTATCCTGCCGATAGCTATCCTGCCGACATAATCGTTATAGTCGATAGCCGAAACAAGATATTGCATAGTGCCTTCGGTGTCTACCTCGGGAGCAGGGATATATTCAAGTATCATATCGAACAGGGGAGTCATATCCTTGCCGACCTCCATAGTCAGCGAAGCTGTACCGTCTCTGCCCGAGCAGAAAAGCACAGGGCTGTCAAGCTGTTCGTCTGTAGCATCAAGGTCCATAAGCAGCTCGAGCACCTCGTCAACAACTTCATTAAGTCTGGCATCGGGCTTGTCTATCTTGTTCACAACGATAATTATCTTATGACCGAGCTCAAGCGCCTTTTGCAGAACGAACCTTGTCTGCGGCATTGGGCCCTCAGCTGCGTCAACAAGAAGAAGTACACCGTTCACCATTTTGAGCACACGCTCAACCTCGCCGCCAAAGTCGGCGTGGCCGGGGGTGTCGATAATGTTTATCTTGGTGTCTTTGTACTTTATCGAGGTGTTCTTTGCGAGGATAGTTATTCCTCTTTCGCGCTCGATGTCGTTCGAGTCCATAACTCTCTCTTCCACTGCCTGATTCTCTCTGAACGTTCCGCTTTGTTTGAGCATCTGGTCAACGAGAGTGGTCTTGCCGTGGTCAACGTGGGCGATGATGGCAACGTTTCTCAGATCTTCCCTTACTGTCATAAATATAACCTCCGTTTGTGGTTTGCTTTTAAGTTTTTTGTTCTTCGCCTACGGCGAAGATAAAGTGGGTATGATACAACCTAAGTTTGTATTTTGCTTTTTGAGTTTTTGTTCTCCGCCTGCGGCGAAGATACGTTGTGCATTATATGATCTCATGCAAGCTTTGCATTATTGCGATATTTTTAAGTTAAAATAATTATTCTTTTAAAACTCGGAAATCTAAATAGTTTTTGCGCTGCAGGGGAACTCTAAACTGAACAAAATCACAAAACCCCCATTACAGCAAAACGACCCTGCGGATATCAGTTACCGCAAGGCGAAAAATGGACTTTTTTGTTTACCTGAGATATTATAGCACAAGTGCGATTTAATGTCAAGAGGGGAGAGATGAAAAAAGCTCCACCGAAGCGGAGCTTTTAATTCTATTCCACCTTTTCAAACTGATCCGCAGGCACTCCGCAGAGGGGACAGACAAAGTCCTCGGGGAGCTCGTCTCCCTCATACTCATATCCGCATACGGTGCAGCGCCAGATCGTCTTGCCGTCAGCAGTCTTGCCTACGGGTACGGCGTCCTCGTCCTTAGCATCGGGCTCGACCTTTTCAAAGTCAGATGCAGGGTGCTTGCAAAGCGGACAAATAAAGTCAGCTGGCAGATCCTCGCCCTCATAGATATATCCGCATATCTTGCAGCGCCATACAGTCTTTGAGACCTTCTGCGGCTTAGGCTTTATGCTGCTCTGATAGTAGTCATAAGTCGCGGAGGGAACGTCGTTCAGAAGCTTCATATCAGTAACGTCAGCAATGAACATAGTGTGTGTGCCGAGGTCGATCTCCTGACAGACTTTAGCTGAGATATAAGCATTAACGCCCTTTGTGATATACAGCTCTCCGTTAGAGGTTCTTGCACAGTCTTTGAAGTCTGCAAATTTGTCGGCGTCTCTGCCTGACTGGAAGCCGAAATGCTTGAAAAGCTCAAAGTCAGCCTCCCGGCTTAGTACAGATGCAGTAAAGCTCTTTGTATAAGCGAGCATATCATGCGTCAGGTTAGCCTTGTTCACAGTGATGCTCACGCGGTTGGGTTCACTCGTCACCTGTTGAAGAGTGTTCGTTATACAGCCGTTGTCTTTCTGCCCAAGGTTTACGGTCACAACGTAAAGACCGTAGCTGATCTTGAAAATAGCGTTTTTGTCCATAGTTTTACCTCCTATCAGATCATATCAGGTATTCACACGCAGTTCTGTCGGTGTGATACTAACAAGGCTCATATCAACATTGCAGTCTTTCAGATATTCTGTCATCGGTTCAACAAAAATATCTTTCCACACTGTAATATTGAGTGTTCCGTCTTTCTCTTTTATCATTCCCAATAAACCAAGTTCATATGTGTACTCTCTGACGAGTTCTTCTATTGTGTAGATATCCGTCACGGGACTGCCGTCGGGAGTCGGCACAGAAGAAACTTCTTTAAGCGGTGGGTGAATGTATATCCAGCAATACTCTGTCGTTAGTTTGAAATGAGTATCATAAAGCTTGTTTTCAAGGTTACGGATATCCTTTTCTTCAGCAACCGTTATTGATATCCAGATGTCGTTATCTTCGACATCAACTATGTTATACTCATCACGGTCAAGCTCATTGATACGATACATCGTGCGTACACATCTGTTTTGTTCGGTCTCGTATTCCTCAGTGCCTTCTTTTGGGAGCGAGCTGTATTTTTCCGGGTCCCGGACATAAGTCTCTTTGTGCGAAGCGGAGCCATTGGATACGTCTGATCCAGCTGAAACAATATCGTCGGAAGAAAAGATATCGGAAGAGACGCTTGCATCATTATGAGAACCGCTGTTGCTGTCATTGCAAGAGCAAAAAATCAAGGGCAGTAGTATCAGTGCAATAATAAAACTATAGGATGATTTCATAATTACATCACCTAATGATATGATAACTGTTTTGCGGTGTTTTGTCAAGGGAAATATACGTTTTTATAAGCTTTTTTTGTTTATTCTGCCTATCATTTGAAATTTGTGTTAAATTAGATGAGGTTAACCGATTTTCTCTTGACATAATTTGCGCGGTGTAGTATAATAAATATGTTAAATTTAAAAATATTGGAGGTATTTTTATGTTAGTTTCTGCTAAGGAAATGATGACTAAGGCTCTTGAGGGCAAGTATGCGGTAGGTCAGTTCAACATCAACAATCTTGAGTGGACAAAGGCTATCCTTCTTACTGCTGAGGAGCAGAAGTCACCTGTTATTCTCGGTGTTTCCGAGGGCGCAGGCAAGTATATGTGCGGCTTTGAGACCGTTTCCGCAATGGTAGCTGCTATGGACAGGTCCCTTGGGATCACAGTTCCTGTAGCGCTTCATCTCGATCACGGTACATATGACGGCTGCTACAAGTGCGTCAAGGCAGGCTTCACATCTATAATGTTTGACGGTTCGTCTCTTCCTTTTGATGAGAACCTTGCAAAGACAACTGAGCTCGTACACGTTGCTGACAAGCTTGGTCTTTCTATTGAGGCTGAGGTAGGCTCTATCGGCGGCGAAGAGGACGGCGTTGTAGGTATGGGTGAGTGTGCTGATCCCGCAGAGTGCAAGACTATCGCTGATCTCGGCGTTACTATGCTTGCAGCAGGCATCGGTAATATCCACGGTGTATATCCTGAGAACTGGCCCGGCCTCTCATTCGATACACTTACAGCTATCAAGGCAGCTGTAGGCGATATGCCTCTCGTTCTGCACGGCGGTACAGGTATCCCTGATGAGCAGGTAAAGAAGGCTATCAGCATGGGCGTTGCTAAGGTAAACGTTAATACTGAGTGCCAGCTCGTATTCAGAGATGCAACAAGAGCATATATCGAGGCAGGCAAGGATCAGCAGGGCAAGGGCTTCGATCCCAGAAAGCTCCTCGCACCCGGCTTTGAGGCTATCAAGCTGAAGGTCGCTGAGAAGATGGAGATGTTCGGCTCTGTAGGCAAGGCATAAGCTAAATATAATACAAAACGAGTGTAACCCAGGAAACCACTCTAAAAAAACAGGGTAATAAAGTGTTTTATCTCCTTGTTTTTTGAGCGGCTACCACTCGCTAATAAAAACAAGGAGATTTTTATGAAGATCAGTGTTCAAAGACTTACAAGTATAGGAGTCATGACGGCTCTTTATGTTGCGGCAACGCTTGCGTGTGCTCCTCTTGCATACGGACAGGTGCAGTTTCGCGTTTCTGAAATACTAATGCTTTTCTGCTTTCTGAGCAAGGACTACATAGTTTCGATGACGCTTGGCTGCATCATAGTTAACTTTTTCAGCCCTCTTGGTATGGTAGATGTTGTTTTCGGCACGGCGGCAACGCTTATTGCAGCGCTGCTTATGTACATTTGCAGAGGAAAGCTTGGGCTGTTCCCGATCTCACTGTTCCCTGTGATATCAAACGGCATCATCGTCGGAGCAGAGCTAACATATCTGTTTCATGAGGCTCCCTTCTGGATAAATGCCGGGTTTGTGGCTCTTGGAGAGTTCGTATGCGTATCAGTGATAGGTGTAATAGTTATGACGATACTTATGAAAAACAAGGGCTTTATGCATCTCATCGGTGCTGAGGAGGGTGCAAGAGCTAAAGTGTTCTGATTCTTATTCATGAATAAAACCGCAGAAAGCCGAGTGATACGGTAGTCTGCGGTTTTGTTTTTTATATTCACTTTTTCTCTTTGGGTGAACACCCCTGGCAGCCTTCACAGCCGCAGCCGCAGGAGCTGCCTTTTTTGCGGCGCCTTATGTTAAGCCATACGGCAAATGCAAGGATAGCCGCGATCACTAATATGAGTATCACATCAACTGTATTCATAGTATCACTCTCCTAGATCACCATATTCCCTATAAGATATATCGCCAGTGAGAACAGCCACGCTACTGCACACTGCCAGACTACCATAGTAAGAGCCCATTTGCCGCCAAGCTCTCTCTTGACGGAGGCTATAGCTGCAACACAGGGCGTATACAGCAGTGAGAACACCAGCATAGATGCTGCCGACACTGTGCCGAGTATCCCTGCTACTCCTGAGCCGAACAGTATCTGCATAGTAGAAACAACACTTTCCTTAGCAAGGAAACCTGTTGCCAGAGAAACACAGATGCGCCAGTCTCCGAGACCGATAGGCTTGAAAAGCGGTGCCACGGTGCCTGCTATTAAAGCAAGTATACTGTCGGCAGAGTTGTTAACCATATTAAGGCGGAAGTCAAAGCTTCTCAGGAACCATACGACTACTGTTGCGATAAGTATAACAGAGAATGCCCTCTGAAGAAAGTCTTTAGCCTTTTCCCACAGAAGCTGCATAACGTTTCTCTTTCCGGGCAGCCTGTAGTTCGGCAGCTCCATAACAAAGGGAACAGGTTCGCCTCTGAACACCGTAGCTTTATAGAGCGCTGCGGCAGCTATCCCTGCGATTATACCTAAAACATACAGCCCAATGATTATAGCAACAGTATATTTGGGGAAGAATACCTTGATGAAAAAGCCGTAAATAGGCAGCTTTGCGGTACAGCTCATAAACGGAGTGAGAAGGATAGTCATTTTTCTGTCGCGCTCACTCGGAAGAGTTCTCGTTGCCATTACCGCAGGCACCGTACATCCGAAGCCTATTAGCAAAGGCACTATACTGCGCCCCGAAAGACCGATACGCCTGAGCAGCTTGTCCATAAAGAACGCTACACGCGCTATATAGCCGCTGTCCTCAAGCATTGAAAGGAAGAAAAACAGAGTAACTATCAGCGGCAGAAAGCTGAGCACACTGCCTACGCCCTCGAAGATACCGTCTATGAGCAGGCTGTGTATAACTTTGTTTACGTGCGCTTTCGTGAGAGCTGCATCAACTATATCGGTGAGCTTTCCGATGCCGTCCTCCAGCAGCCCCTGTAAAAATGCTCCCACTACATTGAACGTGAGCCAGAAAACCAGACCCATTATCGTAATAAAAGCGGGTATAGCCGTATATTTGCCCGTAAGGATCCTGTCTATGCGGCGGCTTCTGAGCTGCTCTTTGCTGCTTTCTGGTTTGGTTACGGTCAGCCCGCATACGTTCATTATGTAATTAAAGCGTGAATCCGCTATTGCAGCGCTTCGGTCAAGTTTGCGCTCCTTTTCCATCTGGCGTACTATATTGCCAAGCATCTCTTCCTCTTCATTATCGAGCTTTAACTGCTCGATGACCAGAGGGTCGCCTTCGGCAACCTTGCTTGCAGCAAATCTGAGGGGAAGCCCTGCTGCCTGCGCATGATCTTCGATGAGATGCCTTATTCCGTGGAGACACCTGTGTACAGCGCCGCCGTGATCTTCTTTGGAGCAAAGGTCACGCCTCAAAGGCTTTTCCTGATAATATGCCACATGTACAGCGTGATCCACAAGCTCGTCGATACCCTCGTTTTTAGCCGCTGAAATAGGTACCACTGGCACCCCGAGAAGATCCTCCATAAGATTAACGTCTACAGTACCTCCGTTCGCTGTCAGCTCATCCATCATATTTACGGCTACTACCATAGGGATATCCATTTCAAGCAGCTGTAAGGTGAGGTATAGGTTTCTTTCAATGTTTGTGGCGTCTATTATGTTTATTATCGCATGGGGCTTTTCGTCAAGCACAAAGCTTCTTGAAACAAGCTCCTCACTGCTGTAAGGTGACATCGAATATATACCGGGGAGGTCTGTTATCCTTGTGCCGGGGTGTCCCTTGATCTCACCGTCCTTGCGGTCAACAGTCACACCAGGGAAGTTGCCGACGTGCTGCTTGGCACCTGTTAAGCGGTTAAAAAGAGTGGTCTTTCCGCTGTTCTGGTTACCGACAAGGGCAAAGGTAAGGATAGTTCCCTTAGGCAGAGGATCACCGCTGTCCTTGGGGTGAAATTTGCCCCCCTCACCGAGACCCGGGTGGCTTGTCTTCTTATTCGGCTTTTGTTTTTTCTCTGCCTTTTTGGGGGCAGCATCGCTTACCTCTATATTCTCTGCGTCGGCAAGTCTCAGTGTGAGTTCATAGCCGTGTATTTTCAGCTCTATCGGGTCTCCCATCGGAGCATATTTCATAACAGTTATCTCAGCCCCGGGGATAACACCCATGTCAAGAAAATGCTGTCTGAGCGAGCCGCTCCCTCCGACAGCCGTTATAACAGCACTTTCTCCGATCTTTACATCTTTTAGAGTTTTCATATAACACCTCTGCTTTTTGTGTCGTTCCAACTAATTATATCACATTTTCCGACCTCTTACAACAAAGAAAAATATTACATTTTAAAGGTATAAAACTACAGTTTTGCGCTAAAAAAGGTGAAAAACGGGCTGTTAAAGCTACGTGAGTAAGTTTAAACAAACTGTAAAATTTCTGTAAAAGCAGCTTTATATGCTTGAAAATGGAAAAACCTTGTGCTATAATCACAGTTAGTTAGCTCTAACTATTGAGAAAAATCAAGGTTTGAGTAAAATAATGCGATCTGCTCCGCTTACGATCAATGAAAAAGGGTCGGGCGGGGTAAAAATATGAGTATCGGTTAGTATGCACTAATTAGCTTTGACTAATCAAAGCAGTACATCTACCGATAGGGAAGGGAAGCATAGAAATGTCCTGTGCAAAGAATAGGTCAAGGATATTTGCGGCGGTGTTCATGCTGCTGGCTGTGATGATGTTCGCAGCTGCGCCTCTGACTGCCAGTGCTGACAGCAGCACTTCTGATGAAGAGCCGAGACTTGACTACATAGCATCGTGGGAGGAATACCTTGAAGCAGGCGGCGTCAATGAATGCTGGGACGACAAGGCTAACGCTATTGACGATGTTATTGAAGCGTCAATAAACAATTATAAGGCCGGAAACACCGATGAGGCGTACAATGCGGCGCTGGTCATCTATAATTTTTACTATGAGACCTCGGGTTTTGAAAGAAATGTCAACGGTTATTCGGGCTCAGAGGTGAGCAAGGCTGAGCTGCAGTTCAAGATATGCCGAAAGGCTGTTAAAAAGGGAGAGGACGAAAGCACTGTCATCTCAAACTTTATGGAGCTCAGTAAGATACTGCATACTCAGGCGAACCACCTTGACGGCTACGACGACGAGGGTGCGAGCGCCTTTGATGAGGAGGGAAACCGAATTGATCCTTTGGCTGAAAGCGAGGACGGCTCGGGCGCAACGACAACAAGAAGAAAAAAGAGCAGCAGCGCATCTGTAACGTTTTTCTCCTGTTTCGGAATTATCCTCAGAGAAGGTCTTGAAGCAATACTTGTAGTTGGCGCGATAATCGCTTATCTCGTTAAATCAGGCAACAAGAACAAGCTGAAGGCAGTATATGCAGGCTGTGTGATTGCGATAATATGCAGCTTTGTATGCGCTTGGCTGTTACAGCAGCTGAAGCTTGCAAATACATCAAATCAGGAGATAATTGAGGGTATCACAGCGCTGATCGCAGTTGTAGTTCTGTTCTATGTCAGCAACTGGATGGTATCAAAGGCAGAGGCTGAGGCATGGACGAAATATATCGACGATCAGGTCAAGAGCTCTGCTGAGACAGGCAGTGTGTTCACTCTCGGCTTTACAGCGTTCCTTGCTGTTTTCCGTGAGGGCGCTGAGGTCATCCTCTTCTACCAGCCGCTTATAAGTGATGCGAAGAGCGTTAAGTATATGTGGGCTGGCTTCGGCACGGGCTGCGTAGTTTTGGCGGTAGTGTTCGTTGTTATCAGGTTCTTTAGCGTAAAGCTTCCGATAAGACCGTTCTTCCTGGGAACGAGCATACTGATGTTTGTGATGTCAGTATCGTTCCTCGGTTCGGGAATCAAGGAGCTTATAGAGGGCGACGTTATCGATGCGACCTCTCCGGACTGGCTCCAGAATATAATTCCGTATAACGATATACTCAACGTCCTGGGCGTTTACCCCGTGCTTGAGACCCTTATCCCACAGCTGATACTTATACTCATCACAGTGACGATCTTCGTTATACAGAAGTGGAACAGAAACAACCACATTGAATGCGGTATAGTAGCTATAATATTCGGCTCGATAGGTCTGCACAAGTTCTACAGAGGACAGTATGGCAGAGGCATACTGTACATTCTCTTCTGCTGGAGCGGTATCCCTGCACTTGTAGGTATACTCGAGGGTGTGCATTACATTACAGAGGGACAGGCTGGATATGAAGAAGAGCTGAAGCCCAAGCCTAAGAAAAAGAAAGAGAAAAAGCAGAAGGCTCAGGCGAAAGCATAAATAAAGTCAGAT
Source organism: Ruminococcus sp. (assembly GCA_017484095.1). Taxonomy (GTDB): domain Bacteria; phylum Bacillota; class Clostridia; order Oscillospirales; family Ruminococcaceae; genus Hominimerdicola. Next base: position 13,943 of record JAFUTU010000052.1, on the reverse strand, counting down.
AACTTTTGGGAAACCGAAAGAGTATATGAATATCTTTGTTAAATCATTCAGAGGAGGAAAAAACATGACAAAGAAAAAGTTAGTTGGAATTGCTCTTGCTTCTATGATGGCAATGGCAGTAACTGCATGCGGCGACAGCGACAGCTCAAGCGCAGCAGAAAAGAAGACAGACAGCGCTACCGCTAAGGTAACAAGCAGCGATGCAGGCGCAGATGCAGCAGGATTCACCGAGTATCCTATCTTTGAGGATGAGGAAGTTGGATTCCTGAACGTTTCGGCTGTATATTTCCAGCCTGTTCCGATGTCCGATGGTAACGGCATCGAGGACTTCAACATTCACCTTGAGGCTGATATCTCAGCTCTTGAGAACAACCTTGGCTTCGGTGTTGGTGACTGGGTACCTTACCTTACAGTTGACTACTCCGTAACAAACGCTGACAGCGGCGACGTTGCTGCAAGCGGTACATTTATGGAAATGAGCGCATCTGACGGTCCTCACTATGGCGCTAACATCAAGCTGCCTGAGTCTGGTACATACAACGTTGAGTTCACTATCCACAGCCCTGCTGAGAACAACTATCTGCTCCATACCGATGCAGAGACAGGCCCTGGCGGAAGCTTCGATGACTACTTTGCTGACGGCAACCTCAAGGTTTCCTTCGAGGGTTGGGAGTATATTGTTCAGGAGTGGTAATTCCCACGCGATAAATTTCCCTTTATATAATCTGACCTTGTTTTGGTCTGCATATCATGCGCTGTGCTTGCTAAACATGACACGGCGCATTTTGTGCGTTTTTACAGAAAATAATCCAAACTATATATTGATGTGATTTGTCGTAAAATGTCAATATATAGTATTCCTCCTTAATTATAATAAATAAACGAGATCACAAAAGTGAGGTATTTTAAGTGCTGAAATATTTTGTAATGACTGCCGAAGCACTGATAGTGGCAGCTATACTGACAGGTGCAATGAGAGGGTTTCTTACTCTTGTATGCGGAAAGCTCGGAAAGATAAGCTCTCTGGTCGGTACTGCCGTCGGACTTGTGCTGGCAGGGGTAATGTCATATATGAAAAACAATACGTCTCTGGTGGATACGTCCCTTTGGAATTTGAGGATCTATCAGACGGCTATTCTTGCGTTTATTTTTGCTCTGGTAGCAGGCATACTGAAGGTAACGCTGCTTAAAAAGTGGAAAGCTTCAAAGCTGGCAGGAGATATAGTGCTGTGTGTAAGTGTGTCATATCTTATAGCTATGGCTCTGTTTTATGCTTTCCCTGATGTTATGGGTTATCCGCACACCATACTGCTGGTCGACAGCAACTGGCTCTCGACTGACTTCCTGTTCAAGATCATCGGTATAATCTTTGGTCTGGTTCTTGTGTGCCTCATACAGATGGGTGTTCACAGGGGTATGCTGAGAATGCCCAAAGCAGGAGCTTACATACTTACTCTGTGCCTGCTGGCTGTAAATACAGCAAGGCAGTTCACAGCGGCGATCGGTGTCTTGTTTGCGAAAAATATGCTCACCGATCTCATAAACGATATAGCCGAAACTACAGGCAAACAGATGATGGACGTAAGGCATGAGTTTTTTGAGATCGCGATATTCTCCACAAACAAAATGGAGGTGTTCCTCTATTCAACTATAGCTCTTGCTCTGGTGATACCTGTGGCACTCTGGATAAAGAGCTTTGTGATAAAGCTCCCTTACAGCAATCCTGCCGAAAAACGCAAGATCAGAAAAGGCTGGAGAGTGACAAGGCGCTGGGCAAATCTTATCGTGATAACACTTGTGGCAAGCATCTTCACTGTGACTACTGTTAAGGTCTATGCGAATAAAGAACCTTCGCTTTCACCTGTTGAGGACGCTGAGATCGCAGACGGAAACGTTATAGTACCGTTCGAGGCAGTTGAGGACGGACACCTGCACCGCTTTGCATATTATACAGACAGCGGCAAGGAAATAAGGTTCATAGTTATCAAAAAGCCTAATTCAACATCTTACGGCATAGGGCTCGATGCCTGCGATATATGCGGAGAGACAGGCTATTTTGAAAGAGACGGACAGGTAGTCTGCAAGCTTTGCAATGTTGTCATGAATATCAATACGATAGGCTTTAAGGGCGGCTGCAATCCGATAGTTATACCGTATACCGTTAACGACGGCAGGATACTTGTTCCTATCGACGGACTTATGGAATACGAAAGCAAATTCAAAGGTAAAAAGATATAAGGAGGAGATGACATGTTCGGCAGAATGATCCGCGGAACACTGGTGCGCCAATGGAAAAAGATGTTGATGATCGCTTTTACTATCGCGCTGGGCGCATCTCTTGCTTCTGCGATGCTGAGCGTTATGCTTGACGTAGGTGATAAGGTGAATCAGGAGCTGAAGACCTACGGCGCGAATATAAAGGTCATCCCGAAGGAGGCATCTGTCCTGAGCGACCTTTATGAGGTCGAGGACGGCAACGCGGGAAGATATCTGAAAGAGGACGAGCTCGGAAAGATAAAGACAATATTCTGGGCTTTCAATATTGTTGATTATGCTCCGTTCGTAAATGCTAAAAGCACACTTGATGACGGCTCTGAGATAACGGTAGTAGGAACATGGTTCAATCACCATATGGATCTGCCTACGGGAGAATCTCTTGATGCAGGCGTTGCAAGCATGAGAAGCTGGTGGGACCTCAAGGAGGGAAGCTGGCTCGATGAGCAGGCAGGTGAAAGCGCTGACTGTGCCATGATAGGCGCAGAGGCTGCTAAAAAGCTTGGCGTTGGAGCAGGAGATACTGTAAATGTAAGCGGCAGCAGTGCTGATAAGCAGCTGAAAATAGTTGGCGTTTACGATGCAGGCGGAGAAGAGGACAGCGAGATATACTGCACTCTCGATACTGCACAGGAGCTTGCAGGGCTCGACGGCAGTATAGACAGTATAGAGGTATCTGCGCTCACAACTCCTGATGATGAGCTTTCAGAAAGGGCAGCAAAAGACCCGTCATCACTGACCGTAGCTCAGAAGGAGCAGTGGTATTGTACAGCGTATGCAAGCTCTATCTGCTATCAGATACAGGAGGTCATCACTGATAGTGTTGCATCTCCCGTCAGACAGGTAGCCGATTCCGAGGGAGCTATCCTTGAAAAGACACAGCTTCTTATGGTGCTTATAACGATACTCAGCCTTATAGGCGCGGCACTCGGCATATGTAACCTTGTTACCGCAAGCGTTATGGAAAGAAGCCAGGAGATAGGTCTTATGAAAGCTATAGGCGCACATAACGGTTCTGTATCTTTGCTGGTATTGACGGAAATATTTATAACTGCTATAATAGGCGGTGTAGCAGGGTTCTTTGCAGGGTTCGGCTTCGCGCAGATAATAGGCCATTCGGTATTCGGCTCAGCTATAAATATGAGACCTATGGTAATACCGATAGTTGCTGTCCTTGTCGTGATAGTTACGCTTATCGGCTGTATACCTGCGATAAGAATGCTGCTGAGACTTCGCCCGACCGAAGTCCTTCACGGAAGATAAGGAGGGCGCAGCAATGAAAAAAAGAAGAATGTTCATACGAATGATAACAGCCTCCCTTATAAGGAGACGTTCAAGAATGATAGTGGCGCTTTTGTCTATAGCTATAGGTGCAACTATACTTTCGGGTCTTGTTTCTATTTACTATGATGTTCCCAAGCAGATGGGCGCACAGTTCAGAAATTACGGCGCAAATATGATACTTACCGCCAGCGGAGACTCATTCAGAATGAGCGATGTGCAGCGTGCGAGGGCAGTTTTTGATGAGGACGAGATAGTGGGTATAGCTCCGTTCAGATATGAGAACGTGAGGATAAATGATATCCCTGTCGTTGCGGCAGGTACAGATGCAGACGAAGCTAAGGCAACAAGCCCCTATTGGGCAGTTGACGGAGACTGGTTCTCTGTTCACGGTGATGTTCTGATAGGCTCAGGCGTGGCTGAATCGTTCAGACTGAAAAAAGGTGATATGATAGAGATAGCCTACACTCCCGAGGGCAGTGACGAGTCTGACGGAGACGATGAGGTGGTTCTCGACAATTACGATTACTTCAATGTGGTCGGCATACTTGAAACAGGCGGCTCCGAGGAAAACTACATCTATATGTCAATGGAGGATATGGAAGCTCTCACTCAGACAGAGGAGAGAGTTGACGTTACCGAGATGAGCATAAGCGCCTCCGGCGATGAGCTCTCGGAATACATTGATGAGATAAATGCTAAGGTGCCCGCAGTTCACGCAAGCGTTGTTAAAAGAGTTACCGCATCAGAAGCAACTGTTCTCACAAAGCTTCAGGCATTGGTGCTGCTTGTAACGATAATCGTTCTGGCGCTTACGATGATATGCGTTGCTACCACAATGACTGCCGTTGTCGCAGAGAGACGTAAGGAGATAGGTCTGAGAAAAGCGATAGGTGCCTCCGACAAGAGCATAATACAGGAATTTATGGGTGAGAGTATGCTGCTCGGTCTTTTCGGAGGAGCGATAGGATCTGTTCTGGGATATGTGTTCGCACAGCAGGTGAGCGTCAACGTGTTCAGCAGCTCTATCTCGTTCAGACCGCTGCTCGTGCCGATAACGATGATAGTGTCTATTGCAGTGACGGGAATTTCCAGTCTTGTGCCGATAAGAAGCGCTACGGATATTGATCCGGCACTGGTACTCAAGGGCGAATAAAGAAGGGAGTCGTAACAATGAGCTTATTGGAACTGAAAAATGTATATAAGATATACGGTGAGCTTCACGCACTTGATGATGTGAGCCTTACCGTTGAAAAGGGCGAATGGGTCTCGATAATGGGTCCTTCGGGCTCGGGCAAGAGCACGATGATGAACATTATCGGCTGTATGGATAAGCCCACTAAGGGAGAGGTGCTCCTTGACGGAGTGGATATTGCGAAAGAGAGCAAGAAAAACCTCACGAATATAAGGCGCGATAAGATAGGACTGATATTTCAGCAGTTTCATCTTGTAAACTACCTTACTGCTCTTGAAAATGTGATGCTCGCGCAGTACTATCACAGTATGCCAGATGAGAAAGAAGCTCTTGAAGCGCTGGAGAGAGTAGGTCTTGCTGACAGGGCAAAGCACCTGCCGAGCCAGCTTTCGGGCGGTGAGCAGCAGAGAGTGTGCGTTGCAAGAGCGCTTATAAACTATCCTGAGATAATCCTTGCGGATGAGCCTACGGGAAACCTCGATGAGAAAAATGAGGAGATCGTTGTTGAGCTTTTCCACAAGCTTCACGATGAGGGTACCACTTTGATCGTAGTAACTCATGACCCTGAAGTGGCTGAGGTAGCTCAGAGGACACTTGTTCTGCGTGACGGAAAGCTCTCAAAAGAGATAGTGAATGAGCATTTCACGGGAAAGATCAGATTCGACGATCAAAACCCGTTTTAAGAATATAAACAGATCAGAGGGATACATATGAAAAGACTTTTTTCGCTCGCTTTGGCGGGTATGCTGGCAGCATCGCTCTGTGCCTGCGGTGACAAGACCTATAAGGACGGTACCTACACCGCCAGGAGCAGTGAGCATATAAGTGATGACAGCGCCTCAGACGAGGGCAACGGCTACGGCGAGGTAGAGATAACCATAAAGGACGGAAAAATATCCGCCTGCACCTTTAAGACCTATGAGATAGACGGCACTCCTAAGGGTGAGGACTACGGCAAAGAGGGCGGCGAGATCAAGAACAAGGACTATTACCAGAGAGCACAGAGAGCAAACAAGGCCTGCGAGAACTATGCAAGACAGCTTGTTGCCAAAGGCGAGCTTGACGGCGTTGACCTTGTTACGGGCGCTACCATAAACTACAACGAATTCAAAGAGGCTGTCGAGGCGGCACTCAAACAGGCAGAAAAATAAAATGAAGATCGTAAGACACATTCTGGTCACTGTCATATTTCTTTCTCTGATTCTGGGCGTACCGTTTTTCACGTCCGATCATTTCAAGAGAATTGTCAGCGGCAGCACTGACGCCGTAGCGAGCGCTTCGGTGAAAATAGATCAGCCCTCGGGTGAATACTGTGTTTTTATAAACTCCGATGTTCACCCCGATAAGGAGGCGCTGGATCTGTGGATATCCTATTTCAGAGACGGCAATACAGACGTTATTACTCTGTTTGAGGATATCGAGTGTTCCGTCGCCGAAAGTGACCCGACAGCTCTGACAATGGCACAGAGCTATCAGTCAGGGCTTGCTGAAAACCAGATGAAGATAAAACAAGAGGACCCCACATTAATGCTCTCAAAGGCAGACAACGGGAAGTTCGATATAATGATAATGTCGGCAGAGCTTGCTGACGCACTCAAGGCTGAGACTGCCTGTGAGCGCAGCTCGACTATCCTGCTGAGAGTCAAGGGTGAGTAATAATGAGAAGATTCAATGCTGTTCTTTCAATGGGAATACTGCTTTTGTTCATCATACATATGGTGGCGGGCGGCTTTCAGCTGGCAGGTGTGCTTGCAGGCGGTTCGACAGTGATGAAGGTGCTGGCTTACATTATGCTTGTGCTTATAATCATACACTTTGTGATAGGCACAAAGCTGACGGTGGATTCACTGCGTCTGATAAAGAAGTCGGGCGCTTCATACTTTAAGGAGAACAAGCTTTTCTGGATAAGGCGCATCAGCGGCTTTGCGATAATGTTTTTTATTCTTTTCCATGTTCTGATATTCATGGGCAAAAGCGGTGATGCCTACAGGCTCAGCGTTTTTGAAGGTGCACAGCTGGCAAGCCAGATCCTTCTGGTCATATCAGTGGCTGTGCACGTTATATCAAATGTAAGACCAATGATGATATCCTTCGGCATAAAAAGCTTTAAAGAGCTTGGAATAGATATAGTGCTTGTGTTGTCCGTGCTGCTGTTTCTGGCAGGTGCGGCTTTCGTTGTGTATTATCTCAGGTGGAACGTATTTTAAGGTGATAGCATGAACGGTGTTGTGATAATAGGTGCAGGGCTTTCTGGGCTTTCGGCGGCGATAGCTCTTGCACAGAATAATGTTCAGTCATATCTTGTGTCGCTGCAGCCTTCCGAGAGAGCACAGTCAGTGCTTGCCGAGGGCGGTATAAATGCGGCTCTTGACACTATGGGCGAGAATGACAGCGTACAGAACCACTTTGACGACACTATGAGGGGCGGCGCATACCTTGCCGATCCCAATGCCGTTGATGCCCTTACTAAGGCAGCGCCCGATACCATCAGGTGGCTGATCTCACTGGGCGCGGCGTTCAATGTAAAAAACTCAGAGCCTGTACTCAGAAATTTCGGAGGTCAGAAGAAAAAACGCACAGCCTTTGCTAAAAGCAGCACAGGAAAGATAATCATGACAGCTCTTATTGACGAGGCAAGAAAGTACGAAGCAAAAGGGCTTATAAAAAGGTTGCCTCATCACCAGCTCATAAGGATCATAACTGAGAACGGAGGCTGCATAGGCGCCAGAATAAAGGATACCTATACCGACAAGCTTTTTGATCTGCTCGGTCAGGTGATTATCTGCAGCGGAGGGCTAAACGGTATCTTCCCTGAGATGACAACGGGAACTACTCAAAACAGCGGGAACTGTGCCGCTGTGCTCTTTTCGCAAGGAGTGCGCTTTTCAAACCTAGAGATGATACAGTATCACCCCACAACTATCGGCATTTCAGGCAAGCGATGCCTTATAACCGAGGCAGCAAGAGGAGAGGGCGGAAGACTCTGGATAATGACCAAAGAGGACAAACCCTGGTATTTTATGGAGGAAAAATATCCCGAGCTCGGAAACCTGATGCCAAGAGATGTTGTATCAAGAGAGATGTTTTTTGTCCGCAGGCGTGGCGATACGATCGGAGAGGTGTATCTCAATATGACAGAGATACCCGAGCAGGTCTGGAAAAGCAGACTTAGCGATCTGAGAGACGAGATAATAAAATATACGGGCGATGACCCGAGATACACCCCTATAGCAGTTCATGAAGGAATTCATTATTTCATGGGCGGCATAGATGTTGATGATCGGCACAGGACCAGTATAAAAGGGCTTTATGCCGCAGGCGAATGCTGCAGTCAGTATCACGGTGCGAACAGGCTTGGCGGAAACTCGATGCTTGGCGCTGTTTTTGGCGGCAAAAGGGCTGCCGAGACCGTGCTGATGAGCGAGCTCAGTGAGGTGACTATGGAGCCTTTTGACGGTGATGACGAGCTTGCCGCTGAGCCTTCAGAGCAGCTGATAAGGCGGCAAAGAGGTATTCTTCTCTCTGCTCTTGGAATAGTGAGAAACGAAGAAGATATAAATAAAGCGTTATCCGCCCTTGATAAGCTGACCGAGATCAAAGACCTTAATGCAGTAGACCATGCAAGGATAATGCTTGGCAGAGGGATGCTCATGTCTGCGCTTGAAAGGCGCGAGAGCCGCGGAGCACATTACAGAGAGGACTATCCCGAGGCAGATGAGACAATGAGAAAAAAGTCTATCTCATATGTTGAGGATAATAAGCTTTTCACTCAGTTTTGTGATATCCCCGAAAGGAGAGCTGCAAATGAAGATCAGGCTTGATATACTCAGAACAAAACGCGGCGGCGGATCTTATCTGCAGTCAGTCGTCTTTGAGTATTCAGACCCCAAAACAACAGTTGCCGCAGCTTTGACAGAGATAAACTCCTCCGATCAATATAAGGATACCGAAGGAAAGAGCGTTGATAAGATAAAATGGGAATGCAGCTGTCTGCAAAAAAAGTGCGGTGCCTGTGCTATGGTCATTGGCGGAAAGCCGTGCCTTGCGTGTGACAGTGTTCTATCAGACTTCGGAGAGAGAGTTCGCATAGAGCCTCTCAGAAAGTTCCCTGTTATAGAAGACCTCATAGTTGACAGGAGCGCCATTTTTGACAGACTCAGAGATATGCAGATATGGTTCGAGCAGCAGGCTCAGAATGATGAGACCTCGACAGACACTGCCTATGAAGCGTCAAGGTGTCTGCAATGCGGCTGCTGCCTGGAGGTTTGTCCGAACTTCTGTGTTGATGAGAACTTTGTGGGAATGTCGGCAGCTGTGCCTGCGTCAAGGCTCATCGCCCAGACAGACAAAGCGCAGGCAAAACAGCTTTATGAGCTTTACAAAAAGAGAGTTTATGAGGGCTGTGCAAAATCACTTGCGTGCAGAAACATCTGTCCTGCGGGGATAGATATTGACGGGCTGCTGGTAAGCTCAAATGCGGCAGCAGTCTGGAAGAGAAAAAAGAAAAGAGGCTGATATTTTGAGCCGCAGGCTTTTACTGAGGGCGGCTGTATCAATTGCGGCTGTTGCGGTATTTGCAGCTGCTGCAACGGCTGATTCTCCCATAGCTGAGGATAACAGAGTGGCTCTGTATCACTATGATGTCAGGGACGATCTGAGCATATATTTCGGCAACAGCGATATTATCATCGAGGATATACGAAATGCTCTCAAGCGCCGCCAAAAAGACATAACTATAGTTTACGATTCGCAAAGCGACAATATGGCAGATATCGATGAGCTGATAGCTGACCTTATGGAATATGCCCTGAGTGAGACCGATAAGCCCGATGAGGGTGACTATCTCAGATATCAGATGGGCGGATATGACCTTGATTACAGTTATGAAAAAGACGGTGACGCCTATTCGTATACAGTTGTGATAACGCCCGATTATTACAGCGACAGCGAACAAGAGAAAGAAGTTTCACAGGCGGCAGATAAAGTTGTAGAAGGCTTTGCCTTTGATGAAAACACAACTGATCTTGAAAAAGTAAGGGCAGTGTATGACTTTGTGTATAAAAACGTTGATTATGATATCATACATAAGAAGAATGAGGGCTATCATCTGAAGTCAACGGCATACGGTGCGCTGATATATAAACACGCTCTGTGCCAGGGGTTCAGTGTGCTGATGTACAGGCTTCTCAGACAAAGCGGGATAGAATGCAGGATAGTTACAGGGACAGTTATGATAGACGGCGCAGAGGAGTTTCATGCGTGGAATATTGTAAACATTGACGGCAAGTTCTATGATCTTGATGCGGCATGGTGCAAACAGCTGGAAACAGAGGATTATTTTCTGAAATGCGATGCGGAGCTTGAAGATCATATCAAGGATAAAGAGTTCCTGAGTGAAGATTTTCTTGAGAAATATCCTATGAGTGAAGAAAGCTACAGCTGATATATTTGACGATAACGTTATCATTTTACCGCGTTTGTTAATTATAAATCTTTAAATTGTTAAAACTGCTGCTACATTACATCGTGATAATATTGCTGACAGATCTTGTTTGAAAATTATTTCTGACAACGATATCATCTTTTCTGATTGACTGTTATTATCGAGCGAGATAAAATAGTAAGCATAAATTATAAAATAGTAAACAATACCCTTGTGACAAAGGGATAAGGAAAGGAAAATGTATATGAAAAGAAGTAAGAAAGCCTTAGTGTTCGACATCATACTGCTTGTGCTGAGTTCTGTTCTCACAATAGGTGTGAAAACGGTATTTTCTGCGTGTGAAAAGAAGCCTGACGGAATGTGGATGAGCTGTCATTGGGCAGAACAGGCTGTGTTTGCCTTGGGTATAGCGCTGATTGCAATGGCTGTTGTGAATATCGTTCTTAACAAGACCGACCTAAAAAGAGGTATAGCGCTTGCAATGGTACCGACTGCTCTTATAACAGCGTTCGTACCGAATGTGTTTATTGATCTGTGTATGATGAAGGATATGCACTGCCATGAGGTAATGCGCCCAGCTGTAATAATAATCAGTGCAGTTATTGCTGTAGCTGCCTGCGTTTATGCGATAATAGTTCGTGAGAAGGACTGAATCTGATGAAAGGTTTTAAAGATCTGACCGTAAAGAGTTTGCTTGGCAAGCCTGTCAGAACTGCGATCTTGGTGCTACTGACGGTTTTGCTGACGCTTACCGTGCTTGACGGTTCACTGACCGAGTCAAGTCTTGAGACAGGTATAGATTCACTGGAGGCAAGACTTGGCGCAGACGTTATGGTGGTGCCGTATTCTGCAACTACTAAGCAGAAGTTTGAGAACATTGTTCTTCAGGGAAGCACTGGGTACTTCTATATGGGAAAGAATTATGTTGATGAGATATCCCGGATAGAGGGCGTCGGCGAGATGTCAGAGCAGTTTTATCTTGCATCTGCGAGCACAAGCTGCTGCTCGATACCTGTACAGATAATAGGCTATGACCCCGATACGGATTTTACGATAACGCCTTGGGTGAAAAAAAGCTACGGCAAAAAGCTTGATACATATGATGTCGTGGTAGGAAATGATCTTAATGCGTTTGTCGGAGATATCCTGTATTTTTACGGTGTAAGGGTAAAGGTGGCTGCAAAGCTTGAAAAAACAGGCACCAGCTACGATACTACTGTGTTCACCAATGCGGATACGATAAAGGAGCTCATTCGCTCGTCGCTGGAGTTGAAAATGAATGACTTTTCAGATGTTGACCCCGATAATGTAGTGTCATGCGTGCTGATAAATGTCGCTGACGGATATAATGCCGAAGAGGTAACGAACAATATAAACCTGCACGTAAAGAAGGTAAAGGCTATACAGACAAAGGAGATGATATCCGGAGTGTCTGACAGTCTTTCGGGGGTCTCGAGCGTTATAGGTATACTTATCGGCGCGGTGTGGGTGCTGGGGGCAGTGATAATGCTGCTGGCGTTCACTATGAGCGTTAATGAGCGGAAGAAAGAGTTCGCAGTGCTTAGGGTGATGGGCGCTTCAAGAGGGAAGCTGGCATCACTTGTGATAAAAGAGGCACTGCTGATAGGGCTTGCAGGAAGCTTGCTGGGAACTCTTACAGGGCTGGTGATAATGATAGGCTTCGGAGGGCTTATCGAGCAGTTGCTGGGACTGCCGTTCCTGCTGCCGTCAGCAGGAGCTGTTATAGGCTATGCGATAGCGGCTGTGGCGCTGACTGTTGTGACAGGGGCTGACGCTGCTGCGGTATCGGCATTCAGGATAAGCAGGATAGATACAGGCGTTATTTTAAGAGGTGATAACTGATGCCGCTTTCAGCAGAGAGCTTGACTAAGAATTTTTTCAGAGAGAGTAAGGACTCAAACTGCTTTTCGGCGGTCGAGGAGCTGTCACTCAGGCTTGAAGAGGGCACTGTAACTGTTCTGACTGGACGCTCAGGCGGAGGTAAGACAACGGTGCTCAATATGATGTCGGGGCTGCTTGTGCCTACAAAGGGCAGGGTGCTGCTCGATGATACCGATATATATTCGCTGACTGACAAGGAGCTTTCAAAGCTGAGAAACGACCGCTTCGGAGTTGTTCCTCAGGGGCAGACGGCTATCCACAGCCTTAATGTTATAGAAAACATATTGCTGCCTTATGCTATTTACGGAGAAAAAACAGATGATGCTGTCAGAAACCGTGCCGATGATCTGCTGCAAAGGCTCGATATAGCACAGCTTTCATCGGCAAAGCCTGCGCAGCTCTCAGGCGGTGAGCTGAGACGTATGGCAATAGCGAGAGCTGTTATCAAAAAGCCCAACTTCATCTTTGCGGACGAGCCTACGGGTGACCTCGATGATGAGAATACTAAAACTGTGTTTGAGTTTTTCAGGTCTGCTGCAGATGAGGGTGCAGCTGTGCTGATAGTTACTCATGAGGAATGTGCGGCAGAGTATGCAGACAGAGTGATAAAAATGGCTTCGGGAAAAATAGTATGAATACTAAAAAAGCCTGCGGTGTGCTTGTGTGCCGCAGGCTGTTGTTTGAATTACACAAATAATACATATTTGTATTATAATACTAGCGAATAGTGTTGTTATATTGTCTTATGAAAAATTCACTGAGGGCGACCGGAAAGCCACCAAACATGGCAATTATCTTTCTCATAGTTTTGATTATACGATAGAAAAAACAGGGAGGTAAGGAGCAAAATGCTTCTTACCTCTTTTTCATCATTATTGTTTTGAAAGCAGCTCTCTGTAAATGTAGTAGTCATCATCGGTGAATACATTGAATATCACCTTGATATCGTGCTCCTTCAAAAAGCTTCTGACAGTGTTCACAGCAAGCACGGCAGCCTCAAACTTCGGAAACCCGAACACTCCCGTTGATATACAGCAGAAAGCTATGCTCTTTATCCCGTTCTCAACAGCAGCCTCAAGGCATGACTGATAGCAGCTTTTCAGCTCATTGCAGTGCTTTTCTGTGACTCCTACCGAAACTATAGGTCCTACCGTGTGTATGATATACTCGCTCGGCAGATCGTATGCAGGCGTTACCTTAGCTTGTCCCGTAGGCTCGTCATAGCCTTGCTCTTCCATAAGCTCAGCGCATTTGTATCTCAGCCTTACTCCTGCAAATGTGTGTATACAGTTATCGATACAGCTGTGACAGGGCTGCCAGCAGCCTGTCATTCCCGAGTTTGCAGCGTTAACTATCGCTCCGCATTCAAGCGTGGTGATATCGCCCTTCCAGAGATAGATATTATCCTCCACAGGTTCAAGGTCACTGAGCTTTGTAATTCCCTTTTCAGCCGTCAGCTCCCTCAAAAATTCTTCTTCTGTCTTGATATACTCATCGTCGGCAGGCTTAGCAGGTCTGATGTTAACAAGGCTGCGGTAAAGTCTGAACTTTTCATTCTCATCATCGGGAACGGGCAGCTCTTTATACCGCTTTTCTTCACCTGTCAGGTAAGTTATCAGTGTGTCCAGCTTTTTAATATCCATAGCTATCACCTCAGGTCATCGGGTTGTAAAAAAGCCTCTTGGGAAGGTATCCCAAGAAGCTGCATTGGAGCAGATGACGGGAGTCGGACCCGCCTCATCGGCTTGGGAAGCCGAGGTAATACCGATATACTACATCTGCGAGACTTTGAATTATTATTTTTCTACTAATATTATACCATATTTTTGAGATTTGTCAACAGCTTTT
>JAFUTU010000051.1 GCA_017484095.1 Ruminococcus sp. | reverse complement strand
TGTCAAAACTCATTTTATTACCTCTCTTCGATATTATAGCTGATATACGACCTTTCCGCCGCATATCGTGTAAAGGTTCTTGCCTTTGAGCTTTTCACCCTTGAACACAGTGTTCTTGCTCTTTGAATGCAGCTCTGAGGGTACTACCTCCCACTCATGTTCGGGGTCAAAGATGCACAGATCGGCAACCTGTCCGACCTCTATCTTAACAGGTTCGATATTCATTATCCTTCTCGGATTGATAGACATCAGCTCAGCTATCTTGTTAAGATCAGCCTTCCCCGTGTGATAGAGCTTTGTAAGTGTTGCTGCAAGGGAAGTCTCTAAGCCGACAACACCGTTCGGCGCCTTTTCAAAGTCAGCCTTTTCCTCAGCAGCGTGCGGAGCATGATCCGTAATTATGCAGTCTATGGTGCCGTCAAGCACAGCTTCAAGCACAGCCTGCCTGTCGTCCTCCGTCCTAAGAGGAGGCGACATTCTGAAATCAGCATCTCTCGCAAGCAGCCTCTCATCAGTAAAGCAGAAATAGTGCGGTGCAGTCTCACAGGTCACCTTCACACCGTCACGCTTCGCCGCCCTGATGATATTTACACTTCCTCGCGTAGATACATGGCAGATATGCACTTTAGCATCGCAGCTCATAGCAAGGCATATCTCACGCGCCGTGATATAGTCCTCAGACGCTCTGTCCATACCTTTAACACCAAGCTGTTCGGATATCTTTCCCTTGTTCATGATGCCGCCGTTGATTATTTTCAGATCCTCGCAGTGAGAAGCCACCAGCAGACCGTTTTCATTGGTCTTTTCTATCGCCTGACGCATGAGCTCTGCATTCTCTACAGGCCTGCCGTCATCAGATATCATCTTAACTCCTGCCGCTTTAAGCTCGTCATAATCGCAGAGCTCTTCTCCGGCCATACCCTTTGTAACGCAGGCAATAGGGAAGATGTTTATCCCTGTCTGCCTTGCCTTGTCGATAATATAACCGACCCTTTCCGCACTGTCGATAGGCGGTTTCGTGTTAGGCATACAAGCAACTCCTGTGAACCCTCCTGCCTTGGCAGCGTTAGCGCCTGTTATAAGGTCCTCTTTGTAGGTCTGTCCGGGGTCGCGAAAATGAACGTGCATATCGAAAAGCCCGGGCAAAACGCAAAGCCTTCCTTCGCCGTCGATAACTCTTTCAAATCCTCCCCCTGACGGACCGATTTTTTTAATAACTCCGCCTGAGATCTCAATATCGGTTATCTCGTCAATACCCACCTGCGGATCGCACACATGAGCATTTTTGATAAGTAGTTCCATAAGCAGCTTCGGCAGATGCCGCCTCCTGTCTATATATTAGTTATTATGACCGCTGTAGAACGATTCGCCGTAGTTCTCTCTCTCGCAGCTGTAAACTGCCTCAGTGTTCTCGATGATGAATCTGCAGTTAGCTGATTTCTCTTCCTCAGGTATGTCTTCATCGTCCTTGTCGGGCAGCTCAAGGTTCTTGTAGGAGATGGTCGTGAAATACTTAAGCTTTGTACCAAGATCAAAAGAAGTATCAATGTGCTTAGGATTGAGAAGTATCTGTATCCTGTGGTTATCCTCGTCTATCTTGAACCAGCCCTTAGCGATAGTGTGAGTATTCTTGCCCTTGTCGTTTACATTTGTCAGCTTGAACTCGCCTGTCTTGTTCATTGCTATTCTGATACCTGCTTCTTCATCTATCCAAGTACCGAAGATAAGCTCTCTTGAATCGCCTGACTTTGAAGGCTGGCTGAAGATATAGGTGCATACGAAAATTGCAACTATTGCAACTATCAGAAAAATTATACCCAGTATTCCCGAGATGATCTTTTTTGCTAAACTTGGCTTTTTCATTTTAATTTACCCCTTTCAGTAATTACTTGT
Source organism: Ruminococcus sp. (assembly GCA_017484095.1). Lineage (GTDB taxonomy): Bacteria > Bacillota > Clostridia > Oscillospirales > Ruminococcaceae > Hominimerdicola. The sequence continues at coordinate 51,269 of JAFUTU010000051.1, read as the reverse complement.
TTATTTCAAGGATCGCTCCTCTGTTTCCTGATGTTACGAGCGATGCATACCTTGCAAGATAACCCGTTGTTACCTTTGGCTCTCTCGGCTTCCAGTTTTTCTTTCTTTCAGCCATAGTCTCATCTGATACCTTGAGATTTATAGAGCAGTTGTCGATATCTATTTCAATGATATCGCCTTCCTCTACAAGAGCTATCGGTCCGCCGACAGCAGCCTCGGGAGAAACGTGACCGATAGATGCACCTCTTGAAGCACCGCTGAAACGTCCGTCGGTGATAAGCGCCACTGTTGATCCGAGCCCCATTCCTGCAATAGCCGATGTAGGATTGAGCATCTCTCTCATTCCGGGGCCGCCCTTAGGTCCTTCATACCTGATTACAACAACATCACCGTCAACTATCTTTCCGCCTCTTATAGCCGCGATAGCGTCCTCCTCGCAGTCAAACACTCTTGCAGGTCCCGAATGCTTCAGCATCTCAGGTGCAACAGCCGATCTCTTAACCACGCAGGTGTCAGGCGCAAGATTACCTTTAAGAACTGCAATTCCGCCTGTCTCGGAATACGGATCGTCTATAGGTCTTATTATGTCGGGGTCTCTGTTTACGACACCGCTGATATTTTCACCTACAGTCTTTCCTGTAGCCGTCATACATCCGGTGTTTATAAGCTCCTTCTTTGAAAGCTCGTTCAGAACTGCATAAACGCCGCCTGCTTCGTTCAGGTCCTCCATGTAGGTGTGGCCTGCAGGCGCAAGATGACAAAGGTTAGGTGTCCTCTTTGATATCTCGTTTACAAAATCAAGATCAAGCTCAATTCCGCACTCATGTGCAATAGCAGGCAGGTGCAGCATTGAGTTAGTTGAGCAGCCGAGTGCCATATCAGCAGTGATAGCGTTGATGAAAGCATCCTTTGTCATTATGTCTCTCGGTCTGATGTTCTTTCTGTAAAGCTCCATTACCTGCATACCTGCACGCTTTGCAAGCTTTATTCTCTCAGAGTATACAGCAGGAATAGTTCCGTTTCCTCTCAGTCCCATTCCGAGAACCTCGGTCAGACAGTTCATAGAATTAGCCGTGTACATTCCCGAGCAGCTTCCGCAGGTCGGACATGCCTTGTTTTCAAACTCTTCAACATCTTCGAGAGTGAACTTTCCAGCATTATATGTACCCACAGCCTCAAACATACTTGAAAGCGAAGTCTTCTTTCCCTTTACATGACCTGCCAGCATCGGTCCGCCCGATACGAATATCGTCGGAACGTTAACTCTTGCAGCCGCCATGAGCAGACCCGGTACGTTCTTGTCACAGTTAGGCACCATGACCAGCGCATCAAAGTGGTGAGCAAGTGCCATACATTCGGTCGAATCTGCGATAAGGTCACGCGTAACAAGTGAATACTTCATTCCTACGTGTCCCATAGCAATACCGTCACATACAGCTATAGCAGGGAACACTATGGGAGTACCTCCTGCCATTGCAACGCCAAGCTTTACAGCCTCAACTATCTTGTCGATGTTCATGTGTCCGGGCACTATCTCATTATAAGACGATACTATACCAACAAGCGGTCTTCTCATCTCCTCAGCAGTCATACCGAGAGCATTGAACAGTGATCTCTGCGGAGCCTTGTCAACTCCGTCACAGAAAAACGATTTTGTTTCACTCATAATGATTACCTTCTTTTTTATTTTACTTAGCTTTTGCATTAATAATTCTTACATTGCAGCTTATTATTTCTCCTTATTCCTGCCGAGGAACGCAGCTCCTATGATACCTGCATCATTTCCGAGTTTAGCTATAACTACCTCAGTATTCTTTTCTGAGTTCTTTGTGTATACCTCTTTAGCTACAAGCTCTCTCAGCGGCAGCAGCAGGGGGTCACCCTCGTTGCAAACTCCGCCGCCTATGCACAGAATATCAGGCTGGAATATATTTATCGTGTTTGTGATACCGCAGGCAAGATACCTTATATATTTCTCAACTACCTCTTTTCCTGCACGGTCACCTGCCCTCATAGCGTTAAACGCTGTCCTTGCGGATACCTTGCCGTCCTCTTCGTTCATCTTCCACATGATCGAATTCTTATCCTCGAACATTGCCTCTCTTGTCATTCTCACAAGTCCTGTAGCCGATGAGAACACCTCAAAGCAGCCCTTTCTTCCGCAGGTACATTCAGGTCCGTTCGGGTCAATAACAGTGTGACCTATCTCAGCGCCCGCAAAGTTGAAGCCTGAATAGATCTTTCCGTTGATGATTATTCCGCCTCCGACTCCCGTTCCGAGAGTTATACAGACTGCATCATTTGCACCCTTGGCAGCACCAGCCACAAACTCACCGTAAGCAGCGGCATTAGCGTCGTTCTCAACAAAGCATGGCTTGTTGATGTGCGTCTGCATAAGCTTTACGACAGGGAAGTTCAAAAATCCAAGATTGTTTGAGTATTCGATAACTCCCGTCTCCGAGTTTGCAGTTCCCGGTGTACCTATACCGACAGATTCTATATCATCAACTGTCAGCCCTGCCTGCTTTGTAGCTTCTAAAGCTACCTTTGCCATATCATCGCAGATGTCCTCTGCCGGTCTCGGCAGATTTGTCTTGCAGGTAGCCTTTGAGATTATCTCAAAGTTTTCGTTCACAACACCTGCTTTGATGTTTGTTCCGCCAAGATCAATACCGATAAAGTATTTCATAGCTTACCTCCGTTATTTATTCGTTTTCTTCATCTTCATCATCGTCGTATTCGTGGAAGTTTATTTCTTCCTTAACTTCCTCGGGCTCGTTCTTTGCGAGTTTTTTCTCTATCTGTCCGTATATTAGCAGATAAGCTATCTCCAGAACGAACGCTATCAGCACTATCACCCAGAAGCTTATATCCGTAAACACAGCTAAGAGTATCGCCACCGCTAATATGACCAGCTCACCTATCTCCTTGATAGGATTAAATCTCAGATTTGCAAACATAATGCTCTCCTAGTCGATCTTTGTAAGTACGAACGTGCATTTTCCGTCTACTGTGTATTTTCCGCTGCCGGCAGTTATGAATATGCTCTCTCCCTTTACAGCTGAAACCTTTTCATCACCGCAGCTTATCACAGGCTCGCCCTCCAGCACAAGAATACTGTTGAAAGAGCTCTCGTCAGCAGTGAGTACTGCCTTGCTCTGCACATTCACTCTGTACGTAGTGAAGTATTCGCACTTGGCCAGCAGCTTGATGTCATATCCGTCCTTCTGCTCAACAGGCGTCTCAGGGTACTGCTCAGCAGGTGCAAGCTTTGTTACGTCCTTAGCCTTTTCAATGTGAAGCTCTCTCGGCTTTCCGTCCTTGCCAACTCTGCCGTAATCATAAATACGGTACGTAGTGTTTGAATTCTGCTGTATCTCAGCTATCAGTATACCCTTGCCGATAGCGTGCAGTGTTCCCGATCTTATGAAGAACACATCGCCCTTGTGAACAGGCACATTGTTAGTAACTTCAAGCAGGGTGTTGTTCACGATCCTCTCTGCGAACTCTTCCTTGCTTATCTCATGCTTGAAGCCGTATAACAGCTCCGCACCCTCATCGCAGTCAACAACATACCACATCTCTGTCTTTCCGTATTCGCCCTCAACTCTCTGAGCGTACTCGTTATCAGGGTGAACCTGTACCGACAGATTATCCTTCGCATCAATAAGCTTTATAAGTATCGGAAAGTTCTCAAATCTCTCACAGTTAGTGCCTAAAACACCCTTTCCGTTCTTTTCGATATACTCTTCCAGGGTCAGACCCTTGTCCGCGCCGTCAGCTATCACAGAAGCTCCGTCCTTGTGGCAGGAAAGCTCCCAGCTCTCAGCTACCTTGTCAAGATCGCACTTCTTGCCGTATTCATCGCGCAGTCTTGTACCGCCCCAGATATAGTCTTTGAATGCAGGTGATAATTTAAATATTGACATAGCATCGCGTTAAAAAACGCTGCCTCCTTCCATGAACATATTTATACCTATATATAATAACACATTTCATAATTCAAGTCAATGATTTTTAAACTTTTCACAGGAAAAAATATGCACTTTTTTCAAAATAGATATTTTTTATCTCGAGTAAATTTTCAGAACAGCAATTTAATAAAATGTTTATAAATGCGAAAATGTCTTACATAGCTTTTTGTTATGAAAAGTGCATATCTGCGCTGATTTTTTCAACTTTCGCTGAAAATGTGTACAAATTACTTGTTTACATAGCGTTAATAAGTACAAAATAATTGTTAAACGGCTTTATTTTTTAATCAAAATCGCCAAAGATTGATTTTTTGGCGTAAAATCGGGCTTAAACGTTTGACAAAGGGGAAAAAAAGAGTTATAATACGAACATAGTAAAAACTAAAGTTTGTTAAAACGGAGGTAATCGAAATGAAAAAGAGTGAGCTTATCGCTGCGATCGCAGCAAAAGGCGGCTATTCAAAGAAGGACGCTGAGAAGGCTCTTGAGGCAGTTACTTCTGCAATTACCGATGCGCTTGTTAGCGGCGAAAAGGTATCAGTAGTAGGCTTCGGATCTTTCGAGGTACGCAGCAGAGCTGCAAAGGAATCAATCAACCCTGCTACCAAGCAGCCTATCCATGTACCTGCAAAGAAGGTACCCGCATTCAAGGCAGGAAAGGCGCTTAAGGAAGCTGTAGACAAATAAGAAATTTGATTTAGGAGGAAACTACAATGGCTGAGGTAAAGAAGACTGTTGAGAAGAAGGCTGAAGAGGTCAAGGCAACTGCAAAGAAGGCTGCTACCGCTGCAAAGGCAAAGACCGAGACTGCTAAGACAGCTGTTAAGGCAAAGGCAGAGACTGCAAAGACTGCAGCTAAGAAGACTGTTAAGAAGGCAGCTGCTAAGAAGCCCGCAGCTAAGAAGGCTGCACCTGCTAAGGATGAGATCATCGTTCAGGTTGAGGGCGTAAATGATGTAAATGTTGCTGCTGTTGTTGATGCTGCAAAGGCTGACTACAAGGCAAAGACAGGTAAGGCTGCAAAGGCAGTTACAGTATATGTTAAGCCTGCAGAGGGCGTTGCATACTACACTGTAGCAGGCAAGGGCAGCGATGACTTCAAGGTAGAGCTCTAATTTATATAATACCTTAAATAAATAAGCAGTACAGATCTTAAAGTCTGTACTGCTTTTTTATTATTGATCGATTTCAGGAATGTCAATGTTGTTTTCTTGTAAGAATGATTTAAATTCATAAAAGAATTTATCAAGTGCTTTACCCTCATCTCCTGCTACCCGAAGCAGAATTCCTGCCCAGTTTTCAGTTAGCTTTTTTGGGTTATACTTTTCATCGATATACTTCTGAAAGTCAGGATAAAATGTAAAATGACCGGGATAGTTATATCCCATAGAAAAACCATCCAGAAATGCATTGAAACGAATTATTGAATAATGACCGAGATATATTCCGGGTTTTCTTTTGATCTTATAAATAAGCTCAGTGATATCTTTCAGGTAGTCATAGTACTCTTTCATTATGTCCTCCTGTATCTAAAATTGAACTTTTCTGATAAAAAAACTGCTATTAAAGCCGAAATTGAACTTTTGCCGAAAAATATTGAACTTTTAATCTGAAAAATTGAACTTTTCACATTATAAAATATAAAAAAGAGACTCCCGATCAGGAAGTCTCTAACATTTTTTGTCAGTATCAACCGCTCATCTTCATAGAAGTAGCTTCGGGAATATAAACTCTCTTTATATCAGCTCCGAGACCTCTGAGCTTTTCGTCGATCTTTTCATATCCTCTTTCAATGTAGTGGATATTGTCTATCTCTGTAGTTCCCTCAGCAGCAAGCCCTGCAATTATCATAGCGGCACCTGCTCTCAGGTCAGTCGCAGAAACGGGAGCGCCTGTAAGTCTTCCAACACCCTGAATTACGGCAACTTTACCGTCTACAGAAATGTCTGCACCCATTCTTCTCAGCTCAGCAACATACCTGAAACGGTTATCAAAAATGTCATCTGTAACTATGCTCGTTCCCTCTGCTAAGGTAAGGAACGTAGAAAACTGCGGCTGCATATCAGTCGGAAAACCGGGGTGCGGCATCGTTTTAAGTGATGTAGTCATAAGAGGACCATCGACCCATACATGAACGCTCTCATCGTTCTCAACCACATTAACTCCGCACTTTCTGAGCTTTGCAGTGATTGATTCAAGGTGCTTAGGTATTACGTTAGCTATCACAACATCGCCCTTTGTAGCGGCAGCTGCTACCATATATGTGCCAGCCTCTATCTGGTCAGGGATAGTTGCATAAGTTACACCGTGAAGGTAATCAACGCCTCTGATCTTGATAACATCGGTACCTGCGCCTCTGATATCTGCGCCCATAGAGTTGAGGAAGTTTGCAAGGTCAACTATGTGCGGCTCCTTGGCTGCATTCTCGATTATTGTAAGACCCTTTGCTTTGACAGATGCAAAAATCGCATTCATCGTAGCGCCGACAGTTACAAAATCAAAATATATCTGGTTTCCGATAAGCTCATCAGCATAAACGTGATTTGCTCCGTTAACTATCTCATCGGAAGCACCAAGCGCCTTGAAAGCCTTCAAATGCTGGTCTATCGGTCTGTCACCGAGATCACAGCCGCCGGGCATCGGAACAAAAGCATCGTGAAATCTTCCGAGAAGAGTTCCGAGAAAATAACATGAAGCTCTCATCGTCCTTGCGAGCTCGTAAGGTACCTCTGGCTTTGTTATGCCTTTAGTGTTGAACTTTATCGTGTTTTTATCTATAAACTCTACCTCTGCGCCCATTTCACGCAGGATAGTAAGACACTTTGTGATATCACTTATCTCTGGCACGTTTTCAAGAACACAGGTCTCATCGCAGAGTATAGTTGCTGCAACAAGTGCAACAGCTGCATTCTTCGCGCCGCTTATCTGAACGGTACCTTTAAGCGGGGTACCACCGTTAATGACAAACTTCTCCAAGTTTACACACTCCTTAAGAATATCGGTTCTTTCTTTATTCCGATCTTCATTCATATTATTATACCACACTTTTATCAGAAATAAAAGCTATGTGAGAAAAATTCAACGATTTGTTTAAAATAATCAGAAAGCTCAACAGATTTATAGTGATTGAGCCATTATAAACCACAGTTTCAGAACGTTTGTTCACGCTTTGGACTTCTAAAATCATTCACATAATTATTTTAACACACCGTTTGAGAAAAATCAATAGCAAAATGCAGTTTTTTCAAAGAAAATCGACATTTTTCTTGAAGTTTTTTTGAAATAATTACAAATCAATTACGACTGTACGAAATTTCGGACAATTTTGTAATTTTTGTGTAATTTTTGAGTACAAAAAAATTCTCTCTTACTACAAGAATTTTTTTGTTATACATTTATTTGGACAATAACAGAGTGATTTTTCAAATTTTTCTGAGTGTATTTAAGCAAAAGATCATTTTACGGACGCGGCTTTTGGTTAAGCTGATTGGCTGTTTTTTCTTTATGCTTTGACCTCAGTTTTCACAGATGCTCCAAAAACGAAAAAAAGTGCGTGTTTTACTTGCAATTGCTAAGAAAATATGCTATAATAAATTGTTATTAGTAGTATAAGTGTTAAAACAAGTGTTTTTGGAGGGCTTTTTATGAGGATCTTGGGTATTGATCCCGGGTATGCTATAGTGGGGTACGGAGTGCTCGATTATGTGGGCTCTGTATTCAGTGTGGTCGGGTTCGGTGCTGTTACAACGCCTGCTGATCTGAGCTTTGAGAAAAGACTTAAGATGATATACGACGATATCACCGAGATCATCGAGACATACAAGCCTGATGAGATGGGCATTGAAAAGCTGTTCTTCAACACGAATGAAAAGACCGCTATAGATGTTGCGCAGGCCAGAGGAGTAACGCTTTTGCCTGCGATAATGAGAGGGATACCGATCTATGAATACACGCCGTTACAGGTAAAGTCATCTATAGTGGGATACGGACGTGCAGAGAAAAAGCAGGTGCAGGAAATGACAAAGACTATGCTGCATCTGAAAGAGATACCGAAGCCTGATGATACGGCTGACGCAGTTGCTATAGCTATAACGCATGGACTGAGCATTAACACAAGAAGAGTACTCGGTGCGGTGAAGTGATAAGGAGAAGTTATGATATATTCTGTGAGAGGTAAGCTTATATATTCGCAGGGGGAGACTGCTGTTGTTGAATGCGGCGGAGTTGGATATGAATGCAGGACGACGTTTTCAACGATAAGTGCGATAGCTGGCAAGGACGAGGTGATGCTTTATACGCATCTTGCTGTTAGGGAGGATGCGGTAGAGCTTTTCGGGTTTGCAAGCAAGGAGGAGCTTAAAAGCTTCCGTATGCTGATAGGAGTTTCGGGAGTAGGACCAAAGGCGGCTATCTCGATACTGTCGGCGGTGACGCCTTCACAGTTTGCTCTGGCAGTTGCGACGGGAGATTCGGCTTCGTTTACAAAGATAAAGGGTATCGGAGCGAAAACGGCACAGAGGATAGTGCTGGAGCTCAAGGACAAGATAGCAAAGGAGAATACGATCTCGGTAAGAGGCGATACGGCTGCTGCGGCACCTGCTGTAATGGACGACTCTGTAAGAGAGGCGATAACCGCTATGGTAGTGCTCGGATATTCCGAGAGCGAGGCGGCTTCGGCGATAGGAAAGCTTGACCCGACACTGCCGACTGAGGAGCTTATCAAGAAGGCTTTGATGAGCCTTGCTAAATTCAGGTGATAATGACGGGAAGGAGGACGGTGCTTCTTTTGGTGAAGCGCTAAACCCGCTATGATAGAAAAAGGCGAATTTGATATTGAACGGATAGTGACTCCGAAGGAGACAGTATCAGAGACTACTGACGATTTTGAGGTCAGTCTCAGACCTGTTACGCTTGATGAATACATCGGGCAGGACAAGGTCAAAGAGAATATGAAAATATATATCCAGGCTGCCAAAAACAGGGGCGACAGCTTAGACCACGTTCTGCTGTACGGACCTCCCGGACTGGGAAAGACTACGCTTTCTGCGATAATCGCTCACGAAATGGGAGTCAACATCAGGATAACATCGGGACCTGCTATAGAAAAGCCGGGTGACCTTGCGGCGCTGCTGACTAATCTTGAAAAGGGCGATGTGCTGTTCATTGATGAGATACACAGGCTGTCGCGGCAGGTGGAAGAGGTGCTTTACCCTGCACTGGAGGACTATGCGCTGGATATCATAATGGGAAAGGGACCTGCGGCAAGGTCGATAAGGATAGAACTGAACAAGTTCACGCTTATCGGTGCAACGACGAGAGCGGGCCTTTTGTCGGCGCCGCTCAGAGACAGGTTCGGAGTAATACAGAGGCTAGATCTTTATACAACGGAGCAGCTGACAGATATAGTTAAGCGCTCAGCGATAATATTAGGTGTTGGTTGTGATGAAGCAGGAGCTGTTGAGATAGCTAAGCGCTCACGCGGGACACCGAGGATAGCTAACAGGTTCCTCAAAAGAGTGAGAGATTTTGCTGAGGTAATGGGCAACGGTATCATAACCGAGGAGATAGCAAAGATAGCTCTCAACAGAATGGAAGTTGACAAGCTGGGACTTGATAAGTTGGACAAGAGACTTCTGAATATGATAATAAAGGGCTACAACGGAGGACCTGTTGGTCTTGAAACATTGGCGGCTGCTATCGGTGAGGATTCTGTGACGATAGAGGATGTTTGTGAGCCGTATCTTATGCAGCTGGGGTTCATATCCAAAACTCCGAGAGGCAGGGTGGCGACGCAGCTGGCTTACGATCATCTCGGGATACTCAAAGACGGACAGACGCATTTATAATACTGACATAAGGAGATAGTTTCAATGGGAAGACTTTTTGGCACCGACGGTGCAAGAGGTGTTGCTATAACTGAGCTTACCTGCGAAATGGCAATGAAAATAGGCAGGGCTGCTGCTATAGTGCTTTCAAAGGGCAAAGAGGGCAAGGCTAAAATAATAATCGGAAAGGACACAAGGATATCAAGCGATGTACTGGAGGCAGCTCTGGTGGCTGGGATATGCTCTGTTGGGGCTGATGCTTACATTCTTGGTGTTATACCTACTCCTGCTGTTGCATTGCTGGTAAAGCAGTACGGTGCGGATGCAGGTGTGATGATATCGGCTTCTCACAATTCTGTGGAGTTTAATGGTATAAAGCTTTTTTCGGGAAGCGGGTTCAAGCTGCCTGACAGCGTTGAGGCTGAGATAGAGGAGCTTATCCTTGACAGACCTGAGGATATTGAGCTCTGCAGCGGCTGCGATATCGGCAGGGTGTATTATGAGAATAATGCAGTATGGGATTATGTAAGGCACATAATGAAGTCAAGCCCTTCGGACTTTAAGGGAATAAAGGTGGCTCTTGACTGTGCCAACGGTGCTGCATCGGTTTGCGCTCAGAAGATATTTGAGGGACTGGGCGCAAGGTGTGTTATGATAAATGACAAGCCTGACGGAACGAATATCAACAAGGACTGCGGATCGACCCATATTGAGGGGCTTCAGAAGGCTGTGATAGAAAACCACTGCGATGTGGGTCTCGCTTTTGACGGAGATGCAGACAGATGTCTTGCTGTTGATGAGAACGGTGAGCTTATAGACGGCGACAAGCTAATGGCTATATTCTCGCTTTATATGAAGGAACTGGGACTGCTCAAAAATAACACTTGCGTTGTTACCGTAATGACAAATCTGGGATTTTTCAAGTTTGCAAAGAAGAACAACGTTGTTGTTACAACCACAAAGGTGGGCGACAGATACGTGCTTGAAGAAATGCAGAAGGGCGGCTACAATCTCGGTGGTGAGCAGTCGGGCCACATTATAATGCTTGACTTTGCCAACACGGGTGACGGTGAGCTTACAGGAACAAAGCTGCTGACTGTTATGAGCTACACCAAGAGAAAGGCAAGCGACCTTGCTGCTTGTATGGAGACTTATCCTCAGGTGCTGGTGAATGTTACTATAACTCCTGACAAGAAGGGAAAATGGGAGACTGACGAGGCAGTTCAGGCGGCGATAAAGAAGTATACCGAAAAGCTTGGAAATGACGGAAGGATACTTGTGCGCGAATCGGGTACGGAGCCGCTTGTAAGAGTTATGATAGAGGGCAAGATGACGGGCGTTATCACTGAATATGCTAATGAGATCGCAAAGCTTGTTGAGGAAATGAAATAAATGAGGATAGCAGATAACTGGAAGGACTACAGGATACTGGACACGACCGACGGCAGCAAGCTTGAAAGCTGGGGCGGTCATATACTGGCAAGACCTGACCCTCAGATAATCTGGAAGAGCGAAAGGCGCTCGGATAAATGGAACAAGGCTGACGGGATATATCACAGGTCGGTTAAGGGTGGAGGCTCATGGGAGTTCAGAAAGAAGCTGCCCGATAGCTGGCAGATCGGCTACGGTGATTTGAGATTTATTATCAGGCCGACAGGCTTCAAGCACACGGGGCTTTTTCCCGAACAGGCTGTGAACTGGGATATGATGAGCAGGCTTATCAAAGAGGCAGGAAGAGAAATAAATGTGCTCAATCTTTTCGCATACACGGGCGGTGCAACGCTTGCCTGTGCTGCGGCCGGTGCTAAAGTGGCTCATGTGGACGCATCAAAGGGTATGGTGGCCTGGGCAAGAGATAATGCCAAGGCATCAAAGCTTGAAGATAAGCCTATAAGGTGGCTTGTGGACGACTGTGAGAAGTTTGTGCGTCGGGAGATAAAGAGGGGAAGAAAGTACGACGCAGTTGTGATGGATCCGCCTTCATACGGGAGAGGACCAGGAGGAGAGGTCTGGAAGTTGGAGGACTGTGTTTATGATCTGGTGAAGGTGTGTGCAGGTGTGCTGAGCGACGAGCCGCTGTTTTTCCTGCTCAACAGCTACACTACCGGGCTGTCGCCTTCTGTTATGGCTTATATACTGGGCGACATAATTTGTGAAAAATACGGCGGGAATGTAACTGCCGATGAGATAGGACTGCCTGTTGAGTCAACGGGACGTCCGCTGCCGTGCGGTTCAACTGCTGTATGGATAAATAAATAATGGAGGCGTGAAAAATGGGACTGGACATTAAAAAGACAATCGACAAGATCGATGACAAGATCCCTGATTCTGTCAAGGACGAAGCTAAGAAGCTTGCGACCAAGGAGAACATCGAAAAGGTAAAGGACGCAGCCGGCGACGTTATCGACAAGGTAAAGAAAAAGAAGAAGGACTGATGAAACAGGGGCGGATAACAGCTCCGCCCCCTTTAGTCCTGCTTCGGGTTCGGAGTATGACATGGATAAGAATTTTATTGAGATAAAAGATCTTAAATTCTCATATGTTAATGAGATAGAGGAACCGCCCGTAGTCACTGAGGTGCTGAAGGGTGTGTCTCTTAATATAAAAAAGGGTGAATTTGTTGCGGTACTCGGTCATAACGGGTCTGGAAAGTCTACGCTGGCAAAGTGTATAAATGCAATAAACAAGCCCGATTCGGGAAGCGTTACGGTCGACGGTATGTCGGTGGCTGACGATGAAAAGCTGCTGGATATCAGGCAAAAGGTCGGAATGGTGTTTCAAAACCCTGATAATCAGATAGTTGCGACTATCGTTGAGGAGGACGTAGCGTTCGCGCTGGAAAATATGGGCGTTGACCCGAAGGAGATAAGACGTAGAGTTGATGAAGCGCTGAAAACTGTTGGTATGTACGAATACCGTATGCACGCTCCTCACAAGCTTTCGGGCGGACAGAAGCAGAGAGTGGCGATCGCCGGGATTATTGCGATGAGGCCTGACTGTATCCTGCTTGATGAGCCTACGGCTATGCTTGATCCTAAGGGCAGAGCAGAGGTAATGAAGACTATCAAGGAGCTGAATGCTCAGGGAGTGACGATAGTGCTGATAACGCACTATATGGAGGAGGCTGTGCAGGCTGACAGAGTTGTCGTCATCGACGGAGGAGAGATAGTGCTCGACAATGAGCCGAAGAAGATATTCTCTCAGGTGCAGACGCTTAAAAATCTGGGACTCGATGTGCCTCAGGTGACTGAGCTTTGCTGGATCCTCAGAAATGAGGGCATAGATCTGCCTGAGGACGTTATTACAGAAGATGAATGTGTGGAAAGGCTCTGTGAGCTTTTGAGTTAGTGGAGAGTGAAATGGCAGTTATTAAAACTGAGGGGCTTACCTATGTATACGGAGAGGGAACTCCGTTTCGGAAGGTGGCGGTTGACAATGTTGATATTGAGATAGATCAGGGTGAGTTCGTAGGGATAATAGGTCATACGGGTTCGGGAAAGTCTACACTTATCCAGCATTTCAACGGGCTTTTAAAGCCCACGGAGGGTTCTGTATATATTGACGGTGAGAGGCTCTGGGACGACAAGTCTAAACTGAGGCCTGTAAGGTTCAAGGTGGGACTGGTTTTTCAGTATCCGGAGTATCAGCTGTTTGAAGAGACGGTATACAAGGATATAGCGTTCGGACCCAAGAATATGGGGCTCGATGATGATGAGATAGATAAGCGTATAAGAGAGACTGCAAGGCTTGTAGGTATAAGCGATGAGATGCTTGAGAAATCGCCGTTTGATCTTTCGGGCGGACAGAAGAGGAGAGTTGCTATAGCAGGCGTTATGGCTATGGAGCCTAAGGTGCTTATACTTGATGAGCCCGCTTCGGGACTTGACCCTATGGGCAGAGAGCAGATACTTTCGATGATAAAGGAATATCATCAGGAAACAGGAAACACGGTATTGCTGGTATCGCATTCCATGGAGGATATCGCTAAGAACGCGAAAAAGATACTTGTTATGAACAAGGCAAAGCTGTTTTGCTACGATGAGACGGAAAAGGTGTTTCACAGGAGCGAAGAGCTTCAGAAAATGGGGCTTTCGGTACCGCAGATCACGAGAGTGTTCGACAGGCTGAAAGCTCTGGGCATCGGTATAGATGACGATGTTTACACTGTTAAGTATGCGGCAAAGCTCGTACTGGATATGTTGAAGAAAAAAGAAGGCTGAGCCTTTTAATTTGGAGGAATACTTTGTTAAAGGACATTACGATAGGACAATTTTTTCCGGGGAAGTCGGTCATTCACAGGATGGACGCCAGGGTCAAGCTTTTACTGACGGCAGCGTTTATAGTTATGCTTTTTGTGGCTGACAGTATACAGGCGCTGTGTGTTGGTGTGGCTTTCACGCTGATAGTTTATCCTATATCGGGGATACCGCTGAAAATGATGTGGAAAAGCGTAAAGCCTATACTTCCGATAATAATCATCACTGCGTTCCTTAATCTGTTTTTTATAAGGACGGGAGATGTATATTTTCACTGGAAGATAGTAAAGATAACCGAGGACGGTGTGAAGACGGCTTCTTTTATGGCGATAAGGATAGTGTGTCTGATAGTTGGATCTTCGATACTTACCTACACTACCTCGCCGATAGATCTGACAGATGCGATAGAGAGGCTGCTTTCTCCGCTGAAAAAGGTGAAGGTGCCCGTTCATGAGCTTGCTATGATGATGACGATAGCGCTCAGGTTCATACCTACGCTTATTGAGGAGACTGACAAGATAATGTCGGCTCAGAAGGCGAGAGGTGCTGATATCGAAACGGGAGGACTTATCAAAAAGGCTAAGGCGCTGGTGCCGATACTTATACCGCTGTTCGTGGCATCGTTCAGGCACGCTGAGGAGCTTGCGTTGGCTATGGAATGCAGGTGCTATCACGGGGGCGATGGCAGAACAAGAATGAAGCAGCTGAAAATGTCAGTGCTTGATCTGTTCGGAGCGCTTTTCCTGTGCCTGTTTTTTACAGGTGTGATAATCGTTAACATCATAGTTTGATCTTAGACTGGTAAAATGAGAAATTTTAAAGTAACTATCGCTTATAACGGGGCTGCTTATCACGGGTGGCAGAGACAGAACAATGCTTACACTGTTCAGGAGGCGTTTGAGAATGCGCTGCTGGAGCTTATAGGCGAAGAGATAACGGTGAACGGCTGCTCGAGGACTGATGCAGGTGTTCACGCGAGAGAATATGTGCTCAATTTCACGAGCGATTCAACGATAACCTGCAGAGGTGTGGTATTCGGTCTGAATGCGATACTTGATGATGATATCGCTGTGCTTGACTGCGAAGAGGTGCCCGAGGATTTTCACGCGAGGTACTGCTGCAGGGGCAAGGAATATGAATATATAGTTCACAACAGCGAGATAAAGGATCCGTTTTACAAATATACGGCTTACAGAAGCTGGTACCCGATAGACGAGAAAAAGCTTGACAGGGAAGCAAAGAGCTTTATAGGCACTCACGACTTTAAGTCGTTTTGCAGCGCTGACTGTAAAAAAGAGAACACTGTGAGGACTATATTTGATTTCAGGGTAGAACGGTTCGGTGATACGGTGCATTTTATTGTCAGCGGCGACGGGTTTCTGTACAATATGGTTAGAATAATGGTAGGGACACTTCTTTACGTGAATGACGGAAAGCTGCCAGAAGGCGCTGTGAAAGAGATACTGGATAAGAAAGACAGAACAAAAGCAGGGAAGACGGTACCGCCGGGCGGACTGTATCTGAACAAAGTTTTTTATAAAGGCAATGAGGACAATGAAGGATAAAAAGGACAAAAACAGAAAAAAAGTCTCGAAGCTTACTGATGATGAGTTTGTTGGCAGGGATACCTTCGTGAACAGCGAGGAGCCTATGCCTGAGCTTTCTGCGCGCGAAAGAAGACGTTTACGCAAGCTTGAAGAGAAAAAAAGACTGCGTGACGAGACTGAGAGAAAGCTGAAAGAGGAGCTTGAACAGCAGAAAAAGGCTGCTGTTAAGGAAGCGCCTGCAAGGGTTAGCGATGATACTGAAGCTGAGCAGAAGGTGGGGGAAGTAACTCCTGCAGAGGCGGGATCTGAGGCGGCTGAGAATGCAGAGACTGCTCCTCAAGGTAAGGAGAAAAAGCTTACAAAGGAGGAGAAGCAGGCTCAGAAGGCGCAGATAAAGAAAAACCGCGAGAGCATCGTGCTTATAAAGAGAGAGCCTGAGGACGATGATGAGGACGATGATGAGCTTGAAGAAGAAAATGATGAAGAGCTCGGTGACATCGAAGAAGAGCTGACTGAGGCTCATGATGAGGAAGATGAGCCTGACGAGGAAGAGGCTGATGAAGAGGAGCCTGCACAAAGAAAGAAAAAGAAGTCAAAGGTGACGGATATAAGGTCTGCACGTAAAAAGGAGAAAATGCGCAGGCACATAAAGACGTACATAGCTCTGATAATTATTGCGGTGTTCGGGTTGGTGGTGTACTTCACCAGGGACAGCTGGGTGCCGAAACTTGAGGGTATACTCGATAAGCCGCACGCAACTATAATAAATGACGGTAAGACTGCTGAGGGTAACTTCCCGATATCGTTTGACGAGACATCGGTCAACTCTATAGAGCCGTTCTCTGACTGCTTTATCAGGGTGGACGATCATCACATTATTTTTTATGATGAGGCAGGAAATGTGTTGTCTTCTCAGTCGCATACGTTCGCAAATCCTGTTGTGCAGACGGCAGGAAAGCGCGTGATGGTATATGATAACGGTGGAAACTCTCTGACTGTTATGAACAAGAAGGGAGAACTGTTCTCAAAAGAGATAGACAGTTCTATACTGCTTGCGCAGATAGGAAACAACAGCAATGTAGCGGTTATAACTCAGAATGAGAAATATGAGGCTGTTTTGACTGTTTACGATGCTGACGGTAACGAGATCTACAAGTGGCAGAGCTATAAAAAGGTAATAGATATTTCGTTCGATGAGGACGGTGAGGGCTGCTTTATCACAACTTTCAGGGCTGAGAACGGACTGTTAGATTCGTACATTACTTATGTTGAGTTTGACAAAGAAGAGCCTGTGATGACATCTAATGGTGTTGAGGATCTGGTGCTTGAAGCAGAGATGAACGACAACGGTGACTACTGGGTGATCGGAAGTGAGTATTTCTACAAGCTCGATGAGAACGGAAATCAGCTGTTCAAGTATGAATACAGCGGTGATCTGATAGATTATTCGCTGACAAAGACTACGGCGTCGATCGTGGTAAAAGGTGTTGGAAAGGGCAGAGGTACACTTACTATATTCAGATCTGACAGTGATTCCGACAATCCCAACAGTGTTATTTATACTGACAGCGGAACGCCTAAAAAGCTGCATTCGAGCGGAAGTATGAGTATACTGCTGAGTGAGAACAGCATAGATGCTTATGACAAGGCAGGAAATCTTCTGGCGACAGCCGGAGTATCTTCGGATTATGTGGATTTTGCATTTCTGAACGATAATGTGTACTTCCTCGATGTAAGAGAGATCAATAAGATAGGATTCAAGACCTGATAAAAGGAGAGATATGTCGCTTTATCTTGATATATTTACGGCGGCTGCGCTGATACTATGTGTGTTTGCAGGGTACTGGAGAGGTATTTTTAAATACGCGGTACTGCTGCTTACATCACTGCTGGCAGTGGTGGTATCGCTTGTGTTTACTCAGCTGACAACAGAGAATGTTTATGACAGGTTCGTCAAGGGAAAAATAAGCAAGGGACTTGAAAGTGTTTGCGAGGCTGTTGATGTTGAGAAAACTGTAAACGAAAAGCTTGCAGAGATGAATGTCGATATAACGCTTGATGCACGCTCTGTGAATGAGGCTTTTGACGGCACTACGCGGCCTTCAGAGTCTATAAAGGGGCTGCTGGAGAGCCGCGGACTGGATACCGAAAGAGCTGAAGAAGCGGCTGAGGACGTTTTCTCGCAGGTAAAATACGAGGCCAAGAGAAGGGTATCGGTCGATATTGATGAGTCGGTATTTAACAGCGCTATAAAACAGGCAGCTGATGATTTTGACAAACAGTCTGCACAGATATTTTTTGCACTGAGCAGAGATGACCCTGCCTATGCGGCTGAGCTGCTGGAGGAGAATGTTGTCAGAGGGATAGCGCTGCCGATAGTGAGAGTGCTGCTGTTTTTTGTTTACCTGCTGCTGTTTGAGCTTGCAGCACGGGCGATAGTGCTTATAGTGGGGGTGTTCTCACACATGAAGCTGACAGTCGGACTCAGGCTGGCAGGTGCTGCATTGGGTGCATTCAAGGGGGCGCTTTATGTGCTGATGGCGGCTTATCTTGCGGCTGAGCTCATAACTGCGCTGGGAAGTGTAAACAACTATATCAGTTTAAGTCAGTGCGAGGATACTTTGTTGTTCAAGTATTTCTTTGCGGTGTTCTATTGAATTTCTTTCTGAAATTGCGTTTTTGATACAATGAAAGGAGCAATGCTTTATGATGATGTGTTCCAGGTGTAAGAAAAGGCCTGCGGTGGTCTTTATAACACAGATGAATGCGAAGGATCCCGAAACAAAAAGAAATGAGGGTCTTTGTCTTATTTGTGCAAAGGAGCTCGGGATCTCACAGGTTGATGATTACATGAAGTCGATGGGGATATCGGATGATGATCTGGAGGCAATGTCTAACCAGCTGATGGAGTTTTCAGACGGTGACGATTTTGAACCTGGCGGAAGCGGCACTATGCCGAATTTTCTGAGCAATCTTTTTAGCGGAGATCAGAGCAAGCTGTTCAACAAGCAGTCAAATCAGGGTGAGAAGAGCTCGGCTGAGAAGGATAAAGATAAAAAGCAGAAGAAGCTTAAATTTCTTAACAACTACTGCACGAACCTGACAGAAAAGGCAAGAGAGGGCAAGCTTGACAATATCGTCGGGAGAGACAAGGAGATATCAAGAGTTATCCATATACTGTCGAGAAGACAGAAAAATAACCCCTGCCTTATAGGTGAGCCGGGCGTCGGCAAGACTGCGGTGGCAGAGGGTATAGCACAGAAGATAGTTGCAGGAGATGTTCCCTTCCACATCAGAGACAAGGAGCTTTATCTGCTTGATCTTACGGCACTTGTTGCAGGCACTCAGTTCAGGGGTCAGTTTGAGAGCAGGTGCAAGGGACTGGTTGAAGAGGTCAAGGAGCAGGGAAATGTTATCCTGTTCATTGATGAGGTACACACACTGGTCGGCACCGGAGATTCAGAGGGGACGATGAATGCTGCAAATATTCTGAAGCCTTCGCTTTCTCGCGGTGAGATACAGGTTATCGGTGCGACAACATTTAAGGAATACAGAAAGTATATAGAGAAGGATTCTGCACTTGAAAGGCGTTTTCAGCCTGTGACAATAAATGAGCCAACTGTCGAGGACACGGTAACTGTGCTTGAAGGTATAAAGAAGTACTATGAGAATTATCACAGGGTAAAGGTGAATGACGAGACGCTCAGAAAATGCGCGGTGCTTTCGGAGAGATATATAAATGACAGATATCTGCCCGACAAGGCGATAGACCTGCTCGATGAAGCGTGTGCCTGCACGAGCATCAGGACGCCCGAGATCGAGGAGCTTGATGATCTTAATAAGCAGCTGCTGGAGCATGAGAATGCGGTCGAAGAGGCTGAGGCGAAGAATGACCCTGACTATGAGGCTATTGCTACTGAAAAGGGAGAGATTCTGAGGATACAGAACAGGCTCAAAGAGGTCGAGGAGACACTAAACGGCGTTTATGTAACTGACGAAGATCTTTCGACGGTTATTGAGTTGTGGACAGGTATACCTGCGAACAAGATAGCTCAGAGCGAATTCGAGAAGATCAGAGAGCTGAAACCGAGAATGCTTGCGAGAATAATAGGGCAGGACGAGGCGGTTGACAAGGTTGCTAAGGCAATCAAGAGAACGAGGATACAGCTCGACAAGAGACGCAGACCTGCTTCATTTATATTTGTAGGACCTACAGGTGTTGGAAAAACTGAGCTAGTAAAGGTTCTGGGTGAGGAGCTTTTTGACGCTACCGAACCGCTGATAAGGATAGATATGTCAGAATATATGGAGAGGCACTCAGTATCAAAGCTTATTGGTTCGCCTCCCGGATATGTAGGTTTTGACGATGCAGGTCAGCTGACTGAAAAGGTAAGACGCAGACCGTACAGTGTTATCCTGTTTGATGAGATAGAGAAGGCTCACCCTGATGTTATGAATATAATGCTGCAGATACTTGATGAGGGCAGGCTGAATGATTCCCAGGGAAGGTCGGTATCATTTGAGAATACTGTTATCGTTATGACTTCAAATGCCGGCTCTACAGACAAGGATACGGGTGTCGGATTCAACAAGACTGATAACGAGATAGCTCATGACAAGGCTATGAAGGCATTGAGAGATTTTCTCAGGCCGGAATTTCTTGGGCGTGTTGATGAGATCGTAGTATTCAATCAGCTCACAGAGGAGAACTATGCGTCTATAGCAGGGCTTATGCTTGGTGAGATGAAGGCTCCGCTTGCAGAGCAGGGTATCGAGCTCAGGTATACTGATGACGCTCTCAGGCTGATAGCACACAAGGCTTACGGTCACAAGCTGGGAGCAAGAGATATAAGACGGATCATCAGGAGCGATGTGGAAGACAAGATCGCTGAGGTTATAATCGAGAACGGTGAAGGCACTGTTGCTGCTGTGGCGGTCGGTGCTGACGGTGATGGGCTGAAGATAGATTCGATCTGATAAAAATAAAGCAGATAACTGTCCGATAAAACGGATAGTTATCTGCTTTTTGTTTTAAGTCTTTACACCTGAGAACTGGGTCTGGTAAAGGTCATAATAGCAGCCTTTTTTGTTGATAAGTTCTTCATGGCTGCCTTCTTCGGCGACCTTACCTGCATCGATAACGACGATCTTATCGGCATCTCTGATCGTTGAGAGTCTGTGGGCTATTATAAGCGAAGTTCGGTTTTTCATAAGAGCTACCATGGCTGACTGTATGTTCATCTCAGTTCTGGTATCAACGCTTGAGGTCGCTTCATCGAGGATAAGTATTTTGGGGTCTGCGAGGACGGCTCTTGCGATAGATAAAAGCTGGCGCTGACCTTGTGAAAGGTTTGAACCGCCTTCTGTAAGGAGGGTATCATAGCCCTCGGGAAGTCTTTCGATAAATTCATCGGCATTGGCAAAGGCGGCTGCTTTGTTGATATCGTCTAAAGTAGCGTCTGCTTTGCCGTAACGTATATTATCTGCGATCGATGCGGAAAACAAGACTGTATCCTGCAAAACTATCGCGATAGAACGACGAAGATCATCTTTCGGGATATCGTAGATGCTCTGACCGTCAATTGTTATCTCACCGCTGTCGATAGGATAAAAGCGGGTGAGAAGGTTTACTATCGTGGTCTTGCCTGAGCCTGTTGCGCCGACTATTGCGATCTTCTGACCTGCTTTGACTTCAAGGTCAAGGTCGTTGAGGACAGGCTTTTCGGGAACGTAAGAAAAGTTGATATCTTTAAAAATGATATTGCCCTTTACGTTCTCGGTATCAAAGACGGCTTTGGGCTCGTCTTTCTCTTTGTCGGCATCCATTACGTCAAATATTCTTTCAGCGCCTGCTATGGCTGTCTGGATATTTGCGTACTGGTTGGCGATCTCGTTTATAGGGCGTGAGAACTGTTTTGAATACAGTATAAACGCCTGAATAGTGCCAATGGTGATATGGCCTTTGATCGCGAGCCAGCCTCCGAAGGCAGCTATAAGAATGAAGCCAAAATTTGATATTAGATTCATACAGGGACCCATTACGCCGCCGTAGATCTGTGCTTTCACTGCACATTTTTTGAGTTCGTTGCTCATTTTTTCAAAATCGTCACAGGCATCTTTTTCTTTTGAATAGGAAACTACGGTTTTGTAGCCTGTTACCATTTCTTCGACGTGGCCGTTGAGCTGTCCAAGTAGGATCTGTTGCTGCACAAAGTATTTTTTCATAAACTTTGTAAGAAAAGCAGAAACGAAGATAGTTAAAAAGATCGTACTTAGTGAAATGAGAGTGAGAATCGGCGAATAGATGAGCATTATCACTATTGTGCCGACTATAGTGAGGATACCTGATATGAGTGAGCCGATCGACTGAGATACAGTTGTGGAGATATTCTCAACATCATTTGTCATTCGGCTCATTATGTCGCCGTGATTATGTGTATCGAGATACTTTATCGGAAGTCTGACTAGGTTTTTGAAAAGGTCACGACGCATCGTTTTTACAGTATACTGCGAAAGCCTTGCGGAGCATATGCCCTGAAGAAATGTAAAAAGCGAAGAAAACAAATAGACTATTCCAAGCAAAACGAGCGTTTTGCCGAGACCGCTGAAATCAACGGAGATCCTCTTCTTTGTGATAGTGATACAGTCGATAGCTATCTGCTGTATCATTGGGGCTGCTAGGTTGAGCAAGGTGATGATGAGCATTATTGCTATCAATGCGAAGAAGAGATACTTGTTTTTACCTATATATTTTATCAGCTTTTTTAATGTTGCGCCCGCATTTTTGGGCTTTTCCATTGTCAGTCTTGCGCCTTGCGGCCCGCCCTTGCGCGAGCCCGGTCCCATTGGAGGCATAGGAGGCATTATATCTCACCTCCTGTCGTTTTTACCTGAGAATCATAGATGTCTTTATAAACAGAACAGGTTTTGAGGAGGTTTTCATGGGTATCACAGCCGCAAAGCCTGCCGTGATCCAGAACGGCTATCCTGTCGCATGACTTTATGCTGGCAATTCTCTGAGCAATGATTATAAGGGTGGTCTGAGACATTTCCTCAGCAAGACCTGCACGGAGCTTTGCCTCTGTAGCGAGATCAAGAGCAGAGGTAGAGTCATCGAGAATGAGTATCTCAGGCTTTTTGAGAACTGCTCTGGAAATAGACAGGCGCTGCTTCTGACCGCCCGAGAGGGAAGCGCCTTTTTCAGCGATCTTACTGTTATAGGTATCTGGCATTTTGGAGACGAACTCGTCTGCCTGAGCTATCGAAGCAGCTTTTTGAATATCAACATCTGTAGCATTTTTATCTCCCCAAAGGAGGTTATCTTTTACAGTACCAGAGAAGAGCTCGCTCTTCTGGAGAACTATGCCGACCTTGCGTCTCAGCTCGTCGAGTGAGAATTCACGCACATCGGTGCCGTCAACAAGAACGGTGCCTTCGGTGGCATCGTAAAATCTTGGTATAAGGTGGACGAGAGAGCTTTTGCCTGAGCCAGTTGCCCCGAGAATAGCGATGCTTTCGCCCTGTTTGATATCAAGTGTGAAGTTTTCGATGACAGGTCTGCCCTTAGTATCGGGATATGAGAAGGATACGTTTTTGAACGAAACTGTGCCCCGCTTTGTGTAAAGGCCTGTTTCGGAGCCTGATGTTATAACGGGTTCGGTTTCGAGAACTTCGTTGATTCTTTTGGCAGAGGCTGCGGCTCTTGCGGCTGTCTGGAACATCATCGAGAGCATCATAACGCCGTGGAGTACCTGTGTAAGATATGTAATGGCAGCCATTACCTCGCCTACGTGCATTCTGGCAGCATCGACCTCAAGACCGCCTATCATTATAACAGCGATGACCGAGAGGTTAAGGATTATCATAAGAATAGGCGAAAGTATGGCGGTAAGAGTTGCGACTTTGAGGTTTGAGCGCATGAGCTCTTCATTGGCATTATCAAATCTGTTCTGCTCATAGCTCTCGCGGACGTATGCCTTTACTACTCTTGCTCCCGTAACATTTTCCTGAACGACACAGTTTACATTGTCAAGCTTCTGCGCAACGACAGAATAGTACGGATTTGCCTTTTTAAGTATCATTATCATTATTACTATCTCGATAGGGAGAGAGATGACTAAGATAAGGCCGAATTTCACATTGAGAGTGAGCATCATTATTATGCCGCCGAAGAACAGCAGAATATCACGGACTACGCCTCTCAGAAGAAAGTCGACCATCTGCTGTACGGCGGTGATATCCGTTGTGAGCCTTGTGACTAATGAGCCTGTTGTGAACTTGTCTGTCTGCTGGAAGGACAAGCCCATTACCTTTTTAAAGGTATCTATCCTGAGGTCACGGGCAAAGCTTTGTGATGCTATTCCGCCAAATGCAGAAGCAGCAATTCCGCAGCCGCCTCCGATTATCAGAAAGAGAATCATAAGAGCTCCCGAGCCTATGATAACAGACATATTTTTGCCTAAAACACCGTCATCGACTATCTGTGACATAAGCTTTGGCTGCAGCAGATCGCCAGCGACCTCGCCGATCATTGCAAGAGGTGTAAGTATTGCGAAAAGCTTATAAGGCTTTAGATATTTGCCCAGCTTCACTGTTTATCACTCTCCTTTTTATAGGGATACTGTTTTGCTATACAAATAAATTGTATGACAAATAAAAATTTTTGTCAATTAGTTTTTATTATTAAAATATTAAATTGCCTTTACTTGTTTAAATATTTATGCAATAATTAATAATTTTCTATAGGCGGTCAATGATTTTAACAGTACTATGCTTTGCAATATTAAATACTGTTTGTTAAAGGTTTTTGTTTACATTTTTTATTTTTTGTGGTATACTATAATATTATAATTCATATCAAGGGGAATTGAAATGGCTGATAAAAACATCGAAAGAATGAAAGAAATAAATGAACTGCTTGAAAGGGCGTCAAATGCTTACTATAATACCGGTACGACTATAATGTCAGACGCGGAATATGATAAGCTGTACAATGAGCTTGAAAGGCTGGAAGAGCAGACTGGTGTTATTCTGAACGGGAGCAGGACGCAGAGCGTGGGATACGAGGTGACTTCATACCTGCCCAAAGTAAGGCACCCAAGACGTATGCTTTCACTTGACAAGACTAAGGACAGAGAGCAGCTGGCTTCATTTCTGGGTGACAAGAAGGGGTTTCTTAGCTGGAAGCTTGACGGTCTGACGGTTTGTCTATACTACGATGACGGAAAGCTTACACAGGCTGTGTCCCGCGGTAACGGCGAGGTCGGAGAGGATATGACGGCAAATGCAAGGCAGATAAAGGGTATCCCTTTAAAGATACCTTTCAATGGGCATCTTGCGTTAAGGGGCGAGGCGCTGATAGGCTACACGGATTTTAACAGGGTTAACGAAAGCCTTCCTGAGGGTGCTGAGCAGTATAAGAACCCGAGAAATCTGGCATCGGGTACGCTCAGGAGCCTAGATTCAAGAGTGGTAGCAGAGAGGTCTGTAAACTTTTTCGCTTTTACTCTCGTTGAGGCTGAGGGGTATGAAAATAATTCATTCGCTGAAAGGCTTGACTGGCTTGGCTCATTGGGTTTTCAGAGAGTGTTCGGAAGGGAAGTCGACGAGGATAATGTAGTAGAGGCTGTCGGGCTTTTTGAAAAAGAGATAGCTGAAAATGATTTTCCGTCTGACGGGCTTGTCCTGATGTTTGATGATGTGGAATACGGTAAGAATCTGGGAGAGACTGTACATCACCCGAGAAATGCGATCGCATTCAAGTGGGCTGATGAGACGGCAGATACTACACTGAGAGAGATAATCTGGTCGCCCAGCAGGACGGGACTGATAAACCCTATAGCTAATTTTGACACGGTAGAGCTGGAAGGAACATCGGTTTCAAGGGCATCGCTTCATAATATAAGCATAATGAAAAAGCTGAATCTGGCTGTCGGAGACACGATATCGGTATACAAGGCGAATATGATAATACCGGTCGTCGGGGAGAACAAGAGCGTCCACGATGAGGATGTTGTGACGGGTGCGGTAATTGCTGAGTGTCCTGCCTGTGGTTCAAAGACGGAGATAAGGCTTTCAGATGACGGTGTTGAAACGTTGGTCTGCCCCGATCATGAGTGCCCTGCAAAGCATTTGGGAAAGTTTGAGCATTTTGTTCAGAGAGATGCTATGAATATTGTGGGTATGGCGTCATCAACGATAAAGGCTTTTGTTGACAACGGTTTGCTGAGAGAGTTCAGTGATTTTTATCATCTTGCTGAGCACAGAGATAAGATCGTCAGCTTGGAAGGGTTTGGTGAGAAGTCATTCGAGCAGATAACTGAGGCTGTGGAGCGATCAAGAGAGGTCGAGCTTTACAGAGCGCTTTACGCACTTGGAATACCGAACATAGGCAGGGCAGCTTCAAAGCTCATATGCGAGGAGTTTACTAAGGCGGCAGAGCTTGAAAAGTTAAGTATGGAAGAACTGCTCGCTATCGACGGGATAGGTGAGGTGCTGGCTGAAGATTATATAGAGTTTTTCAAAAAAGAGAAAAATCTAAAAGAATTCCATGATCTGCTTGATGAACTGAAAATAAAAGAGCCCGAAAAGGTAAATTCCGATTCGGGCATAGCAGGGAAGAGTTTTGTTATTACGGGTGCAGTGCACCTCTGGAGCAACAGAAATGAGCTGAAAAGCTTTATAGAAGCTAACGGCGGAAAGGTAGCATCGGCTGTATCGGGAAAGACGGATTATCTTATCAACAACGATGCGACGTCGTCATCGAGCAAGAATAAAAAGGCGCATGAGCTTGGAGTTGCTATCATAACTGAGGAAGAGTTCAAGGATATGGTCTGATCTGCATGCTGAAAAAATTTCCTTTTATAATTTTTATAACTCGGCACAAACTACTAGTGCAAACCCGATAGAAATTTATAAAGGAGATACGAAAATGAAAGGTATCACATCACAGCAGGGCAGAGAGACCCTCAACAGATTTAAGATGGAAGCAGCTAATGAGGTAGGAGTTAACCTCAAGCAGGGCTACAACGGCGATCTTACAGCTCGTGAGGTAGGTTCTGTAGGCGGTCAGATGGTCAAGAAGATGATCGACTCCTACAAGAATTCTTAATTTGCTTTACTGAAAATTAAACTTGAGACCTGCTTTTGCGGGTCTCTTGTTTTTTGGGGAAGAAGATATACGCATTTGATTTTAGAGAAATCAATACTCTTTAGCCTCTCTAGTTTTCAAATGGAGCATATCAAAAAGAGAGAGCAGTCATTATGGCTGCTCTCTCTTTTGCTGTTATTTTACCAAAGCAAACTTACTTTTTTAATATGTGACTTCATTTTTAACAGGTCGGAAGCATTTACAGTTTTGCTGTTATCAATATCCGCGCAGGCGAACTGATAGTCTTTAAGCAAGCTTACCCGTTTGATATGGCTTTTGGCAAGTAATAAGTCAGACGCATTAAGCTTACCGTCGCCGTTTATATCGCCTTTAAGATTCAGGCTTGGGGTAAGGTTTTCTGTGATTTTTCCGCCCTTTACGGTAATATTATATGTTCTTGTAACAAAGTTCGCAGCTGAGAATTTAATGGTGTATGTACCGTCTGCAAGTGAGGGGATCGTTACCTTGCCGTTTACTGAATTTATAACACCTGTTTTGCCTGAGATCTCAGCTGTAACAGGCCATGATGTATCGTAATCATCTGAATTCAGCTTAACTGTAAGCTCTATTTCATCATTATCTATTAAAGTTGGTTCAAAAGTGTTCAGTGAATAGAATACGGGTGCTGAATTACTAGTAACATACCATTTTACCATTCCGTCAGAGCAGAGCACAGGCTCACAGTCTGAAAGTCTTACATTCAGTGTGCTGATCTCTGAGGTAAGATCACCTCTGCCATCAACGGTAACAGCCTTTGTTACTGTACCGCCGACTGTAGTGGTCTCCTCCCATGTGATGAGGAAGCTGTCCTCATTGAGCTTTGTGAGGTGAGGAGTTCCGATAAACACCTTGTCATCTGTACCGTATTCGGTAAGCCAGATAGTTTTTGTGTTATCCGGAACGCCATAGTAATCCTTGTGCGTAACGTTCAGAAATACGTTATACTGTGAGGTGTCGATGTTGTCCCAAGGTGTTGAGCAGCCAAGTATCAGCATATTGTTTTCGCTAAGCTCAAATCCGCCTAACGCAGCACCTGTATAGTTATAATTATATTTACTGCTGTTAGAGAATTTTATAGGAATGATATAGCCGACTTTGGTAATATCTCCTCCTACGTCGCAAAGAGTTATCGGAACGCCTCTGGGCGATGCGTCACCGTGGTCAACTCTGTAGATATACTCGCCGTCTGTTCTGATGAACTGATTGAACGAATGGCTAACATAGCCTGCCTGAGCAAGATTCATAACGTCATAGTAGCACTGATTCATAGTCATATCAGATTCATTTACGACGTATGTCATGTTGGCCTGATGATGCAGTCCGTCGCCTGTATTAAACATCTCATGGCAGGTGTGGATATAAAGCAGACCGTTCACCTCGATCATTCTCAGTGAGCCTGCATCAAACGGAATGTAGGTGTTTGCACCGTTGACAGAGAGAGCACTTACGCGTGTCCAGTCTTTAGTGTACTTGACAATCCTGAGTACTTCGGCTTCTTCGCTTTCTTCAGTATTCTGCTGACCGAACACTATATAATTGTTATCAACTCCGAAGAAAGCGCCGCCGAAGATCGGGAGCTCTTTAGTAATAGTTTTTGTACTGCGAAGTGTCTTACAGTCAGAGGAATATGTCTCAGCGATGACCTTATCTGCCGAGGTAAGATATTCAAGTCTGGTGATGTTGCCGTTGGCTTCCTCATTGATGTAGGATTTAACGGTCGTGCTCCAATACGGGTGGCTATAGGTTGAAAGGGTGTTGGTCGATGTTTCGCTGCCCGTGGTATGGACGATGCTGCCATGGGCAGAATTTACCGCGGAGTTTTTAACTGTAACTGTTGATGTGCATGACTTTCCGCTTTGAGCAGCGGCGGTTATAACTGCACTGCCTTGGCGATAAGCATAGACTTTGCCGTTTTCATCAACACTTGCAACAGTTGGATCGCTGCTGCTCCAAGTAATACTTTCGGAGAGCGTTCCGTCGCTGTTAGCTGTAAGCTGATAAAAAGAATCAGACGAAAGTGAAACTGTAGGAGCGTTCATGGTAAGCTTTGTTGAAGCTTTCCACGGGAATTTTTGTATATAGAAAGAGGTTCCGTTTTCGTCACGCTCTCTTTCAATAGCGATAATGCTGTTTCCTCCGTTAATCAAAGAGAATACAGGATGCTCTGTGTCGATACTGCCGACCACAGTCGAAGCAGCTGCTTCATATTCGGTCAGGGTGCTAAGATCGGTAACTGTTACTATATTGTTGCTGTTAACAGGTGATGCAACTGTTCTGGGACCAAATATGGCAGAGGTATCAAAGCTGCTGTTATAGCTTGGATATGAATGAGAGATGTTCATAAGCAGCGCACCGTCGGAATCTATCTTGGCAGAGTCGAACACAGTAAGACCTGACGAATACGGATTCATAAGGTTCGAGCTCACATTCAGAGGAGCATCTATGCAGAGATACTTTCCGCCGACAAGATCTGAATGCTTACTAAAGGTCGAATAATAGCGCTGACCTATCGTCTGGATAAGGGATTTGCTTGTGGTCACCTTGTTATCGGTTACGTTGCCGCGACCCATCGCGTAGAGCGCATGGTCATATCCCCAATAGCGCCAGTTGTAGTAGGTCTCGAAGTAGAAATTGCCGTTAGTGCTGTCAAAGCCTGTAAAACGGAATATCCTGCCCGCGACCTCGGTAGAATCAAGCTGGTTATAGCTGCTGTCATACAGGTCAACATAATACTGTATCGTAGATGTGGTGTTGCCTTCGGAATCGGTGCTCTCGATAGTCTCGCCGCTTACGAGATAGACGCGGCCTGTGCTGTCAGCACCTATTGCTGAGGAATGCTTACCATAATCTTTATCCAGTTTTGTGGAGCTGACGATCTCTTGTTTATCAAAGTCGTATACCAGTACAAAGCTTATGTATGTCATCTGGTTGTTGACGTAATAGTACTCGTTGAACAGCATATAAAGCTTGCTGCCCTGAACGTAGGAGCTCTCATACTGATTGTATAGCCTTGGGATGCTGCTGTCAACATACTGCTTGAAATCGTATGTGCTTGAATCGAAAACCGTCTTATAGCTGCCGTCTTCAAGTGACAGTAGATTAACAGTCATATTTGAGTAGTTGGCAGTGCAGAAATAGATACCATTGTGCGAAGAGTTATACTCTATCTGATAGGCGTCAGATGTGCTGTAGTTCAACACTGTAGATGGTAGTGAAACTGCTTTTCCGCTGTTGATATCCGCAGCGGATATGCTGCCCTCGGTGATCGATGAGGCGTCAGCTGTAATGATGAGATCTGACATCATATCCTGTGGCAGAAGAGAAGCAGAGTTCAGAAGCATAGCTGCGCAGCAAGCAGTACAGATCAACTTTTTGACTTTCATTCTAATACCTCCATTTATATTGTTATTCCGTTATAAAGTAACTGACACAAGTATATTGGAAATCGCTGTAAGTATACTATAATTTTATCATTATCAAATTAGTACGTCAAGCTAAAAATCAAAAGAAAGAGAGGTTTTGTAACATCATACAAATGGTAGCGCTCCGTTTTGTGCAAAGTTAAGATGGTCTAAAACGGGAATAAAATCAATCAAAACAAACTGATAGTATGACTTGAAAACGTGTAGGATAATTTATATAAAACTCTTGACAAATTATAAAACGTGTGCTATACTGTATATAAATCAAAAAACACGTTTGAGGTGATAAAATGAGCAAGAGCGTTTACAGTATCGTTCTGAGCGATGATGTTGTGGCAGCTGTTGATATGCTTGCTATTAAGTTAGGTACAAACAGATCAAATCTTATTAATCAGATACTTGCGGAAAGAGTATCTGTTATAACACCTGAAAGAAGAATGAAGGATATTTTTGACAGCATTTTTTCTCTTATGGACGAGAGGTTTATCCGTGATGTTTCTGCGGCAGGTTCTGCACTTGCTGTAAGAAGCTCGATAGCTTATAAGTATAAGCCGACGGTTAGGTATAGCGTTGAGATATTGAGAGCTCCTGAAGGTGAGATGATAGGAAATCTCCGCATATCATTCCGGACAAGGTCGCAGGCTTTTATGGATATGCTTGCTCAGTTCTATCGTATATGGATAGATATTGAGAGCGCATACACAGGCAGGAGTATACAATACAGGGCTGAGAGTGATAAGCTGATCCGCGGTATTTATTTTCCTAAGGGACGTACAAGTGCAGGAGCGCAAGAGCTGGGTGCACTGATAGGGGAGTATATAAAGACGTTTGATTCTGCGATAAAGATATTTTTCAGCTTTGCAGATCAGCCTGAGCTGGCAGCTGTAAAGGTCGGTGCGTGCTACAAGAGTTCACTGAAAAACGGTATAGCAGACATTTAAAATGATAAATAACAGACAGAAAGGATGAACACTATGAACATTAATAAGATGACACAAAAATCTATTGAGGCTATTCAGGCTGCTCAGGGGCTTGTGACAGAGTATCAGAACAATTCGATAACTCAGCTGCACCTGATGACAGCTCTTATGAATGAAGAGAGCGCTCTGATACCTCAGCTTTTTGAAAAGATGGGCGTTGATCCCGTATCGGCAAAGCAGTATCTGTATACTCAACTGAACGCTTTGCCGAAGGTATACAGCAGTTCACGGCCTGCCGACAGTGTTTATGTTGATACCGAGTGCGACAAAGCGCTCATCAATGCTGAAAAGACAGCCGAGCAGATGAAGGACGAATATATATCTGTTGAACATCTGTTTTTAGGTCTTATAAACGAAGCAGACAGCGAAATAAATAAGTTTTTAAGTGCTTTTTCTATAAAAAAGAGCGATTTTTTAAAGGCTTTGCAGTCTGTAAGAGGTAACTCACGAGTAACTTCTCAGAACCCTGAGGACACATATGATGTTTTGAAAAAGTACGGTCAGGATCTGACTGAACTTGCAAGAAAAAATAAGCTGGACCCTGTAATCGGAAGAGAAACTGAGATCAGAAACGCTGTACGTATACTTTCGCGCAAGACAAAGAATAATCCTGTGCTTATCGGAGAGCCCGGTGTAGGTAAGACGGCTATTGCTGAAGGGCTTGCTATGAGAATAGTAAAGGGCGATGTACCATCTAACCTCAAAGACCGCACACTGTTCTCGCTTGATATGGGCTCGCTTATTGCTGGAGCTAAATACAGAGGAGAATTTGAGGAAAGGCTAAAGGCTGTTTTACAGGAAGTAAAAAAGAGCGAAGGTAGGATAATTCTTTTTATCGACGAGCTGCACACTATAGTCGGTGCCGGAAAAACAGACGGAGCTATGGACGCAGGCAACCTTCTCAAACCTATGCTTGCAAGAGGAGAGCTGCACTGTATCGGAGCTACGACGCTTGATGAATACCGTGAGTATATTGAAAAGGACGCAGCTCTTGAGAGGCGTTTTCAGCCTGTTATCGTGAATGAGCCAACAGTCGAGGACACGATATCTATTCTCAGAGGCTTAAAAGAGCGATATGAAGTCTTTCACGGAGTTAAGATACATGATTCTGCCCTTATTGCAGCTGCAACTCTATCAAACAGATACATTACAGACCGTTTTCTTCCCGATAAGGCGATAGACCTTGTTGATGAGGCGTGTGCGCTTATAAGAACTGAAATGGATTCTATGCCTTCTGAGCTTGATGATATTTCCCGAAAGATAATGCAGCATGAGATAGAAGAGGCAGCACTCAAAAAAGAGAGCGACCGTATATCTCAGGAGCATTTGGCTGAAGTACAAAAAGAGCTTGCACAGATGCGCGAGAAGTTCAACTCAATGAAGGCAAAATGGGATAATGAGAAGAACTCAATAGGAAAGCTGCAGAGGATAAGAGAAGAGATAGAAGGAGTAAACTCTCAGATAGAAATAGCTGAACGCAGCTATGATCTTGACAAGGCAGCAGAGCTCAAGTACGGTAAGCTGCCTGCACTAAAAGAGCAGCTGGCTCGGCTTGAAAGGGAAGCGGAGAAAAAGACAGACAACACTTTTCTGCATGACAAGGTGACAGATGATGAGATAGGAAGGATAGTTTCACGCTGGACAGGCATACCTGTAACAAAGCTCATGGAGGGTGAAAGAGAGAAGCTTTTAGGGCTTGAAGATATACTTCATCAGCGTGTTGTTGGGCAGGATGAGGCAGTAAGAAAGGTGAGCGAAGCTATACTGCGATCTCGTGCGGGGATAGCAAACCCGAACCAGCCGATAGGTTCATTCTTGTGCCTGGGGCCTACGGGAGTAGGTAAGACCGAGCTTGCAAAAGCTCTGGCAGAAGCGCTTTTTGATGATGAAAAGAATATGGTACGTATCGATATGTCAGAGTATATGGAAAAGTTCTCTGTGAGCAGGCTTATAGGAGCGCCTCCCGGATATGTGGGTTATGAGGAGGGCGGTCAGCTGACAGAGGCTGTCAGAAGAAAGCCTTACAGTGTTGTTCTCCTTGACGAAGTTGAAAAGGCTCATCCTGATGTATTTAATATACTGCTTCAGGTGCTTGATGACGGACGGATAACCGATTCACAGGGCAGAACTGTGGATTTTAAGAACTGTGTCATTATAATGACGTCAAATCTTGGTTCGCCTTATATACTCGACGGTATTGAAGATAACGGAGAGATAAGTGAAAATGCAAGAGCACAAGTCGATGCACTGCTCAAACAGCATTTCAGACCGGAATTTCTGAACCGTCTTGACGATATCGTTTACTATAAGCCGCTTGTCAAGGAAAACATCATAATGATAGTTGATCTGATGCTTAAAGACCTTCGCAGGAGACTTTCTGACAAGCATCTTACGCTGGCGGTATCTGACAAAGCAAAAGATTATATCATTGAACATGGGTTTGACCCTGCTTTTGGTGCCAGACCACTAAAGAGATATATACAGTCAAGTGTTGAGACGCTCATTGCTAAAAAGATAATATCGGCAGATATATCTGAGGATAATGTTCTGAGAGTTGATGCTGATGATAACGGTCTTACAGTTTGCTGATAATAAATAAAAACGGCGCAGGCAATTATGTCTGCGTCGCTGTGATTATTCAAGTAAAGTCCTTATGCAAGATCATTCGATAGTGCAGTTTGTGGCTGTGATTCGGTATCGCTATCCGAAATTACGGTATTTCCGAAGATGTCGCCAAGCTCAAGACCCGTTACATTTTTGACAAGCTCTATTATCTTGACAATGCTCAATTTTCCCAGATAATTTTTCTTATATTTTATCTATTATCTTTTCAAAGGTCTTTATTTTTTGTAAAAAATCGGGAAGACCGCTCCACTCGGCATCTATCTGCTCTCTGCGCTCATTCCTCCACTCGTCATAAGTCAGATCTTCAAGATCGTCGTATGCAGAAAGTTCCAACGGAGCAAAGAACCTTGCAACTGCGTGCTGTGCTATAAAAACTATGCGCCAGTTCTCCTGCTCGCCTGTGTTGAACGGTATCTCGAAAACTCTGAGAAGCCCCGTCTTGTCGTGCTTGCTGATGATCGGCTCGAAATGGCTGCCCGCTAACACGAAATTCAGTCTGTTCTGCCATGCCTCTTCAAGCGTGTCATAGCTGTCTGTTCCGTATAGCTGAACCATTGATACCGCATCATCAGTATCATTATGCCCGCCCGTCATGGCAAAACGCAGGATATAATCGGTATTCTTATCGAGCCTTTTCTCGCAGAATATCTGCGACCAATTCCAGCCCCAGTCACCGATCTCCCACACCTCTGCATTTCCGAGAGCGGTTGTTATAAACGCTCGTTCTCCGACATTGCTTACGCAGGTCTCGTCGAACCTAAATTCTCTTGCGTTAAAATCTATTACTTTACTCATTTTTTGTACCTCCGTATTATTATATACGGTCGGAGCGTGAGTAAATTTCAGACGTATGGTTTGGTCGTCGGTATACTCCGCCCGACCTTTTTTAACAAGCCCCTTTGCCCTTTTCGGGTAGGTGCTTCCGATAATTCGTCCATTCACGTCTGTCACAATAACGTTTTTTTCTATGGGTGTCAGCCCCTTTGCAACAAAAGTAAATATACTTTTTTGTGACCGCTGTTTTATTCTATGGGTGCCGTCCCCACATCACGAGAACAGTATAACACGGATAAAAATATTTGTCAAGGATTTTTTCCTTGAAATGCCTGAAAAAATGTGCTATACTTTATCTATTATCAAAAAGGAGGTGTTCGCAGTGCTTTTCGGAAGAATCAAAAAGATTTTGCTTGTGAGGCTTATTAATCGAAACTACGGTGATACGGTCATTGCGGACAATACTGCTTTTCTGATAAAGAAAGCTCTTAGCAGCAGGGCAGTGATACTGGACTATGATCTCAGGAGCAGAGATGTGTTTCAGGTAAAATACTGTGATGCTGTTATATTTGCAGGCGGCGGGCTGATAAAGTTCAAGGGTGAAGATTTTGAGCAGTACATAAGTGAAATAATCGCGTCCGCTGAAGAGTTTGATGTGCCTGTGTTTTTCAATGCTGTCGGGGTGGAGGGCTTTGACGAAGAGAATACTGCCTGCATGGCACTGAAAAAAGCTATCAATTCACCGTGTGTGAAGGGAATAAGCGTCAGAGACGATACCGAGACACTTATAAACTCATACATACTATCTAATATTAGAGTGCGTTCAGTAGTTGACAGCGCGGTATGGTCTGATAAAACATACAGAGGTATCAGGCCTGAAAAAAACAGAGCAGTCGGCATCGGAATTGCGAGAGAATTGTTGTTTTCTGATTACGGTCATACTGAGATCGACGGACAATATCTGATATCATACTGGTGCGTGCTGATAAAACAGCTTGAAGACATGGGCTATAAGTGGAAGATTTTCACTAACGGTCTGAATTCTGATGAGGAATTTGCCGAAAAGGTGCTGTCGGAAATAGGTCACGGTGAGAAAGTTGCACAGCCTATGAGTTCGCAGGAGCTTATTGAATCCATTGCTTCGTTTGACAGTATAATAGCTCAGCGTATGCATTCATGTATAATTGCATATTCTCTTGGTATACCTGCTGTCGGGCTGGTATGGAATGAAAAGATGCGTTTCTGGGGTGACCGCATAGGCTGTTCTCACAGGTTCGTGGTGCCTGAACAGCTGAATGTACAAAAGACTATGGAGGCTTTTGATAGGTCTCTGAACGATAATATCACCAAACCTGACAGAGCCTTAAAGCGAGGTGTATATAAAGAGCTCAGGCACTTTTTAAGGATCGCGGGGAAAAATGCGGAGCATATCGAGAATATAAATGATTATAAAAGAAAGATCGCTGCCGCAGCTTTAGGCGGGATAGGCAAAAAATTTAAAAACACTAACACACTTGATGCGTTCAGGGAGTCTCTTGATGCAGGGTTTTGCCTGTTTGAAGTTGATGTCAGGGCTGCATCGGACGGCAAGGCTGTTTGTATTAACGGCTGGAATAAAGATTCATACGGAAAGCTTGGGATCGACTATGACGATGAGCTGAAAAACGGTCTTTCAAGCGAAGATTTTGAAAGGTGTCTTTATTACAAAAGATATAAAGCTGTTTCTTTTGATGAATTTGCAGAGGTGTTTTCTAAAAACTCACTCGATAACGATATAAGGCTTATAATCGATATAGGAAAGCCACCAAAGGACAGGGCAGAAATGCTGATAGGTTCAGTTGCAGGTAGTATTAGAACGCATAACATCCCAGCTGACAGGATAATGATAAGGACTCAGCGTGAAAGTGATATTGAACTAATTGAAAAAACTGAGCTTTGCTGCAGTATCGCTTACTATCTGGCAGTTGGAAAAGATAAAGATGATTCTGAAAAAAATTTCAAGTCAGCTTTAAACTGCTGCAAAAGGCACGGCATAAAGGTGATTTCAATGATGCCTGAAACTTTCAGTGCCGAAACGGCTGAGCTTTGCCGAAAAAACAAGCTGAAACCATTGGTTTTGTCTTACACAAAGGCAGGGGATATTTTTAATGCCTTTGAAAACGGCGCTGAATATGTTGGGAGCCATTATATATCACCAAACTATATGCTTGACCTATTAACATAGTTGTTTTACGTGATATGATTCGTGATTTTTTACAAATTTTGTATTTTTACTTGTATTTTGTGCTGTAATGTGTTAAAATATAAAAGTAAGTATAAATTATGGAGGGGATAATATGAGATTCAGAAGGATCACTGCTTTTCTTGTGTCCGCTGCTCTTATAGTGTCAGCTGCAGCTGTATTCAGCAGCTGTTCTGAAAAGGACGAGGATAACACATTTGTTGTGGGCTTTGACGCCGAATTTCCGCCTTATGGATTTAAGGACGATTCGGGTGAATACGTTGGTCTTGATCTTGATCTGGCTGAGGCTGTATGCAAAAAAAGAGGGTGGAAGCTCGAAAAGAGACCGATCGACTGGGATTCTAAGGATATGGAGCTGAAATCGGGTCAGATCGACTGTATCTGGAACGGATTTACTATAAACGGCAGAGAGAATGATTATACCTGGTCGGCACCTTATTTTGACAATGCACAGGTAATGGTAGTAAAGGAAGATTTGGGCATTACTGAGGTAGAGCAGCTTGCCGGTAAGATAGTAGCTGTTCAGGCTGACAGCTCCGGACTGGCGGCGCTGACAGGTGATGATGCTACAGACGAAAACAAGGCGCTTGCCGAGACTTTTAAGGAGATACAGCAGGTCGGAGATTATAACACAGCTTTCCTTAACCTTGACAGCGGAGTAGTCGATGCTATCTGTATGGATATAGGTGTTGCTAAGTATGAGATACATCAGCGCGGCGGAGACTATATCGTTCTTGATAAGCATATCTCGTCAGAAAAATACGGAATAGGTTTCTACAAAGGAAACACAGAACTCAGAGATCAGGTGCAGGAAACGCTCATCGAGCTGCTTGAAGATGGTACTATCAGTGATATAGCTGCAAAATGGGATCTTGCTGATGCAGTCTGCCTTACGAAAGACTCTAAGGTCATCGACAGCGATGAAGGCTCGTCTAAGAGCTTTACTGAAGAGCTCACCTATGTTTGCAAGGAGCTTTTGAAGGGCGTAGGTTCGTCATTTGCGATATTCTTCTTCACACTGCTGTTTGCGCTGCCGCTGGGTCTTATCATATCTTTTGGCAGAATGTCAAGGTTTGCACCTCTCAGGTGGATTACAAAGCTATACATATCAATTGTCAGAGGTACACCTTTAATGCTGCAGCTGCTGCTGGTGTTCTTCGGTCCTAATCTTATCTTCGGGATAAAACTGTCATCGGATTACAGGTTCTACGCTGTGCTGATAGGTTTTGTACTGAATTATGCGGCTTACTTCGCCGAGATCTATCGTTCGGGTATACAGGCTATACCAAAGGGTCAGCATGAGGCAGCAGAGATATTAGGCTATTCTTCAAGACAGACCTTCTTCAAGATAGTGTTCCCACAGATGATGAAAAACATCATACCATCTATCACAAATGAAGTGATAACACTCGTTAAAGATACTTCGCTTGCTTTTGCTATAGCTTATACTGAGATGTTTACGATCGCTAAGCAGGTTGCGGCAGCTGAGGCGACTATCATGCCTATTTTTATTGCAGGTGTATTCTATTATGTATTTAACTTTATAGTTGCTGCTGTTATGGATCATATCGAGAAGAAACTTAATTATTTCAGATAAAGGGGTGAGTAACGATGAAACTGTTGGAGACTAAAAACCTTAAAAAAAGCTTCGGAGAGCTGGAAGTGCTTAAAGATATTACTATGAGTGTTGAAGAGAACACAGTCGTGTCGATACTCGGCCCGTCGGGTTCGGGAAAGTCTACTTTTCTGAGATGCGTATGTATGCTTGAAACTGTTGACGGAGGAGAGCTTACATACTGCGGAGAGAAAGCAGTCAGTGACAATGACGGCAAGGCTGTATATGCAAGCAAGGAAAGGCTCAGAAAGATCAAGGATTATTACAGTCTTGTGTTCCAGAATTTCAATCTGTTCCCTCATTATACGGTTTTGAAAAACTTAATGGACGCTCCTGTTCATGTTCAGAAGAGGGATAAAGGCACTGTTCGTAAGGAATGTATGCAGCTCCTGAGAAAAATGGGTCTTGAGGATAAGGCAGATGCTTATCCTTATCAGCTTTCGGGCGGTCAGCAGCAGAGAGTAGCTATTGCGAGAGCTCTTGCTATGAAGCCGAGGATACTGTTTTTTGATGAGCCTACATCTGCACTTGATCCTGAAATAACTGCCGAGATACTTCTGGTATTGAAAGAGCTTGCAGCTGAGAAAATGACTATGGTAATTGTTACTCATGAGATAAACTTTGCGAGAAACGTATCTGACCATATCATATTTATGGACGGCGGTGTTATCGTTGAAGAGGGTAGCCCTAAGGATGTAATTGACAAGCCTAAGAACGCAAGAACTAAAGCGTTCCTTAAAAAGCTTGAGCACTGACAGCGGGAGGTACCTTGGATAACGCAAAAGTGATCGGTTTGAGAGTGCTTATAATGTCAGTGATACTGATAATCGGCGTTCTTGCATATAAAAGAAAAATAATAACTGCTTCTGGCACAAAGCAGCTTTCAGCAGTTGAGCTTAATATAGTTAACCCTCTGATGATTTTTATGTCATATCAATCTGATTATGATCCTCAGAGACTTAAAGGGCTTTTATGGTCGTTTGTGCTGTCAGCTGTGAGCTTTGCACTTATGATACCGCTGGCAGGGATCTTAAAGAGAAAAAGCAATGAAAACTACGCTGTTGAGCGTTTTTCCTGCATTTATTCAAACTGTGGTTTTATGGGGATACCGCTTATAAATGCGCTATTCGGAAGTGACGGCGTACTGTATTTGACTGCGTACATAACTGTTTTTAATCTGCTGGTATTTACTCATGGCTATATGCTGATGAAAGAAGAGCATGACTTATCTGCGTTTGTGAAGGCAGTCAGATCTCCGACGGTTATCGCTGTATTTATAGGAGTTATTTTCTATGTGCTGAATATCAGGCTTGCAAATTTGTCGGTGGCAGGTTCGGTTTTAGGTGATTCTTTCAAATTTATAGCTGATATGAACACTCCTCTTGCAATGCTTATTGCGGGTGCTACAGCTGCACAAAGTCAGCTTCTGCGCTCTCTTTTTGATAAAAACATAATGCTTACTACTTTTTACAAGCTTTTGCTTCTTCCTTGCTGTGTGATACTGCTGTTCAGGTTTCTTCCTCATTCGCAAAGCCTTATGCCTGAGCTGATAGTCTGCATTGCATGTGCGTGTCCTGCAG
The DNA here is from genome assembly GCA_017484095.1 of Ruminococcus sp. Taxonomy (GTDB): domain Bacteria; phylum Bacillota; class Clostridia; order Oscillospirales; family Ruminococcaceae; genus Hominimerdicola. The sequence continues at coordinate 11,280 of JAFUTU010000051.1, read as the reverse complement.
CGACAACAGGTACGATGTTTGCACTGCTTTTTGACAGAAATGCAAAAAGATGCTCTGAGATTTTTGCTGTAACAACTATACTTTCCATGGCAACTTTACCTGTAATAACTGCTATAGCAACTGCTTTTATAAAATAAGATAACGCCTGCTCCGCTTTGGAACAGGCGTTTGTTTTAGTATTTTCTTACAGTCTTTTTTTTGTGCTTTTCAAGATACATCATACTGTCAGCTTCGTTTTTCAGAGCATTAAGGTCGGTGTTCTCATCAGGCTTAAGAGTGACGTGACCACAGCTGCAGCCAACCTTGTAAGGCTTAACTTGAAGCCTATTATAATCTTCCATCCTTTCATAAATGACTTTTATCAGCCTGTCGGGCTCGTTCAGATCATCAAATGCTGCAAGGACCAGGAATTCATCGCCGCCCGTTCTGACGGAAATGCTGGAGCTTGGGAATACATTGAGAAGGGCATCGCTGCACTTTGTTATGGCATTGTCGCCTTCTTCGTGTCCGTAAGCATCGTTGACGATCTTCAATCCGTCAACGTCCGCACATATTACAGACAGATATTTGCCTGATTTTATAGTGTTCTGCAGGAAGTCTTTTTCATACTTGTTAAGTCCTCTTCTGTTGAACATACCTGTCAGAGGATCATGAAGATTCAGCATTTCAAGTTCATCAAGAGCTTTTTCAAGCTTTTTGTTCATATAAAAGCTTCCGGCGTTGTTAGAGATAGCAGTCAGCCAGGTGGAGAGCAGATCGCCTTCCAGCTCGATAGTAGATGGTACCGCTGCAAGATATCCAAGAAACGTATTCTTGAAATAGATCGGAGCAAACGCGTAAATAAGCGCTTCATCAGTATCGTTCATCGCTTCGGGTATAAGCTGAGAGGTGGTAAATTCAGTCCCGATCGGTATCTCATGACCGTAATTGTACATTGAAACCATTTTTTCGGGAACGGTCCAGGGCTTTATCTCCTCGTCTATTCCCAGGTCATAGCTTTCTGCTTCCAGCTCAGAGTTTATACACACAAAGAGCTTATTGAATTTGAATATTTTTGCACCCTTTGTAAGACCGGCAAACAGCTCGTTTGATTCCTCAGCGACTGAAAAGTCAACATTCATATCTAAGATATACCTTGTAAACTCTTTAAAGTCCTGATATCTTGAATATCTTTCGTTATACGAAATATCATCAAGGGTTATTGACGGCATACAACCGCAGGACTGACCCTTTACAAGCACCGAATCAACATAGGTGATATCTTCTGGCTCATGACCGTTTATCATTTCCAGAATCAGATCAACAGCCTTTTCGCCTGATTCAAATGTTGCTCTCCTCACGGTTGTAGGCGAGGGCGTATAACTCTGACAGTCACTAACTGCATCAAATCCTGTTACGATGATATCTTCGGGGATTTTATAGCCATGCTCTTTGAGCGTATCCATACAGAAAAACGCCATAGTATCATTAGCACAAACTATAGCTTCGGGCAGCTCGGGCTTTTTGAGTATCTGCTCGGTGCATTCAATCGCTTTGCGCCAGAATTCGCCGAAATATATCCTGTCATCTTCTACGGGTATACCATGTCTTTTCAGGGTTGTCTTATATGCTTCAAGTCTTTCTTCTGACTGGATGTTATTATCCTTAAAGCCACCTATAAAGTCGATCTTGGTGAGACCGTGTTCTGCGATAAGATGCTCAAGTACTGCCTCCATAGCATACTTGTTGCTGAGGATTATCCGCTTCTCCTGATCGTGAGCAAGATCGTCGACATCAATAAGAGGTATGTTCTTTTCTTTGGCATTTTTTGCGATATCAAAGAAAGTTTTTTCATCAAGCAGTGACTCGCCGAATGTGACGATGCCGTCTATCAGATCATAGTTCATTATCCTGAAAACCTGCATCTCACCGTTAATGATAGTGTCAGACAGCACAAGATCGAGCCCTCTCTGAGGCTTTCTCGTTGGATTGAAGAAGACCAGACAGTTAAGACCGAGTTCTTTGCACCTTTTGGTGACACCGTCAACAACACTCATCTCATATTCAAGGTCAAAGCCTGTTATGCAAACAGCTATCGTTTTTCTTTTCATTATCTGCCCTCGCTTTCATTATCGGAGCCAAATACAATTATAGTTTTCTTTATACATTATAAATTATAACATACATATTTCATAATTTCAAGACCAAATATTAATTTTTATATTTTACCAAATAACAATTGATAATTTTAAGTCTTTTGTTGCAGCCATATTATTTTTTATTGTTTTTCTTTACTTTTTTAAAGCTGTATGGTATAATGTTAGTGGTACATATTAGCTTTCGGAGGGTGTTATATATGATAAGGAAAAAAATCGGTGTTATTGTTTCAAAGGCTGATGATGATTACCCTTCACGTATGATAAAAGGTATAATGACAAAGGCTTTTGAGCTTGACTATGATGTAATGATATATTCCAGCTTTGCAAAAGAAAGTACACTTACCGATTATGTTGAAGGTGAAAAGAAGATATTTGAGCTTATCAATTTTGATCTTCTGGACGGAGTGATCGTATTACAGGACACTTTAAAGATAGACGGTCTTGATGAGCTTATTAAAAAACGTATCGACAATGAGTGCAAATGTCCCGTTGTGTTTGTGGATGCTGTTTATAAGGACTATGACAGTGTTTTCGTTCAGGACGATAAGCCTTTTGAAAATCTTACAGATCATCTCATAGAGAAGCATAATTGTAAAAGGATATTTTTCCTCAGCGGAAGCTATGATGCTGCAACGACAAAGTTAAGATATCAGGGATATAAGCGCTCGCTTGAAAAGCACGGTATCGCTTATGATGATTCGCTGGTGTCTTTTGAAGGGCGCTTCTGGTATGACGGAGCAGCTCAGGCCGCAGAGCAAATACTAAGCAGCGGCGAGCCGCTTCCTGATGCTGTTATGTGCTGCGGAGATCATATGGCAGTCGGTGCAGCGCAGGTATTTCAAAGGGCAGGGCTTAGTATACCTGATGATATCATAGTTGTTGGGTACGATGCAGTTGATGCTGCTGTGAATTTTGTTCCAAGTATCACTTCTTGCTCACCGCCGATCTTTGAAACGGGAATGAACGCTGTTTTAAAGATAGATTCTCGCTTAAAATATATCCAGTACAGGCCGATAACCGGAGAAGGCAAGATAGAGATAGGTCACAGCTGCGGTTGTGAAGAGGATCCGAGCTACATCAAGCGATTTGCTATAGAACATTCAAAGAGCGCAGGCAGCTATGAATTTGATCTGTTTGAAAGTAATATGATGGAAGCTATGGCGTCGGCTGTTGATCCAAAAGAGCTGATCTACATAATAAACTATTTTTTGTTTCTTGTGAGGACATACAAGTATTTTAATCTGTGTCTATGCGATAACTGGCTTGACAGTGAGAACGATTTTGAAAAGCAGCAGCCTGATTTTGAGAATTATACTGACTATATGCATCTTTGGATAAGAGGAGATAATGATAAGGACGAGGTCATAGATCAGGTGTATAATAAGACAGAGATATTCCCTGATTATAATGCAGACAGAGAAAAACCTGCTGCCTTCTTTATATCTCCTGTGCATTTTCTGAAGCGATGCCTTGGCTATACTGTATTATCATTCGGTGATAATGTAACGATTTATGACCGAAAATTTGCTAACTGGGTAAAGCTGGTCGCCAACGGGCTTGAAACTATGAGGATAAGAACTTCACTTGCAGGTCTGGCGGTAAGAGATGTGCTTACAGGCGTGTATTCAAGGCTTGGACTTGAAAAGCGTATGGAAGAGCTGATTGACAGGTCAAAAAACAAAAAGAATAAGTTCTTTATGATCGTAGGTGATGTTGACAAGCTCAAAGAGATAAATGACAATTACGGACATAATGCAGGGGATATCGCTATAAAGGCGGTTGCTGATGCGATGAAAAGCTCAATGAAGAGCAATGAGGTCTGTGCGCGCATAGGCGGTGATGAATTTGTTGTTGTGGGCTGCAATGATTACTGGCAGGATTATCCCAGCAGGTTCGCGCTCCGTGTACGCGAGATGATCGATGTTTACAATAAGTATAATGATTATCCGTTCAGTATTTCGGTAAGTCTTGGTGGAATATGCATGAGGGCAGAGACAAAAGAAGAAACGGACGCACTCTTTAATGAAGCTGATAAGCTTATGTATGAGAATAAGAGAAAGCATCATCAGATGCGAATGGACTGATTATTACAGGCTGAGAGTTCTCGGCCTGTTGCTTTGGAGGTTATATGGCAGAGCTTTTTGACAATATAAAACAAAAGGACCGTGTGCTGTTGGCAGCGGTCGACACAGGCGCGTTTGATGTAAGTGCTTCGCTAGATGAGCTTGAAGAGCTTGTAAAAACTGCTGATGGTGAGCCGATAATACGTGTGGTACAAAAAAGGCCGTCATACGACAAAGCTACCTGTATAGGCTCCGGCAGGCTTAAAGAGATAGCCGAACTATGCCAGACTAATGAAATAGACAGAGTTATATTTGACTGTGAGCTGACTGCCACGCAGATCAGAAATATTGAAGATGTTTGCGGTGTTTTCACTATAGACAGAACTATGCTGATACTGGATATTTTTGCATCTCATGCGAAAACTCATGAAGGCAGGCTTCAGGTTGAGATAGCTCAGAATAAATACAGGCTTCCGAGACTTGCTGGAATGGGCATGAACCTTTCAAGATTAGGGGGAGGCATTGGTACAAGAGGACCGGGCGAGACGAAACTTGAAACTGATAAACGTCATATCAGGGCAAGGATAGCGGCGCTGACAGATGAGCTTCATGAGATTGAAAAGCGCCGTGACATGATGAGAAAGCGCAGAAAAAAGGACGGCGTTCTGACGGCAGCTATAGTTGGCTACACAAATGCCGGAAAATCGACCCTTTTGAATGCTTTGACAGAAGCGGGCGTGCTCTCCGAGGATAAACTTTTTGCAACTCTCGAGACGACTTCAAGGGCTATAGAGCTGCCTGATGGACGGTCTGTGACACTTATTGATACGGTTGGATTTATCAGCAGGCTGCCTCATCATTTGGTCGAGGCTTTTAAGTCAACGCTTGAAGAAGCTGCACAGGCAGATGTGATCATTCATGTTGTTGATCTGTCAAATGCTGGATGTGAAAATCAGGCAGAGGTCACAAGAAAGCTGCTTAGTGAGCTCGGCTGCGACGGAATACCGGTCGTCACGGTATTTAATAAGTGTGACAAAGTGCCGTATGCCGATGCACTTGAAAAAGAAAAAGGGGAGAATGAGGTTATCATCTCTGCAAAGAGTGGAGAAGGTCTTGATAAAATGCTGAGCGCTGTTGCGGCTGCACTTCCTTCGACCTGCACTAGATGCAGACTTTTGCTTCCATTTGATAAGGCAGGGCTTCTCAGCACTATCAGGATTGACGGCAGGGTGTATTCGGAAGAGTACACGGCTGACGGCATCGCTGTAGATGTGCTTGTTGATAATAAGGTTTATTATCTGATAGAGGAATATAAAGTAAATAGTGTTAACAAACTGTAAAAATAAAAATTAAATTCTTGACATTGACCGTCAACAGTTGTATACTGTTCTTGTCAGTTAGTCTGATATAACAGTGGGAAAGGATCCTGAAGATGTACGCTATTGCATTGACAGCAGTCTTTACATACTTCTTTATGAGCTTGAGCTTCTTTTTTGGCTTCGAGCGTTTTTGGCGTGTAAAGAAGGCTGACGACAAGGGATTGGCGGAATAGGTTTCAGGAGCTTAATACCGTAAATTTTTAGCCGTGGCTTTCATTGTGCAGATGAAAACCGCGGCATTTTTGATTCAGGAGGAATTTTTTATGATCATCGTATTGAAAAACAAAACTACGGAGCAAGAAGTAAATGAGCTGATGAGCTGGCTCACACAGTTTAATGTCAGCACAAATCTCGTTCAGGGCGTTCATTCAAATATCATCGGACTGATAGGTGATACTACTCAGATAGATATTGAAGCTGTACAGGCAAAGGAATGCGTTGAGGGCGTTCAGCGAGTTCAGGAGCCGTATAAGAACGCAAACAGAAAATTTCACCCTGATGATACAGTCATAGAAGTGAGAGGAAGAACTATCGGAGGCGGAAAAACTCAGATAATGGCAGGCCCGTGCTCTGTAGAGACTGAGGAGCAGATAATCACTACAGCGATAGCTGTAAAGCAGGCAGGCGCAACTATGCTCAGAGGCGGAGCTTTCAAGCCGAGAACTTCGCCCTACTCCTTCCAGGGTCTTGGGAAAGAGGGTATCGATCTTCTTTTAAAGGCTAGGGAAGTGACAGGTCTGCCGATAGTTACAGAGATAATGGATGTAAGTGATATTGATCTTTTTGCTGATGTAGATGTTGTACAGGTCGGTGCGAGAAATATGCAGAACTTCACTCTGCTCAAGGCATTGGGACGCTGTGATAAGCCTGTTCTTCTGAAAAGAGGTCTTTCGGGAACTTTGCAGGAGCTGCTTATGTCGGCGGAATATATAATGTCAGAGGGCAACCAGAAGGTGATTCTATGTGAACGCGGTATTCGCACATTTGAGCCTGCAATGAGAAATACTCTTGATCTTGCAGCTGTGCCGCTTCTCAGGCAGAAGACACATCTGCCGATCACTGTTGATCCCAGTCATGCAACAGGTATAGTTTCGCTTATTGAGCCTTGCGCTCTTGGTGCAATTGCAGTAGGCGCCGACGCGCTTGAGATAGAAGTGCATAATGACCCCAAAAACGCATGGAGCGACGGTGCTCAGCAGCTGACACCTTCAAAATTTGCACAGACCATGAAAAATATCAAGGCGCTTGCAGAGTTTATGGGCAGACCCGTTGATACTGCTGAATAAGAATCAAAAATATTCGGGTTTACAAATTTTTATATATGTGGTATAATTATATCTGTTGATTACTATTATTGGATAGATCGGGTGATAGGATGACCTTCAATTGTCAGTTAAAAAAGGTTATAGATGATTCATATGATATTGAGATAGGCTATAGTCTGGAAAAGCAGCTGCTTGACGATATTTCAGGCGGTCTTGTCGGCAGTATAAAGCGTTTTGCAGTTGTTACCGATTCTAATGTGAGAGCTTTATATGCAGATAAGATCAATGATATGCTTATAGATGCAGGTTTTATTTCTAACGTTATTGAATTCAAGGCAGGAGAAAAGTCAAAGACAAGAGCTGTCAAGGAATATGTCGAAGATAAGATGCTGGAGCTCGGATACAGAAGAGACTGCTGTATAATAGCTGTAGGCGGAGGTGTAGTATCAGATCTTTCGGGCTTTACAGCAGGTACATTCGGCAGGGGAGTACCTTTTATAAATTATACTACTACTCTTCTTGCTGCTGCTGACGCATCTATAGGCGGAAAAACTGCGGTAGATACTCCTCTTGCGACTAATCTTATCGGTCTGTTTAATCAGCCGAAGAAAGTGTATATCGATCTGACTGCCTGGAAAACGCTTGAAAAAAGAGAACTTATCAGCGGATTGGCGGAGACGATCAAGCACGGCTGCCTTGGTGACATTGAACTGTTTGAATACCTGGAGAAGAATATTGAAAGAGTGTTCGATATAGACCCCGAGGTATGCGAGTTTATTTCGCGCCATAATTGTGAGGTCAAGTATAAGGTCGTAATGCAGGACGAAAGAGAATCAGGTCTTAGAGAGATACTTAACCTTGGGCATACTGTTGGAAGAGCTATTGAGACCGTTTCTGATTACAGGCTCACTCATGGTGAGGCGGTTTCTATAGGGCTGGTGGCACAGGCTTTGCTTGGTGAAGAGCTTGGCTTTATATCTCATGAGAATGTTAAGAGGGTATTATCTCTTTGCAGCAGGGCAGGCTTGCCAGTAGCTGTCCCCGAATATATAGACAGGTCGGAGCTTATCAAAAAGCTGTACACTGATAAAAAAGTGAGGGACGGAAAGCTCAGATTTGTATTCCAGAATGAAATCGGTGATATGGTCTGCTTCGGTGACAATAATTACGGGCTTGAAATAGAAGAGTACCGTATTGCTGCCATTATTGAAAAGATGTAGGAGAATATAATGGATATACTTATTACGCCGTCAAAGCTGAAAGGAAAAGTAACGGTGCCGCCTTCAAAAAGTGAGGCGCACAGGCTGCTAATATGTGCGGCTCTGGCAGATGGAATATCTCATATCAGCAATATAAGCCTTTCAAAGGATATTGAGGCTACTATCGGCGCTTTAAAAGCACTGGGCGCTGAGATAACTGTTGATGAAAATGCTGTCACTGTAAAGGGTATAAAGGATAAACCGAAAAGGGCAGAGATCGATTGTTTTGAATCGGGCTCGACGCTCAGGTTTATGATACCTGTTGCCTGTGCATTGGGAGTTGAAACTGTTTTTAAAGGCAGTGGAAAGCTTCCGCAGAGGCCTATAACTGCTTATATCGATGAGCTGCCAAAGCATGGGGCGAAGTTTGATTATAATGCAACGATGCCGTTTAAGGTTTCGGGAAAGCTTAAGGCAGGGACATATTATATGAGCGGTTCAGTGTCATCGCAGTTTATAACGGGGCTGATACTGGCACTTGCAATAACAGAAGGTGAAAGCGAGATAATTCTTACTTCAAAGTTGGAATCTAAGCCTTATGTTGATATCACGCTTGGCTGCCTGAAAGCTTTCGGCGCAGAGGCAGAGCAGACATCTGACGGATATAAAATAAAAGGGAAGAGCCGACTTGATGCGGTAGAAACTGCTGTTGAGGGCGATTTTTCGCAGGCTGCGTTCTTTTATGCTGCGAATTGTCTGGGTTCTGACATTGAGATTTTGGGCTTAAATGTAAATTCTTTTCAAGGCGACAAAAAAGTTATTGAAATATGTGAGCAAATGGTGTATAATGGTGGTAATGGACTAAGACCGTACCGTCTTGATTGTTCGGATATTCCCGATCTGGTTCCTGCATTGGCAGTGCTTGGAGCTTACGCTAACGGACAGAGCTGTATCTACAACGCGGCAAGATTAAGGATAAAAGAAAGTGACAGGATCGCATCTTCTGTTGATTTGATATGTGATCTTGGAGGAAGTGCTGTCGGAACTGATGATGGGCTTCTGATCGACGGAAAAGAGTATCTTGACGGAGGAACGGTCGATTCCTGCAACGACCACCGTATCGCAATGGCTGCGGCTGTTGCATCTGCCGGCTGTAAAGGCGAAGTGCTTGTCAAAGGTGCAGAGTGTGTTTCAAAGTCATATCCTGATTTTTGGAAGGTTTTTGAGCAGCTGGGCGGAAAGTTTTCGGTCGTGAATGATTAAATAACCGCGCTTTTGGCGTGATGGGAGGAAATATAATGTCGTCAACTTGGAAAAACAATATATCATTTACCGTGTTCGGTGAGAGCCACGGCGCTGCAATAGGTGTTTGTATAGATGATCTGCCTCCCGGAGAGAGTATAGATTTTGATAAAGTTTGTGAGTTCATGGCACGAAGGGCTCCGAAAAAGAGCGTTACGTCCACACATAGGTCTGAGAAGGACCATCCGACAATTGTTTCCGGTTATTATAATGGTAAGACTACAGGCACGCCGCTTTGTGCGTTTATAGCTAATACAGATCAGCATTCAAACGATTATTCAAACCTTTCAAAGCTTGCACGTCCCGGTCACGCTGATTATACCGGCGCTTTGAGATACAGAGGTTTTAACGATTTCAGGGGCGGCGGACATTTTTCCGGCAGACTTACGGCGCCGCTTTGTTTTGCGGGTGCGATCGCTGCTCAAATACTTGAAAAGCGCGGTATATACGTAGGTGCTCATATTGCTGAGATCCACGGAATAAAGGATAAGAATTTTGACCCTATCAACACTGATAAGGATATGATAAGAGAGATTCGTCAGAAAGAATTTCCTGTTATTATTGATGTTCAGGGGAATGAGATGGTCAAGGAGATAGACAGAGCAAGAAAGGATAAGGACAGCGTTGGCGGTATCGTTGAGTGTATCGCTATAAATGTACCTGCAGGGATCGGTTCGCCGATGTTTGACGGACTTGAAAATTCTATTGCTCAGCTTATTTTCGGGATACCTGCTGTTAAGGGCTTGGAATTTGGCGCGGGCTTTGATACTGTAATGATGACAGGCTCGGAAAATAATGACGAATTCTACGTTAATGACAAGGGTCATGTCGTTACCAGAACTAATAATCACGGCGGTATACTTGGAGGTATATCCTCAGGAATGCCGATAACTCTGAGGGTAGCTTTTAAGCCGACGCCTTCGATCTCAAAACCGCAGGAGACTGTTGATTATTCTGCTATTAAAAATGAGACTCTTGAGATCAAAGGCAGACATGATCCCTGCGTTGTTCCGAGGGCTGTGCCTTGCGTTGAGGCGGCTGTTAATATTGCGCTCCTGAACCATATGCTGGATTATCCTAATTTCTGATCTTTTTGGAGGAGATGTTTTGCTTGTAAACCCTGAGAATCGTATTTCGGAGAATATGAAGAGCATTTCCGACGTTTATGAGGTCGAGGTGCTGCTGGCTTATTTTCTGGATCAGATAGATCGGCCGTGTACTCCTGCTCAGCTGACAGAAATAGCTACAGGAGAAGGGGTTGTAAACTATTTTATTTACACTGAAGCGATTGAAAGAATGCTTGATAATGGCACTCTCGAGGTCGCTGAGGAAGATTCTGTTGAAGTGTACCGCTTGACGGAAAAGGGCAGAGAAGGTGCCGTTGAGTTTAAAAAGCTGGTACCGAAAAGCTTTCGAGATAAGATATATGCAGCAGGACTGAAGTTGTTTGCTAAGCTTAGAAATGAAAAGAGTGTTGATTTTGAAACAGTTCCTTGTGATAAGGGGTTTCAGGTCAGGTGTGTCTGCAAAGACGGAAACACAGAGCTTATGCAGCTGTCACTTTATGTTTCGGATATGGATCAGGCTAATTACATAAGATCGAAGATCATTTTGAACCCTTCGGAGTTTTATAGCAGGATCATTGATTATCTTGTGGAAAATGAGGAATTTATACCTGAAATCAATGATGATAATAATGTTGATATTTAGTTCTCGACCGGTCTTTTGAAGATCGGTCGGTTTCGTATAGGTAAAGTGCACAAATGACGTTTGTTTATAGTCAATCTAATGGATATTCCGCCGAAAAAGCGAAAAAGGATTGACAATGGGGAATAAATGTGATAAAATAAACAAGTCGCCTATGAAAAGGAGACACTTGCAGCTTGAAAACCGAACAATAACGAAAGAAAACCCTTTAGTTAAGACCTTTGGGT
>JAFUTU010000050.1 GCA_017484095.1 Ruminococcus sp. | reverse complement strand
TATAATACTACAAATAAATTAAATGTTGTTGACAAATTATTCCGGGAGGTATCATTATGTTTTGTCCTAACTGCGGAAAACAGAACCGTGAGGGCGCAGATTTCTGCGCAGGCTGTGGAACAAAGCTGCCTGCGTCACCTCCGCTTACGTAGCTTTGATAAGACCATAACGTAACTATAAAAACCCCCGGGAACTTTAAAAGCTCCCGGGGGGTCTGTTTGTCTTAAACAGGATCGTATCAGATAACTCTTACACCAACAACACCGTCAACAGCCTTGATAGCGTCAACATTTGCAGCGCCCTTAACATCGAGCAGTGTGTAGCCCCATGCCTTCTTTGTAGCGGTAGCCTCGTTCACAACGTCAGCGCCTGCAGCAGCCTTAACAGCGTCAGCGCTTACCTCAGCCTTGTGAAGAACGCAAACCAGCTGATCTGCGGTCTTAGCGAGCTCAAGGTTCGGGAACGAAACAGAGTTTCTTATCTTACCTCTCTCAATGTAGTCCATAAGCTCGTCAGCAGCCATAACAGCGCAGTTGTCCTCAGACTCAGGAGTAGAAGCTCCCAGATGAGGCAGAGTAATAACATTCTCCTCACCGAGACCGATATCATCAGCAAAGTCAGTAACATACTTAGCTACCTTGCCTGCCTTGATAGCATCAACAACAGCCTGTGTGTCAACAAGCTCTCCTCTTGCAGCGTTTATAATGCGAACTCCGTCCTTCATAATAGCTATCTGCTCAGCGCCGATAGAGTTCTTTGCATCAGGAGTATAAGGAACGTGAAGAGTGATGTAGTCACTGTTCTTGTAGATCTCGTCCTTGCTGTCAACGACCTTAACGGAAGCGTCAAGTGCCTTAGCGGCAGCATCGGAGAGGAACGGGTCAAAGCCTATAACGTTCATTCCCAGTGCTACAGCAGCATTAGCTACCTTTCCGCCGATAGCTCCCAGACCGATAACGCCGAGAGTCTTTCCGAATATCTCAGGACCTGCGAACTTAGCCTTTCCGCCCTCAACAGTCTTGGGTGCGTCCTCAGTTCCCTTAAGAGAGTTAGCCCATGCAGCAGCCTCTGTGATCCTTCTTGAAGCCAGCAGCATAGCGCAGATCACCAGCTCCTTAACAGCGTTAGCGTTAGCACCGGGGGTGTTGAAAACAACTATACCCTGCTCAGCGCACTTGTCAACAGGAATGTTGTTTACACCTGCACCTGCTCTAGCGATAGCCAGAAGCGAAGCAGGCATCTCATACTCGTGCAGCTTAGCCGAACGTACCATTATAGCGGTAGGCTCAGCGCACTCGTCAGTAACTGTGTAAGCAGCCTTGTCGAACTTGTCAGTTCCGCAGGCAGCGATCTTATTCATTGTCAGAATATTGTACATTTCTATCAGTCCTTTTCAAAATTATTTATCAAACTCGGTATAAGTGGATACAACAGGCTTTCCGTCACGGTCAAGCAGCGGTGTAAGACCGCCGGCGTATCCCTCGGATACCCACAGATAGTTCACACCGGTCTCCTTGTCGACGATCACCTTTCTGGCGAACATCGTGCCTTCCTTCTCGATAACAACAAACCTATCGTTCTTTCCCATATATCTCACTCCCGAAAAATCGGCAACAGCGCAGACCGTTTCCGCTCTGCGCTTTGCTTAAAAACTTGATTATGCGTTCTCAGCCTCGAACTTCTTCATGAAATCTACAAGCTTCTCAACGCCCTCGATAGGCATAGCATTGTAGATAGAAGCTCTCATACCGCCAACAGTTCTGTGACCCTTGAGGTTCTCAAAGCCTGCAGCCTTAGCCTCAGCAACGAACTTCTTGTCAAGCTCCTCATTGCCTGTTACGAAAGGCACGTTCATGAGCGATCTGTCCTCAGCAACAACAGTGCCCTTGAACAGCTTGCTCTGATCGAGGAAGTCGTAAAGTATCTTAGCCTTCTTCTCGTTGTGAGCCTTCATACCCTCAAGGCCGCCCATCTTCTTGATCCACTTGAATACCTTGCCGCAGATGTAGATGCCGTAGCAGGGAGGTGTATTGTAAAGCGAAGCATTGTCAGACTGGAGCTTCCAGTTCATCATAGAAGGTGTCTGCTCAAAAGCAGGACCGTCAGCAATAAGGTCCTCACGAACGATAACAACCTGAACACCTGCAGGGCCGATATTCTTCTGAACACCGCCGTAGATAACGCCGTACTTGGTAACGTCAACAGGCTCGCTCAGGAAGCAGCTCGATACGTCAGCAACAAGCTCCTTGCCCTTGGTGTTGGGGAGTGTCTTGTACTTTGTTCCGTAAATAGTGTTGTTCTCGCAGATGTAAACATAGTCTGCGTCCTCTGGGATATCGAGATCCGAACAATCAGGGATATAAGAGAAGGTCTTGTCAGCTGAGGATGCAACCCTAACTACCTCGCCGAACTTCTCTGCCTCGGCAGCTGCCTTCTTAGCCCACTGGCCGGTGATTATGTAAGCAGCCTTACCGTTTTTCATAAGGTTCATAGGTACCTCAGCGAACTGGAGGGAAGCTCCGCCCTGTCTGAAGATCACCTTGTAGTTGTCAGGAATGTTCATAAGATCTCTGAGATCCTTCTCAGCGTCCTTGATGATCTCATCGTAAGCCTTTGAACGATGGCTCATCTCCATAACGCTCATTCCTGTGCCCTTATAATCGAGCATTTCATCGGCAGCTTCCTTGAGCACTTCTTCGGGAAGTACAGCAGGACCTGCACTGAAGTTATAAACTCTGCCCATTTTGAATACCTCCAATTAAAAATATAACACTAATATTATAAAACATAGTTAAAGAATTGTCAAGGGTTTTTGTCGTTATGAGCAGTTGTTTTTATATAATATATTCTGAACACTTTTTGAACAGGGGCTAGCCCCTGTACCGCATCCCCCACCCCGCGTAAGCAGTTAGATGCTCTTAAACCGTTCGCCCTCCCGCGTGAGGTTGACATGACACAGTCATGCCCGGGGATAATTTCGTTTGGGGCTATTAGTTTGTAACGCTGCGCGAACCTTGTAAACAAAAAGGCTCCGCTTCAAGCCTCGGTGCTCGCCGCACGGCTAATTCACGCCGTACTGAGCGTGGACTATAACTTTTGTTTACGCTGCCTATCGTAAAAACTATGCTCTCCTGTTGCTTTAAAGAACCGTGTAACTTATTATATCACCCACTGATTTTTTACATCGTAAAAAATTGGCGAGACCAGATGCCGTCCCGTAGGGGTGGCTGAATGGTCTCGCTTAAAAAAGAAGCAGTGTGCTATTTATTCTTTACAACAGTTTTAAAAGTGTTATTGCTATAAATCAGAATTTGCAGCGTGACGCTGCACCCATCATTCTCCCAATGCTGCTTCGCGGCAAAGGTCGAATAAAGTTTTACGATAGATCAGAATTTACTCCACAATTCCAGTTGCTTTTGATTGTTTTCTTCTTTCTTTTCGGAGAATAAGAATCGTTCTGAATTACAACCTTGTTTATATAAAGTATCTGCTATCTCGTCCAACTTGGCAGAACCGAATGAATTATATTCTTCATATGAAATTTCGTAATACCTATTATACCAAGCGATCCAAGTAACTGCACAAGCAAGGACATATTTATCTAATTCAGGAGAATAGCCAATTGAATAATATTTATTTCGGTTGATTTTTTCATTTTCAAGCTGCATACCAAAGTCACTCCTAATAAATTCCGATTTATCTTATCAGAAACACAAAAGTAAAAAGGGACATTATTTTTATAAGTTTTTTCAAAATATTAGTGAGGACACCGCATAAAAACGATATGCGGCGAGCACTAATATTACGCAGGCTCGCTGATCTTTGTCACTTTCCACTCGTCATTCTGTTTTTCAATAGTCCATCGGGAGCGAACTTTCCATGAGCCCGCAAGGAGCTTACCGTTCTGATCGAAATATTCCTGAGTATAGATCACCCACACATATCCGCTGTTTCCGCCGACCTTTCCTGTTTCAAGCTCCAGCGAATGCTTCTCGGTGCAGGTCTTCGGGTCACGGTTGTAACCTGTGTATATCCATAAAGCTCCGTATTTACTCTTTGCGCTGTCTTCGTTATCGGGAAAAGACGAAAAAGCCTCCTCAGCAAGCTCCATAACAAGCTGCAGCTCTTCTCTGTCCTCGTCAGAGATCTCCTCCCTTAGCTCAGAATAGGTCTCTTCGCCGAAATAATCAAGTTCGTATTTGTGCTCGCCTTCCCGAAGCTTATATGAATGAGCACAGCCTGTCAACACGATCATCGTTGCCAGCAGTAAAAGTATTTTTTTCATTTTGTTCTCCAATCTGATACAAACTCTATTAAATAGAGAAAACCACTGCTATTATCTCTTTTAAAATGTTCGCGCAGCGTTACTATTTAATAGTTCAAAGCAAAACCAAAACCCTCCCCTGCGGGGAGGGCAAACGACAGTAGTAGTTAAAAGCTACTGAAAGCGGGGCGGGGGCGTCCAGCGCGCCGCTAGGCGTGGGGTTGGGCCGTCCAGCCATGCGGCAAGCACGTGGTGGGGGAGTTATAAAGAAGCCAGCTTTGCAAACTGTGCTTTCAGCGCTGGGTATATCTCGGTGTAAAGCCGATAGAATTTCTCATAATCCTCGCTTCTCTGAGCATCGGGCTGCTGTATCTTGTCAGTCTTAACAACTGCCTTGCAAGCCTCAGGCACGCTTGAATAAATACCTGCGCCCACTGCAGCCAGCAGTGCAACTCCCAGAGCAGGTCCTTCCTTAGAAGACGCCGTCTTCACCTGGCAGCCGTACAGGTCAGCCAGCATAGACCTCCACAGCGGTGAGCTTCCGCCGCCTCCGCACGCCATCATATCCGATACGTTTATATCCATCTGCCTGAACACTTCAACGCAGTCACGCAGCGAATACGAAACGCCCTCCATAACAGCCCTCAGCATATCCTTCTTAGTGTGCATAGCCGAAAGCCCGAAGAATACTCCTCTTGCATCAGGGTCAAGGTGAGGCGTTCTCTCACCCATAAGATACGGCAGATACAGCAGCCTGTTAGCTCCCACAGGAACAGTCTCTGCCTGCTTGTCCATAAGGTAATACTCGTCAACGCCCATGTATTTTGCAGTCTCCATCTCGCTGTGGCAGAAGTTATCTCTGAACCACTTGAGAGAAAGCCCTGCTCCCTGTGTAACGCCCATAACGTGCCATGAATTCGGCACAGCAGCACAGCAGGTGTGAACTCTTCCCGGCTTGTCTGTAGACATCTGAGATGTGTGTGCAAACACTACTCCTGAGGTACCGATCGTAGTGAATGCCTTTCCGTCCTCGCAAACACCCGTTCCGATAGCCGCCGCAGCGTTGTCTCCGCCGCCGCCCACAACGATAGTGCCCTCTTTGAGCCCTGTCATATCAGCTATCTGCTTAGTAACTCTTCCTGTTATCTCGCATGACTCGTATACCTTAGCGAGCATCGACATATCTATGTCAAGTCCCTCGCATACCTCTTTTGACCAGCAGCGGTTTGCGATATCCAGCAGCTGCATACCCGAAGCGTCCGATACCTCGGTAGCGTATTCACCCGTCAGTATGAACCTCAGATAATCCTTTGGCAGCAGTATGTGCCTGCACTTTTCATATATTTCAGGCTCATTGTTCCTTACCCAGAGTATCTTCGCAGCCGTCCAGCCCGTCAGTGCAGGGTTAGCTGTGATAGAAATAAGCTTATCTCTGCCGAGCCTTTCGTTCATCTCATCTACCTCAGCAGCCGTTCTCTGGTCGCACCAGATGATAGAGCGCCTCAGCACGTTGTTGTCCTTGTCCAGCATAACAAGTCCGTGCATCTGTCCCGAGATACCGATTCCTGCGACCTCGTCACCCTTGACGCCGCTCTCGTCCAGCACTGCCTTTATAGTCGTCAGCATAGCGTCCGACCAGTCCTTAGGGTCCTGCTCAGCGTAGCCGTTCTTCGGCTGGTACATCGGATATTCTACCGTTACCGAAGAAACTACAGTTCCGTCCTCCTTGAAAAGTACGGTCTTCGTACCGCTGGTACCGCAGTCAACACCTAAAATATAAGCCATTTTCAACACTCCTGTCTGATATATAATTCTCTCATTGCTCCTTTTCGAGCACAAAGTACGTATCCTTTTCCTCCTCGACCATTCTCACGATCCTCCAGCCCAGAGACACAAGATCATTGAGCTTTTCTATCTGAGAGAACCTGTCGAGATCGGGAGCAAAGGCGTTATCTTCGCCCTTTCCCTTTGAAACATAGACTATTTTCTGCATAAAATTACCCCCAAAAAAGCAGTCGATCAGCAGTCATTTCCCTCTAAGCTCTATTATACTATATCTTCCGCAGAATTTCAAGACCAAATTTAGAGAATATGTCCCTTTCCTCGCAATATAATAGCCTTTCTCTCCAACAGCAAAAGACGCCCTCATTCTGGAGGACGCCCCTTAGCTAAACTATCAAATTCCCTTTCAGATCCTTACAGTGTGAATAAGATCTGGTTGAGTACGCTTTCAAGGTACTCCTGTCTGCCGCTTGAGAGCGAGTCTGTCACTTCGCCCTTTTCAAGAGCATATTTCTCAAGGTCTTCCATGTTCACCTTGCCGTCGATGATATCCTTTCCTATACCTGTGGTCCAGGAAGCATACCTGTCCTCAACGAACTTGTCGAGCCTTCCGTCCTCGATGATCTTCTCAGCAGCCAGCAGACCCAGAGCAAATGTGTCCATACCTGCAATGTAGCTCAGGAAGATATCCTCAGGAGTGAAAGAACCTCTTCTTGCCTTTGCGTCGAAGTTAAGACCGCCGTTAGTGAAGCCGCCTGCCTTGAGCACCTCGTACATACAAAGCGTTGCATCGTAAGCGTTGGTCGGGAACTGGTCAGTATCCCAGCCGAGCAGAGCGTCGCCCTGGTTAGCGTCAATCGAGCCGAAGAAACCGTTGTCTCTTGCAACTCTCAGCTCATGCTGGAAGGTGTGCTGTGCAAGTGTCGCATGGTTAGCCTCTATGTTCATCTTGAAATCCTTGTCAAGGCCGTACTTTCTGAGGAAGCCGATGACGGTAGCCGTGTCAAAGTCATACTGGTGCTTTGTTGGCTCCTTTGGCTTAGGCTCGATGTAGAAATCTCCGTCATAGCCCTTGGAGCGTGCATAGTCAACAGCCAGCCTGAGCAGCCTTGCCATGTTGTCAAGCTCAAGACCCATATCAGTATTCAGCAGAGTCTCATATCCTTCTCTTCCGCCCCAGAAAACGTAGCCCTTGCCGCCGAGCGCGATAGTAGAATCTATAGCCTTCTTTATCTGAGCAGCCGCATAAGCGAACACATCAGCAGATGGCGAAGTTCCTGCACCGTGCATATATCTCGGGTGATCGAAGCACTTAGCCGTGCCCCATAAAAGCTTCTTTGAAGGGTCAGCCTTCATTTTCTCGGCAATGTAAGCGATGACCTCGTCGAACTTCTCGTTAGTTGTCTTCAGGTCGCCGTACTCAGGAGAAATATCGCGGTCATGATAGCAGAAATAGTCTATCGAGAGCTTGTCCATTATCTCAAAAGCCGCATCTACCTTAGCCTTAGCCCTTGCCTCGGGAGACTGCTCTCCCCAGCTCTTGTCAGCGGTGCCCACGCCGAACATATCGGTGCCGTCTCCGCCCATTGTATGCCACCATGAAAGCGCAAATTTAAGCTGCTCTCTCATCGTCTTGCCCATGACCATCCTGTCGGGATCGTAATACTTGAATGAGAGAGGGTTGGTCGAATCCTTTCCCTCATACTTGATCTTCGGGATATCCTTGAAAAACTCTGCCATTGTCAAAACCTCCATATTAGATAGATGTCAGATTCAAGAGGTCAGAAACCGTTCCTTCCTCTTTACTCTTACATTTATAATAATACACCAAAACCGAGGGCTTTGTCAACAGTTTTTTATACAATTTGCTCCTGTTTTTTATTTCTTTTGTGACAGCTGACTGAAAAATCGCGTAAATTGGCATTTTCAGGGTAAAAAATTGTTGTTAAATTCTTGACAAACGTAAAAATAGTGCTATAATACGATATAGAGATAAAAAGAGACATACAAAACGAAAACTTAAAGATCTTTCGGGGCACAGGGAGATAACTGCGTCCGGTTTTTGTATGTCTGCCCGTAAGCTTGCGGTCAGGCATTTTTGTTTGTCATAATACGGAGGTAATAATATGTCATCAAAAAGGAAGACAGTCACAGCGGTCATAGTGGCAGCCGTGATCTGTGCGGCAGGTGTCGGCGGATACTTTGCGTGGAAAAAGCTCTCTAAAGACAGTGAGCTCAGCAAGACCAAAGTCTACGTCCAGAAGGTGGAAGACCTTAACACAGCAGGCGGCTTCGATGTTTCCATGAGCAGGTTTTCCTGCGTTGTCGAAGCGCAGGCGTCTACAGACGTCAAGTACGATACCAGTAAGACCATAGACCAGATACTGGTCAAGGAGGGCGACACCGTTCAGGAAGGCGACCAGCTCCTCACCTATGATATCGAGAGCATTGAGCTCCAGCTGGAGCAGGCCAAGCTCGAAGCCGAAAAGCTCCAGGCGCAGATAGATTCCAACAACGCCCAGATAAAACAGCTCGAGGCAGAGAAAAAGAACGCCAACGCCGATGCT
>JAFUTU010000049.1 GCA_017484095.1 Ruminococcus sp. | reverse complement strand
ATTATCGAGAGCATAACTATCTGGCTGTCGATATTCTTCATCGAAGAAAGCATTCTTACTGCCTCATATTCACTTCCCTTAGGGGAAATAACAGAGGTCATAGCGAGGACCTTTTCTCCCGTTTCAAGCTCATATATCTGAGACGCCGTGCCTGTGTCAGACTTTTTGGCGTCTATATAATCCTGCATATTATCCATGCCTGAGGGAGAAAAACCAGATGACGTCACATCAGCCTCGCCGTTGGTCTTGATAGCCATCAGCTCTATTTTATCTTTATCCTCGTAGGTCTCGACTATGGAGCGTATCTGAGCGTTGTAGTTGGTCTGCTCCTCGCCCGAGGTATTCATTATCGCCGTTGTTACGATCTTCATTCTTGAGGTGAGATACTGTCTTGCGGAGCTGTAGTAATAGTTCCTGACAAGGATTATCAGCAGCACCTCCAGCAGAATAAGTATCACAGTTACGGCACCAAGGCTGTTTGTGAGCCAGTGCCGTGTAATACTCCTGCGGGCAATATTCTTATGTTTGTTTTTCAATACTGTCCGCACCTGCCTTTTAGAGATTATATATCACACAGCTTAGCCGTTGCCTGCTGACCACTTGTAGCCGAAGCCCCAGATAGTGAGGATATACTTCGGGTTAGAGGGCTCGTCCTCTATCTTCATTCTTATTCTTCTGATATTAACGTCAACTATCTTGTCGTCGCCGTAGTAGCTTTCGCCCCAGATATGGTTGAGTATGCTTGTTCTGTCAAGAGCTGTGTTCTGGTTCTTGAAGAAATACTCCATTATCTGATACTCTACCTGAGTGAGGTCTATCTGCTCACCGTTTTTAAGAACTGTCCTGCTTTTAAGATTGAGCACGAACGGTCCTGAGGTTATAGAGGAGGTCTCCTCCTGCTTAACGCCCGAGCGGTTAACTCTTCTGGCAACGGCATCGACTCTCGCAATAAGCTCGGATATCGAAAACGGCTTAGTGATGTAGTCATCGGCGCCTGCCATAAGGCACGATATCTTATCCATTTCCTGACTCTTGGCTGAGAGCATGATAATACCGATGTTTGAGTTTTTCTCTCTGATCTTTTTGCAAACTGCCATGCCGTCTATTCCCGGCATCATGATATCAAGGAGGGCAACATCAAAATCGCCGTCCTTTTCCTCATACGCCTTGAGAGCGTCCTCTCCGCAGTTTACATCAACCACCTCATAACCGCTTCTCACAAGGTTTATAACGACAAACTCTCTGATCGAATCTTCGTCTTCGCAAACCAGCACTCTTTTCATTGTTGTTCCTCCTTAATCGGTGATATACAGGTTGTTGCTAACTTCATCTATCGTGGGGATAAGCTTCTCTCTTTTGTCGAGAGGGAGCTTGACTATATAATCGAGCTGACCCTTGCTTCCGACTATCTCATAGCCGTCAGCGATGTAGCGCTCTGTTTTTGTTTTGGCTGAGACACCTATCCGAAGTATCTCGGCGGTGCTTGTGTTAATGTCTCCCGTATATTTATAAAATACCAGCTCGCCTGATTCCTGATCTTTTTTCACAGTAACGGAGCTGTTCCAGCGCTTCGGGAAAGCGAAGAAGTAACCGTCCGAGATCGAATAATAGCCGCTGAACTTTTCTTTAAGGTCATAAAAGTCTTTGTAAACGCTCCAGCTCGTCATATAGAGCATTTCCTCAGGCACGGCGTTCTCATAGCCTATCATTGCTGAGGTAGTCGGTATCTCTATAACGG
Source organism: Ruminococcus sp. (assembly GCA_017484095.1). Taxonomy (GTDB): domain Bacteria; phylum Bacillota; class Clostridia; order Oscillospirales; family Ruminococcaceae; genus Hominimerdicola. Next base: position 2,766 of record JAFUTU010000049.1, on the reverse strand, counting down.
AATCGTTGTCGATATCGGTACAGTAATAGCCTGCAGGGCGCGTGCTCATCGGGAGAAGCTTTTCAGGGCTTTGCTGCATGGGATTTTGCAGCTTTGAATACCTGTAGTAAACTATCTCCGTCTGCAGGTTGCCGTCTGCATTGAGCGCATCAACAAAGATAGCGCCTCTGCCCTGCTCTATATTGCCAGCCTTTGACTGTACATAATCAGTAACGTTATCACACATCGGGATACCTGCATCCTTGGTTATCTCGCCTGCCTGAGTTCTCAGAAGAGAGGCGGCAGTGATAACGGAGCCTGTATCGGGATTGAGAGTTTTTGAGATCGTTACTATCTCATTATGGCCGTCACCGTTGATATCCAAAGGCTCCATAACGGAATAGGTATCGGCGGCGATGCGGTCGAACTCGCCGTTTTTATAGCGGTATATCTCCAGGTTTTTCTCTGTACTCGTAAGGTTCTGATAGCCGACAAGAACATCGGTATCATTTGAGTCACCCACCGCAGATATGAGCACTCTGTCGATATCTGTGCCGCCGCCTGCAAGCTCCTTGACGGAATACCACTTGCCGTCATCATCTTTGTCGAGGACGTTTACTCTCAGGCCGTCCTTGCCGCTGTTGGCGGAATACTCATAGAAAACGAGGGCTTCTTCGGTAGGCTCTTCGTCAATATCGGCAATTACAAATGCCGAACGGTTTTCGCCGTTTTTGGGGTATTTAAGAGTGATATTGCTGCCGACCCTTTCAATAAGAGCCTGATGTATCTCGCTTTGCTCCTCGGTGAGCTTTGGCGCGTTCAGGAGAGTATCGACAGTGAAGCTAAGGCCTGTACAGCCGCTCAGCAGCAGCGCACCGGCACAAGCAATGCCCGAAAATAGCCTTTTCAAAGCGCCGATCACTCCTCTCAAAACAAAAATAAGAACGGGCATACATACCCGTTCTTATTATATCACAATCAATTGACATTTTCAAGTCATAAACGACGTTTTTTTCAGGAGAAGAAGCTGCGTATCATTTACTGTCGGACAAGTCTGCCCTGACAGAGCAAGCAAGACCGATAAAAATGAAGAACAGCGGAGTAGTGTAATACATAGTGTTGCCGACTGCCGAAGATACCAAATACGCAAAAACAACGGTAAAAGCACAGATATGATAAATATCAAGTTTTTCTCGGAGCTTCAGCCCTTTAATGAAGATCATAAAGCAGCCGATAAAATATATTATTGCTGCGGGTATTCCGTAAAACTCGGCATATTGAAGAAATTCATTATGGGGTCTGCCGTAACCCAGATTAAGCTCGATCATTTCATCAGTCAGACCTTCAATACCATAGCCCAGCAGCGGACGCTTAGCGATATGCTTTACTGTGTACTCCCATATCCTCAGCCTGCCCGTGCCTTCCGAGCCTGTTGTATCACCGCTGATTATATTTGAAACATCAAAAAACAATGTCAGGACACCATAGAAGAATGATTCAATAAAAAATGAAATGCCGAGCATTATCAGTATGTAGATCACAAACAGGAAAATAATATCTTTGTTGAACGATTTGTATCTCAGCTTGCAAACTACGAATGCAAAGATCAAAGCAAAAAACGTACTGAGCTGCGGACCCAAGCTGCTGTTTATACCAAGAGCAACAGTATTCATGATAAAACTTATCAGGTTTAGCATCCTGAGCTTTTTGTTGCTTTCAAGTGCAAATAATACAGCGCTCGCAGAGATCATCATTGTAAGGAAGTAACCGTAGTGATTTATCTGGCAAAAGATACCGATAAGGCTTGTATTTTCATGGAGCTTAGGAAAAAAAACATATTTGAAGAGATCAAGCGCAGCAATAATAACAGAAACAATAATAAAGCTGTATATCACAAAGCTACGTTTCTTTTTCGAACGCACTATTAGCAGAGGCAGCATATATACGAGAGGATAAGACAATAAACGCGTGTATTCTTCCTGCCTATAGGGATCACCCAAGAATGCTATTTTTGTGAAGCCATGGATCAAGGGAGATACGGCAATAATAATATACAAAACTATGAAAAAACACAAATAAGTATTATTTTTCAGATAGGAGCGAACGCGCGGTCTGAGAGACTGCTTTCCTTTATTCAGCGATATCTTTTTTATATACAGCAGCAAAACAATAAACGCAGCAAAATAACCAAAGATATAACCAAACCTATATTCTCTAAAAAAGCTGTAAACAGGTCTGGGATATGTATAACTGTACGGGTCCATATAGCAGCTGTAAACACATTTTAAATATACAAGCACAAGCACAGAAGCAGGTAGCAAAGCAAAAACTTCTATCTTGCTAAATGGTAGTTCATTTGCAGCTTGAGTTAAAGAATTAATTTTTCTGATATTTTTCCAATCAGATCTCGCCTGAACCAAATATGTTTTCAGCTTTGACATAACAAGCTCCTTTAACAGTATAATACAAAAAGTATATCATACAGAGTGATAAAAGTCAAGAAAAGCAAAATGCGCATAACAACGCATTTTCCACAACTTGACAAATAACACCTGCCATGATAGAATAAGATGTCGGCTTCTTCCGTCAGGAAGGAGGTGGAACCTTTGAGTTACATAGTTTCCTTTGTCATTTCTGTTATGGCTAGTTTGGTCGGTTACCTGATTAGCAAGTGGATAGACAGAAAGTAGAAGCCCGACATATCCCAAAAGAACCGCCTGAGAGCTGGCACTCTCAGGCGGTTCGCCTTGCATGTCCCTTTGAACATAGCATCCTTTGTGGTTGCTT
>JAFUTU010000009.1 GCA_017484095.1 Ruminococcus sp. | reverse complement strand
TTGTCAACAGGTTAGAAAAATATTATTCACAAAAATTCAATTAATTATATGTAGAATTATGTGTATATCATATCAATGATCGGGAAAAGAGAGATATAATGATAAGAATAATACTGACACTTCTGATAAGTGCCGCTATCGGATATGCTACTAATTATCTTGCGGTAAAAATGCTTTTCAGACCTCTGAAGCCTATATACATCGGCAAGAAACGGCTGCCCTTCACTCCCGGTATAATACCGAAGGGCAAACCAAGGCTCGCAAAAGCGTTATCTGCGGCTGTAAGCGATTCATTGCTCACAGGTGACGATATAGAAGATGCCGTGCTGAGTAACAAAGCAAAAATGCTCTGTGCTGAAAAGCTTTGCATAGGGCTTTATATGCGTGAGAGAAACAAGCTCGGGCAGATGCTGAACGACCTTTCTCAGGGCTGTACATACAGCACTGCCAGAAAGAAGATAAAAGAGCGCATCGTTGAAAAAGGCACTCAGGCGGCAGTCGATATAGATATCGCACAGATAATGATAGGTGAGATCGTATCAGCTGTCAGAGAGAAAACACAGGGAACTATGGCGGCAATGTTCATAAATGATGATCTGATTGCTGAGCTTACCAAGCCTGCCGCTGAAAAATTCAACGAATACATTCGTGAGAACGCACCCTCGGCTATTGAAAAGGCAGTCGAAGAGGAGCTGATTGCAGCTGAAAGTATGACTGTTCCTCAGGTGTTCACTGAACTGAATATCACTCAGGAAAAGCTTACTCGCATAATAGGTATAGCAATGGAAAGTCTGCTGAGAGGGAAATTATCGGGCTTTTTAAAGGAGCTGGATGTTGGGTCGGCAGTAGAGAAGCACATTAATGACATGGACAACAAGGAGCTTGAAGAGCTTATACTGTCAGTCATGAAAAAGGAGCTCAACGCTGTTGTGAATCTAGGCGCTCTTATAGGGCTTATCATCGGTATACTTAATGTGCTGGTAAATATGTAAGGAGTTTTTATGGGTCATTCGGAAGCAGAGCTTACATGGGTGATGCTGAGCATAATGTTCTCGGCGCCAAACAGACGTCTGTGGGAGGTACTGTCTAACTACAGCAGTGCTCAGGAGCTTTACGATGATATAGTGCACTTTCGGTGCGGCTATATGAGCAGTGATGAGCTGGCAAGAGCAAATTCATGCAGTGAAAACCAGGGGCTTGCAGTACTTAAAAGCTGCAAAAGCAAAGGGATATCCCTGCTGACATATGATGATGAACGCTATCCGAAAAGGCTTAGATGCATTGCTTGTCCGCCTGCGGTGTTATACTGTAAGGGTGACATCTCTGCGCTGAGCCGTGAAAAAAGCATAGCCGTGATAGGCGCGAGAAAGGCTTCGGATTATTCACTTAAAGTGGCTGCCAGGTTTTCATATGCTCTGGCAGCAAGCGGTATAAGCATTATAAGCGGCCTTGCGAACGGAATAGATCAGCAGGCACACATGTCATCAATAGAGGCAGGCGGTATCACCTGTGCTGTATTGGGCTGCGGCATCGACTATGATTATCCCTACGGAAGCGCTGCCCTTAAAGAGGATATAGCTGAACACGGAGTTGTTATTTCGGAGTATTTTCCTCTTGCAAGACCTGCAAAAGAGAATTTCAGAGAAAGAAACAGGCTCGTATCCGCACTTTCGGACGGTGTACTCGTTGTTCAGGCAGGCCTGCGCAGCGGAACACTAAACACCGTGAACCATGCTCTCGAACAATCAAAAGAGGTATTTGTTATACCTCCTCATGACATATTGTCAGCAGACTATATCAGTCAGTCGGAGCTTATCAGAGACGGTGCCAACGAGGTTTATCTGCCTGAGCAGATAATAGAGAGCATATGATATAAAAAACAGGCAGAGACAGACCCTACCTACTGCAAAACTATATGAAAGATCATTGCCCTGTCAGGGGGCTTTCCGATCGCCCCCCCTAACAACCCCTTCGGGTATAAATTATTATTTTTTTTGGCAAACTGCAACAGGCAGAGGATACGACCTCTGCCTGTTTTTTATTATTCAGAAAGCAGCTTTTTAAGTCTTTCCATTGCTTCGGCTGTTCTGTCCTTATCGCCGAAGGCTGTAAGTCTGAACCAGCCCTCGCCGTTTTTGCCAAAGCCTGCTCCCGGAGTGCCGACGACCCCTGCTTTTTCAAGAAGGAGATCGAAAAACTCCCACGAGCCCATACCGTTCGGGCATTTGAGCCATATGTACGGCGAATTCTTTCCGCCCGTATACTTTATCCCGAGCTCATCAAGTGTGTTTGCGATAGTTCTCGCATTGTTCTGATAATACTCGATATTCTCTCTCGTCTGCTTCAGGCCTTCGGGAGTGAATACCGCAGCCGCAGCACACTGCACAGGATAAGAAACGCCGTTGAACTTTGAGCCCTCTCTTCTTCCCCAAAGCTGAGATATAGAAACCTCAGTTCCGTCAGAGGCAGTAACAGTCAGCTCCTTGGGAATAACGGTGTAGCCGCATCTCATGCCCGTAAAGCCTGCTGTCTTTGAAAGCGAACACATCTCGATAGCACATTCCTTTGCGCCCTCGACAGCAAATATGCTCCTTGGAACGTTCTCGTCTGTGATGAAAGCCTCATAAGCAGAATCATAGATGATTATTGCATTGTTCTTCTTTGCATATTCGATCCAGACTTTCAGCTGCTCTTTGGTATATACCGAGCCCGTAGGATTATTCGGTGAGCAGAGGTAGATAAGATCACACTTGACGTTCTCATCAGGCATTGCAGCAAAGCCGTTCTCCTCATTAGAATCGCAGTATATGACCTTTCTGCCGCTCATAAGGTTAGTATCAACATATACAGGATAAGCAGGATCTGTGATAAGAACCACATTGTCATCTCCGAAAATATCAACGATATTTCCGCAGTCTGACTTTGCACCGTCATTTATCCTGATATCATCAGCAGGCACATCTACGCCAAAGCTCTTGTAGTATCCAGATACAGCCTCCTTAAGAAAATCATAGCCTGCACCGCTGTCCTCGTAGCCCTTGAAGGTCTCCTTGACGCCCATTTCATCGGCGCCCTTTTTCATAGCATATACAACGCACTTTGCTATCGGCAGAGTAACATCACCGATGCCCATTCTAATAACATCTGCCTCAGGGTGAGCTGAAGTGAATGCATTGACTTTTTTTGCGATGTTGATAAAAAGATAGTTTTTTTCAAGTTTTAAAAAGTTTTCATTGACAGATGGCATTTATTATCTCTCCTTACATCTTGATACTTCCCGAGAATACAGTGATCGCATCACCTGTGAGATATACTGCTTCATCGGTGTAGCGTATTTTAAGAGTTCCGCCCTTGAGCATTACGGTTATCTCGGAATCCTTATTGCAGTAACCGTTTAGAACTGCCGCAACAGCTGCCGCGCAGGCGCCTGTTCCGCAAGCCCATGTCTCACCCGAGCCTCTCTCCCATACTCTCATTTTAAGGGTATGGTCGTCGATGACTTTGATGAACTCAGCGTTTACTCTCTCAGGGAAGATCTTGTTGTATTCAAACTGAGGACCTACAGTTTCAAGATCAAAGTCGTCAATATTGTTCATAAACACAACGCTGTGAGGATTGCCCATTGATACACAGCTGATCTGATAGTCAGTTCCTCCGATATTGACAGTTCTGTTCACTATAGCACCGTTCTCATCAGGCTTCAGTGCAACAGGTATAAGGCTCGGCTCAAGTATTGCTTTACCCATATTTACGGTTGCGCCATTCACCTCTCCGTAATGACGGATAAGCGAAACCTTGATGATGCCTGAAAGCGTCTCGATAGACATAGTGTCATTGTCAACAATGCCGTTATCGCGCATGAATTTTGCAACACATCTTATACCGTTTCCGCACATCTTACCCTCTGAACCGTCAAGGTTGAACATACGCATTTTCGCATCTGCTACCTTTGAACGGCAGATAAGGATAACGCCGTCACCGCCGATACCGAAGTGTCTGTCGGAAAGGTTGAGGGAAAGACCCTCGGGATTGTCGATATACTGATCGAAGCAGTTGAAATAGATGTAGTCATTTCCGCAGCCCTGCATCTTAGTGAAGGTGTAGACCTGCTTCTCGATTCTCATATTGTTGATATCAACTATCTCGGTAGTTGACTCCGTATATTTGCTTCTTATAGATGCGGCGATTGCGTTTGCAGTATCTATAGAGGTAAGGCACGGGATGTTCCACTCAACAGTTTTTCTTCTGATCTTGACGGAATCTCTTGTAGGCATCCTGCCCTTTGATGAAGTAGATATAACATAAGATATCTTTCCGCTTTCGATAAGGGTAAGGGTGTTGTTATCGGGATCCTCATGTATCTTAGCAACGGTCTGTGCGGCTATGCCGTGCTCTTTGAGCACCTCTGCCGTGCCCTTGGTAGCATAGACAGTGAAGCCAAGGTCAGCAAAGAGCTTAGCGGTCTGAGGTATCTCAGCCTTGTCGGAATCACGTACTGTGATGAACACACCGCCCTTTTTATCGAGCTTATAGCCTGCTGCTGTCAGACCCTTGTAAAGTGACTCCTCGAGAGAATTTGAAACTGCAAGCACCTCTCCTGTTGACTTCATCTCAGGTCCCAGGTGGTTATCAACGCCTATCAGCTTCTCGAACGAGAACACAGGCACCTTCACTGCCACATACGGTGAATTTCTGTAAAGACCTGTGCCGAAGCCCATATCTCTGAGCTTCTCACCGAGCATCGCTCTGGTGGCAAGGTCTACCATAGGCACACCTGTTACCTTGGAGATATAGGGTATAGTTCTTGAAGAACGGGGATTTACTTCGATTATATAGATCTCTTCGTCATAAGCGATATACTGGATATTTACAAGACCCTTTGTATCAAGTGCAATAGCTAGCTTGCGTGAACACTCAACTATCCTCTCCATAAGAGCATCTGATACGTTCCATGCAGGATATACGGCAATAGAGTCGCCCGAATGGATACCTGTCCTTTCGATATGCTCCATGATACCCGGGATAAGGATATCTTCACCGTCACAGATAGCATCAACCTCAAGCTCTGTACCCATAAGGTATTTGTCTATCAGCACGGGGTTTTCGATGCCCTGATCGAGAATGATAGCCATATACTCCTTGATATCGTCATCATTGAAGGCGATTATCATATTCTGTCCGCCGAGAACGTAGGAAGGTCTCATAAGAACGGGATAATGTATCCTGTTTGCTATCTCAAGAGCTTCCTCGCAGGTCATTACGGTAAAGCCCTCGGGTCTCTTTATCTTATACTTTTCAAGCAGCTCGTCAAAGCGCTCTCTGTCCTCAGCACAGTCTATAGCATCGGGCGGTGTTCCCATTATCTTGACACCGTTCTCAGCCATATGCTTTGTAAGCTTAATAGCTGTCTGTCCGCCGAAGGCAACGACTACTCCTACAGGCTTCTCTACCCTGATGATGTTCATAACGTCCTCATCGGTAAGAGGCTCGAAATAAAGTCTGTCGGCGGTATCAAAGTCTGTGGATACTGTCTCGGGGTTATTGTTTACTATAACAACGTCATAGCCCTTTTCTTTGAGCGCCCATACGCAGTGAACAGAGGCATAGTCGAATTCTATTCCCTGTCCTATACGGATAGGACCCGAGCCGAAAACTATGACAGTCTTTCTGTCGTGGCCCTTAGCCGAGATAAACTCGGAAGCCTCGTCATCATTATCATAGGTCGAATAGAAATACGGTGTCTGTGCAGCAAACTCGGCAGCACAGGTATCGACCATTTTGAATACAGCATGTATAGGCTTCTCTATCGGCTTGCCTGTAAGTCTCTCTATGACCTTGTCGGTAAAGCCGAGCTTTTTAGCCTCAACATATGTCTCAAAGGAGCTGTCCTCTGCAAGGGTGCGTTCCATATCTATGAGCTTTGTGAGCTTATAGAGGAACCACTCGTCTATCTTGGTGATGTCGTGTATCTCATCAACTGTGACACCGCGCCTGAGAGCCTCATACACAACGAACAGTCTCTCATCGGTGCAGTCATGCAGCCTTGCCCTGATAGTTTCATCATCAAGCTCCAGCATCTTCGGTGAGATAAGGCAGTCGTGACCGATCTCAGCTCCCCTGACAGCCTTCATGATAGCCTGCTCAAACGTTGTGCCGATAGCCATGACCTCGCCTGTTGCCTTCATCTGAGTGCCGAGCTCACGCTTAGCATAAACGAACTTATCAAAAGGCCACTTAGGCAGCTTTACTACTACGTAGTCGAGCGCAGGCTCAAAGCAGGCATAGGTCTTGCCTGTAACGGCATTCTTGATCTCGTCGAGAGTATAGCCGATAGCTATCTGTGCAGCCACCTTAGCGATAGGATAACCTGTCGCCTTTGAAGCAAGAGCGGATGAGCGCGAAACTCTGGGGTTAACTTCGATGACAGCATACTCAAACGAGTCTGGGTTCAGTGCGAACTGGCAGTTACAGCCGCCCTCTACCTTCAGAGTGTCGATTATTTTCAGTGCAGCAGAACGCAGCATCTGATATTCCTTATCTGCAAGAGTTACCGCAGGTGCGATAACTATAGAGTCGCCCGTGTGCACGCCGACAGGGTCAAAATTCTCCATAGAGCAGACGGTTATAACGTTGCCCTTTGAGTCTCTCATAACCTCAAACTCTATCTCTTTCCAGCCTGCGATGCTCTTCTCAACGAGCACCTGAGTGATAGGTGAGAGATAAAGGCCGTTTCTTGTGATATCACGAAGCTCCTCTTCATTGTTAACGATACCGCCGCCAGTTCCGCCAAGAGTGAATGCCGGACGGATTATAAGCGGATAGCCTATACCCGGCTGATTTGCAAAGTCAACAGCCTCCTCAACAGTTGTAACTACGAGTGACGGTATACAAGGCTGACCTATGGACTCCATAGTGTCCTTGAACATCTGTCTGTCCTCTGCCTTGTCAATGGTGTCAGGGTCGGCACCGAGGAGCTTTACGCCGTACTTATCGAGGAAGCCCTCCTTGGCAAGCTGCATTGACAGTGTAAGTCCTGTTTGTCCTCCGAGAGTAGATAACAGGCTGTCAGGGTGCTCCTTCTTGATGACACGCTTAACTGTCTCTAAGGTCAGCGGCTCGATATATATCTTATCTGCCATAGCGTTGTCTGTCATGATCGTTGCGGGATTTGAGTTTATAAGAATAACTTCAAGACCCTGCTGCTTCAACGCGCGGCACGCCTGTGTTCCTGCGTAGTCGAACTCAGCTGCCTGACCTATCACGATCGGGCCCGAACCTATCACGAGAACACGCTTTATATCCTTATTCAAAGGCATCTGATCATATCCTTTCCTTACTAGATCACATATTCTTATCGATCATTGCTATGAATTCATCGAACAAAAAGTCCGTATCTCTGGGGCCTCCGCAGGCCTCGGGGTGGAACTGCACAGAAAATGCAGGCTCGTCGAGATACCTTACGCCCTCACAGGTGCCGTCATTGGCATTGAGGTACAGCGGCTTTGCATTCTCGGGAAGAGATTCATTATCTACTGCGTAGCCGTGGTTCTGGGAGGTGATGTATACCCTTCCCGTCTCGGTGTTCTCGGCAGGCTGGTTTGCACCTCTGTGGCCGTATTTGAGCTTAGATGTCGTTGCACCGTGAGCCAGAGCCAGCAGCTGATGACCAAGGCAGATACCGAAGGTAGGTATCTTCTTCTCAACAAGCTTTTTGAGCTCTGCTATTATCTCAACGTTCTCGACCGGGTCTCCGGGACCGTTTGAGAGCATTATGCCGTCAGGCTCAAGCTCAAGAGCTCTCTCAGCGCTTGTGTATGCAGGCACTACTATGACCTCACTGCCGCGCTTTACAAGCTCTCTGCCTATGTTGTGCTTTGCTCCGAAATCGTAGAGCACTATCCTTCTCTTTGCTTCGCCCTCGGGCTTGAAGGTCTGCTCCTTATCGCAGGTGGTGTTTCTGACAGCGTCCTTGATCTCATAATGCCTCAGATCTGTAAGACCGAAGCTTGAGCCCTCGGGAACTATCTTTCCGTTCATGACACCGTACTCACGCACTATTTTTGTGAGATGTCTTGTGTCGATACCGTAAAGGCCTACGATATTATGCTTCTTTAAAAAAGTGTCAAGATCACCCTCACAACGGAAGTTGCTGGGCTCTTGACACCAATCTCTGACAATATAACCTCTGACATGAGGACATTCGCTTTCAAAATCTTCGGGAATGATACCGTAATTTCCTATAAGAGGGAACGTCTGAACAACGATCTGACCGTAATAGCTCGGATCGGTGAGCGTTTCAAGATAGCCCGTCATTGCTGTGGTAAAAACTATCTCTCCGATAGTCTCACCAGCTGCACCAAAGCTCTTGCCCTCGAAAATCGTACCATTTTCCAGTATAAGGTATGCTTTCTGCACCTTAAGCTCCTCCTTTTACAATAATAATGATCGGCCGGCTGTGCTTTTGCTGCACACTCCGCCAAGCATAATTTAACATTCTCATTATAACACAAATACCCCTTTTTGTAAAGCGCTTTTCACACTTTTTTTAGATTTTCGATCGCGCTGCGATATAGCTTTGGCAGTTTGATTTTCAGGGAAAAATTTCGGACTTGTTTTTTCAAATCTTGACTTTCGCCCGGCGGTGTGATATAATGTGTGACCGAAGGGAGACCGATAAAATGAAAAAAATTCTGATCGTTTTCAGCCTTTGTGCTGTGCTCAGTTCATGTGCGGCAGAGGGCTCTTCGATATCAAAAAGCGAGGTAACAGCTGCTAAGGCCGAAACAACTGCCGTGCAGACCACGACCGCCGTGCAGACAACTGAGGTGACCACCACCGAACAGACCACGGTAACCACGGAGGACGACATTTTCGCAGAGCCTGAGCCTATCAGCGCAGGGCACGAGATCATCGCCGAGGTTGACGGTAACAGCTACGCTAAGTTTTCGGGCAGGTTCACAGTCGGCGGGAATGATTCCCCTCTTGCTGATGTTATAATACAGCGTGAAAACTATACTCACCGCGGTGATGACACGGTCGAGGTGCAGTACTATATCCCGTATGACAGGCTGACAGAGCTTGGTGCAAAAGGGCTCAGCAAAAGCGGCAGCGTTGTGAATTTCTCTACTGACAGCGCCTACATCCAGGTAACTGACGGAGAGCTGATCGTGACGGATAACGCTACGGGTGAGAGTGAGTTCGGGCTCTGCGGAAATATTGAAGTCAACGGAGTTTTCTATGTCGGGCTGAAAAACCTTATACCGCTTTTTGGCGGAAAGGTCACGGAATACACCGAGGACAGCTCGCCGTATCTGATATGCTGCGATTTTGAAATGTGATAAAAAGCACTATGTTTTTTACCCGAAGGGGTCGTTAGGGGGCGACCGGAAAGCCCCCTGACAAGGCGAATATACATCTACTAAATCAGCAGTTCTTCTGTACGCAGGACTAAAATAAGATTTTGCAGAAAACCAAAGACCGCTCCTTTTATGGAACGGTCTTGGTTTTTTTCAGTTCTTCTTTTAAGCCTTGAAGTATCAGCTCACGCGCCCTGACTGCATCTTTTTTATCAAGCGGCGCAGTATCGCCCAGCGGATAGTCTATCCCAAGCTGTTCATACTTTGCCCTGCCCATTGTGTGATACGGCAGAACATCAAGCGCTTTCAGCGTTTTAAGGTGCGCTATGAAAGCACCGAGCTGCCTGAGATAAGCTTCATTATACGTGAGGTCAGGCACTACAACGTGCCTTATCCACAGGTCGGTACCCTGTTCGCTGATAAATTTTGCGAACGCAAGTATATTGTCATTGTAATGGCCTGTCAGCTTTTTGTGCTCGTCACGGTCAATATGCTTGATATCGAGCATCACAAGGTCGGTATATTTCAATAGCTGTACGAATTTTTGTACAGTATCGGCATTGTCGGGAGCAAAGGTGATGCCGCTTGTGTCGAGGCAGGTGTGAATGCCTTTAGCTTTAGCCTTCTGAAAAAGTTCGGTGACAAAGCCCATCTGCAAAAGGGGTTCTCCGCCCGTGCAGGTAATACCGCCTCCCTTCATAAATTCTTTGACGGAGTCATATTCCGCAAGGAGCTCCTCTGCGGTTTTTTCAGTGCCTTTGCCCGTCTCCCACGTATCGGGGTTATGGCAGTAAAGGCAGCGCATCGGGCAGCCCTGCATAAAGATAACGAACCTAATCCCGGGCCCGTCTACAGTGCCAAAGGTCTCGGTAGAATGGATATAGCCTGTCACAAGCGCCACCTCCTTTTTATAGTAGATACTGACACGCAATTATCCCTGCTCCGTTTTATTGCAGAGCAGGGATAGTTTTATAAGCTGTCATGAAATGTCCTCGAAATAACGTCGTCCTGCTGTTCTTTTGTGAGCTTGATAAAGTTCACCGCATAGCCCGATACCCTTATCGTCAGCTGAGGATATTTCTCAGGGTGCTTCTGAGCGTCAAGCAGGGTGTCTCTGTTGAGGACATTTACATTGAGGTGATGTCCGCCCTTCTCGGCATAGCCGTCAAGCAGCCCGATGAGGTTCTCTACCTGTGAATCATTAGGTTCAATGTTTGCCATATTATTTATCCTCCGTTTCATCTATAGCCTTTTCATTCGGCTGGGCACAGGCAGCTTGCCCTGCACCGCAGTCGGTCGAATTATATCTGTTCACTCTTATGCCGTCAGCATTCTCATCAAGCGATACCGTAAGGTGTCCGCTGCCTGATGCTATGAGCTTATCTATCATCTCGACAAGCTCATCGGTCTGAATGTTCTCATCATCTTTTGATACGTTATACCCCATCTGCAAGATCCCTCGCAATGCTTTCTATGTCGATATCTCCCGCAAACACCTCGTCCTTTCCGAGAGCGTTCGGTATAACTGTGAACGTATTTGAGATACCGTCCTGCGCGTGTCTGAACGGAAGCTTTGCAACTGATGAGAGCGAAGCCGCAGCACCGTGAGTGTCCCTTCCGTGCATAGGATTTGCACCCGGGGCAAGCGGAACACCTATCTTTCTGCCGTCAGGTGTCGAGCCTGTCTTCTTGCCGTAAACTACATTTGAAGTTATAGTCAGTATCGACATTGTAGGTATGCCGGCGCGGTAGGTATGGTGCTTCCTGATCTTGTTCATAAAGCGCTTAACTATATCGACGGCGATCTTATCAACTCTGTCATCGTTGTTGCCGTATTTCGGGAAGTCTCCCTCAACGATGTAATCAACGACCACATCTCTTGCAATGTCAACTACCTCGCCCTTTTTGTTTCTGATCTGGATATCCTTGCGAACAGGCTTTACCTTAGCATATTTTATAGCGGAAAGCGAGTCTGCAACTACGGAAAGGCCCGCTATACCCGTAGCAAAATATCTCTTTACATCTCTGTCATGAAGAGCCATCTGCAGGCGCTCATAGCTGTATTTGTCGTGCATATAATGGATAACATTGAGCGTATTCACATAAAGCCCTGCGAGCCACTCCATCATATCGTCATACTTGCTCATAACGTCATCATAATCGAGATACTCACCGTCTACAGGTCTGTACTTAGGTCCGACCTGCAATCCCAGTCTTTCGTCAACACCTCCGTTTATGGCATATAGCAGGCACTTTGCAAGGTTAGCTCTTGCTCCGAAGAACTGCATCTCCTTGCCAACTACCATTGATGATACACAGCAGGCTATCGCATAATCATCACCGTGAGTGCTCCTCATAAGGTCATCATTCTCATACTGAACAGCTGAGGTCTTTATAGACATTCTTGCACAGAATTTTTTGAAATTATGCGGCAGCTTAGTTGACCAGAGCACCGTCATATTCGGCTCTGGTGCAGGGCCAAGATTATTGAGCGTATTAAGATATCTGAATGAGGTCTTTGTTACCATTGGGGTACCGTCTACCGATACTCCTCCTATAGATTCCGTAACCCATGTTGGATCGCCTGAGAAGAGGGAGTTATATTCGGGAGTTCTGGCGAACTTGACTAGCCTGAGCTTCATGATAAAGTGGTCTATAAGCTCCTGAGCCTGTGCCTCTGTCAGTATGCCCCTGTCCATATCCCTCTTTATATAAATGTCTATGAACGTTGATGTCCTTCCGAGAGACATCGCAGCTCCGTTTTGCTCCTTGACAGCTGCAAGATAGCCAAAGTACAGCCACTGTATAGCTTCCTTTGCATTCTTTGCAGGGCGTGAGATATCGCAGCCGTATATAGCACCCAGCTTTTTGAGCTCTCCGAGTGCCCTTATCTGCTCTGCGAGCTCTTCTCTCAGCCTGATGTTAGTTGAGGTCATCCTCACAAGAGAATTTGCAAGCTGATCCTTTTTATCCTCAATAAGATAGTCTATACCGTAAAGAGCAACTCTTCTGTAATCGCCGATTATCCTACCTCTGCCGTATGCATCGGGCAGACCTGTCAGGATAGCTGCGTGCCTTGCAAGTCTCATCTCGGGAGTATAAGCATCAAACACGCCCTGGTTGTGAGTTTTTCTGTATTTTGTGAAAATATCAACTACCTCTTGATCTACCTCATAGCCGTACTGCTCACACGCAGCCTGTGCCATTCTGAGTCCGCCGAATGGCTGCAGCGAACGCTTGAACGGCTTGTCCGTCTGAAGACCGACGATCTGTTCAAGGTCTTTATCAAGATAACCTGCACCGTGAGAAGTGATCGTAGAAATGATTTTCGTGTCCATATCGAGGACTCCGCCAGCTTCCCTTTCCTGCCGTGCCAGTTCGGTCACCTGCTCCCAAAGCTTTTTGGTCGCCTCTGTAGGTCCTTCAAGGAACGACTCGTCACCCTCATAAAGGGTATAGTTTTTCTGTATGAAATCACGCGGGATAACTGCTGTGTTTGACCATTTTCCGGGCTTGAAGCCTTCCCACTCTTCATAAAAATTTCTTTCCATTCCTCTTACTCCAGTCTATCAATAACATAAAATATAAGTACTTTATCAAGCTCTCTCGACCTTCAGCAAATTTGTGGTGCCGCTCATTCCGAGGGGAACACCTGCGGTGATAACGACAAGATCGCCCTTTTTAAGATACCCCTTTGCAAGCGATACATCCAGTGCGTGCCTGATAAGGTCATCGGTGTTGGTCTTTTCTTCGATAACTCCCGACTTTATGCCCCACGAAAGATTCAGCTGGTGACAGGTGGTCTCATCGGGCGTAAGAGCTATGATCGGACAATTAGGTCTGAATTTCGAGAGCGTTCTCGCTGTAGTTCCGCCCTTTGTTACCGTCAGTATCGCAGCTGCATCAAGATCGTGAGCTGTGGTGACGGTAGCGTGCGATATAGCGTCTGTGATAGACGGGTCAACAGCGTCGGGACGCTTTTTGAATCTGCCGATATAATCAATATCCTTCTCGGTAGTCTCAGCGATAAGGCTCATGGTCTTTACAGCCTCAACAGGATATTTGCCCGCAGCAGTCTCACCCGAGAGCATTATCGCAGACGAACCGTCATAGATAGCGTTTGCGACATCAGTGATCTCTGCTCTGGTAGGTCTTGCGTGGGTCATCATAGATTCAAGCATCTGTGTTGCCGTGATAACGTTCTTGCCTGCATTGTAAGCCTTTGTTATAAGCTCCTTCTGGATAGCCGGTATCTGCTCGAACGGTATCTCAACGCCCATATCACCTCTGGCGACCATTATGCCGTCTGCAGCCTCCAGTATTTCGTCAATGTTTGAAACGCCCTGTGCGTTCTCTATCTTGGCTATTATCCTCGGGTTGAACCAGCCAAGGCTCTGTGTGAATTTTCTGAGGTAGATAACATCAGCGCCTGTTCTTACAAACGAAGCGGCTATATAATCAAACCCCATTTTCGCACCGAATTCAAGGTCGGACATATCAGCATCAGAGATATAAGGCATCGAAAGGTTAACATCGGGAACATTAATGCCCTTCCTGTCAGACACCTTGCCGCCCCTTACAACAACACACTCTATTTCTGTGCCTGTTATCTTCTCAGCTCTCAGTTCTATAGCTCCGTCATCTATCAGTATCCTTGTGCCTACAGAAACGTCCTTCGGAAAATTCTTGAAAGTGATCGAGGACCTCTCTTTTGTTCCCACAATATCTTCGGTAGTAAGCGTAAAGGTCTGGCCGTCATCAAGTATTACAGGCTCATGATCCTTAAAGCAGCCAAGTCTGACTTCAGGGCCCTTTGTATCGAGCAGGGTCGCTATATTAAGCCCTAGCTCCGCTCTCAGTCTGCATACGGTCTCAAAACGCTGCTTGTGGACCTCGTGCTCAGAATGAGAAAAATTGAACCTCGCAACGTCCATACCGTTGAGCATAAGCTCACGCAGAACGTTCTCATCATCGGTCGAAGGACCTATAGTGCAGACTATCTTTGTCTTTTTCATATATAACACTCCAATACTATTATTAATGATTTCACTGCTATTATACAACATATTGTATATTTCGTCAAGTAGAAACAGTAGATATACGAAAAATTTTTCTTGTGCAATTTACATAGAAGAAAAAAGCGGGCGTGTCGTAAAAGTGCACAAAAATTTTTATAAATGGGTTTTGTATTTTTCTGTAAAATCAGCTTAACAGGGGTTGACAAAACGAAAAAAGAGTGTTATACTTTAGTTATTAAAAGCACAAAAGCTTTAAAGTATAAAATTGTGAAGGGTGATAAATATGATAATTATTCTCAATCAGAAGGCGACCGAAGCAAAGCTTAACGAGCTTGTACAGAGCTTCCACGCACAAGGGCTTGACACTCACGTATCTCAAGGTTCACATACCACTATCGTAGGACTTATCGGTGATACCACAGTGCTCGATATCGACAACCTCAAAAGTGCCGATTTTGTTGACGATGTAAAGAGAGTTTCAGAGCCGTACAAAAAGGCAAACAGAAAAATGCATCCGAATGACTCAATGATAAAGGTAACTGACGATGTTACTATAGGCAGCGGTATATTTAACGTTATCGCAGGCCCCTGCTCTGTTGAGACGGAAGAGCAGATAATCGGTGTTGCAGAGGACGTTAAGAAAAGCGGTGCAACACTGCTGCGCGGCGGTGCATTCAAGCCGAGAACTTCACCATACAGCTTTCAGGGGCTTGGCGGCGATGGTCTCAAGCTGCTGCTCGAAGCTAAGAAGGCTACAGGTCTGCCGATAGTTACAGAGCTTATGAACCTTGATAACATTGATATGTTCGCAGATGTTGACGTTATCCAGATAGGTGCAAGAAATATGCAGAACTTCGATCTTCTGAAAGAAGTCGGCAAGAGCAGCAAACCTATCCTCCTCAAAAGAGGTCTTGCAAATACCATCGAAGAATGGCTCATGAGTGCTGAATACATAATGGCAGGCGGAAACGAAAATGTTATCCTCTGTGAGAGAGGAATCAGAACATTCGAGACTTCAACAAGAAACACTCTTGATATCTCGGCTATACCGATGCTCAAAAAGCTCACGCACCTGCCTGTTATCATCGACCCGAGCCATGCAACAGGTCTGTCATGGATGGTAGCACCCCTTGCAAAGACGGCAGTTGCGGCAGATGCTGACGGTCTTATGATAGAGGTACACAACGATCCTCCAAAGGCTCTTTGTGACGGAGCACAGTCGCTGAACCCTGTACAGTTCGACGAGCTTATGCAGGACATCAAGCGCAGAGTTGAATTTGAAGGAAAGAGATTCGGAAAATAATAAGCACACAAAAAGCAGCCCGTTTTTCGCGAGCTGCTTTCTTTGCGTCTATACTTTGTAACTTTAGTTTTACTTTTCGGCTGTGAACCTTGCCCATTTGTATTCGGCAGTCAGCGGCACTGTACCATCAAACTTTCCGAGCCAGCCGTCAACGCCCTTTCCGTTCCACGCATTCATCATAAGCTTTCCGGGTGTAGAGGGCAGGTTCTCCGTTGCGGTGTAAACAGCCTCACCGTCAACATACCAGGTTATGCTATCCGTCTTCCATTCAAAGCCGTACTCATGGAACTCCTCTGCAGCATCAAAGCCGAGGTCATAAAGATACTCGTGACCGCCCGTACCGTCAGTATAATAATTGAACTGCACCTTGGTGGTATCCTTGCCGAGAAACTCAATATCTATCTCATCCCAGGGGTTGCCGTCAGAAGGGCCTGTGTAGGTAAAGAATGATGACACCACACCAATATTTTTGATAGGCTTCATCGACACCTCATACAGTCCGTAGCCGTAAAAATCATTTGAACGGTACTCTCCGCCTGTGTATTCATATGTTTCATCTATCCTTAGCTGCATAGCGCTGTTTTCAAAAGTGACGTTATCGCTTTTCCACGTACAGTCAAAGGGCGAGCCGTTCGTCCAGCCGTCGGACGGTATGAACTTTTCAGAGGCGCCGTTTTCAAAATCAGCCAGCATATCATAGGGGCTGTCCTCTACAGGAGCTGCCGTATCAGCAGCCGATGCCGATGACGGTTTTGATGATACCTTATCCTCCGAGGAGCTGTCGGTATCTCCGCAGGCAGCCATTGACATCGTCATTACAAAACAAACAAGACCGATAATGTATTTTTTCATAAGCTCAGATCCTTTCATGAGTTCATATCTCGTGTTTACATCTGAATTATACACTATC
>JAFUTU010000048.1 GCA_017484095.1 Ruminococcus sp. | reverse complement strand
GCGTTCAAGGTCAAGCAGGAAGGCTATCACATCATCAAGCCTTATGGTGTAGCGGCGGGTCTTGCTGCCGTTGTCGGTGTAGGGTATGTAATTCTTCATCAGCCAGACGCATCTGCGCTTGCTGACATGGAGTATCAGCCGGAGCTGTTCGCTCGATATGATCTCCGGGTACTCTCTGCGGAGCTTTTCGGGGTCAGTCATTTTGATCACCCCGCTTGAAGGTGCGGCCAGCATCGTCCTCGCAATGCAAGGCAAGGTAGTCGATGAGATCTGCCTTGCTGATGACATAGCCGCCCTGATATGTGAATGACCGCAGCTCTCCGCTGTGCAGCAGCTCATACACTTTGTTCTTGCCCAGGGGCGACCATCTGGCGGCCTTGGCAGGTGTCAGTATGTCGGGGCATTTGCGGAGCAAGTGCTCCAGCTCCTGACGGTAGCTCTCAATTTTGGTATCAAATTCTTCGTTCATAGTCATTCTGTCCTTTCGGTTAATTGTCCGGTTTTTGGGACAGAACCGAGACATCTTTTCCCGCAGTTTTCTCGCAATTTTCTCGCAGATTGCCAAAAATCGCTTAAAATTACTGCAAAATCGGCTATTTTTCGGGTCCAGAAATGACGCTCGGGGACGAATTGGGAAGAAGTCTGAACGGCTCGAAATGCGTTAGCCCATACCGGGCTCGTGAGTTCGAATCTCACCGTCTCCGCCAAAGCAGTAAAACACCGCCAAAACAGGCGGTGTTTTTTTGTCCGTGCGTCTTTACTTTTTTCTACAATGTGATATAAGTGCTCGCCGCACGGCTGAACATCGCGCTTAAAGCTGTAAACGTAAGTTTTTTGCTTGCGTGTCTTTACAATTTTATTGAAATATGATATAATATAAGTTGAATTTGATCGGAAAGAAGGAACCATATATGGAATACAAGTTTTCAAAAAAAGTTTCGGGGCTGCAAGCCTCGGCGATCAGAGAGATACTTAAGTATTGTGTAGATCCCACAGTCATATCCTTTGCTGCTGGCAACCCTGCTCCCGAGTCATTCCCTGTTGAAACTCTCAGAGAGCTTTCTCAGGGCATAATGGATAATGACCCTATACTTGCGCTGCAGTATAATATCACTGAGGGCTATACTCCTCTTCGTGACCTGCTCAAAAAGGAGCTCGAAGCAAAGGGAGAGTTTGATCCCGAGAGAGATGAGCTCATAATAACAAGCGGCGCACAGCAGGCAAATGCCCTTACAGCTAAAGTCCTCTGCGATCCGGGCGACATCATCATTGCGGAAGCACCCAGCTTTATCGGCTCTCTTAATGCTTTCAAGAGCGAGGACGTTGAGCTCATAGGCGTAACTCTCGAGGAAGACGGTATAAACACCGAAGAGCTTGAAGAGGTCCTCAAGACCGGTAGAGTCAAGCTTATCTATATAATAGCAAATTTCCAGAACCCGACTGGCCTTACCACTTCTCTTGAAAAGAGAAAGAAGATATATGCCCTTGCAAAGCAGTACAGCGCAGTTATCCTGGAGGACAACCCCTACGGCGACCTCAGGATCGAGGGCGAGAACATACCCTCTATGAAGAGTATGGACGATGCAGGCATAGTTTGCTATTCCAGAACCTTCTCAAAGGTCCTTGCTCCGGGAATAAGGGTAGGCTATATCAGCGCTCCGAAGGAGATAGTAAACAAAATAACTGTCTGCAAGCAGGTTGATGACGTTCACACAAATATCTGGGCACAGGTGCTTGCATACCGCTTTATGACCAAGGTAGATATGAAGGCCCATATAGCGGACCTTCAGGATATATACAGGAAAAAGTGCAGACTTATGCTGTCGGAGATGGAAAAGAACTTCTCATCAAAGATATCCTTCACAAGACCGCAGGGAGGCCTTTTCATCTGGTGTACTCTCCCTGATGACTGTGATATGATGAGCTTCTGCTCCAGAGCTGTTCAAGAGTATAAAGTTGCAGTCGTACCAGGAAGCGCCTTTATGATATCCGAGAACGACAAGACAACATCCTTCAGGCTCAACTTCTCAACACCTACAGATGAGCAGATAATAGAGGGCTGCAAAAAGCTTGGCAAGCTCTCAAAGGAAATGTTCGGCGAATAATCTATAGACTAAGACAGCCCTTAGACCATACGGAGGGATAACAATGAAAAGCGCTCTGTTTAAAGACACTGCACGCGAAATAAAGCGTTCCTTCGGGCGGTTCATGGCTGTCTTTCTGATAGTTATGCTAGGCTGCGGCTTTTTTGCGGGCATAAAGGCTACCATGCCCGATATGGTCGATATGGCTGAAGATTATTTCAATGAAAACGCGCTTATGGATATGAAGCTCGTTTCAAATATAGGAATAAAATCCAAAGAGGTCGAAGCCGTAAAAAGGGCGTCTCATGTGAGCGGAGCTATGGCTGCGTATTCTAAAGACGTTTTCTATCTCTACGAGAACAGGAATATCGTCCTTAAAATGATGTCATATAACGACAGATTAGCCGAAGACAGCGATAACGATCTTAACAGGCTTTCCCTCAGTGAAGGAAGAATGCCTCAAACGCCGGGGGAGTGCCTTGTGGAAAAATGCCTCGGCAGCCCCGATACGTTCAAAATCGGCAATAAGATAACAGTAACTGAGCCCGATAAGAACAAGGACCTCTCCGAAACTCTCAGGCACAGCACCTATAAGATAGTAGGTATCGTTAATTCACCTCTTTATATCGGCTATGAGAGAGACGTATCCTCGGTAGGTACGGGCACCGTCAACAGTAATGTCTATCTGCCCGAATCAGAATTCTGTGCAGACTATTACTCCGAGCTTTATATAACCTTTGATAACTGCCGCGGTCTAGATCCGTTTTCTGACGAGTATAGGAATACCGTCAAGAAGACCTCAAAGGATGCGATAGCTGTTTTCAAAAAAAGCATCGATGAAAAATATGATGATCTTACCTCAAAAGCCCAGACAAAGCTAGAGAGCGCCCAAAGCAGTATTGATAAGCTGCGCTCAGTGACCGATGCCGATGATGAAGCTCTGCTGGAACTTAGAAATGATTTGATAGCCCAGATAAAGGATACCAGCCCCAAATATAAAAGGGCAGCCGATAAGGGGCTGAATACACAGTATCTCTATAAGTCTCTGATGGAAAAGGCAGAGGATCATATTGATATCATTGATGAACTCAGGGCTGATGAAGACGGCTCGGCACATGAGAAATATAAGGCTCAGCTGGCAGATGCACAAGCACAGCTGGAGCAGTCAAAGGCTGACCTCGCAGAGTTCAGCAAGCATGATATCTACCACTTTGACCGCTTTGAGGCAAGCACCGATTACAATGCCTTTCAGGGCGATGCTATGAAGATAGACTCCATATCGAGAGTTTTCCCTGTGTTCTTTATAATAGTTGCGGCGCTTGTCTGCCTTACAACTATGACCAGAATGGTCGAGGAGCAGAGAACTACTATCGGAACTTATAAGGCTCTGGGGTACGGCGGCTTTAAGATAGCTTCAAAATACCTTGTTTACTGCTCTCTGGCAGCAGTGCTCGGCTGTGCCGTCGGTGTTAGTATAGGGCTTGTCATCTTCCCGAAGATAATCTATACCTGTTATAAGATAATGTATAATATCCCTGAGATAGCGACCCCATTCAGACCAGTGTATATGCTCTGGTGTATGGTGGTGTCAGTGGCTTGCGTTTGTGCGGCAGCAGGCTGGACCTGCTATCTTGAGCTGAAAACTCAACCCGCACAGCTTATGAGACCAAAGCCTCCGAAGGCAGGCAGACGTGTCCTCCTTGAAAGAGTACCCTTTATATGGAACAAGCTGGGCTTTCTTGCAAAAGTAACGGTCAGAAACCTTCTGAGATATAAAAAGCGCTTTTTTATGACCCTTGCAGGCATTGCCGGCTGCACCGCGCTCATTATCACAGGCTTCGGGCTCAAATATTCAATAAAAACTATAGCCGATATGCAGTTTAGAGACGTTTTCCTGTATGATGGCATAATCACTCTCAATACAGCTGATTTTTCCGAGCAGGAAATAGTTGAGCATCTCTCCTCGATAGAAGAGCTTGAAAGGACCTCTCTCTTTATGCAGGCATCCTGCGATGTTATCGCAGATAAGGATACGCTCAGCGTCTCACTGATAACACCGGGAGATGAGGACGGCCTTGACGGCTTTGTGGCTCTTCGCTCCGTTGACAGCGGAGAGACCTTGTCCATAGTTGAGGGCAAAGCGATAGTCACTCAGAAGCTTGCAGACCTCTGCTCACTTAAAAAGGGCGATGAGATAACTCTCAAACGCACAGGCTACGATGATATAAGTATAGAGATAGCAGACATCTCTAAGAATTATGCTCTCCATTATGTTTATATAACACCGTCTACCTATGAAAAGCTCTATGGTGAAAAGCCTCTTTACAACGCATCATTTGCTGCCCTTAAAGACGATGTGAGCGAAGACACCTTCAAGCAAAAGCTCACCGAGGACGATATGTTTTACGGTCTGACTTATAAGAGCGATTCAAGCAAGGGCTTCCTGAACTCCGTTGACAGCCTTGACGCAGTGGTCATACTCCTGATCGTCTGTGCAGGCGGCCTTGCGTTCATCGTTCTTTATAACCTTGCAAATATCAATATGACAGAGCGCAGACGCGAGCTTGCAACAGTAAAGGTCCTAGGCTTTTTTGACGGCGAGACCTCAGCCTATATCTACCGCGAAAATATAATATCAGCGGTGATAGGCATACTTCTAGGCTTTGTGGTCGGAGTCGTGCTCCACAGGTTCGTCGTTCTCACATCCGAGGTAGATGTCGTTATGTTCAACAGAAAGCTTGTCTGGTGGGCATATGCTCTGGGCGCGCTGCTGACAGTCGTGTTCACGTTCCTTGTGAATGTTATCCTTCACTTCAAGCTCAAAAAGATAGATATGGTCGAGAGCTTAAAATCGGTAGAATGACCTTTTTGGTCCAATATATATGAAAGGTAGAAATCTGTATGAAATTAGGTATGGTAGGACTTCCGAACGTCGGAAAGTCAACTCTTTTTAATGCACTCACAAATGCGGGAGCTGAATCTGCTAATTATCCGTTTTGCACTATCGAGCCGAATGTCGGCATAGTGTCAGTTCCTGATGAAAGGCTCGATAAGCTTGCCGATATGTACCACCCGGTTAAGTTTACCCCTGCAACGCTTGAATTTGTTGATATTGCAGGTCTTGTAAAGGGCGCTTCAAAGGGTGAGGGCTTAGGCAATAAGTTCCTTGCAAATATTCGTGAGGTCGATGCTATAGTCCATGTTGTAAGGTGCTTTGAGGACGATAATATAGTTCACGTTGACGGTTCGATCGACCCTATAAGAGATATCGAAACAATAGACCTTGAGCTTGTGTTCTCCGATGTTGAGATAATCGAGAGAAAGCTTGACCGCACCAAAAAAGCAATGAAGGGCGATAAGTCACTTGCAGCTGAGGTGGATTTTCTGGAGCGTTTGAAGGCGTGGCTCGAGGAGGGCAAGCCTGCACGCGGCTTTGAAATGACCGAGGAAGAGAGAGCAACACTTAAAGAGACTCCTCTTTTGTCACTAAAGCCAGTGATCTATGCTGCAAATCTCTGCGAGGACGATTTCAAGAACAATATAGACACCTGCGAGAATTATAAGCGTGTTGCAGACCATGCAAAAGCAGAGGGCTCAGCTGTGTTCCCGATCTGTGCACAGATAGAGGCAGAGATCTCCGATATGGACGATGAGGATAAAGAAATGTTCCTCTCAGACCTTGGTCTGGAAACATCAGGCCTCAACAGGATAATCAAGGAGGGCTATGCTCTTCTCGGTCTTATCTCCTATCTTACCGCAGGTGAACCCGAGGTAAGAGCATGGACGATAACCAAGGGAACTAAAGCACCTCAGGCAGCAGGAAAGATACATACCGATTTTGAAAAAGGCTTTATCAGAGCCGAGGTCGTATCCTTTGACGATCTTATGTCCTGCGGTTCTATGGCAGCCGCCAAGGAAAAAGGTCTTGTTCGGCTTGAGGGCAAGGATTATGTAATGCAGGACGGAGATATAGTTCTTTTCAGATTTAATGTTTAAGAGACATAAAAACAGAGCCGCAGTTCAAACTGCGGCTCTGTGCTCGTACAAAACTAACAGATATATAGTCGCCTTGTTAGGGGGCTTTCCGGTCGCCCCCTAACGACCCCTTCGGACAAATTAATAATCTTAAAAAAACAGACAAAGAGCCGCAGGATAAAACCAGCGGCTCTTGTTGTTATTCAGTTAACTGAGTTATCATGCATCGTCAAGATCTATGGCAACATCGTCGTAATCATCGTCCCAGTCATAGTCGTAGTCGTCATAATCCCAGTCATCGTCGTAGTCCCAGTCGTCATCATCGTCGTAATCATAACTTGTATTGAACAGAGCATCATAAAGCTCGTCGCCGATTATTGACTTGAAGTTAGCGAGGAAGGTCTCTGTGTCGCAGTTTCCGAGGTAGTCCTCAAGTGCGCTCTCATCACTGATATTGTAGATATTTCCTGTAGGAACAGTAATATCAGAAGCTTCGGTCTTGCTTCCCTCAAATGTAAGAGTTACAAGGTCTTCGCCGTTGAGACCTGTGTTGATCGTCAGATCAAGAGCATCATCGCTGGCTGATGTTATTACCTCTACCCAGCCCGATACAGGATCATAACCGTCGTCATAGCTTGCATCAAATCTGATAGAACCGCTGTTTTCGGTAACGTTTGTCAGTGTGTACTTGACCTCGATATCATTATCGTCAATATTCGATGTGAACGAGAACGAACCGTTTGTGGTATCGCCGTCAGTCTCAGCAGAACCGTTAAGATACATACCCTGACCGTCAGCCGAGAATTCCATGTCAACAGCCGTTACAGCTTCGGTAAGAACAGTCTTCAGTTCAAACTTAGCGCCGTCCAGCTCAAAGCTTACACCTGCAGGTATATCCTGATTGTAGTAAACATCAAAGCTGATCGATTCAGTAACGCCGCTCAGTTCGTCAAGCTCGCCTGCATACAGATCGATAAATTCAGAATATGAAGCGCCGAGCTGATCTGCACCGCCAAACTGATCGTATATATCAGACAGTATAGTGTCACTCTTAGCTCTGTCAACTACAGCCTTCATCATGTTGTACATATCATTTCCTGTGATAGTGTAGCTCTTGGTTGTGTAGGTGTAGTCATAACCCTCAACATCGCCGCTCTGATCTTCGCCGTCCTTAGGATCGGGTATCTCTTCAACAAATGCATCGATGTAACCCTGTATATCCTCTGCGATAGCCTCTTCGTCGAAGTTCAGTGACTCTCCGGCTTGGAGCAGAGAATCAATATCATATGCCTCGGAATATGCATCGAACTGAGAACCGACCTCTTCCATGAACTCGTCAACGTTCATCATCAGGTAGTCATCAGAAAGCTGAGGTACCTGGAGATATACATTGTTAGAGGTCCTGTCATAAACAGTGTTCAGCGATACAACATCGTTATCGTTGTAGCTTACCCCAAAATCAGCAGCAGCCTGATCGCCCTTCTGCTTAGTGCTTGTTGTGAAGCCGATGCTTCCGATATCTGTGCCTGCAAGCTCATTGAACTGGCTTCCGAAGGTCAGCTTCATCTTTGCGTCATAAGCAAAATCAAGCTCACCCTTGATAGCAGCCTCAGCATTCTCTATAGCTTCCTCTGCGTTGGTGCCCGAAAATCCGGGAACAAGTCCGCCGCCGTCAGATATCTTGTCAACAGGGCTTACGACAGTCGTTTTGCTCTTAGCATTTGCACCGTCCTTATCGCTGTCACTGTCCTTATTTACCAGAACATAACCAACAGCAGAGCCTGCAACGGAAACTCCGAGAACTCCGGCAAGTACGGGCGTCAAAACCTTGGTCTTTACCATATGTACTCCTCCTTACTTTACACTTGAATATCACTCAGAACATTCATTTTTTTCAAACAATGGAAGGCATTTATCTGCCTTCATAATTATATACGTATATCAGCCACTATATTTACGGCTTTACAGATAAAATATAACATACATTTAACAAAATGTCAACAGTTTTAAGGTTACAATTTAGCGTCTGAAAACCTTTATAATTGTACAAATGTAATAAAAATGTATCTGTATCATCACACAGGCAACACATAACAAAAACAGGAAGCTATTTTCGGCTTCCTGCTTTTACCTTATTTGAATTCAAAGCCCTCTGCTCTTATGCCGTCTATCACCTGTCCGAGAATGTCCGCATTCGTTTTTGAAACGCTGTGCAGAAGATAGATCGCCCCCGGGTGTGCAGCTGACACTATCTTATCAAGTGCTGTGTCAGGCTCAGGCTGAGCATCAGTATCCCAGTCTGCATAGGCAAAGCTCCACACCTCAGTTTTGTATCCGCATTCCTTAGTCACAGCGAGCGAGTATTCGGAGAATTCCCCCATTGGCGGCCTGAACAGAGTCATCTTGTAATTATAATTATCCAGCATATACTGATGAAATCCCAGTATCTCCTTGCGGCAGGTGTCATAGTCCAGCTCAGGCATTGATAAGTGGTTCACTGAATGATTGCCGACAGTATGTCCTTCGTCTATCATTCTCTGCACCAGTTCGGGGTTTTTCTCGGCATAATCCTGCACCACAAAAAATGTTGCCTTCACATCTTTCTCTTTCAGAGTATCAAGTATCTTTGCGGTGTATCCGTTCTCGTAACCCTGATCGAAGGTCAGCCTTATCTTGTCATCATTGCCAAGTGCAACAAGACCGAGATCTCCGTACTCCTGCTGCGCATTTATCGCACCGATCGGGCAGTTATATTCATCAGTTTCCACGCCCTGTCCGTATCCGATCTTCTCATGTGACAGCTGGCTTGGGTCAGCGGTCTCCGCTTTGAGTTCCTCCACCACTGCCTGAGAAAGATCATCTCCTCCGCTCATCGCTCCTCCGCAGCCGCTTAAAAATGCTGCTGCCGCCAGAATAGCTGCAATCGTTTGTTTTTTCATATGCATACCTCTCTTTCGGGAATAGTATTTCCTCAAAAAAAGCAGTTATGCAAAAAAATCTCCCCTGCCTTGCCGACAGGGGAGAGATCATCATGATTCGAGATATGCCTTAACAAGCGCCTGTAAAAGCTCATCGCGGTCAATGTGCCTGATAAGGCTTCTGGCGTTGTTGTAGGTGGTTATGTAGGTCGGGTCCTCCGACAGTATATAACCGACTATCTGATTTATAGGATTGTAGCCCTTTTCCTTCAGAGCATCATAGATAACAGTCAGATTCTTCTTGAGCTCTGCTTCCTTGTCTCTCTGGACGGAAAATTCCATTGTCTGTTCGTACATAGTATCAAGCCCCTTTTAGAAGTCGAAGTAGGAGGCTGCCCGAAGGCTCGTCCTCTTCTTCAATTGTATGCTTTTGCGACTAGTTTTATGTCGGCGTTAACGCCTCTTGTCTTAGTATAACCCATTTATTCCGAAATAACAAGGGGTAAATAAAAATTTTAGACATTCTGCACAATTTTCAAGTACGATTTTTTACGCTCTTCTTTCTGCACCGAGATTTGACAGCGCCTCAGTTACCTTACTCATTGCTTTATCAGCCTGATCATCGGTCAGTGTCGCATCGTGCGATCTCATAGATATTGAGAACGATACCGACTTCTTACCTTCTTCTATCTGCTCTCCCTTGTAAACATCAAACAGGGTGACCTTTTCAAGTATCGAGCCCACTGCCTTTTTGATAGCCTTTTCAAGCTCAGCCACAGGAACATTGTCATTGCAAACAACAGAGATATCTCTGGTTGCAGCAGGGAACTTAGGCAGCGGCTTGTAGGTCTTCTGTGTGCTGCAAAGTGCTCTCAGCTCGGGAACATTTATCTTTCCTGCATATGCCCTTGAAGCTATGCCGTAGTTTTCAAGCACCTTCGGGTGAAGCTCACCAATAATGCCGATCTGCTCGCCATTTACGAGTATCACAGCAGTTCTTCCCGGGTGGAAAGCTGCAGCTTCATTGAAAATGCAGTCAGCTGACGGCCTTTCAAACTCAACATTTGAAGCGCCGAGCTTATCGAGCACGCCCTCAGCTATTCCTTTGAGGTCGAAGAAATCTGCATCAGTCTGAGTGTCATAGAAGCCGAATACAAGTCTTGAAGGCTCTATCGGAAGCTCCTCTCCCTCAACAGGGATATACTCGTTTCCAAGCTCAAAAACATAACTCTCAGGATTTCTGTAGCTATTATTTCTGGAAAGCACCTCCATAAGAGAGGGTAGGATAGTAGTTCTCATTATGCTTGTGTCCTCGCCGAGAGGGTTCATTATCTTCACAGCATTTCTGAGCTTGCTGTCCTCGGGGAGGTTTATCTTGTCAAGATACTTTGGTGAGATGAACGAGAACGTTGATATCTCGTTTAGTCCCAGAGATATCATAGCTCTTCTGAGCTCACGGTCAAACTTCTGTTCATCGGTCAGCTTTGCCTCGGCAACACCGTTGATGATAGTGTCAGGTATCTTGTTGTAGCCGTAAAGCCTTGCGACCTCTTCCGCTATGTCAGCCTTAACTCCGATATCTATCCTGAACCACGGAGCATAAGCCCTTCCGTTCTCGACCTTAAAGCCGAGCTTTTCAAGATACTCTACCATTTCAGCCTCGGGAATATCTGTGCCGAGGAAATTATTTATCCACTCAGCAGAGAATTCAGCGCTTGCAGGCTCTTCGCTCTGGTAGTTCTCATCAATGTATTCGCTGAGCACTTCGCCTGCACCAAGTTCTTCTACCAGCTGGCACGCTCTCATAAGCGCCTCATAGCACTCGTGCGGGTCAAGCCCTTTTTCGTATCTTGAAGAAGCATCAGTTCTCATTCCGAGCTTCTTTGCAGTTGTTCTTACCGATGCTCCGTCAAAGCATGCAGACTCGAACACAACTGTGGTCGTATCCTCCATTATACCGCTGTATTCGCCGCCCATTACACCTGCAACAGCAACAGGCTTCTTAGCATCCGCGATAACGAGCATCTCGGGAGAGAGCTCACGCTCAACACCGTCAAGGGTGGTTATCTTTTCGCCCTCAGTTGCATTTCTGACGTTTATCTGTCCGCCCTCAACATATCTGAGGTCAAATGCGTGCATAGGTCTGCCGTATTCCAGCATAACATAGTTTGTGATGTCAACAAAATTGTTTATCGGACGTACCCCCGATGCCCTGAGCCTTTCCCTCAGCCAGCGCGGGGATGGTTCTATCTTTACGTTCTTAACAATAGCGCCGATGTACCTTTTGCACAGATCAGTATTGTGTATCTTAACGTCGAGAACATCGTGGATATTGCCCTTAACTCCCTTGTATTCGGGCTTCTTTACCCTGAGCTCTGTGTTAAATGTCGCAGCAGTCTCTCTTGCAAGCCCTATCACCGACATACAGTCTGGTCTGTTAGATGTTATCTCAAACTCAACACAGGTGTCGTCAAATCCGATAGCCTTTCTGATATCAAGACCTACAGTCCTGTCGCAGTCATCACCGAGAATGAATATACCGTCCTCGATAGCATACGGGAAGTCATGAGTTGTGAGGCCAAGCTCTTCAAGCGAGCATAGCATACCGTTTGAAGCAACACCTCTGAGCTTTCCCTTTGTTATCTTTACAGGCTTGCCCTCATGCAGAACGGTTGACTTATGCTTTGCAACAGGCACAAAGTCACCCTTATTCACATTCTGAGCGCCCGTTACTATCTGTACGAACTCGTCCTCTCCGACATCGACCTGCGTTGTGAACATATGGTCAGAATCGGGGTGGCGTTCTATCTCTTTTACCTGTCCTACCACAACATTTGAGAGATAATCTCCCTCCTCGCTGTAGCACTCCACCTTTGAGCCTGAGAGCGTCAGACCCGAAACAAAATCCTTTATAGGCATATCGCAGTCAACATAGTCTGCCAGCCATCTCATTGATAGATCCATTTATACTTACCTCCCTCAGAACTGCTCTAAAAATCTCATATCGTTCTCATACAGCAGTCTCATATCGTTGATGCTGTAGCGTCCCATAGTGATACGCTCTAGCCCTATACCGAAAGCAAAGCCGCTGTATACCTCAGGGTCTATACCGCAGTCTGCGAGCACCTTCGGGTGTACCATACCCGAGCCCAGAAGCTCTACCCAGCCTTCCTGCTTGCACATCGAGCAGCCCTTGCCGTGGCAGTTGAAGCACATAAGGTCTACCTCAGCCGAAGGCTCTGTGTAAGGGAAGTGATGAGGACGGAAGCGAACCTTTGCCTCTTCTCCGTAAAGGCGCTTCATCAAAAGCTCCAGTGTTCCCTTAAGGTCAGCCATAGTGATACCTTTGTCGATAACGAGACCCTCTATCTGGTGGAAGAGAGGAGAATGTGTAGCATCGACCGTATCTGAACGATAGACCCTGCCGGGAGAGATTATCCTTATCGGAGGCTTTTTCTTCTCCATAACTCTTATCTGTACAGAAGAGGTCTGAGTTCTCAGCAGAACGTTCTCATTTATATAGAAAGTATCCTGTGTGTCTCTTGCAGGGTGGTGCTTTGGCATGTTGAGAGCTTCAAAGCAGTAATAGTCCTTCTCTACCTCAGGTCCGTCCACGATATCAAATCCCATACCGAGGAAGACCTCCTCGATATCTTCAAGAGTTGCGTTCAGCGGATGAGGTCTGCCTATCCTTGCTGCTTTTCCCGGGAGAGTTATATCAAGTGTCTCAGCCTTCAGACGCTGGCTCTCGGCAGCAGCCTTCAGCTCTTCCTTTCTCTTGGTGAGAGCATTATCTATGTTCTCTCTTATCTTGTTTGCGAGCTGACCCATAGCAGGTCTTTCCTCGGGAGACAGCTTGCCCATCTGCTTGAGTATGGCAGTTATCTCGCCTTTCTTTCCTAAAAAGCGAATGCGGAAATCCTCAAGCATTTTTACGTCCTTTACAGAGCTTAGCTCTTCGCGTGCTCTTTGTTCAATGCTTTTGAGCTCTTCTTTCATTTTATGACCTTCCTTTCAGAATCTTAAAAACAAAAAGGTCCTGCCCCGAACCTGTCGGGACAGAACCGTGTGATCGTTTCTGTTACCACCCACCAAGGAACCAACATTCCTCTGTCCTTAACGCAGACACTGCGTCTCTGCCTACTGCGGTTTCAGCAGAACCACTCGCGAGTGAACTTCGGCAGATATCGGAACAGAACGCTTTCAGCCAAATGCGTTCCTCTCTGAGATCCTGACAGATCGGCTTACTCTCTCGGTCATAGTGTTTACCGTGACTATTCAACACTATTGATTTTAACACACAAATCCCCCTATTTCAAGGGATTAATAAAAAGTTTACATTTTCTTGCTCCTGCGTGACATTTTCACCGCAGTGAACGCCGCCGCAAAAACTATAACAGCAAATATTCCTTCAATGCAGAAGCATTTCAATATCTCAGTTTTGCTGAACACAACGTCTGACATTGAGAATATCGAGTTGTTCGCCTTGATGTACCAGTATGCAGGCAGCACCTTTGCCGCTGTAAGAACTCTGCTTCCGAGAAATTCCTGCGGAACGAACACACCGCACAAAAAGCTTGAACCCAGCCCGAACACCTGAATGATGACATTGAGCACGTTATCATTAGATACCAGCGTAGCTACCAGCAGAGCTATCCCTGCCGAGATCAGTGCGTAGATTACTGAGTTTGCCACCGCATAGAGCGCTTTGCCCGCATATGAATTGCCCGATATAACAGTTCCTGCGATCATAAACACTGCCCAGTCTGCTGCCACAAATACTGCTGCGCCCAATAGCTTTCCAAGTGTTTCGTTAGATGGCTTTAGCGAAGAGCAGTGAGTTCTGTCTTTCACTTCCTTGCGCTCCATAACTATCAGCACAGGTCCCAGTGCAGATATTATAGCCGAGAAAAGCACATAGGGCAGATACTGGAAGAACATAGCCATTATCTCATCGGCAGACTTTGTATCCTGCT
Source organism: Ruminococcus sp. (assembly GCA_017484095.1). GTDB lineage: Bacteria > Bacillota > Clostridia > Oscillospirales > Ruminococcaceae > Hominimerdicola. The sequence continues at coordinate 16,097 of JAFUTU010000048.1, read as the reverse complement.
GATAAGTGACCTTTGTATGTTTTGAAAGCGTATCAGCTGCTGACTTTGATGCAGTCTCAATGTCCTGACCGATCTTTATATATGCTGATACAGTCTTGACATACTCGTTCATCTTGCTGTCGGCAAGGGCGTTTGAGTAGTTCTCGTGAACGAACTTTACAGTGAAGAGGTCATCAGTCTCCCCGCGTGAGAGCTTTTCTTCAAACCCCTTATTAACAGTTATAGAATAGTGTATAGTCGTGTAATAAAGCGCATCAAGGAGCTTGTCGTCGTCATTGTCTATCTTTATGATCTCGTTTCCTTTGGAGATGTACTTTATCGCCAGCTTGCTCGCCTCGGTGTTGTCCTCATCGAAGATCGCAAGGCGCAGCTCTGAAGGCTCGTATGTTTCACTCTGAGACGAGCTTGCCGAAATAGACGCCAGTATCAATATGAAGATGCCCGTAAACAGAAGGGCAGGCGCCAGCCTCTTTTTCAGTATCTTCAAAAAAAGCTTAAACACTTGCATATCTGCGCCTCCTTGTCATAAGAAATCCAAGAAGAGTCAGCACGACTGCAACAATCATCATCGATACTATCTTCTCCCAATACCTTGAAAGGTCCTCATATACATTCAGACAGTAAATGCTGTCAGATATCAGTGCTGCAGGATTTATCTTGTTGAACCACGGTGCGCTCAGCTCGACCTTAGCCTTCATATTGCCGTCCATAAGTCCGCTGAAAAAACACAGCCCCAGTGACACTGCGTTGCAGATAGCGTTCTTTGCGCCCATGCTCATTCTTCCGATAGAGCCGACCATAAATCCTAGCGATACTCCCAGACAGCCGCCAATTATCGCAGCCAGATATACGAAGCCGAGTCTGTCTCCGTAGTCTATCCCAAGCACGAAATGTGTATACGTCACAGCGACCGCTGTACATACCGCCTCCTGTATAAATGTAGCACAAAGTGATGCAGTTATCTGTATCAACTTAGGTGTAGGGGAGACGTTCCTCCTTGCGCCGAGAGCTGACAGATTAGCCTGAGCGCCTATAGCTATATGCAGACCCGAAAGCGAGCCGTAAAGCGCCACCATTGCCAGCAGGTTGTAGAAGTACTGCACGTACATATCGGTGTTGCCGTGGGTCATCTGCTTTTTGGCCACGCTGTTCACCTCAGCCGAAAGAGTGCTCAGTACATCTTCATATGTACCGCTTCCGCTGTCGGTAACAGCCGTCATAATAAGCTCGATGTTGTGTGAATACTGATCGAGGAACGACTGTACTATCGTAGCCTTCAGGCCGTTTGATGCGGTCTTCATCGAAAAGCCAGAGCCCTCAAACGGGTCTCCCTCGAAGATAACGGCGCTCACCTTATCGTCTTCCAGGAGCTTCAGAGCCTTTTCTTTGGTGGTGTATTTCGCCTTGAACATCGGCTCGTCTTCCATTTTAACATCGCCGATCACCTGTCTGAACATCTGAGCAGAAAATTCGTCTGTCTCCTCAACAACGGCTACATCTATGGTCTCGAAGACCATTGTGTTCTCATAAACGCTAGAGAACGCCACCTTGAAGCAGGTGCCCAGTGCGATAGGGAAGATTATCAGCCATATGATGACCTCTTTCACTCTCAATGAGCTGAGCATCTCATATTTCAGATTATGTAAAAACATATCAGCCCTCCTGATCTCTCAGAGCAGTTCCCGTAAGCTCTAAGAACACATCGTTGAGGGTCGGCAGCTCAGAATAAACTCTTCCGAAGGAAACATCATGCTTTTGCAGGCAGTCGAGCACTCTCAGCAGATTGTGCTTTCCGCCCGAGAAGTGAACAGTTAGCTTTTTATCCTCAAGCCCCGACTCTATCACATGGGGCAGCTCATTTATCTCACCGAGCAGGCTCCCTTCCATTTCGCACGCAAGGATAGTGATCGTCTCGGTATTCTTGACCATTTTCTTCAGCTCTTCCTTGGTGCCCTCAGCTATCTTCTTGCCCTTGTCGATGATAGCGATACGTGAGCATATCTGTTCTACCTCTTCCATATAGTGAGAGGTGTAGATCACAGTCGCACCGTTTTTGTTAAGCTCTATTATCCCTTCAAGTATCTTGTTTCTTGATTGCGGATCTACAGCAACGGTAGGTTCATCAAGTATTATCAGCTTTGGCTTGTGAGCTATCCCGCAGGCGATGTTCAGTCTTCTCAGCAGACCGCCCGAAAGCTTCTTCGGTCTGAACTTGACAAAGTCTTCAAGCCCCGAAAACTTTATCGCCTCATCAACATACTGCTTTCTTGTTGCCTTGTCTGTGATGTACAGTCCGCAGAAGTAGTCGATATTCTCATATACCGTCAGCTCTTCAAATACCGCAACATTCTGCATTATCACGCCTATATCCTTCTTGATGTCATAGGCGGTGGGCGTCATTTTCTTTCCGAATATCTCGATATCACCCTTGTCGAGATCCAGAAGTGCCAGCAGACAGTTTATCGTAGTCGATTTTCCCGAGCCGTTAGGCCCCAGCAGACCGAATACCTCACCCTCCTTTATCTCTAGGTCGAGATCGTTGACAGCTGTGAGCTCTTTATAGCTTTTCACAAGTCCGCTGATCTTAACAACAGTTTCCATGTATCTTTCCCCCATCTATCTGATCTGTCGATCGTATATCGTATTTTGCTACCGTGACAAGTCCGTTCAGTGTGTTTTTCAGAAGCCTCTTGAAATACTCCTCGTCATATTCAAGTGAGTTGTTTGCAAGCAGGTCGGCAGCTCCGTGAGCGCATATGAACAGAGAACCGAAAACATCTCTTGCCTGATTTTCCGAGAGCCGCGTCTTTTCGCATAGAGGATTTATCACAGGCAGACTGTAGTCGGAATATATCAGATCCCGCAGACCCATGTTCTGAAAATGATCCGACTGAAAAATAAACCTAAACAGGTGTTTGTTTTCAAACGCAAACCTGATGTACTTTATCCCTATGCTCAGGAATTTATCCTCAATACTGTCATCAGGCGTGAGTATGTATTCGGTGTGAAAATTGTCAGCATACTCATAAACAGCGCTTTTAAGCTCGTTCACCGTACTGAAATGGTACATCACAGGCTGAGTGGAGCAGCCAAGTTCAGCGGCAACTCTCCTAACATTAAGGCTTTGCTCTCCCTCTTTCCTGACAATATCGAATCCTGCCTCGATTATCATATCCTTTGTGATCTTTGGCTTGGGCGGCATATTACACCTCCGTTTCTATTGCATTTGTTATATAACAAATGTATTATAACGCTTGTTATAGAATTTGTCAAGGGCGGGTGAACGAAAAAAATCCACACAAAAAAACGGCATCATTGAGATGCCGTTATATCATCTTTGCATAAAACTCCGAAAGCTTTGCTGCGCAGCTTTTTATAAGCTCCTGTGCCTGTTCCTTGACAGAGCTGTCAGCAAATATACCTTTTTCAGCTTCTTCGGCAGCTCTTCGGCTGTATTCTATCGCCCGTTGCAGCTCCTCAGCCTTTTCTGAAAGCGAAAACCTTTCGGCCAGCTTCATGTAGGCTTTTGCTTTAAGTGCGTCAAGCTCATCGGTAAAGCCTTCAGCATCATCAGCATCGATCACGCTCTCGTATCTTCCTTTTATATAAGCATCTCTCAGTTGAGCATATTCACCTGCCGTCGGGGAAGTCTGTTCGTCTATAAGCTGGTTCGGCGGTATCTCCAGCACCTTGCATAAATACTCCAGAGTTTTTACCGACGGGTTCGCAGCACCGCTCTCTATTTGGCTCAGCATATTTCGGGTGATGAAATCACCTACAACCTCGTTCTGAGTGAGCTTCTTTTTCAGGCGAGCCTCTTTTATCTTTTTTCCGAGCGTTACACTGTCCATAATTATCCTCCTTTCGGCAAGTAAATACTACTTACGTGAATTATAACACAGTTTACTTTTGAATGCAATAGGTTTACAGAAATTTAACAAACGGAACTGATATTTACCAAAAACGTTTGAAAAAATGAAAAAACATCAAAAAAACACTTGACAAAACCGAACAAATGGTATATACTCTATGTAAATGATACTTACGTTATCTGTAAGTGGAGAAAGGAGAGACCGATATGAGTGCATGGTGGGAAGGATTATCATCAATATTAAAGGTGCTGTATTGTATAGCTGTACCTTCGACCTTGATACTGCTTTTGCAGACGTTTTTTGCTATGCTGGGCGGTCACGACGGCGGAGCAGGTCATGATTTCAGCGATACCTCAGGGCTAGATCTCGATCACAGCGGATTGGATATCGGCCACGGAGGACTGGATATCGGACACGGAGGGCTTGATATCGGACACGGAGGGCTTGATATCGGCCATGGTCATGACGCGGATATAGGGCACGGACATGATATTGACGGCGGAGACCCTTCGGATTTCACCTCAATGAGAATGTTCACACTTCAGACCGTGGTAGCGTTCCTTACAGTGTTCGGCTGGTCGGGAATAGTGCTTGTAGGTGCAAAGGTGCCTAACGGTCTTGCAGTTGGAATAGCTGCGGTGCTCGGCTTTTTGACGATGCTGCTGCTCGCGAAGATAATACAGCTTTCAAAGAGGCTCCAGGAAAACGGCACGGTAGATTTCAAAAACGCGATCGGAGAGATCGGCACAGTTTACATACCCTGTCCTCCCAAGAATCAGGGCTTTGGAAAAATAAATGTAACAGTCAACGGCAGATTTTTTGAAGCCGACGCAATAAATTCGACCTCAAAGCTGCTGCCGACGGGTTCTCGCGTCAGGGTAACGGATATTTCGGGCGATACATTGATAGTTGAACCCGAAGAGGAGTGATATTATGAACATCACAGCAGGACAGATACTTGCCCTTTTATTTCTGGTACCGCCTATAGCATTGCTTGCCTTTATATTTGCGAGCGATATGTCAAAGACTGTGTATACGTGTGAAAAGTGCGGCAAAAGATTCAGGGGAAAGTGGTATAGCTTTTTGGTTGTGGGTTATTATGGTGAGGATAAGTATCTTAAATGTCCGCACTGCGGCAAAAGAACGCTTTGTGTCGTGTCTTATGACCAAAAGACTAATGTTTGATCGGAGTGATAATGATTGAAACTGTATGATGAAAACACGGGGCAGCAGTTTAAAGGGGTATTTGACTCATTATCCGAGCAGAGGCATATGTCGAACAAGGTAAAGCTTTGGGTTTTCATATTCTTTGCTCCGATATTGGTCTCAATGTGGATATCGACCGGCGCAAAGGATAGGGCTGATCTGTTTGGCGGTAAAAAAACAGTAGAGGGCTTTCTGTCTGCAAATATAATATCGCTTACGATACTCATACTTACTGCGATATGCTTTGTCATATACGTTTCAAAAACCTGGAAGGGCAAGCAGGGTACCTCTATAGCGACTGTGATGATATATCTCTTTGTGCTGATAAGTCTGACGGTATTTATCAGCCTGAGACTGGGAGCGATCTCAAACATCAGGAGCGACCTCAGAGCCCCGAGAAAAATAACTCTCAGCTCTTACATTACGTGTACAAATGAAAAACGTGAAAGGTTTGTCGTCTTTGAGGACGGTACTGACAATATTCTCTTGCAAATACCGGAGGATAAGTATGATGAGCTTACAGCTCAACAGGAGGGGAAAAGATCAGATGTGAACCTCGCTCTTAGCCTTGTTGAGGAAGCAGGCTACAGTGATATAGAGGTCAAAAGCGGTGAGATCACCGTGATCTACTATAAAAACTCTGTTATATATGAAAGCATAAAATAATTTTTAGGAGGGTTTTCTATGGGAGTAGAAACAATTGTTATCATTTGTGTTATCGTAGTTGTTCTTTTCGCTGCGATAATGGCTATCCTTTCGAGGTACAGAAAGTGCCCGTCGGATAAGGTGCTGGTCATCTACGGTAAAGTGGGCACCGACAAGAACGGCCAGACGAGAAGTGCCAAGTGTATCCATGGCGGTGCTGCGTTCATCGTGCCGATAATCCAGTCGTATGAGTATATGGACCTGACACCTATCTCTATCAATGTCGATCTGAAAAACGCTCTCTCGAAACAGAATATCCGTATCGATGTTCCTTCAAGATTCACTGTAGGTATCTCTACCGAGCCCGGCGTTATGCAGAATGCAGCAGAGAGACTTCTCGGTCTTAAAATGGTCGAGATACAGGAGCTTGCCAAGGATATAATCTTCGGTCAGCTGCGTCTTATCATCGCAACAATGGATATTGAGGAAATAAACTCCGACAGAGATAAGTTCCTCATTGCAGTTTCAAACAATGTTGAGATCGAACTCAAGAAGATCGGTCTTAAACTCATAAACGTAAACGTTACAGATATCACCGATGAGTCGGGATACCTGGAAGCCCTCGGTAAAGAGGCAGCTGCAAAGGCTATCAACGATGCTAAAAAGTCCGTTGCCGAGAAGCACAGAGACGGTGAGATCGGTCAGGCTAACGCTCAGCAGGATCAGCGTATACAGGTCGCTGCTGCTAATGCTAAGGCTATCGACGGTGAGAACCAGGCTAAGATCGAGGTAGCACAGTCTGAGGCTCTCAGGCGTGAGCGTGAGGCTGAAGCTCTCAAACAGGCAACCGCTGCCGAGGCAGTTCAGGCCGCAAAGGCAAAGCAGGAAGCTTATGTAGCTCAGCAGAACGCCGAAATGACAAGAGCAGAGCTCGAAAAGGCAACTCAGACCGCAGACATCATCGTCAAGGCAGAGATCTCAAAGCAGCAGGCTGAGATCGAGGCTGAGGCTCAGGCTGAGGTAGTAAGGCGCAAGGCGAAGGGTGAGGCTGACGCTATCTTCGCTAAGATGGAGGCTGAGGCTAAGGGTAATCAGGAGATACTTACCAAGCAGGCAGAAGGTATGAAGAAGCTCGTTGATGCAGCAGGCGGAGACGCCGATGCAGCAGTTAAGCTCATCGTTGCCGATAAACTGGAGACCCTTGTTCAGATACAGGTAGAAGCTATCAAGAACATTAAGATCGATAAGATCACCGTCTGGGATTCAGGCGCTAACGGAGACGGAAAGGGCAGCACCGCTAACTTTCTGAGCGGACTTATGCAGTCAGTTCCTCCGCTCAATGACCTCTTCAAGCAGGCAGGAATGTCTCTTCCCGATTTTCTCGGAGAGGATATCCAGGAGGCGCTGAGACAGTCGGGCGAGGAGGCAGTTAAAAGAGCTGCCGAGGACGCAGAGCCTATCGACCCAAAGGATGTTGAGATAATCGAACAGTAAGCATTATATTGCCCTGTCCGTTCGGGCAGGGCATTTGTGTGAGGTAAAAATAAATCTATGAGAACAAAAAGATATGCAGCAGCTTTTCAATATGGCAGGTATAGACTGTGCAAAGATAGACGCGAACAGCCTTGACGGAGATTCAGGCCATGTCTGGAACGTTGCAGAGATAGACGGTGAGGTCTGGGACTTTGATGCAACCTGGGACATCAGGAGGTATTATGAGAACGATGCCGATGATATAACCGAGCTTGAAGACATCGGCTATTATGAATGGTTCGGCGCGGCAAGGCTGGAAAAGTCGTCTTATTACACCCTGACAGAGAACAGCTTCAGACTTGCGCCGGCTACCACGGCAGCGTATACGGAAAAATCGGCGGTCAAGCTCGGATACGAACATAGTCATAATAACATCTCCTTAAAACACTTTATGCAAAGAGGCTCTGCTTTCGGCAGAGCTTCTTTTTCATGCTTTTGTTGAACTTTAACGCTTGACAAAATACCATATCTTGTGTTATGATATACAATGTATGTGAAAATCTTGTGCGAAGGAAGGTCAATATGGCTAGAAAACAAGAATATGATAACGAATCGATGAAGCTTCTCAAAGACGAGGAGCGTGTGCGTCTGCGCCCTGCCGTAATATTTGGCTCTGACGGACTTGAGGGCTGTAAGCACGCTGTTTTTGAGATACTTTCAAACTCTATAGATGAGGCTCGTGAGGGCTACGGCGACAAGATAATCGTGACCCGGTATAATGACCTGTCGATTGAGGTCGAGGACTTCGGAAGAGGCTGTCCCGTTGATTATAATAAAAACGAGAAAAGATACAACTGGGAGATAGTTTACTGCGAGCTTTACGGCGGCAGTAAGTACGATAACAATTCAGGCAGCAATTACGAGTATTCTCTCGGCTTGAACGGTCTCGGCGCCTGCGCAACACAGTATGCTTCTGAATATATGGACGTTGAGATATTCCGTGATAAGAAAAAATTCAACCTTCATTTTGAAAAGGGCAAGAACATCGGCGGTTTGAAGACTGAGGACGTTACCCGCAAAAAGACGGGTACCCGCACTCACTGGAAGCCCGACCTTGATGTTTTTACCGATATCGACATCGAGCCCGAGTATTATGAGGACGTTCTCAAAAAGCAGGCCGTAGTTAACCCTAACATAACGTTTGTTCTCAGGCTGCAAAGAGAGAACGGCTCGTTCGAGGAGAAAACCTATCTCTATGAAAACGGCATTGCCGATTATGTCCGCGAGATAGCAGGTGATAAGACCCTCACTTCGGTGCAGTATCTTTCGGGCGACAGAAAAGGAAGAGACCGTGAGGATAAGGACGAATATAAGGTAAAACTTTCCGTGGCGTTCACGTTCTCAAATCAGGTGGAGTTCCTTGAATACTACCATAATTCAAGCTACCTTGAGCACGGCGGTTCACCAGAGGACGCTGTGAAGAGCGCCTTCACCTCTCAGATAAATGCTTACCTTAAAAACAACAATAAATATCTCAAAAATGAAAAACCCATATCCTTCCAGGACGTTCAGGACTGTCTTGTTCTTGTGTCTAGCTCCTTCTCAACACAGACCTCTTACGCTAACCAGACTAAGAAGGCTATCACTAATAAATTTATAAAAGAATGTATGACAGATTTCTTAAAGCATAACCTTGAGGTCTACTTCATTGAGAACCCCGATGAAGCTGTAAGGATAGCCGAGCAGGTGCTTGTAAACAAGAGAAGCCGTGAGCGTGCCGAAAAAGCAAGGGTAGACATCAAGAAAAAGCTCGCAGGCACGATAGACCTTTCCAATCAGGTCCAGAAGTTTATAGACTGCCGTTCAAAGGACCTTTCTCAGAGAGAGCTCTACATCGTGGAGGGCGACTCGGCGCTGGGCTCGGTAAAAATGGCAAGGAATGCCGAATTTCAGGCTGTTATCCCTGTAAGAGGAAAGATACTCAACTGCCTCAAAGCAGACTATGACAAGATCTTCAAAAACGAGATAATCACCGACCTTATAAAAGTCCTCGGCTGCGGAGTTGAAGTGAAAACAGGCAAAAATAAAGAGATATCCCTTTTTGATATCAATAACCTGAAGTGGAACAAAATCGTTATCTGTACCGATGCCGATGTTGACGGCTTCCATATCAGAACTCTGATACTGACGATGCTCTATAGACTGACGCCTACCCTTATCGAAGAGGGCTATGTGTATATCGCTGAATCTCCGCTTTTTGAGATAACCACCTCCGACGGCAAGAAGTATTTCGCCTATGACGAGGCGGAAAAGACGAAGATACTCAAAATGATCGAGGGCAAGAAGTATGACATTCAGCGTTCAAAGGGTCTCGGTGAGAACGAGGCCGATATGATGAGCCTTACTACAATGGACCCCGAAACAAGACGCCTCATAAAAATACACCCCGACGATATTGAGCAGACCCAGTGGATGTTCGATATGCTCCTCGGCGACGACCTTCAGGGCAGAAAAGAATTCATCACCAATAACGGTATAGATTATCTTGAATTTGCCGATATCTCCTGAGCCGTTTTTCAGGTATTAGTGAATAGGTAACAGATGATTTTTCAGGGTTTGCCCCGAATGGTGCGCTTAGCCCAAAATTAACAATAAGGATAGAATAAAATGGCTAGAAAGAAAACAGAACCCAAGCAGCCTGCAAAAAAGAAGTCCGACGCCTATATCGAGGGCGCAGGTCTTGTGCAGGACGAAAGGATAACCCTTTCGCTTGAAAAAAACTATATGCCCTACGCTATGAGCGTGCTGGTGTCAAGAGCCTTCCCCGAGATCGACGGCTTCAAGCCATCTCACAGAAAGCTCCTTTACACTATGTATAAAATGGGCCTTTTGAACGGAAAGCTCACAAAGTCTGCAAATATTGTCGGTTCAACTATGAGGCTCAACCCTCACGGCGATGCTGCTATCTATGAAACAATGGTAAGGCTTTCTCAGGGCAATGAATCTCTTCTGCACCCGTATGTAATGAGCAAGGGTAACTTCGGTAAGGCTTATTCCCGCGATATGGCATACGCCGCAGCACGTTATACCGAGGCAAAGCTTATGCCTATCTGCGCCGAGGTCTTCGGCGATATCGACAAGGATACGGTAGACTTTGTACCGAACTACGATAATACCACTACCGAGCCGACTCTTCTGCCTGTCAGGTTCCCGTCAATACTTGTGAACTCAAATGTCGGGATAGGCGTTTCAATGGCGTCTTCTGTCTGCTCCTTCAACCTTACCGAGATCTGCGAATCCACCATAGGTCTTATGAAGAATAAAGACTTTGACCTTCTCGAAACGCTCAAAGGTCCCGATTTTCCGGGCGGTGCATCTCTCCTTTACGATGAGGAAGAGCTCGACCGTATTTACAGAACGGGCAAGGGCTCGGTAAAGCTCAGGGCAAAGTATCAGTTTGACAAAGCCTCACGCACCCTCGAGATCACCGAGATACCTGCCACTACAACTGTCGAAGCGATCATCGAAAAGATAATAGCTCACGTAAAGGCAGGCAAAATCAAAGAAGTATCTTACCTCAGAGACGAGACCGATATAAACGGTCTGAAAATAGGTATCGACGTTAAAAAAGGCGTTGATCCCGATAAGCTTATGCAGAAGCTTTATAAGCTCACTCCTCTGCAGGACTCATATTCCTGCAACTTCTATATCTTAGTCGGCGGATATCCCAAGATAATGGGCGTTTATGAGATCCTCGGCGAGTGGATAAAATTCCGCATGGGCTGTGTAAGGCGCAGAACTGAGAACGAGCTTCGCCAGAAAAAGGATAAGCTCCATCTTCTTAAAGGACTTGGAAAGATACTCCTTGACATCGATAAGGCTATCAGGATAATCCGCGAGACCGATGAAGAGTCCGAGGTAGTGCCTAACCTTATGATAGGCTTCGGCATCGATGAGATACAGGCTGAGTACGTCGCTGAGATCAAGCTGCGTCACCTCAACCGTGAGTATATCCTCAAGCGCACCGCAGAGACCGATAAGCTTGAAAAAGACATTGCAGAGCTTGAAGACATTCTCGGCTCTGACAGAAAGATCAAGAACATCATAATCTCAGAGCTTAAAGATATCATCAAAAAATACGGCCAGCCAAGGCGCACTCAGTTCTTCTATAAGACCGATATCGAAGAGGTGAGCGTAGATGAAGAGGTCCCCGATTATCAGTGCAAGTTCATCCTTTCTGACAGCGGCTACTTCAAAAAGTGTACTCCGCAGTCACTCAGAATGGCGAGCGACCAGAAGTTCAAAGAGGGCGATTTCCAGAGTCAGGAGATAGATGCGACCAATAAGCACGACCTTCTCTTCTTTACAAATGCAGCCACTGTGTATAAGACCAAAGCTTCTGCTTTTTCCGATACCAAGGCAAGCGCACTGGGAGACTATATCCCTGCTGCTCTCTCGTTCGATGAGGGAGAAAGTGTAAGAGCAATGGTCGCAACTACCGACTATTCGGGCTATCTTCTTTTCTGCTTTGAAAACGGAAAGGTAGCCAAGGTGCCGCTCTCTGCTTATGAGACCAAGACGAACCGAAAAAAGCTTGCAAATGCTTACAGCGCAAAGAGCAGGCTCGTCGGAGTTTTCCATGTTGCCGAGAATGCGAACCTTATGCTTCGCACCACAAATGGCAGAGCAATGATCTTCAATACCGCATTGCTCCTCCCGAAGGCGGCAAGAGACACCATAGGAGTCCAGTGTATGACGCTCAAAGCCAAGGGCGTAACGGTAGACCGCGCCTTTGTTATCAGTGATGAAAAAGCAGATGAGCTCAAAAAGTATAAGAGCAAAACGATACCTGTCGCAGGCAGCTTTGCCAAAGACATTGAAGACCCCGATCAGATAACGTTTTAAATAAAGCCCTTGCCTCTGCGCAGGGGCTTTTTGACATTGTGCCGCACCGATTGACAATTGGTGCGAATTGTGTTATAATAGCGGGGTAAACGTTTGAATTCGGGAGGAGTCTCTATGGAGTGTCCAAAGTGTCATAAGCCTGTGGGCGATAATGACAAGACCTGTAAAAACTGCGGAACAAGGGTCAGAGCTGATGATGTTTACGCCCTTCGCAGGAAGAGGATATCTGATAAAACCAATGCTATAGACGTTACTCCTTCGGGAAAGTCCTCAGCTGCCGTTAAAAAGGGAATTGATGTCGGTTCGGGCAAGATAAAGCTGATAGCAATTGCTGTGGCTGCCGTGCTCGTTGTTATATTGGCGATAGTTATAATCGCATCTGTTACGGGGTCTAAGGGCGCAAAAAAGGCAGAAAGCATTGCCGAGTATATCGGCGCAAGACCTGAAGTGGCTCAGACCAAAACAGAGATAGATTTCAAGAAAGAATCTGCGTTCAACGTCCTGAATAAGGCGGTCGAATTTGATTTCATAGTCGAAGCTGAGGATGAAATCACCTCCTCAGGCATCAATTTCCCTGAGTGGGCTATCTTTATCGATAAGTCAAAGAAGGGGAACATAAAGAGCGTAAGATACGTCGATTTTAAAACGATTGAGGACAATATCAACGGTGAGAAAAGAAGCTCTGCGGTAAATCTCGATAAGTATAACAAGGGTACCGATGTCGATAATATCCTTGATGAGATGAAGAGCGACCCGTATGCCGTAAAGTATACAAAGGACGGTACGATCTATACTTTCAGGTACTGGTACAAGAGCGACAGCGGAGACCGTCAGGCCGTGATCCTTGATATCGCAGCGGATACCGACGGCAAATATCAGGGGTATGAGTCAAAGCTCGTTTATCCGAATGACCTTTGATGCTGCGCTGTTTTTCTGTTACAGAACAAATACAAATTATTGCATAAAATCTACAATTCAGGGGTTATTCTTGACATTTTGCCGAAATGCTGATAATATATAGCGGTAGGGAAGAAGACCCCTTGTTTTTGTGATGTTTATATTTTCATTATTTATAGGGAACGCCGTTATCAGCGGCTTTCCGTTATCAGAAGAAGGAGTTTGTTATGGAGCCGAGTGTAAATCTGTGCATGGGCTGCATGAATGAACTGGGTCCCGACGGAGCCTGTCATCATTGCGGCTATACCGATGATATCCCGCATCTGCAGTCATACCTTGCACCGAGAACATTTCTTGACAACAGATATATAGTCGGAAAAATGCTTTCATACAACGGTGAGGGCGCATCCTACATTTGCTACGATACCGTAGGCAAGTGCAAGTGTACAGCAAGAGAATATATGCCCGATACCCTGTGTGAGAGAAACAGGCAGACTCAGGAGCTCGTACCGAACCCTGACTGCCTGGCAAAGTATAAGACCTTTATGTCCGAATTTGCAGATGTGAACAGGGCTCTGTCAAGAATGACGAACCTTGACCACATCGTTACAGCTAAGGATATCTTTGCTGAGAACAACACCACCTATGTCATACTGGAGTATGTCGAGGGCGTGTCTTTGAAAAAGTTTTTGCAGTCAAATAAGGGCTTCCTTTCGTGGGAGCAGGTGAAAAAGCTCTTTATGCCACTTTTCACCACCCTTTCGATAATCCATAACGCAGGTATAATCCACAGAGGTATATCTCCCGAGAATATACTTGTCACCACAGATTGTGAGCTAAAGCTCACAGGTTTCAGCGTAAGCTCTGTAAGAACTGCCGATACCGGCCTTTCTCCCGAGTTTTATTCCGGCTATACCGCTCCCGAGCAGTATAACTCTCTGGAGTGGCAGGGTACGTGGACCGACGTATATGCTCTGGCAGCCGTTATCTACAGGATACTTACAGGCTGTATGCCTCTTGATGCCTTTACAAGGACCAGAAACGATACGATGGCAGATGCCGCACAGGTAAACCCGAGGATCCCACAGCATATCTCAAATGTGCTGTCAAGAGCTATGAGGGTCAGGGGCGAGGACAGGATACAGACCGTTACCGAGTTCGTATCCGAACTGTTCGAGCAGCGTTCCGCCCATATCGAACACCCCAAGGGCTCGACACAGACTATTCCCATTCAGCACGTGCCTAAGCAGGTAAGACAGCGCCGTGAGGAACCCGAAAAGAAGGAGACCTCAAAGGCAGCTGTGATAATCGGCTGGGTAGTTCTGGGATTGGTGCTCGCAGCATCAATGTTTCTGCTGTATCAGTTGTTTGCAGGTCCGTCAGACGATGACGGCAAAACAGGTACAAGGTCTGTTGCCATCGCAGATACCGGTGACACCGAGGAGGAAGACGACTACTCCAATGATAAAAACCGTGTTACCGCGGCAACTACAGCCTCTATAGATGAAAGCGGAGCTATAATGCCTAATGTTGTCGGTCTTGAATATGCTACTGTTGAAAAACAGCTCGGTAATGATTTTACTATCAGAGTAAAGTTTTATTATAATGAAAACGAGGTCGGAGGTATAATCAAGGAGCAGTCAATCGAGCCTGACACATACTATAATCCTTCCGAGAAGCCCGAGCTTGAGCTTGTCGTGAGCGGCGGTTCACCTAATGTTCCCGTGCCTGCTTATGAAGGTCTTATGAAGAAGGAGTATCTCGAAACTCTTGATGCACTTAATATCAAGTATAAGGTCGTAGACGTCGTGTCCGAAAAGGCAGCTGTCGGTTATGTAGACAGCACCAGCGTAAAGCCGGGCCAGACAATAAACGTCGAAAAGGGAGAAGTCCTTACCGTAAATATCTCAAAGGCACTGGTGACAAAGAAAACCACCACAACGACCGAGACAACCACTAAGGAAGATGAGCCTGAGCCTGAACCGCAGACTCAGGAGACAACGAAAGCTCCCGAAACCACAACAACCACTACAACCACAGCTGCTGAGGAGCCTGTCGATGTTCCCACTGACCCCGAGGAAGGAGCTAACGTTCCTGCGTTCTCGGTGAGATAAAAGGCACGAAAACGTTTAAATAAAGTATTAATAATAATGCAAAGCCCTTGACATATCGGGGGCTTTGTGTTATGATATATGGGTATAAAAACGATTACGGGCAGGTATGCCCGATTGGAGGAAATATATTATGGCTAAGACTATCGGTGTTTTGACAAGCGGAGGAGACGCTCCGGGAATGAATGCTGCTGTCAGAGCAGTTTGCAGAGCAGGACTTGAAAAGGGAATGAAAGTCTACGGTATTCTCAGAGGATATAACGGGCTTCTCAAGGGCGATTATATCGACATGAACGCAAGAACAGTATCGGGTATCATCCAGAGAGGAGGCACCTGCCTTTACACTGCAAGATGCCCCGAGTTCAGAGATATCGAGGGAGTAAAGCTCGGTAAGAAAAAGTGCGAGGAGCTCGGACTTGACGGAATAGTTGTTATCGGAGGAGACGGTTCCTTCAGGGGCGCTGCAGATCTTTCGGCGCAGGGAGTGCCTTGTATAGGCCTTCCCGGAACGATAGACAATGATATTGCCTGCACTGAGTATACTATAGGCTATGATACAGCTATGAACACCGCTATGGAAATGATAGACAAGCTTAAGGATACAGCTCAGTCACATGACAGATGCTCGGTAGTTGAGGTAATGGGCAGAAACGCTGGCTACATCGCAATAAACGTTGCAGCTGCTGTCGGTGCAGAGGCTTGCATAACTCCCGAAAAGCCTTATGACCTTGACCTTATCGCTATGAATATGCAGAAAGCTATTAAGGAGGGCAAGCAGCACTTCGTTGTAGTAGTTGCAGAGGGCGTCGGCAAGACCGATTACATAACCAAGACTCTTGCAGACCTTACAGGTATCGAGACCAGAGCTACAGTCCTCGGACACGTTCAGAGAGGCGGCTCTCCTACGATCAGAGACAGAGTCATAGCTACAAAGATGGGCTTCCACGCTGTTGAACTGCTTGAGCAGGGCATAGGCAACAGAGTTGTC
>JAFUTU010000047.1 GCA_017484095.1 Ruminococcus sp. | reverse complement strand
GAGAAAAAACAGAAAAGGACTTGACAAAGAACACATAAAGTGATATAATATCATAGTACTTTTCGAGGTGTGGCTCAGTTTGGTAGAGCGCTGCGTTCGGGACGCAGAGGCCGTGGGTTCAAGTCCCGTCACCTCGACTGGCAGGACAGTCTGCAAAAGCTCCCTCACTCTTAATGTGTGGGGGAGCTTTTTATGTTTTGGCCGGGAAGAAAAAATGGTGATAAATTGACGTACAAAAAGGCGGCTATCTTTACAGACAGCTGCCTTTTGCTGTTATTCTTTATCCAGCTCTTCTCTTACTGATCTTACGAACTGACCTATATGTTTATATGCGTCTGTGCCGAATTTTTCAGAAAGGTCAACTATCGCGCTGCCTATGATGACACCGTCTGCGTAGGCAGCCATTTTCTTTGCCTGCTGCGGATCTGAAATGCCGAAGCCTATGCAAGCAGGGACGGTCTTATGATCTTTGATAGGGGAGAGGAGATCGGTAAAATCAGTGCTGATCTGTTTTCTTGTGCCTGTAACGCCGAGCGAGGATACGACATACAAAAAGCCCTTAGATTCCTCTGCTATCATTTTTACTCTTTGTTTTGAGGTGGGTGACACCAGAAAAATATTGTATATCCCGTTCTTGTCAGCCTCGGCGGCTATTTCGTCTCGCTCTTCAAAGGGCATATCGGGAACGATAACGCCGTCTATCTGGTTTTCCTTGCAAAGAGAGAAAAACTTTTCTGTGCCGTATCTGAAAATGGTGTTAAGATACATCATCAAAAGGAGTGGCTTATCGGTTTTTGCTCTCAGGCGTCTGACCATTGCAAATATGTCGTCAAGGTTGACGCCGCCGTTCAGAGCTCTCAGAGATGCTTTCTGTATCGTCGGACCTTCTGCTATCGGGTCTGAGAAGGGGACGCCGATCTCAACGATATCTGAGCCGTTATCAAGCATTGCCATTACGTTTTTTTCTGTTGATGCTATATCAGGGTCACCTGATGTGATAAATGTTATCAGCGCCTTTTTGTTATCCTGTGCCAGACGCTCAAAGCAGGTATCTATCCTATTGCTCACTGAGATCAACTCCTCTGTATCTTGCTATTGAATAAACGTCTTTATCGCCTCTGCCTGAGAGGTTTATAACGAGTATCTGATCTTTGGTCATATTTTTAGCTGCCTGCATTGCTGCCCAGACTGCGTGAGAAGATTCTATCGCGGGGATAACGCCCTCGGTTTTTGAAAGGTACTCAAACGCTTTGACAGCTTCCTCGTCACTTACTGGCACATACTGAGCTCTGCCTGTTGTTTTTAGGTAAGCGTGCTCGGGGCCGACGCCCGGGTAATCAAGGCCTGCAGAGATAGAATAAACAGGTGCTATCTGGCCGTATTCATTCTGAAGGAACAATGACTTCATTCCGTGGAAGATACCAAGTGTACCGAGTGCCATAGTTGCAGCAGTGTCTTCGGTCTCAACGCCGCGGCCTGCTGCTTCAGCGCCGATGAGTTTAACGCTGTCGTCTTCAATGAAATCATAGAAGGCACCCATAGCGTTCGAGCCGCCGCCTACACAGGCTACGACACAGTCGGGAAGTTTGCCCTCACGCTCCATGAGCTGAGACTTTATCTCCTCGCTGATTATCTTCTGGAAATCTCTTACCATAGTCGGGTACGGGTGAGGTCCCATTACAGAGCCTATGCAGTAAAAGGTAGTGTCGATATGTGAGACCCAGTCACGGAAAGCTTCATTTATAGCGTCTTTAAGGGTGGCGGTTCCGCTGTCAACACCTGTTACCTTAGCACCGAGAAGATTCATGCGGTAAACATTGAGCGACTGCCTTTCCATATCGGTGCGGCCCATATATACTTCGCACTCAAGACCCAGCAGGGCGCAGACTGTTGCAGTTGCAACACCGTGCTGACCTGCACCTGTCTCGGCGATGATGCGCTTTTTGCCCATTTTCTTGGCAAGAAGCACCTGACCCAGACAGTTATTGATCTTATGAGCGCCCGTATGGTTAAGGTCTTCTCGCTTTATATATATTTTAGGTCCGCCGAGGTCTTCAGTCATCTTTTCTGCATAGTAGAGCATTGAAGGTCTGTTTGCATAATCACGGTAGAGCTTAGAAAGCTCCTCCTTGAACTGTGCATCGTCCTTATATCTGTCATATGCTGCCTCCAGATCATGTACAGCGGTCATGACAGTTTCGGGGACGTATTGTCCTCCGAATATGTCAAAGCGTCCTTTCTCATTCATTGGGATCCCTCATTTCACTATTAGTTAAGTTCCTTACTGTTTTTACGAGTGTCAGTATCTTATCTTTATCCTTGTAACCGTCTGTTTCCACAGAGCCCGAAGCATCAACGCCGACCGGCATTGTAAGCGATGTAAGTTCACTGACGTTTTCGGCGCTTATTCCGCCTGCAAGGAAAAAAGGTGTTTCAAAGACAGCTGTATTGATTATATCCGTATCGGCGGTCTTTCCTGTTCCGCCTACCAGACCCTTCACATAGCTGTCAATAAGTAGTTTATCTGCGCCGAGCTTATCGGCTCTCTCGATCTCTTCGGGAGATGAAGCTCTCACTGCCTTCCATATCTCACCGCTGAAACTGTCTCTCAGGTTTGAGATATACTCTGCATTTTCACTTCCGTGGAGCTGGATAACATCGAGCTTATCTGAGAGGGCAAGGACGTTTTTGATATCCTCATCAACGAACACGCCCACTGCTTTTATGCGCTTATCCAGCAGGGAAGAGAGGCTTGAAAACTGATCTGCGCTTATGCTCCTGCGAAAGCCTGGGCTCAGTATAAAGCCTGCATGATCGGGAAGAGCTTCATTGACATAGCTTATGTCTTCGGCTCTTCTCAGGCCGCATATCTTAACGAGCATATTCAGACACCCTCCCTGAGAGCTGAAAGCGTTCTTCCGATATTATCAGAGCGCATAAGTGTTTCTCCGATGAGCACGGCATCAGCGCCGTATGAGCGAACAAGTTTCATGTCGTCATTTGTCTTGATGCCGCTCTCGGACACGAGAACGTTACAGTTTGTAAGCTCTGCAAGCTTTGCGGTGGTCTCAAGTGAAACATCAAATGTTGTAAGATCGCGGTTGTTTATTCCCAGACAGTCGGTATCGAGGCCGCCGAGCTTTTCAAGCTCAGTCTCATTGTGGACTTCTGTAAGGGTCTGCAAGCCGAGAGAATGTGCGATATCGGCATATTCTTTGAGCTGCTGAGAGCTCAGTATACCTGCGATAAGAAGGATAGCATCTGCACCGATGACTCTTGCTTCATAGATAGAATATTCATCAATGATGAAATCTTTTCTGAGTATCGGGATATTCACAGCCTTGCGGATATTTTTAAGATAAGCTGATGAGCCCTGAAAATAGTGCTCCTCTGTAAGACAGGATATTGCGTTCGCACCGTTTTTTTCATATTCTACGGCTATCTCCACAGGTCTGAGATCAGGTCTTATCAGTCCTTTTGAGGGAGAAGCCTTTTTAACCTCACAGATGCAGGAGAGAGTAGCCTGCTTCAGCGCTTTTGAAAAGCTTATCGGGGAGTGGTCAGCCTCGCGGGACATCGCTTTTATATCGGCAGGGCTTACAGCTGTTTTTTCCCGCTCCAGCTGTTCGAGTCTTTTTTCGCATATCTTATCGAGTATCATTATTTGTTTCCTCTGTTAGTGTATTCTATAAGCTCATTGAGCTTTCTGAGCGCATTGCCGCTGTCGATAGCTTCTCTGGCAATTGCTATACCGTCGTCGATGCTGTCGGCTTTGCCGCAGACATAAAGTGCGCAGCCTGAATTGAGCAGGACGATATCTCTCTTGGGACCCTTATCGATGCCTTTGAGAATGTTCAGGGTTATCTGAGCATTATCAAGAGCTGAACCGCCGACGATATCTGAAAGTCTTGCTCTTCTGAAGCCGAAGTCCTCGGGCTTGATCTCATACTTTATGAGCTTTCCGTCATTTATCTCGCAGATGGTGGTAGCATCAGATATGGAAATCTCATCGAGTCTGTCATTGCCGTAAACGAGGAATGCTCTCTTGATGCCAAGGTTCATAAGAACTTTTGCCATTGGCTCGAGCAGGTCTTTATCATAGGCGCCGAGGATCATATAATCTGCTCTTGCGGGGTTTGCAAGAGGACCCAGGATATTGAAAACTGTCCTGATACCTGTTTGTGCTCTGGTAGGTCCGACGAAGCGCATTGCGCTGTGATATGACTGTGCAAACAGGAACGAGATGCCGATATCATTGATCGATGCCTCTGCCTGCTCATGAGTTGACTGTATCTTAACGCCGAGCGCTTCAAGCACATCGGCAGCGCCGCTCTTGGAGGATACGCTTCTGTTGCCGTGCTTTGCGACCCTCTGACCTGCTGCTGCGATAACGAAGGAGGATGTAGTTGAGATATTGAAGCTGTTTGCAAGGTCTCCGCCTGTGCCGACGATATCAAGCACATCTGAAACATTTACCTTTGCCATTTTTTCACGCATTACCTTGGCAAAGCCTGTTATCTCGTCTATAGTTTCGCCCTTCATTCTCATTGCTGTGAGAAGTGAGCCTATCTGCGCTTCGGTCGCTCTGTCAGACATTATGATGTCCATAGCCTTATAGGCTTCGTCCTCGGTAAGGTTTTTACCGTCAGCAACTATTTTAAGATATTTTTTGAGCTCAACTCTCTCGCTGGCAGGGATAGAGGCACCCTTTGACTTTGATGTCTTTATTCCTGCAATATCATTGAGGAAGTTTTCTATTATTATGGTACCTGCTTCCTTAGTCAGTATCGACTCGGGGTGGAATTGTACGCCGTAGGTCGGGTGATCTCTGTGTCTTATTGCCATTATCTGAGCGTCTTTGTCGGTAGCTATTACTGACAGGCATTCAGGCATTGTAACACTGTCGATTATAAGAGAGTGATATCTTGCTGCCTTTATTGTTGAAGGCAGTCCGCTGAACAGTGGGTTTGCAGTGTTCAGGCTGATATCAGTCTGCTTGCCGTGGAGCTGCTCCTTGGCGTGGGTTATCTTAGCGCCGAAGGCTTCAGCTATCGCCTGATGCCCCAGACACACACCGAGTATCGGTATCCTGCCGCTGAATGTTTTTACTGCTTCAACGGAAATGCCTGCGCTTACAGGATATCCCGGACCCGGGGATATTACTATAGCCTCGGGAGCCATTTTTTCGATCTCTTCGATCGTTATCTCGTCATTTCTTGCAACAGTGATCTCGCTGTTCATCACGCCTATAGCCTGATAAAGATTATAGGTAAAGCTGTCATAATTGTCTATCAATAGTATCATAGTGATCGCCCTCCCAGGGAATTTTTGATATTACTTCACGAAGCGCTCAAGAAAGGTCTTATCGTTGAAGTAATTAATACCAATAGCGTTTCGCACCTCGGAAACTGTCTCATTTGAGACCTCGATTGCTCTTTCGGTGCCTTTTTTTAGAATGTTGAGGAGCTCGCCCTTATCCTTTTCATACTCTTCACGTCTTGCCCTGATAGGAGCCAAAAACTGCTGCATAACGTTATTGAGCAGCTTCTTGCACTTCATATCTCCGAGACCGCCGCGCTCATAGTGCTCTTTCATCTCGGCAAGGTTCTTGTATTCGGGCATGAAGTTTGCAAAGTCATCATCAGTTGAGAATGCTTCAAGATAAATGAAAACGGGGTTGCCCTCGGTGTGTCCGGGATCGCTGACATTGATGTGTGTAGGATCGGTGAACATGGACATTATTTTCTGCTTCAGTGTTTTCTCATCGTCTTTGAGATAAATGCAGTTGCCGAGAGACTTGCTCATTTTGGTGTTGCCGTCAATGCCGACAAGTCTGTTGCAGGTTGCATTGTCAGGAAGAACAGCTTCGGGCTCTACAAGGATATCGCACTTATATATCCTGTTGAAGGAGTTTACGATCTCTCTTGCCTGTTCAAGCATCGGGAGCTGATCTTCTCCGACGGGAACGTACTTTGCCTTGAATGCGGTGATATCTGCCGCCTGACTGATAGGGTAGGTCATAAAGCCTACGGGGATGCTTCTTTCAAAGTCACGCATCTTGATCTCGTTTTTGATGGTGGGATTTCTTTCAAGCCTTGACATCGTAACGAGGTTTGAATAGTACATAGGAAGCTCATAAAGAGCAGGTATGTGTGACTGGACGAGAAATGTTGTTTTGTCGGGTGTAAGGCCGACTGCGAGGTAATCGAGCATTACCTCCAGAATGTTTTGTCTGATCTTTTCGGGGTTATCTGCGTTGTCGGTCAGTGCCTGCAGATCGGCTATCATAATGAAAGTATCGTACTTTCCCGTATCCTGCATTGCGACTCTCTTCCTGAGTGAACCGACATAATGACCAAGGTGCAGCGCTCCTGTAGGTCTGTCTCCTGTTAAAATGATCTCCTTTGCCATGACAATTCTCCTTATTAAATATTATTAAGCAGCTTATCTGTCTTTGCTTTGCCGGGAGCTATGCGCATTCACTCACGACTGCTGCTGTTTATCAAAGTTTTGAAGCTTCTTTAACGGCATTTATAACTGCCATTGCTTTGTTGCAGGACTCTTCAAATTCCGCTTCTGGGTCGGAGTCTGCTACAACTCCTCCGCCTGCCTGAACATAAGCTTTGCCGTTTTTGAAAAGAACGGTCCTTATCGCTATACACATATCTATCGAGCCGTCGAACGCGATATAACCGACTGTTCCGCCGTATAGACCTCTTTTTGAGGTCTCAAGCTCATCGATTATCTCCATAGCTCTTACCTTAGGTGCTCCCGAGAGGGTCCCTGCAGGCAATACAGCCATAAGAGCATCGAGCGGCTTTTTGTCTTCTCTGAGCTTACCCTTTACATTTGAAACAAGGTGCATAACTTTAGAGTATCTTTCTACTATCATAAAGTCGGTAACTTCAACACTGCCGAACTCCGATACCTTTCCGATATCGTTTCTTCCAAGGTCAACGAGCATAGTGTGTTCTGCTCTTTCCTTCGGATCGTTGAGAAGGGTCTGCTCATTTTTGATATCATCATCATGAGTGATACCCCTTTTGATAGTTCCTGCTATGGGTCTTGTTATAACTGAGCCTTGCTCAACGCTGACAAGCATTTCGGGTGATGATCCAGCGACTGCATAATCATTATGCTTGAAGTAGAACAGATAAGGTGAAGGGTTAGTAGACCTGAGCATTCTGTAGACATCAAAGCTGTCGGGAGGGGAGTCGATCTCAAATCTCTGAGAGGGTACTACCTGGAATATCTCGCCGTCTCTGATGTATTCCTTTGCTTTCTTGACGTTTTCGATGTACTGCTCCTTTGTGATGTTTGAGCGTACTGTAACATCGTCATCAAGCTTTTTGGCGGTTTTGAGAGCAGGTGTGAATTTTCTGAGAGCTTCGCTTATTTCCTGAGCTGTTTTCTCACATTCTGCATACTTTTCAGCGATATCGTCGCTCTTGTTGATGTTCTGTATGATAACTGCCTTGTTTGAGAGATGATCGTAAGCGACTATCTTTTCAAAGAGGTGAAGGTCAGCATCGGGGAGCCCGAGATCATCAGTCGGAACATTAGTAAGAGTTTTCTCATAGTACCTTATCATATCATAAGCGAAAAATCCGATAAGGCCTCCCGTAAGCTTGGGATAGCTGTTGAATCTCGGTGAACGGTGAGCCTCAGCCACAGCTGTGAGATAAGCGATAGGGTCAGCATTCTCTATCACTTCATCAGCCTTGCCCTTTTTCTTGACTATAAGAACATGATCCTTCAGGATATATTCTTCAGAAGGGTCGATACCTACATATGAGTATCTGCCCCATTTGTCTTTGTTATCGACTGATTCAAGAATGAAGCAGTCGTTATAGACCTCATGCAGGCAGTTGAACAGCTGAACCGGCGTATAAGCGTCCATAAGCAGTTCATAAAACACAGGCACGGTCTCATATTCTTCAAACAGTGCCTTAACGGTTTCGATCTCAGGATAAAGCATAAAAATTACCTCCTTGGTAAAAATACAATAAAAAAAGTTCTGTCATCACATAACCTTACAGCTATGGGACGATAGAACCGTGGTGCCACCCAAATTCCCGACAAATGTTGTCGGCTCACAGATACGCATTCTCGGAAAGAGCTCCTCAAAATCAATATCCTGTCCACTAACGCAGGAAACTCGGCTAATGATACTAAGCTTTCGCTTTTCACACCGCTCCTCACAAATCCATTCACTCTGATATCCGCTGTGCACTCACACCAGCCGTGCACTCTCTGAAAGCTTCCCTCAAAGCTACTTACCTTTGCTCATCGGATTTAAAATATTAAGTTCGTTAATTATTATATTGCGTTTTTGGGATTTTGTCAATAGGTTTTCAAATCATATAAAAGAATAAAAGGTAAATATTATATGAATATAAGTTTAATAAATCGCGTTTTTCAATAAAAATTTTAAAAACCATTGCAATTAGAAAAATTATGTTGTATAATGATAATAAGTACTTTAAAACGTACAGAAAGGCTGCAAATACGCTTTGGTACGCAAATTTTTGAGAGGAAAGCGCTATGAAAATAAGAGCTAACCGAAAATACACCACTATAGCATTTTATGCAACTGCGGTCATAGCTGTCAATGTATTGCTGGTTGTTGCCGTATTGAAATTCAGCACGATAATGAAGATCATATCCTCGCTGGTATCGGCGATATCGCCTGTGATATGGGGACTGGCTATCGCATTTCTGATGAATCCGCTGATGGTGAACTTTGAGAAATTCGTGCGAAAGAGAATATATAAAAAAGAGGGCGGAGGCAAGCTGCTGAGAGCGTGTTCGGTAAGTTTTGCGTCGATCGTTTTTCTGGGTGTGCTGGCAGGACTGCTTTGGATAGTTATCCCTGAGCTCATAAACTCTATCAAGGAAATATTCGGAAACTGGGGAGAGCTTACAGACAAGGTGCAGAGCTGGATAGACAAGCTGTTTAAAAACTACCCTAAGGCTGCATCGACAGTTACCAAGAAGTTTAAAGAGCTTTCGACAGATTTTGACACGATTTACGAAAACGCTAAGCCTATGCTCGAGGATATTCTTTCGGGCGCTTGGGATTTCATCACTGTCATCAAAGACTTTATAATCGGATTTATTATTTCTATCTACCTGCTTTGCAGCAAGGAAAAGTTCCTGGCGCAGGCTAAGAAGATAGTGATATCGACAACTAAAAAGTCTACCTGTGAGAAGATAATGCATCTGGCTTCCAGGATAAACACGGTATTCTCTGGCTTTCTGGTAGGAAAGATAATAGACTCGATAATAATCGGCTTTATCTGCTTTATCTGTCTTACGATAATGAATATGCCGTATAACATTATGATAAGTGTTATTATCGGTGTTACGAACGTTATACCGTTCTTCGGGCCGATAATAGGTGCGGTGCCTTCGACCTTGTTAATGCTGATAATCAGTCCGCAGAAGGCGATCATACTGCTGATCTTTATTATCATTCTTCAGCAGTTTGACGGAAATATCCTCGGACCGAAGATACTTGGTGATTCGACAGGTCTGCCGGGGTTCTGGGTACTGGTATCTATCCTGTTTTTCGGAAGTCTCTGGAACTTTATCGGAATGCTCATAGCTGTGCCGACATTCGCACTGATCTACAGCTTTGTCAGAGAGGCTGTTGAGGCAAGGCTCAAAAAGAAGAAGCTGCCTGTTGACACGGCTTACTATATGGAAGATGTGGAGCACCTCTACAAAAAGCCTGAAAGGCGCAAGCCTTTGACGGCTGAGGATCTTGAGAAAATGGTTATACCGTCTGCTGATGAGGTGAACGAAGTAAATCTCGAATATGAAGAGCTTGATACTGATGATGGACCGGAACAAAAAGCTCTCCAAAAGGAACAGGAAGCTGAGAAGAAATAAATTTTGCCCGAGGAAAAGAACTCGGGCATTTTTTATTTAAGATATTTTTTCTGTGCGATAACAACAAATGCGATTATGTAGCCTGCTATAAGTACGATTATCACGGCGCCTGTTCTTTTAAAGATCTTCGAGCTGAAATATGAGCCTGCGATCTTTGCATTTGTTTTAACGGCTGAACGCTCGACCCTTGTAGTAGATACGAGGTCTATCGTTGCGATTACATTGCCCGAATAGACAAGCTCCATTTTGCCGAGAACATCACCTATCTCAACGGGGGCTACGATGTTATCGTAGACGGTTATGCGTTTTTCAACGTCCTTGACGGGGACATCATAAGGCCACAGCCTTGTGAAACCCTGCGCAGGTTTGAGATTGGCATAATCCTTATCCTCTCCGTAGGCAACTCTGGCTTCTGTTATCTCGCTGTTTTTATCTACAAAATCTGTTGAGACGAGAGATGAGAAAGCCCAGTCATAAAGGTGGATATGGTCTAAGAGATTGTAATATACCTCATCATAGGCATAAAGGGAGTTTGGCTGTTCATATCCGCGCTGGATATCCTCCTCCTGCTTTTCCATAGGCGCACCCATTGTGACGATCAGGTAAGAAACACCGTCCTCCTCACAGTAGGAGGCAAGGCAGCGGCCTGCTGCGTCGAGAGTGCCTGTCTTTATGCCCTTGACGGTATCATAGTAATAATCTGAATAGGGCGAGAGCATAAGGTTCGTGTTATAGATGTCGGTGCCTTCGGGGTGCTCGTCAGTTTCGGACATATGGTACGAGGGCATAGCGACTACGTCTTTAAGAACTGGATATTTTGTCATGGCATACATACAAAGGGCAGCCATATCTTCACAGGTGGAATAGTTCTGCTCAACAAATATGCCGTGGGCATTCGAAAAGTGAGTGTGCTCCATGCCGAGCTCCTCAGCTTTTTTGTTCATAAGGTCAGTAAAACCCTGCAGTGAGTCGCTGACGTTAAGTGCTATGATGTTGGCTGCCTCACAAGCGGAGGGGAGCATTAAAGCACACAAGAGGTCATAACAGTTAACGGTCTCGTTAGGTCTGATATCAGCTGTTGAGGCACCAGTATCATACAGCTCGTCAAAGGCTTCTGTGCCCGCGGAATAATAGGTCTCTTTCAGCTTCTGGTCGTCACCGTCGAACTGATCCAGAAAGACAGCTGCTGTCATTATTTTGGTAAGTGAAGCCGGAGTTCTTTCCTCGCTGCCGTTGATATTGACGATCGACTCGCCGGTATCCATATCAACCATATAGACGGCCTCGGAATAGAGGTGCATTTCGTCCATAGTGCCGTCGCCGTTTTCATCTCTTTTAGGCGTGAAGCTGAAAGCCTCGGCAGCTGATGCAGGTATCAGCATCACTGCACAAAGCATCATACATATTACTCTTCTGAGTTTTTTCATCTATCTTATCCTTTCGATGGTAAAATTCTGTATAGGTTTTTGCTGCCCTGCTTTTGTGTTACCTCTGTATGGCCAAGATAGCACAGCACATTCAGCTCGCTGCGGGCAAGGTCACTGCTTATGCCGCAGGCCTTAGCATACTGCAAAACTGTGAAGGGCTCGGGCAGGGAAGAGGGAAGAAACTGCCTGTAATCATCGGGAGAGCGAAGCCAAAGCTCATCAATAAGCGAAAGGGGGACTCTGTCACAGCGGGAGGAGCCCTTTTTCTTATCCTTTGATCTGCCGTTCAGGTATCTGATGTCTTCTGCCTCTATCAAAACGGCGCAGAATGTGAAACGCGGATTATCAAGAACGTATTTGATGTTTACGAGCTCAGAGAAGATGTCATGCGGCTTAGCCCTTTTGGGGGATCTTCTTCTCGGAGAGAGCTCACCTGTATCCATATCGAGCCAGCGGACATATTTTTCGGCACAAAGAGGATAGACCACCGTAACGTCACAAAATTCAAGAAAGGCTTCGAGCTTGCTTCTTAAACGGTAGAGGTGTCTTGTTTGTATCTCGATTATTCCGTTTTCGCCTGCGATATCGGCAACATATCTGCCGAGCTTTATTTCTCGGTTGCCGCTGTTCGGCTCAAAGTAAGCTTTTAAAACTGCGTGCAGGGTCTTCTCACCGAGGGTGCCTATACTGTCTCTTACGGGGTCGGTCTCGGCGGTCTGCTCACACAGCTCAAGAAATCTCAGCTTATCCACTACGATACAGAGTCAGCGGTCAGCTTATCCCACTGGTCGAAATATGTCACTTTCATTTTTGACATATAGTCCTGATATATCTTTTCAAAATTAGGCGCATCATAGCTTTCGATCATAGATTCGATATTATTCTCTACATAGTCCATATCTATCGGGAGCCTTTTTATGATAAAGTATCCATAGGTCTCATCAGCTACAAGGTCAGAAGATATCTCATTCTCATCGAGCGCGAAAGCGGCTTCGATAAGCGAGGTGGGATAGCCTGTGGAATCAGGAGTGAAATAATAGCCGTTGGTCGAATCCTCCAGACCTATATCATAGCCTTCTCTTTCAACAAGCTTTCCGAAATCCTCAGTTTCCTGAGCTTCTTTAAGAAGGGACTCTGCAAGCTCCTTTGATTTTTCCTTTGCCTGCTGGATAGCATCGCTGTCAAGCTGGTAATATGCTGCCTGCTTAGCGTAGATCTTCTCGGACAGGGAAAGAGAATCATAGGTAGATGCTGTGCTGTCATCGAGCTCTACCTGTGCGTAGTATGGTATCATTATATGGATCTCACGGCAGTACTGCTCGGGATCCTGAACGATCTTTCTGAAATCCTCCTGAGATGTTGCATAAATGCCCTCATGAGTAAAGAGATTATCATATACCTTCTGGTAGATAGTTGCATTTGTGAGCATAGTTTCAAAAAGCTCGGGAGTAAGGTAATAAGACTTCAGCTGCTCGTTAAAGGTCTCTTCGCCGCCTGCTTCGGTCTTTGCCTGCTCGATCTGTTCCTGTATCTCCTGCTTTTCGTCATCGGTCAGCTCCAGACCGTTTTCCTTTGCAAGAGCAGGGGCAACATACTCCTGCTTGATAGCGGTTATGACATCTGTCAGAAAAAGATCAAAGCCGCCCTCGGTATCCTTTATGGTATCCATAGTAGCACCGTAGGTAGAGGTGTACTTAGCGAGAGTATAGTAATAGTAATATCTGAATGTATCAAAGTCAATATCGTTGCCGTCAATAGTGCAGATAGTCAGATCGGTGATATCAACGTTTTCACCGTCAATTACAAGGGCAGGGTCGGGTACCTCTTCGGTGGAGGTATCGGTCGTATCGGCAGCGCCGGGACCTTGTATCTCGGCTGCAGATGATGACGCCCCTGAAGAGGAGGAGCTTGCCTTTGAGGACGAGTTCGATGATGAGCTGTCCTTATCAGCACATGATGCAAGCGCACAGACGCTTATTATTACTGCCAGCACGGCAGCAAGTGTTTTTTTGAGCATTTTTACTTTCCTTTCATAATACAGGCTGTTATTTGAGCCTGTCGTTTTTAATCAGTATCCTCATAGCATCTACAGCACAGGTGATGCCCCTGGTAGTGTCATCATTAACGTTATCTTCAAGGCCCTGCTTTGAACGCTCAACGTTCCAGATAGCTGTAATAACAGCGCCGCAGCGGACGCATCTTGAGATGCCTACCGAGAAGATAGCTGCACACTCCATTTCCGAGGTAAGGCAGCCTGCTTTGAGGTATGCGCCCCAGCGTTCTTTGATGTTTTCGCTGACAGGGCTGTTTTCGGGTTCAACTTCGCCGTAAAAGCTGTCTTTTGAATGAACTGTGCCGACATGATAACGTTTGCCAAGCTCATCAGATGAGAGAGCCTTTGCGGCTTCGGCAAGGGCACAGGTAACGTCAAAATCTGCGGCGGCAGGGTAGCCCATCGGAAGATACTCATAGCTGGTGCCCTCAGCACGTACAGCACTTGAAGCTATACAGAGGTCGCCTCCGCTGACTTTCAGGTCCATTCCGCCGCTGGTGCCGACGCGGATAAATGTATCGGCGCCGCACTTGATAAGCTCTTCCACGGCTATTGCTGCGGAGGGTCCGCCTATACCTGTTGAACAAACGGTAACTTTTTCGCCGTCAAGTGTGCCGGTATAAACATTGTATTCTCTGTTTTGTGCGACCTGAACGGCATTTTCAAGTCTCTGAGCTATGATCGGGATACGACCCGGGTCACCTGCGAGGATAACGTATCTGCCAACCTCTTCGGGGACAGTTCTTATGTGGAACTGTCTTTCGGTATCCATAATTGAGTTAGCCATGATAGCCTCCGGATCAGAAGTTTGAGCCGTTCCAGCCCCAATTCGGGGTAGAGAAGTAGCTGACGTATACTCTGTCACCTGGTATGGGGAGATGTTCTGTAAGGATATCTGTTATCCTGCCTGTGAGATCGTTCAGTGCAGGTGCAGAAGGCGAACCGTAGACGCTGACTTCAACTATTGCAGCAGGCTCATCTGTGCCTTTGAACCAGAGCTTATATTCATCCTCTATGCCGACCATGAGCCAGCCCTCAGATTTTCCGGGAATGGCAGTTATAGCCTTG
Source organism: Ruminococcus sp. (assembly GCA_017484095.1). Lineage (GTDB taxonomy): Bacteria > Bacillota > Clostridia > Oscillospirales > Ruminococcaceae > Hominimerdicola. Next base: position 31,076 of record JAFUTU010000047.1, on the reverse strand, counting down.
CCGAGATCGCTCTTGATCTCATCGGCGATATCGTTTGATATTTTTTCGTTAGTCTTTACATTTATAAATGGCATTTTTATTCCTCCTGTTTGTTCATTTTCATTGAAATATCAAAAGCCTTGACAGAATGAGTTATCGCGCCTACGGAGATAATATCTACTCCTGTTTCGGCGATCGATCTCAGTGTTTGCTCGCTTACATTGCCTGATGCTTCGAGAAGAGCTCTGCCGTTTGTTATGTCAACTGCCTTGCTCATAAGCTCACAGCTCATATTATCGAGCATGATGATATCGGCACCTGTTGCAAGCGCTTCATGAAGTTCATCAAGGGAGCCGACCTCGACCTCAATTTTTACAGTATGGCCAAGGTTTTCTCTGAGGACCTTAACAGCGTTTGTGAGACTGCCGTAAGCGTCAATATGTGTATCTTTCAGCATAGCACAGTCAGAAAGGTTATATCTGTGGTTTTTGCCGCCGCCTACAGTAACGGCATATTTTTGAAGAGCTCTGAGACCCGGGAGGGTCTTTCTGGTATCGGCTATGCCGGCGTTAGTGCCCTCTGCGAGCTTTACCAGCTTGTTTGTGGCGCTGGCAACTCCCGAAAGGTGCTGCACAAGATTAAGGGCTGTTCTTTCTCCTTTTAAAAGGGCTCTTGTTCTGCCTGTTATCTCGGCGATGATATCGCCTTTATTTACAGACGAGCCGTCTTTTAAATAAACATTGTATTCAACGTTCGGGTCGAGAAGCTCGAATACTCTCATCGCTATATCTATACCGCAGAGCACGCCCTCGTCTTTGGATACGAACCTTGCAGTGCTTATCCTGTCATCATCGACAAGGAGATCGGTGGTAACGTCGATATAGTTGATATCTTCGTTCAGAGCTGTTTTTATTATATCGTCGATCTGAAATTGTATCAGCTTCATAATGAGTTTTCCTTTCCTTCGGCAAGTGCTCAGAAGCCTGCCTCATAATCAATGTCAAGCTCTACATTTCCGAAGGCTATGTCACAGGCTTCGGAAAGAACGATATATGCAACTGTGGCAAGAGACTTAGCTTCGATATAATCGCGGTCTATCTTAAAGGTGTAGCGGTCAAGGAAGTCCATTATCTCTTTACAGAGGTTAAGACCGTCCTTTAATTCGTTTACCTCAGGCATTACAAAATAAGCCTTTTGCATTACTTTTCTTATATCTGTTCTTATTCCCTTCGGTATAACGGGAGCTGTTTTATCTATCTCGAAATCGTATGATACAAGGGGCTTTTTATCCTCAGACGAGAGCTTGTCCGCAATGTCTTTTGCGGCTCTCTTAGAGAAAACAAGCGCTTCGAGCAGAGAATTGCTGGCAAGTCTGTTATTGCCGTGAACACCCGTATGCGAGCACTCTCCGCAGGCATAGAGACCTTCAACGCCTGTTCTTGCCCATTCATCAACGTTGATGCCGCCCATAAGATAATGCTGACAAGGGAAGATAGGTATAAGATCTTTTGTCATATCATAGCCGTAATCGAGAAGGTTTTTATATATCATCGGGAAGCGTTTCTTTATGAATTCGGGATCCTTATGCGTGATATCGAGATAAAAATCATCGGAGCCTGTACGCTTTGCTTCAAAGATTATCGAATGCGATACGACATCTCTCGGTGCAAGCTCAAGTCTGCGGTCGTATCTGTCCATAAAGCGTTCTTTGTCGCAGTTCCTGAGGTATGCTCCCTCGCCTCTTACGGCTTCGGATATGAGGAAGCACTCTCTTGTAGTTTTATTGTTAAAGGCTGTAGGGTGGAACTGTATGTAGCTCAGGTGCTTTATCGGGGCGCCGAGCTTATACGCCATTGCTATGCCGTCACCCGTTGCGATAGCAGAATTTGTGGTGAACTCATAAACCCGGCCGATACCGCCTGTGGCGAATATAGCTTTTCTGCTGTTAAAGGTAAGATACTCATTATCTTTCATAACCAAGAATGAAAAGCCGGTCTCGGTTTTTCTGACATCACACATAAGAGCATTTTCAAGGATAGTTACGTTAGGCAGAGTTTGTGCATAGGCGAGAAGCTTGGTCTCGATCTCAAAGCCTGTAGCGTCCTTATGGTGGAAGATACGTCTCATACCGTGGCCGCCCTCTAAGGTTCGGTGATAGTCTCCGTCTTCTTTTTTATCGAAGTCAACGCCAAGCCTGATTATAGTGTCGATAGCATCGGCAGCTTCATTTACTAAGATATCAGTTGTGACAGGGTCGTTCTCAAAGCCGCCTGCAATGAAGGTATCCTGCTTGTGAAGCTCGGGAGAATCTTCGGGGCTTTTGTAAACACCTGCTATACCTCCCTGAGCCAGAGCAGAATTGCACAGGGTAAGCTCGCGCTTGGAAAGCACGAGCACGGAAAGCTGACGCGGGAGACTTATTGCACCATAGAGACCTGCGGCACCGCAGCCTGCTATTATAACATCATAATTTGTGTTCATATAATTCAGTCCTTCTATATACTGCTGTTCGGCAGATAGATATACTTATTTAATTATAGCATAACTGCTGCAAGATTTCAACACCCTGAGGCAAAAAAGTTATGAAAACTAAAAATGCCGAAGACCTCACTGATCTTCAGCATTTTATCATATTACTCTCTGGCGTTTTCTTTTTAATTTGTATTTATACATATTCTCATCTGCAATGGCAAGAGCGTCGTCGATATCGCCTGTAAGGTCGCTTACAGCACAGCCTATGCTTGCGCTGACTGTATAGGGCTTGCCGCTGTTTTTTGACATTTCCGAAATGGTGCTTTCAAAAGCCTTTATCCTATCGTGGCACGATCTTTCATCGTATTTGCCTATACCGATGATGTAAAATTCATCACCGCCTGCACGAACGCACATCTCGCGCTCACCGGATACTGCCTTTACTGCATCGCTCACGCATATTATGCCGAAGTCACCCTCGCCGTGGCCGAACGTATCATTGATGTATTTCAGACCGTCCATATCGACTACACTTACAAAGAGGCTATCTTCGGGAGTGGCGTTATCGAGCATCTTATCGAGCCGCAGGTACATACCTCGCCTGTTATAAAGACCTGTCATTTTATCGTGAACTGAGAGCATAACGTATCTGTGCTTTGCTCTTGTCATTTCAAAGCAGCTGTTTACAAGACGCAGCCAGTTTCTGTATACAAGGTTTATCTTATGGGGGTCAGAGAGCTCTCTTTGAAGCACGGCATAGCCAAGCATTTTTTCATTGAAATGAACAGCTGTGAAATAGAACACACAGGGCTTTTCGGTATATTCGTGCATTCTCGGTATCATCAGTTTTGTATCAAATTCGATGCTTTGATGCTCATCGCAGAAGTTCAGTTCTCCAACTGTTGAGTTTGCGATAGCGATCTTCATTTTATCGGGATAGCCGACAGTGGTATCAAAATCGGTATCTAGCCAGTCCTCTCTAAGACACAGACAGAAATTAACGAAAGGAAAAACGATATAAGTGTTTGAATATATGTTTTTAAGACATTCCTGCGGGTTTTCGGAGGAGGTGAGCTGCTCGGAAATATAGTTTTCCATAAGCAGACCGATGTCTATTCTTTCGGTAAGGTCTATCTCATCATAGTTTTTTGCTGTATAGTAAAGGGCATCTCTGAAAGCGTCGGCTGAACGCAGAAAATCGGGCTCGCATCCGCAGCTCATGCCGCAGTGGACCATTTTTGTGTAATCGGGAATAAATGGCCGGATATCAGCTCCGGGTTCTATAATGCTTCTGATATAGTCGACAGCATCGGCTGCGGATTTGACCATATTGGATTCAAATGATGTGAGAGATATCGGGCTGATAGCGGCTTCCATAGTTGCTTCAAAGCCTACTACTATGATATCTTCGGGAACTCTTATCCCGCCTTTAGTCAGCTTTTCGATAAGACCGAGCGCCATATGATCGCTTGCTGCGATAACGGCATCGGGCTTCGACACCTTTCCCGATATTATATCCTCGGCGAGATTAGTTCCGCTTGAGTACCAGAAATCGCCGTACACGATGTGGTCATCAGTTACGGTAATGCCGTGCTTATGTATCTCATCAAGGAATATCTCGAGACGCTGCTCTGCTTCGATATGTCCCTTGTGTCCTGTCAGGAGGCAGATGTTTTTCTTGCCATGAACTTCTATAACGTGCCTGCACATCTCTCTGAGGACTACATCGTCCTGATCTGTGATGACTTTGTAATCCTTGCACGGCATACCGAGACACACTACGGGAAGGTCTTTATAGCTGTCAAGCTTTTCTGTCAGCTTGCCAATGACTTCAAGACTGCCTTCCTCAGTGAGGTTGATTGTATCAATGATAACTCCGTCAAAGTGCTCGGGATTCATAAGATTGTAAATGTTTTTTTCACCAATAGCCTGATTTTTAACATAAAAATCAAAATGGACCATTGATGCAAAAACTGCGACATTATATCCGTACTTATCACACTGACTGAATACGCCATCGAAAACTCTCTGGCCGTGCATATATTCAGGCACTGATGTTATCAAACAGATAGTTTTACGCTTTTCCATTATCTACACCTCATTTTAAGTAAAAACCAATATAATTATAACACAGTGTTAAAAGGCTGTCAATTAATGCCTTTGGACAAAAAAGAGCCATGAATATAGGCATTTTCGATAAAATGTAATCATATATAACAAAAACCGACAGCCTTTGAGCTATCGGTCAAATGTTACGTATTCAGTTCCCAGTAATATTTTCTGCCGCACACAGGAAAATCGTCCATGACTCCGTGCTCAGGGTCATAGAAGGTGCCGTCATGATAGAGCGACCAGTGCCAGCAGCGGGGAGTCTCTAGACTGAGTAAACAAAGAGGAGGAAGTTCCTGCTTTGTTTGCACCTGTATGCGCTCATCGGACACCGATACTGCGTGCTCACGAAAATACTGCTTCATCTCTCTGAGAGTTGTTTCGCGCTCGTTATGAAGATCATCGGCTACATGTTCTGCCGTAAGCCCCAGGACCATTGCCAGCACAGCCTGACCGCACTGAAGGTCTGTAGGTTCATGAATATATTTGATGTTCATATGTCACCTTTCTTACGCTTTTTGCTGAACGGCGCTTTGAGCGATAAGCGCTTCGACAATATCTCTTTTCTCGTAAAGAACGCAGCCGCCCTCATGATCGTCAAGAAGGATATCGCCGCTTCTCAACGCTGTGAAAAGTGGTGAGTGCATAGCGTCACGAAGCGATGTGTTTCTGACATTTATATCAGAATACGGAGAGAACGGACAGGGCTCTGCGCCGCCGTGTGAATTGATATGGAAAAAGCCTCTGCCTGCTGCGACACAGCCGCCCGAGGCTTTTTCATCGCCCGGGAAAGAGATATATACCATTTCGGGGCGTTCGGCTCTGAGACGCATTATCTGCTCCTGTAAGTATTCGCGCTGTGTATCATCGGGTGCAAGGTCTTCGCTCTCCTCGGTAACGGGAACATACTCAACGAATATGACCGCCTTGCAGCCTCTTTCGGAAAGGTCGTTCAGAAACGTATCGGAACAGACCTCTTCATAGTTCTGAGTGGTGACTGTGACCGATGCGCCGAAGATAAGACCGCGCTTTTTGAATTCGTCCATATTTGATATCAGCTTATCATAGATGCCCGCACCGCGTCTTGCATCTGTGATCTGTTTGTTTCCTTCGATGCTCATTATCGGAACAAGATTGCGGCACTTGTCAAACAGCTCGAAATAACGATCGTTCATATATGTGCCGTTAGTGAAGATAGGGAACAGTATGTTTTGCTTTTTGCCTGCGGCTTCGATAATATCACGCCGCAGCATAGGCTCTCCGCCTGCAAGAAGGATAAAGCTGATACCAAGGTCATCGGCTTCGTCAAAAATGCTGAGCCATTCATCTCCTGTGAGCTGCTTTACGGGCTCAGAGTCAACAGTTGCATGGTTGCAACGTGAATAGCAGCCTGCACAGTGAAGGTTGCATTTGCTGGTTATACTTGCTATAAGAAAGGGCGGTATGTGTTCTCCGCTGTCTTCAGCTTTTCTGCGCTTTTTTGAGGCTGCACGGCTTGCTGCTGCAAACCTGAGCATAAAAGCACTTTCCCTCGGGTTTTTGAGGGTCGCCTTTATTGCTTCGGAGACGACCTTCTCAACTCCGTCCGTCATATACTTCTGAATGTCAAAGCTCTCGTTCATGACCATCACCTGTACCCTTTGCCTGAAAGCTTATCGCCGCTGTGTTTGTGCTGTCGGCAGAAAACGCGGCTTTTTCTGCTGACTGCTATGTTTTTATGATTATAGCACATAATTATATAAAAGTAAAGCAAAATAGTATATTTTTAATTTTGTAAAGAAATTGTTAATCGCCTTGACTAGAAAATAAAGATGTTGTATAATAATTAAGTTAAGTCATTGAATAATGCTGGTATGGCTCAGTTGGTAGAGCAGCTCATTCGTAATGAGCAGGTCGTCGGTTCGAGTCCGACTACCAGCTCCAAAGTCCCATAAACGTTATGTTTATGGGACTTTACTTTTTTTTGATTATGTGTTATAATACCGTTAGCTATTCTTTGGAAGGATAATTACTATGGTTTTGTATTTTGATTGTGATAAGTGGGGCAGCGTTTTCAGTGTGCCCTCCAGTGTTGCAAATGAATATCTCAAGCTTTGTGATCCGAGTTATCTGAAGGTGCTGATCTATGCACTGGCGCAGAATTCTCATTATCTCGATCAGGCAGAGATAGCTTCTGCCTGCGGTTTGAGTGAGGATATCGTGAGTGACGGATATAAGTACTGGTGCTCAAACGGCATATTAAAGGGCGAAGGTGAAAACTCTGAGCAGAAGGTGATCGCTGCACCGACTGCAAGTGTCGAAAAGCCTGTGGGACAGCTCAGTGCGGTCAAGGCCGTTGACCCGACAAAGTCTTCTGTAAGCAACAAACTCACGATAAGATATACTAATTCGGAGATACTGGAAAAGACAAAGTCTGACAAGCAGCTGGCAGGTCTGCTCAACGAGATACAGTCAGTTCTGGGAAAGACTATAAACTCTACCGAGCAGGGTGAGATAATAGCTCTTTATGAGTATTATGGGTTTGATGCGCCGTCTATCCTTCTTACTGCCGAGTACTGCTGTTCGCTTGAAAAGCCAAGGGTATCATATCTGGTGACGGTAATGAAAAGCTGGTATGAGAATGATATACTTTCATATAAGCAGATCGAGCAGGAAATGATAAGGGCAGCGTCGGTACGCAAGTTTGAGAACCGTATCGTATCCATGTTCGGTATGTCATCAAAGCCCTCAAAGGCACAGCTTGAATACATCAGGGCGTGGAAGGATATGGGCTTTACTGCAGAGATGATCGAGATAGCTTACAACAAGTGTATGGATAACACCTCCAAGCTGAATTTCAAGTACATAAATTCCATTCTGACAAACTGGGCTGCAAAGAGCATAAGCACACCGTCGCAGGTGGATGAGGAGGACAGCAGATATCACAGCCGTAAAAAGCGTTCTGCTGCTAAGGAGAGGTCATCGTATGACCTTGAAGAATTTGAGCGATTTGCTAGAGATTTCGATCTTAGCAAAACAGGCAGACCCTGATGAACGGAGGGACAGGATTTGAAATATACCAGAGATGCTTACGAAAGGGCAGAAAAAACGCTCGGTGAAAGGCGCACAAAAGCGTTTGACGAGCGCGATGAACGCTTTGAAAGAGCAGCGGCAGTTCTGCCTGAGATATCGGGGCTTGAACGCTCTCTGAGCAAGAAGAGATTTGATTATCTGCGCTCGATAGGTTCAAGTGATAAGGGGTCTGCGCTCACGTTGTCTCAGCTTAGGGAAGAGACCGAAAAGACCGAGCATATAATCGAGCAGATGCTGATCTCTGCTGAGCTGCCAGGCGATTATCTTGACTATCGTTTTACGTGCTCAAAATGCAAGGATACTGGCTACCGTGACGGTGTAAGGTGCGAGTGCATGACGAAGCTGCTGGAGCAGTACACTGTTGAGGAGCTTAACAAGCAGTGCAGTATCAAGCTGCATTCTTTCGATGAGTTCAGGCTGGATTATTACCCTGAGGCCGCTGACGACGGTGATGAGCCGCGAAGACGTATGCAGACGGTATTCAATAACTGCCGCACTTATGCGGAGGATTTTGACGGGAAAGCTCAGTCGCTATTTATGTATGGAAGAACAGGGCTAGGAAAAACGTTTTTATCCTCATGTATAGCAGCAGAGGTAATGTCAAGAGGATACTCGGTGGTGTTTTTCTCGTTCCCGACGCTGTTTTCAAAGCTTGAAGATGAACATTTCGGTCGTTCGGATGATAAAACTATGGAGATACTGATGTCGGCAGAGCTTGTGATACTTGATGATCTGGGTTCAGAGTTCAAAACGCAGTTCACAGAGGCAAAGCTTTATGAGATCGTAAACGGAAGAATGAACCTGGAAAAGCCAACGATCATATCAACTAATATGACAGCACGCCAGCTGCAGGATAGCTACAACGAGAGGATAATCTCACGCGTGATGATGGAGTTTGCACCTCTCAGGTTCGCAGGGAATGACATAAGGCAAATAATCAGGAGAAACACCTACATAAAAAACACGTAAGAAAAAAAGCCATTGTCCTTATAACGAGACAATGGCTTGAGTTTTTTATTCTCTTATACAGCCGCGAGAGCTTTTTTTAGATCGTCAAGTATGTCTTCGACGTTTTCAAGGCCTACCGAGAACCTTACCATTCCGCCGTTTATGCCTGCTGCGACAAGCTGCTCATCGGTAAGCTGTCTGTGTGTTGCAGATGCAGGGTGCAAAACGCAGGTACGAATATCTGCAACGTGAACTTCATTGGAAGCGAGCTGCAGGCTGTCCATAAACTTAACTGCCGCATCTCTTCCGCCTTTGATAACGAAAGAGATAACGCCTGCCGATCTTCCGCCGAGGTACTTGACTGCTCTGTCGTGATACTTGTCACCCTCAAGAGCAGGGAAGGTAACGCTCTCTATTTTGTCGGAGCTCTTCAGAAACTGTGCAACTCTGACAGCGTTCTCGCAGTATCTGTCCATTCTTACGGGGAGAGTCTCCAGACCGAGATTAAGAAGGAAGGACGAATTTGCAGCAGGGTAGCAGCCAAAGTCTCTCATAAGCTGCATTCTTGCTTTTACGATATATGGTGCAAATGGATACTTTTCGGTATAGACTGTTCCGTGGTAGCTCTCGTCAGGCTCGGTCATGCAGGGGAATTTGCCCTGTGTCCAGTCGAATTTGCCGCTGTCAACTATAACGCCGCCTACCTGTACTGCGTGACCGTCCATATACTTTGAGGTGGAGTGGATAACTATATCAGCGCCCCACTCGATAGGTCTGCAAAGGTAAGGTGTTGCAAAGGTGTTGTCAACTATGAGAGGTACACCGTTTGCATGGGCACACTCAGCCCAGAGCTCGATATCAAATACGGTGAGTGCGGGATTCGCGATAGTCTCTCCGAAGACAGCTTTTGTGTTCGGCTTGAATGCGGCAAGAAGCTCCTCTTTGGTAGCATCAACATCTACAAAGATGCACTCAATACCCATTCTTTTGAGGGTAACTGCAAACAGGTTTATAGTTCCGCCATAGATAGATGATGAAGATATGAAGCTGTCGCCTGCCTCACAGATGTTGAATATAGACAGAAGAGATGCAGCCTGCCCTGAAGATGTACACATTGCAGCAACGCCGCCCTCTAAAGCAGCTATCTTCTTCTCGACAGCATCAGTGGTCGGGTTCTCGAACCTTGAATAGATAAGGCTCTTGGTGGGGTCATCAAAAACGGCAGCAACATCGTCGGTAGAGTCATATACATAGGTCGTGCTCTGAACTATGGGAACTACTCTCGGTTCTCCGTTTTTAGGTGTGTAGCCTTCGTGCAGGCATTGTGTTTCAAATTTCATTTAAAACAGTCCTTTCTTGTTTATGTATCTTATTCTTAAAAATATCTGAATGATTTTACGCTGTTTACACAGGCATCTATATCACTTTGATCGTGGCCTGTGAACGACAACGAGAAAACTATGTATGTGTCATCGGAGTATTCATAGTAGGCATCAACGTTTGTTTGCTCATCAATACCGAGATCGGGCTGACCATAAAAGTGGAAAACGTCATAAAATCCTTTTCTGTTATCGTCAAGCTTCCAGACCTCTGTGCTCTCGATCTCGAAGGTGTCACCGGTTATACCCTTGATCTCCTCGATCTTTTCGTCGAAGCTCTTTAATGGTGTTGGGTCGTCACAATCGTCCTCAGCGTTCGGATACCGCTTTGCATGAAGCTCTGCTTTTATATGTGAGTCTTTTTTCTGGTTCTGGTGCATAAGCTCCTGGACCATCATTTTTTGGTAGCCATCGTATTCATCGTGCCAGTAGTCGGAAACTCCGCTGGGTGCGACACCTGACGGCAATGTGAGTTTAAAGCTGTAGTCACTGACAGTGAAATCAGTATCATGCTCGGTGCCGCTGACGTCCTCTCCCCAGCAGGAGAGCCACTGATATGAATCTACCAGCATATAGGTATCGGACTCGTCGATATCACATCTTATAATATCGCCGTCAACTCTGAACTCAACAGCATCATAGCTGAGCCCGTGGCCGCTTTTTAAAACCATAAGGTTTTCAAATGGAACATTACCCAGATATTCTCTGTTGATAACAAAGCTCAGCACTGCATCACTGCCTTGAAGATCAACAATAACAGGGCAGCCTACCAGTCCGACAACACCTGATGACATCACATCAGAGCCAAGACCGTTATCGAGGCTGCTATATCCCGTAGGAGAATAGACCTCCATTATCACCTCTGCAAACTCGGGAGGGTCATCCTGACTGAGAGGAAGATTATAAAGGATAGGGTAATCACCGTCCGTGATATCGGCACTTGTCTGCGCTTCGGAGCTTTCAGCTGAGCTGACAGCTCTTATAGCAGGCTTCTTTTTTTCCTTTCGGGAGCTGCTGTCGGAGCTCATATCTGTACAGCCTGCCAGCAGCATAACTGATACAGCTAAAACTATCGCTTTTTTCATGTTTATCTCCATGCTTCTCTTATGTCTACTCGGCTCATGCTGACAGCACTTTCCATAGCTATGCGTACAGCTTCTTTTGGATCTGCTCCCTGAGCAGACAGCGCCTTTATCAGCTTTGTTACTGCGGCGCCGAAAACTATGTGCAGCTCTCCTGCATCACAGTAGGGAATGGACAGCTCGCTCATTGGCTGCCAGAGGTTTTTAAGATACGAGAACATATTCTCGCCTACAGTGCAGTTCCTCAGAACGCCGAATTTTTCACTTCCTGCCGCTGATGATACATACCTCATTATCTCGTCGATATCGGGAAGAGCATTGCTTGCCCTTGATATCATAGCCCACAGAGACAGGCCCTCGCCTATAAGAAGTCTGTCGGTCAGTTCACCGAAGTAATAATGTCTGTCGTTTTTATCTGAGTAGATATCAAAAACTGCGCTTTCATCATTTCCTCCCGAAAGAAGGAATTCGCTCCTGACGTCTGCCTGGCAGGAATAACCCGCAACACAGCCCATTGCCGAGATCACAGACTCTGCGTGGACTGCGCCGTTAATTGCCATGGCATTTGTAAGTCTCTGCACGAGGAGGTCTGCACCGCGGCTTATATCGGTACTGTTCATTTTATACGTTTATCTCGGCAACATCGTCTGATACGCCGTTCTCATCAAGCACAGGCTTTACGCAGTTTGCGATGAATTCATCGACCTGCTGAGGGCATCTTCCGATGAAGTTCTCGGGCTTCATTATCTCGTCCATTTTCTCTTTTGTCATTCCGAAGATCGGATCGTCAAGTATGAGCTCGCAGAGATTATTGTCAAGACCCTCCTGCTTAACTCTTGCGCCAGCCTTCATTGAGAGCTCTCTTATACGCTCGTGAAGCTCCTGTCGGTTGCCGCCGTTTTCAACAGCGTCCATCATGATGTTCTCTGTTGCCATAAAGGGGAGCTCTGCCATAACTCTTTTTCTTACTATCTTTTCATACACAACAAGGCCGTTATCGGGGTCTGTTACGTTGAGCATTATGTTAAGTATCGCATCAACGCCGAGGAATGCTTCTGCTACAGAGATACGCTTGTTTGCTGAGTCGTCAAGTGTTCTCTCGAACCACTGAGTTCCTGCGGTGAAAGCAGGGTTCAGCACATCGCAGATAACATATCTTGCGAGAGAGCAGATACGCTCATCTCTCATAGGATTTCTCTTGTATGCCATAGCGGACGAGCCTATCTGGTTTTTCTCAAAGGGCTCTTCGATCTCCTTGAAGGACTGGAGGATACGTATATCGTTGCCGAACTTCATAGCAGACTGAGCAATGCCTGCAAGTGCCTGACAAACTGCAAAATCTACCTTTCTTGAATATGTCTGTCCCGATACGGGAACTACATCATCAAAGCCCATTTCTTCACAAATGAGCCTTTCAAGCTCTTTTATTTTATCGGTATCACCGTGGAAAAGCTCCATAAAGCTTGCCTGAGTGCCTGTTGTACCCTTTGAGCCGAGAAGCTTCAGTCTCTTCATCTGGAAATCAAGGTCTTCGAGATCCATCAAAAGCTCATTGCACCAGAGAGTAGCTCTCTTACCGACAGTGGTAAGCTGTGCGGGCTGCAAATGAGTATATGCAAGGCAGGGCAGCGCCTTATACCTGTCAGCGAACGCAGCAAGCTGAGCAATTACCTTGACAAGCTTTCTCTTTACCACCTGCATAGCATCTCTCATAATGATGACATCGGTGTTATCGCCGACATAGCAGCTGGTCGCACCGAGATGTATGATACCTGATGCATTCGGGCAGGCATCGCCGTATGTAAGTACATGAGCCATTACATCATGGCGTCTGATCTTTTCATACTCTGCTGCTTTGGCATAGTCGATATCCTCGATGTGAGCTTCAAGCTCATCTACCTGCTCCTGAGTTACAGGCAGTCCGAGCTTCATTTCGGCTCTTGCAAGTGCGACCCAGAGCTTTCTCCAAGTGGTGAATTTTTTGTCAGCAGAGAAGATAAACTGCATCTCCTTGCTGGCATAGCGTGTACAAAACGGGCTTTCGTAGCTGTTAGTCATTGAAATCTGTCCTTTCGAGTAATATATGTAAAAATACACATTAATTATAACATACTATCATAAAAAAGTAAAGGCGCGCGGACAAAAAACTTGTGTGCACAGTTTTATACGCGATGTACAGCCGTGCGGCGAGCATTTATAGCATATAATCATAAAAAAGTAAAGGCGCACGGACAAAAAAACTCCCCTCGGTATTGCGAGGGGAGAGTTCATATTACTGTATATCTTTATCGTCGAAAACGTCTCCGCACTGTGGGCAGAACTTAGGCGGGTTCTTAGGATCATCGGGTACCCAGCCGCACTTATCGCATTTATAGAGAGGTGCATCAGCAGGCTTAGGCTGACCGCAGTTCTGGCAGAACTTGCCCTGGTTAACTGTACCGCAAGCACAGGTCCAACCGTCTGCTGAAGGAGCAGGTGCCGGAGCAGGCTGAGGCTGACCGCAATTCTGGCAGAACTTACCTGTGTTCTGTGTTCCGCAGGAGCAGGTCCATGCGTTAGGATCGGGAGCAGGCTGCTGAGGCTGCTGGAAAGCGCCTCCCATGCCGCCTTGAGGCTGAACAGGCTGATTGCCGTTGGGGTTGTAGCCCGGAGCACCGCCGCCGTTGCCATAAAGACCTGATGACATCTGAGCGTTCTGGTTGAACGAATTTCCGCCAAAGCCCATTCCCATAAAGCCTGTGAATGCGCCTGCAGTGTTGCTTGCAGCTGCCTCACGAGCTCTGTTAACGGACATAGCATCCATAGCGCCGAGTCTTCCGTAACGGTTTGCAGCGTCTGCCTCCTGGAACTGAGCGATCTTCTTCTTGCTCTCCTCATCAACGTTGAGCTCTACTGACAGGCTCTTGAGCTGAACACCCTTGTCAGCCCACTTATCGGTGAGCTTCTGGTTCATGATCTCAGCAAGATCGTCAGCATAAGCTATGATCTGGTCATAAGGGATCTGCTTCTTTGAAAGCTCAGAGATACAGATACCGAACTTAGGCTTCATATCAGTTTTCAGCTGGCTCATGAATGTAGCACCGTCGCCTGAATCAGCAACGAACGGCTGGCTGATATCGTGGATATTATTCTCATAGAATGCAACAGGATCTACTACTCTGAGCTCGAACTCACCGTGGCCCTGAGCGTTGAGTGAGAGGTTCATCTCACCGTCGCGGAAGGGAACGTTGCCAAAGCCGATCTTGTTTCCTATCATTGGTTTGAGGTTTATGTAAACAAGACGCATGGTGTGCTTAGCCATACCGCCTGCTACAAAACGGCCGCCGATATCTTTAAGTGAAGGGATAAAGTCCTTCAGTCCGCCTCCGAGAAGTGAAGGAGCGGTGGTAGAATCGTATCTGTACTGACCTGCGATATCGTTGTCTGTAGCAACAACAAGATCATGCACCTTGCCGTCCTCAACGAGCAGTGCAGCCTGATTGATAGCAACATCGAAAACCGAGCCGTTAGAGATGTATGACTCCGTACCCTTCTGGTTGCTTCCTCCTCTTACATTGCTTACTTTTGTACCTGCAATACAAAATGTACGCTGATCCATACCGTCGCAGCGGAAATATTCCTGCCATTCATCGGCAAGCTTGCCGCCAACAGCGCCGAGAGCTGCTTTAATTAATCCCATAGTTATTCTTCCTTTCCTGATTGATTATATAGACGGTCTTAAAGACCGAAACTATCTTGATTTTATGATCTTGTTCACCTTCCAGGTGCGCTCTATGGAGATCTCCTTGTTTGCAAGTTCACCTCCGCAGTATTCACACACCTTGCTCTTGCCTACAGCCGTCATCGGGGCGCCGCAGTAAGGACACCTGAGGCTTGCAAGCTCACCGTCGCCGTCATCTGTCAGGTGATAGATGTATTTCGCCTCATAAACGTGCTGCTGAAGAGATTTCTTTTCAGGCTTGTATTCAAGCGCCGCCTGATATGTGATAACAGCCTCAGTAGCATTTTTTCTGTAATCGCTCATCGCTACCTTATGTATCCTGAGACCTTCATACTTCACAGCATTTAAATCTATAAGGCTCTCTGCCTCCAGCACGAAGGCATCTGTGCAGTACTGCCTGAGACGGTCAGCACCTGTACGCTCATTGAGCACAGCAAAATACGTGGATATAGCGCTCCTTACGATCTCGCTAGCATAATTAGGATCAAACCCGGGAAAGTCTCTCTGCACCCTTTGGCGCATGAGCCCCTCGGCACCCGAAATGCTCATCGGTACGGTAGCTGCCTCATCGGTAGCTTTTTTGATCTGGTCTACAAGTTCTCCTGCCTTCTTGACTCCGACAGATACCTTGTATATGACAAACCCTGCCGTTACAGCTATAATGATGCCGACAGTTATCTGGATTATAAGCGTTGATGTCATCTATTAACAACACTCCGTTCTTACATAAATCCGCCGAGAAGATATCCGAGGATACCTCCGCCCAAAGCGCCGATAAGAGAATAGATCGTCAGCTTTATCTTGTCTATAGGGAGGTTACCTATGAATTTTCCTGTCTGTCCGTTCATTGCAAAGAAGTATTTTTTGTCCTCATATGTGGTATAGAACAGCCAGGTCGGGAACATAGCGTAATCAACACCTGTTATCTTTGTGTTCTTGTTATAGACCTGAACGTTAACGTGATCGTACTTACAGGTGTTTACAAGCTGATCTCTGGTGGTGTTCTCTATCCTGAGCTGGGCTCTCGGATAGCACTTTTCTTTATCCTCATCGTATCTTTCAGCCAGATATCCCGAAAGATATCCCGCATTGAACGGCTTGAGGTCTTTGAAATCGAACGGCTCTATCGAATCCATGGCATCGTCTTCGGTCTTAGAGGAGCCGTCAACGGGCACCTTATCAAATTCAAGCACGCCGTCTCTTAAAACATCATAGTATTTTTTCTCGGTGTACTCGTAATTGCCCTGTCTCCATGTTTTTTCGTCGATACACTCGCACTTGATGTTTCCGTGGCAGCTGCCGGAATAGAGCCAGAACGGTATATACACGCCCTGCAGCTTATCCACAACAGAATTAACGTCAAACTTTTTAGGGGTCAGCGGCTTTTTGGCGAAATCAGCGAAAGACTTCATGCACTTTTCCTTTGGCACCTTAAAGGGGATTATGTACTTAGGTGCAAAGTCATTGATGATCTGCTCACCCATAACAACGGAGTTGCCGCAGTAAACACAAACTGTTGCCGCAGTTGAACGGTCAGTTATTATTTCAGAGCCGCAGTGCGAGCAGGAATACTTAACAAGGTTATTTCCGACGGTTCCGTCGTTTGACTGTGTATACTCGCCCTCTTCAAGCTCCTCATGCTTCTGTACGTTCTCCTCGGTAAGAGCATCAGCCTTCTGGTTTTCCATAGCGGCAGTAAGCTCTTCGAGAGAAAACTTATCATCACAGTATTCACAGTGGAAGCAGTTCTCGGCTGCCGTCCAGAATATCTCAGCGCCGCAGGTAGGGCACTTATATGAAATGTTAGCCATATTCTATGCCCTCCTTAGTCGTTAGAGATCTTTCTCTTGTCAGTGGTAGTTTTGACATAGTTGTCATACTGCCTCTTCATATCGAGATCCGAATTGATATACTTATCAGCCTTTGTAGCTTTGTACTTGGACTTGCTCATGCTAACCAGCACTGACCCTGTTATGATACCCACCAGAGGAGCACCGATAACAGCTCCTACAACAGCGTTTGAATCATCGGCATAGGCAACAGTTGGCGTAAGCACAGTGCTCATGCTTATTACTGCAAAGCCAAGTGTTCTCAAAAATTTACTAATCATAGGTGTTAACTTTCCGTTTTTTTGGAAAGCCCCTCCTTTCAATATGAAGTTGATCTGACAATTCGACAATTTATCTTCTCATACACTTGTAAGAATACCATATATTCATTGATATGTCAAGAATTTTTATTAATTTGTAACATAAACGTCACATTTTTGCGATGTCATTAAGGATCTGAGAGCAAAGGTACAATGATCCGCAGATAAGAGTAAGTGAATTCGGCTGCTGTTTCATAAGCTGATGAGCTTTATCAAGTGCGTTCATATCGCAAGGCTCTGCCGGAACGTCGAGTTCGGTGATAAGCTCAGCCAGAGCCTTTGCGCTCTCTGCTCTCGGGTCAAAGCCGTCGCAGGTATAGAACTTATCGGCAGCTTTTGCGAGCTCTTTCAGTGCAGAGCGCATATTTTTATCTTTGCACATACCTGCTATCACGTTGACAGGGGTCACGCCCGATGCCTTTACAGCCTTTGCCAGAGCTCTCATGGAATCCTCATTATGGGCTCCGTCAACTATCAGCAGGGGGTGCTCACTAAGTACCTGTACCCTTGCTGGAACAACTGCTTTTGAAAGGCCTCTCTTCATATTATCAACTGTTATTCCAAGTTTATCTCCTATAGTACTCATACATTCTATTGCAGAAAGTGCATTTCTTATCATATGCTCACCCTGCATTGAGATATGGTACCGTTGCGAACGGTAAATAAAGTCGCTGCCCCTGATATCGGCAGAGATGACCGAGAGGGCGCCGTTCGGGATAATAAGGTCGGATTTCTCAGCTGCTGCTTTGTCGTTGAATATTTTTACAACTTCATCAGCGGCGCCTGCGCTGAGTATACAAGGCGTACCGCTTTTTATGATTCCTGCTTTCTGATAAGCTATCTCCGAGAGGGTCTCGCCCAGCACTTGTGTATGGTCAAACGAGACGGAACCGATAACGCAGGCAAGAGGGCGTTTAACAATATTAGTGCAGTCAAGAAGTCCTCCAAGACCTGCTTCAAGAATAACTATATCACAATCAGTCTCTTGAAAATAAAGAAAGGCAACAGCCATTGTTATCTCAAACTGGGAGAATTCAGCCTTATACGGTGATGCTTCGACAGCATTTCTGACACGTTCTGCCAGCCTGTCAAGAGCGTCATCGGGAATATCCTCTCCGTTAACTTTTATCCTGTCATTATATCTGAAAATATAAGGTGATGTGAACGATCCTGTTTTAAGACCTGCATCCTGACATATCTCGCTGAGCATCTGTGAAATAGAGCCCTTACCGTTGGTGCCTGCTATATGAATGATTTTGAGCTCGTCCTGGGGGTCACCCAGGGCTGACATCAGCGCTCTTGCTCTTGAGAGATCTTTTACAGGCTTTCCCGAGTGTGAGAAAGAGTTTATATATCCCTGGCCGCAGTTCATATTTTCACCGCCTTAAAGTTCTTTTATCAGCGCTTCAAGCTGTTTTGCCGTGTCAAGGTTCACGCCTGCACATCTTGCAAGTTCCTCGGCAGAGGCTTGCTTTAAGTTGTCTTTTGTCTTATACTCTGTTATGAGCTTTTGTGCCTTTTTATCTCCTATGCCTTTTATCTTAGTCAGCTGCAAGCCAAAAGATGTTTTCTTATGCTTTTTAGCCTGATAGGTAATAGCGTATCTGTGCACTTCGTCCTGAATAGAAGTGACAAGATTGAATGCTGATCTGGCTTTTGTAAGAGATATCTCTCCTCCGCCTGTTGCAACGGCTCTTGTTCTGTGCTTTGAGTCTTTTACAAGGCCAAACAGAGGGCAGTCGATACCCATTGCTTCGAGAACGGGTGCCACAGCATTAACGTGGCCGTTTCCACCGTCAAGGAGGATAAGATCGGGCAGGGTAGAGAAGCCTTCGTCGGTCTTTTCAAAATAGTTTCTGAAACGCCTTTCGAGTACCTCTGCCATGCAGGCATAATCGTTCTGCTCTTCGACAGTTTTTATAGAAAATCTCTTATAGTTCTTTTTGCACGGCCTGCCGTTTTCAAAAACTACCATTCCTGCGACCATATCGGCAGACGCAAGATTTGAGATATCGTAGCACTCGATATAATTAGGGGTCTTTGGCAGCCCCAGTGATTTTGCAAGCTCTTCAAGGGCGATTATCTCACGGCTGGTCCTTCCTATCTTGATCGAAAGATACTCGGCGGCATTGCTTTTGGCAAGAGCGGTAAGCTTAAGGAACTGACCTCTTTGCGGAACTGCGAGCCTGACCGTATGGGAAAATTTATCTGTCAGATACTTTGCAACAAGCTCCCTTTCGGAAAAATCAGTCTCCAGCAGGATATCGTGGGGGATATCGTCCTTCGTGGAATAATACTGGATAAGAAAATCAGAATACATTTTATCCTGATCGTCTGTATCTCCGAGAAAGAACGAAGCCTTATCGAACAGACGGCCGCCGCGGTACATGATAATGCTGGCGCAGGCGTTTTCTCCGTTCTGGGCAATTGCTGCTATATCGCAGTTTTTGATATGTTCATCTATGATCTTCTGGCTCTCGGAGGCTTTAGTGATAGCAGCTATCCTGTCACGAAGTCTGGCTGCGAGCTCGAAATTCATATCTTCTGATGCCTTATACATCTCTTCGGTCATTCTCTCGACCGACTGCTCAGAACCATTCCTGATATAATCTATCGCCTGAGAAACTATATCGTTATATTCTTTCTCTGATATCTTACCCGTACATACACCCATACACTGTTTTATATGAAAGTTCAGACAGGGTCGCTGCTTTCTTATATCCTGAGGGAATTTTCTTGTACAGGTTGGAAGCATAAAAACTCTGTTCGCTTCTTCAACTGCCTGCTTTACCGCATAGGAGCTTGTGTAGGGCCCTATATAACGGGCGCCGTCATCATATTTCTGGAGAACTGCCTGCAATCTGGGATAGGGCTCGTTTGTCACGCGGATATAGCTGTAGCCTTTATCGTCCTTTAAAAGAATATTGTATTTCGGGGTATACTGCTTAATGAGCGAACATTCCAGTACGAGAGCTTCAAATTCGGAATCTGTCACTATAAAGTCATAATCATAAACATTTGAGACCATTTTCCAGACCTTTGGAAGATGATCCTGCCAGGGTCGAAAGTATGAAGATACCCTGTTTTTGAGGTTCTTGGCTTTGCCGATGTATATTATTTTAAGCTCCTTGTTCTTCATGATATAACAGCCGGGCTTTGTTGTCAGGCGCGATGTTTTGTCACGAAGATAGGGAAGTCTTTCATTTTCTTTTTCAGTGATTATCATTTTTTGTTCTCCTTGGTGTGTCAGCTATTGACAGCGGCGGTAAAAAGTGCTATACTTTATTACATAAAAGTATAAAAGTATCTTAAAGGGGATAGATCATATGAAGATTGGTGTTGTCGGCCTCGGACTGATAGGCGGTTCTATCGCTAAAAGTATAAAAAAGAATACGTCTCACGTATGCTTTGGGTATGATATAGACAGGGCAGCAACTGCAGGGGCTCTTGCTCAGGAGGCCATTGATGATGAGCTGACTGCTGAAAATATCACGGCTTGCGATATTATTATCGTTTGCCTTCACCCGAAGCAGACTATAGATTATATAGTTGATAATGCAGATGTTTTCGGGAAGAACACGATCCTGATCGACACCTGCGGCGTTAAACGCGAGATAGTAAGCGCTGTCGATGATGTGTGCGCTGAGAAAGGTATCGCTTTTGTGGGCTGTCACCCGATGGCAGGGCGTGAGTTCTCAGGCTTTGCATACTCTGTAGACAATCTGTTTGAGAGGGCAAGCTTTATTATCACAACTACAGAAAAGACACAGATAGGCGCAGTCTCAAAGGTATCGTCGCTTGCAAAGGAAATGGGCTTTGCAAGGGTAGTTATCTCGACCCCTGAGGAGCATGACAAGGTGATAGCGTTCACATCACAGCTGGCGCATATTGTTTCCAGCTCATATGTCAAGAGCCCGAGCCTTTTGAAGCAGAGCGGCTTTTCTGCCGGTTCATTCAAAGACCTTACAAGAGTGGCAAAGCTCAACGAAGATATGTGGACTGAGCTTTTCCTGATGAACAGAGAGCCGCTAACCGATGAGATAGATCACATAATTGCGCGGCTGACCGAATACCGTGATGCGATCTCAGGCAGCGATGCAGACAAGCTCAGGTCTCTACTGCGTGACGGCAGAGAGCTTAAAGAGCTTTCAAACAACACGATCTAATACAGCTAAGGGCGGAGGATATCCGCCCTTTTATTATTTTGTAAGCTCTATTATAGCATTCGCGTACATTTCGAGGTTATATCTGAAAGTTTCCATAGTAATGTGCTCGTCCGCGCCGTGCATATTGTTATTCTCCCACGGGAATTCCGCACCGAAAGCAACTCCGCCGTCAGTATTGTGGACATAGGTTATGCCGCCCTCTGCTATACAGTAGCCTTTTTCGCCTTTGACGTCTTCGTAAACACGTAGCAGGGTCTGTATAAAATCGGACTTCTCATCAACATAGTGGGGCTCCATACCCTCGCAGCTGTTGATAGTAAAGCCTGCATTTTCAAGCGATGATGTGATGATGCCGCTTATCTCTGCATAGGTTTTGTCAATAGGGAAGCGGATGTCTATACCGCCGCAGAGTTTACCATTTTCAGTGTTGAGCATTGTAAGGGCACAAGTCATCCTGCCTGATATATTGTCCTCAAAGCCGAGTGCGCAGCTTTTGCCGTCGTATTCCCCGTGAGGGAAAAGGTCTTTAAGTGCCAGAAGATAAGGCGAGCTGCCGCTGTATCCTGCAAGGAATTTTGTTACAGCGTTTTTGCCGTTCTCAGGTCTTGATCCGTGGGCAGAGCGTCCGCTGATGACGACAGACTCGCTGTCGGTCACGACCTCGCAGCGATCCGGTATGGCGTTGAGAGCCAGACCTGCCTTTATCGATAATGAAGACTCTCCATCCAAAGGCGCTGAGAACGTCAGGTGAACAAGACCTTTCTCGCAGTTGAGGACAGGGAATGAGCCGTCGGGTGTGAAAACCATTTTTGGAAAGCCGACCTTTTTCTCATAGTAGTCCATATCCTCGCAGCCGTTTTCCTCATTGCCGCCGAAGATAACTCTGAAATTCCTGTTGACGGGTATTCCAAGCTCTTTTATAGCTTTAACTGCCCAGATGACCGCTACACTGGGGCCTTTATCATCTATAGTTCCTCTGCCGTAGAGGGTATCGTCTCTGATGTCTAGCTTGAAAGGGTCGCTCTGCCAGCCTTCACCGGCAGGGACAACATCAAGATGAGAGAGCACAGCCAGCACGGGTTCGCCCTCGCAGAAAAAGTCGCCGTGGACAGCGTAGTTATCAATATTTCTGGTGGTCATACCGAGCTCATCGAGCTTTTTGATACCCCAGTCAAGCGCCGCTTTAGAGTGCTTTCCAAAAGGCTTTATCTCGGTATCGGTGGTTGCTACGCTCGGTATAGCTATAATTTGTGCAAGGTCGTTCAGGATTTCGTCCATATGTGCTTCAAAATATTCGTGAAGCTTTTGCTTATACATATTTTCACCTTTTCTTTAGAGTTATGAGCATTATCTCGGCAGGATTATTGAGCCTGAACTTGCCAAGGCCAACTGTTACTGCCATTGATGCTGTACCTTTTTCGGTAACGGTCTCATAAATGCCTTTAGAATATCTTGGGAAGAATTTTCTCTCGGGAGAGAGCAGGCCGCCAATAAGGGGAAGTCTGATTATGCCGCCGTGGCAATGCCCCGAAAAGACCGCATCTGCACCCCACTCTGCATAGGCAGGGAAGGGGAATGGATTGTGCGAGATAAGAAAAGTACACTCGCTGTCATCACTTTCGCCAAGAAGCGCATCAAGCGTTTTTTTATCAAGCTCGGGAAGCTTTCCGTGAGAGAAATCTTCTCTGCGGTAATATCTCTGCGGCAGCTGAGTGCCGTACAGAGCTATAGCTCTGCCCTGGGAGAGTATATAAGTTTTGTCATTTCTCAGCACAGTTATGCCAAGCTGTTTCAGTCTGAAGCAAAGCGCTTCACAGTTATCCATATTGTCAGGCTCATGGTTGCCGAGGACATAGTACGTAGGCGCGATAGCTCTCAGCCTTTTCATCAAAGCTATCTTGGGAGCCATATTTGTTTCGTCACGGCTGTAAAGGTCGCCCGCAAAGAAAATATAGTCAGGTTCTGCTGCACGGCATGAATTTATGAGATTGTCAAACTTGTCGCCGTACCTTTTTTTGTGAAGGTCTGCTATCAGAAGCAGCTTTTTGCCGTCAAAGCTTTGAGGGAGCCTGTCAACAAGCATTGTGTACTCATTTACTCGAAGCTGCCTGTTTGAGACCAGTGCATACCCGGCCGCAAAGCAGACGCCTGCCGTCAGCAACAGCTTTGTACTGCGTTTCAATATATCACTCTTTTCCAAGATATTTTCTCAGATCGTCCATAGCCCACTCAGCGTGGTTATAGCCGTAATCATACAGGCGTCTGAGCTTTGAGCCGTTATTTTCCAGCCTGTTTACGCCAAAGGTGGTCTTAGGCGTGAAAACAAAGGCTTTACCGCTTTGTTTCAGTGCCTCTATTTCCTGTATACAGGTATTGTATCTTTCTGCTCTTGTAAGAAGCGCTTCAGAAAACCTCGGGTGCTTTTCATAAGCTTTTGCCGAAAGCCTGGTAGCGTTCTCGGTCTGTTTAACGTAGCCTTTAGGCCTTGTAAGAATGATTATGAGCTTATCACATCTGACCTCTAAAGCTCTTTTATAGGGAATCGAATCAGCGATACCTCCGTCAAGATATTTCACTCCGTTGATCTCGATCTCGGGGAAAAGCATCGGCAGGGCACACGTTGCCCTCAATGCCTGCCAGGTCTTATCATTACGGGGGACCTCAATGTATTCAGCTTCGCCTGTTTCAACATTTGTTACTACAGCATCGAATATTCCTTCGTATGAGCTGAACGCATCATAATCATACGGAAGCTCGGAGTTCGGAACTTCATCAAAAGCGTAATCAAGATTATAATAGCTTTTATTAGATGGTCTTAACATATGGTGAGCGCCCATATACTTTTTTGTAGGCATTATCTCTGTTGCAAGCTTTAAATTTCTGCCCTTTTGCCTTGAAGCGTACGAAACTCCGAAGGCCGCTCCTGCCGAGACGCCTATGATATAGTCTGTCATTATTCCTGCATCCAGCAGAGCGTCAAGTATCCCGCAGGAGTATACTGTTCTGCTTGCCCCGCCTTCTAATATCAATCCTATCATA
This sequence comes from Ruminococcus sp., assembly GCA_017484095.1. Classification (GTDB taxonomy): domain Bacteria; phylum Bacillota; class Clostridia; order Oscillospirales; family Ruminococcaceae; genus Hominimerdicola. The sequence continues at coordinate 6,960 of JAFUTU010000047.1, read as the reverse complement.
AAAATCATACCCCCGTTTTCAGGGGGTATGCACTCCTTTCATATCACTCTTCTTCAGCAGCTGCGCTTATTTGCTCTTCGGTGTCATCGTCAGCCTCGATGAAGTTTCTGCCCTCGTCTTTCAGCTTACCCTCAAGATCATCGATCGCGTTGGCAGTTGCATTGTCATTGTGTATCCTTACGATGTAGTTGTCTTTAAGACCTGTTACTCTGTTTATGATCTGGTCGATATCTGCAACAGAGTTGTCCTCTACAATAATATATGTGCTGCCCGATACCTTTATGTCAAAATACTCGGGCTCCTCCTCTGATTCGGTCGCCGCAGCGCTTTCCTTGGGAGTGGTCTCCTCATTGCCGCTGCCGTCTCCGCCTGCGCCCTTGCCGCCGCCGAGACCAAGTCCCAGCCAGTTAAGTAATGCCAGCAGTGCGGCAAGCAGCAGAAGAATGATTATAAGTCCCAAAAGTCTGGACTTCTTTTTCTTCTTATTATCCTTCTTTTCTCTGCTTTCGAGATCTTCTCTCATTTTCTTTTCAACATCGCTTTGAATGCTCATTTTTGCTCCGTCCTTTCTACTTTGAAGTGTTTATGTAAGTGAAATAAATGTTCTCGTGCTCCTGAGAAAGACCTGTAACAGCTGCTCTTACAGCAGAAATGTCTTTATAAAGCACCTGATCTCCGTCATAGATAACAGCTGCCAGAGCCGCCGTATCATCATTGACACCCAATGAAACGAACGCCAGATCAAGCTGATCGAAAAGGCCTTCTCCGATGCTGTATGACGACAGCTGGTCTTCACCTCTTGATACGGTCAAAGTATCGGTGCCGTTGTCATTCTTGACGTTTAGCGTTATGAGCAGCCCGTCGGAAAAATCGTTTATAGCCTGCTGGTTTTTTGCAGCATCTCCGTTGAGACGCTCTTCCTGCTGGATAGCTCTCTCCTTTATCTGTTCTATCTGTGCATCATAATCACGCGCCTGCTGCTCGATCCTTTCTTCGGCGGCAGCTACCCGCGCCTGTGCTTCCTTGACTTTTTTATCGGCGCTGTCCTGAGCATCGGCAGCTGAGGCCGACGAATTCGTCATCACCCAGAAAAGCATTATCATTATCACATCGAGCAGGGAAGTCAGTTCAAGCACAAGACCCTTGCTCTTTCTGTATCCGCCCATAGCTCAGACCCCCGAATACTCGTCTTCATAGGTCTGCTCTTTCTTTCCGAGATTTCTTTCAAGAAACAGCTGAACGTTCTTTTCGTTATCCTCTATCTTGGCTGACAGTATACCGTCAAGGAACTTGAACACTATACCGAACACCAGTCCCCAGAAGGTAGAGGTCAGTGCTCCGTAAAAGTTGCCCTGAACATTGCTCATATCCTTTACCATACCGAGCAGTGATATAACTGTTCCGAGTATTCCAAGCAGAGGAAAGATACCCGTAAGGTTCACAAAAATTGAATAAAGCCTGCCCGTATGATTTCTCATAGCGACTACCTTTGTCTCCCTCAGGTTTTTTGCATCGTTGAACGCTTCATCTCTCGATGCATTGGTATCGGGAACAAAGACTGTCAGGTGCAGCTTTTTGTAAAGCCTGTCCGCCGACTGCTTAGTCATATAATAAACATATGCAGTGAAGGCAGCACAAATAAATATGAGAAGGTCAAACCCGATGAAATTGCGAAAAATCACTGAAAAAAAGCTCTTCATTCCAAAGCCGCCTCCCAAAAATCTAAAGCGCATCAAACGCTTTTATTATATTAACATACTTTTTCGTAAAAATCAAGAGAATTTAACAAAATCCTCACGCAAAACGGCGATTTCTTTATTTTTCCTGCCGAAAGTGCAAAACAAAATGTCCGCAGATGTTTCTGCGGACACGAAGTTAATTCTTTGAAGCGGTATCATAGCCGCCCTTATTGAAGAACAGCTCTCTGATAGCAAGTGCGCATCCTGAAAGGAAGCGGTGTCTGCTGTCGATAATGGAGCGCTCGACCTTGCTTGCAACAAATGGGCTGGCTATCTGCGAGATGACCTCCTTCAGATGATCGAACTCTGCATCGCTCTTGATAGGAAAACGATGGATAACTATCTTCTGTGGATTTGTGGAGAAATACAGGTTGTTGATAAGCACAGCAACAAACATCACCGCAGTGTCAAGTATTTCCTTGACGGGCTTATCTCCTTTTTCATATGCTGCCATAATCATCTCTCGGGTGACGGACATAAAGCTGCCCTTTGAAGCTTCATAAAGGAAAGGCGTATTCTCCTGAGAGTAAGCCTCTTTAAGCTTTCTCCTGATAGCCGCAGGTGTGAGCTCACTTTCAACACAGCCGCGTCTGCCGCAGGAGCAGACCTTGCCTGCTGTCGGGTTGATTATCATTTTATCGACAAAGTTCGTTCTGTTATCATATGAGATGATAGGTTCGTTGAGGTTAGTTACAACGAAGTTCAGCGTGTTGCCGTACTGCAAAAAGGCAATGTTCTGGCGGTTGATGTCCTTCGTTTTGAGGAAGTCGATATTCGCCATTGCAGTTCCCTTTACGGAATTGTCAAACACAAGAGGTATGTCAACAAGCTCTCTTATCTCGTTTCTGATCTTTGAGTAATCAGGAACATCGTCTTTTACGTCTATCCTCAGTTTTGAATACATAGTAGGGAAGATGCCGAAGCCTATTCCGAGGATAGAGTTTATATCCAGACAGTTGTCAGAAAGTATCTCTCTGATCGACTGCTCAACAAAGCCTCTTATCTTCTGATAATCGGTATTCTTGTCGATGCTCATATTTCTTTTATCAAGAACATCGCCCGAGAGGGTGGACAGACCCACGCTTACAATATCTTCCTCTATAGTAACACCTATCGGGAATTTGTAGTGGTTATTTATATCTATAAGTATTTTCTTTCTGCCTCTGGGTGCTTTTTCGGTGATGTGCTTATATTCGCCTATCTCCGCAATAATACCCTGCTCTATCATCTCGTTGGTGATGATAGTTACTGCAGCCCTTGTAAGCTCAAGAGTGCCTGCAATATCGATCCTTGAGGTAGGACCGCGCTGCTTCAAGATCTTGAGCACCTGCATACGGTTGCGTCTTTTCAGATCAAGCTTGCTTATTCCATGCTGCTCCATTAGTTATATTCCTCCGATTTTTGTTAGTATTATTTTTTGTTTATGTTAAATCCGTAGTTGCTCTTAACATAATAATTGTGACCAATATCCAAAATAACTCGGCACGATCATACAATACAGTACATTATAACAGAGAATTGTAACTAAACGATGAACATTTAATTATCATTTAACCCTTTAACAAAACTTTACCATTTGTTTATATTTTGTTAAACTTTATTAACGAAATAAGACCGCCCCGTAACGGAAGCGGTCTTGATAAGCTTAAAGAATTGCTGATTCATCAATATCATCTTCGAGCTCTTCTCCGTTGAGCAGTGCTCTGAGAACGTCGATGTCCTCCTGAGTGAGGGTTATGCCCTTGCCCATTCTTGTGTGGTCGGGGCTCCATTCTCTCAGGTCATACTTTGGTTCTCTTTCATTCCAGGAAACCATATTGAGCTCCTTTGTCCAGCCCTTTGCATTTTCGGAAAGAACTCCGATATGCTGAGTTATCTCATACTTTAATTCTGCCATAATGTACCTCCATTTATTCAAACGGCCGAGCCGTTCAGTTTTACTTATTGTTCAGGGCTTTCTGCGATTTCTGTTTCATCGGAAGCGTTGTTTTTGTATGCATATTCAAACACTTTAGCTTTTATTCTGTCTCTGAAAACGAATGCCAGACCCAGCAAAGCGATGCAGCTGACGAAAACGGTTATCCAGAATATCACCGACAGCAATGCCAGATATGCAGCGGCGGCGCAGGCGATATAGGCTCTCTTGCTCCTGATAAAGTAGGCAGATATCGCACACAGTATCACAAGCATAACAAGGGGAACCGTCAGCCCTTGTCTTACCACCATTGAAAGGGAAAGTGCAAGAGTGAAGATCAGCATAAGCTTTTTGTTTCTCACAGCGCAGGCGAAGCAGAACGCTGCGAAAAGCACTGCATAAACCAGATAGCCCTTAGTAAGCAGATCGAGCGCTATAAATATCAGCAAAGCCGCAAAAGCCAGTATGAGCTTTACCTTAGAGATCTGAGATATCCTGTCGGCAAGCCTCTTCGGGAGGAGTTTATACAGGAGCGAGGAAACAGACCTCAGGTTCAGTATGAATACTGCTGCAAACAGCGCAAACACTATAAAATACAGGAACAGATGCTCCATAAGGTTAGTCTCAAACAGGCAGATGAACATCATTATAACAATCAGGGCGTTATTGACGATCATCTTTACATAGTCTATCCTGAACGGGATCAGCTTTCTTGAATCATATGTTCTTATTATAAATACTGTGAGGTAAGCGCATACCGTTGAGATCGGCGGACCGTAAAGCTTTATCGTAGGTATCAGTACTATATTCAGTCCTACGTTTATGATGCCTGAGATAAGGCTTGTTACCAATGAGCGCTTAGTCTGCCGTGAGGCAAGATAGATAGAGCCCATAAACGTGGTGAAGCACGAGAATATTGTTGAATAGATAAGGATAGGGGAGTAGCGTATGCAGTCCTGAAAGTCTTTTCCTATCATTACTTTTGTAAGAGGCTGGATTATAAGGAGGCAGCCCGCTGCAAGAATGTACAGGAGGCTCTGGTTGAAGTCGAATACATTCTCATAGAATTTGTCTCTGTCCTCAGAATCGTTCTCTGTTATGGCAGACATATTCCATGCTTGCCCGAACATCATATATACGGTAGCAACAAGGTTAGGTATCTTGTAGGTTGCGGAGAGTACTCCGTTATAATCCGAGCCGAGATAATGAGTCGTCATAAATGAGTCTGAGCTGTTGGTTATGAGCCAGAGCAGCTGTGCAGGTATCAGCGGAACAGAATACTGAAGCATAGTATGCAGGAGGTCTCTGTCAAGCCTGCCTATCTCGATATACTTCCATAGCTTAGCCTTATATGTGAGAAATACTATAGAGATAAAGTCTGAAAGGATTATTGCAAGGAGATATTTAAGGATGCCTGAATCTGCGCCGAGAAAGCCCTTTGGCAGAACCATATAGAACAGTGCCGTCCAGAAGAGCGTGAAAAACGTGGTCAGTATTCCGTTGAAGGCAAAAAGCTTTACCTCCTCCATAGCTCTTACAAAGGTAGAATAGAGCGTTTTCATGCTGGAGGTGAACACGTATATATAAAGTATTATTGAATATCCGCCGATGTATTTGTCGGCTATGCCTGTGGCGGATACTATCGCCAGCAGCACCGCAAATATCGCAAGACCGCTGACGCACACTATGTTTCCGAGAGTGAATACTTTTTTCTTATCGTATGCTTTGTCGAGACCGAATCTGATGATCGCTTCTGCTATCGTAAGGGAAACTATTGGCATAAGCCAGTTAGCGATCTGTGTCAGAACATCGGTCATACCGAGTTCGGAGGTTGACAGATAATTTGTATAAATGGGTATAAGGAGCAAAACGAGAACCTTCGAGCTGAAGGACCCGATCGCAAATACTATAGTATTTGACAGCAGCTTCATATAACTGCTTTTGCTAACTTTTTCCGCCATATCATGACCTCGTAATAATTATTGATCTTAAAATCGTAATCATCATTATAACACATTATTTTTCAAAAGTAAAGCCGCGTGTGCGAAAAATCAGCAGGCGTAAAGAATACTTCAAGTTTTTTTGTGCAAAAATCAAAAAAACACTTGAAATCTGCTGTGAATTGTAGTATACTATAAATATAGTATCATGACAGGAGGCCGATCTTATGTCAAAAGCATTGAAGATCTTTCTTATCATCTTTATTTCTACATTTCTTGCGGCGTTTGCAGCTAATCTGTTTTCCGATATTTTCAGGACCAAGTTCAAAAAATATTACGAGGTCTGAATCACAAAAATCAGGGAACGGTCCGTTGCGGACTGTTCCCTTTTTTCATTAAGTGCAGAATCTGTGGTTGCCGATAACTGTAACTATCGGTCTCGAATAAATGAATTTGTTTGAGGTCTTAGCAGGGTTGTAATAATAGATACAGCCGCCTGTCGGATCCCAGCCATTTAACGCGTCACGCGCGGCGCTGTAGGCTGAATCAGAAACAGGTTCGTTGAACTGACCGTCTGTAACTGCGGTGAATGCACCTTTCTGGAAGATCACACCCGAGAGTGTATCGGGAAATGACGGGTGCTCGATACGGTTGAGGATAACTGCGCCTACTGCGACCTGCCCTACGTAGGGTTCGCCTCTGGCCTCTGCGGATATGATACGCGCAAGAAGGTCAATATTCTGTGTTGTGGAAGCAGGAACGCTCCCGATCGTAATTCCGAGAGCTTTTAGGGTCTGCGGCCCTGCGATGCCTGTCTGGCTTATGCCTTGCTGCTTCTGGAATCTTTTGACGGCAGCCTGAGTTATCGGACCGTAGTAGCCTGTTACGTCATCATTGAAAAGACCGCGCTCCTTCAGCCTTTCCTGAATGGCGATGACTTCGTTCCCGCGTGAGCCGTATTGAGAAACTGTCGGCAGAACGCTGTTTTCATATGACCTTGAAACTGCCCATAGAGTAAAAAGAATTCCCATAACTATACCTAATGCTTTCAGTGATCTTTCAATTGCGGTTTTGTTCATTGTAGCCTCCTGGTGTTTTTATATATTGTGCTCAGATATGAAAAATATATACATATTTCAACACATTTATGGCTAAAATATTATTGTACGATAACAAAACTGTGCAATATTAAATTGAAAAGGAAAAATAAGGCGACAGTTTTGTGTATTCCGCCGAAAAAGCGAAAAAGGATTGACAATGGGGAATAAATGTGATAAAATAAACAAGTCGCCTATGAAAAGGAGACACTTGCAGCTTGAAAACCGAACAATAACGAAAGAAAACCCTTTAGTTAAGACCTTTGGGT
>JAFUTU010000046.1 GCA_017484095.1 Ruminococcus sp. | reverse complement strand
GACTTGACAATAGGCACCAAGAAAAAATTTTTCTTTGCTGAAATCAGTTGCTCTCATATATACATAGGGTTTGCCTTGAAAAGTTAAGGCTAAATCACCGATGTTCACAAAATATTTAGATTTATTTTGTGAACATCGGTTCACGCAGGCTGCAAATCTAATGGGATAAGATTGATAAAGAAAGTAATAGGTGGAAGCAAAAAGGGCTATGCCCTCCGATCAAGGAAGGCATAGCCCTTTTGATTATTATTTCATTTGTCAAGTTGATTATCTTTTTCCGCTATGGAGTTATTGACTGTTTGTACGGTTTGTGTTAAAATATAAAAGTATCTTAGACACTATGGGTAATAGTGATGGCAAGAAGAACCGCAAAGCATATACTTGCCGAACCGTTTTTAGAGCTTTCTGAGATCAAGCGTATCAACAAGAGGACACGGCGCAGTTGATAACTTTGCAATATAGAGAAATTATGCAGTAGGATTTTGTTCTCGGTCGTACCGGCGGCAATGCTTACGCTAAACCCCTTTGAGCATTTTACTACCCCTGTGCGTATACTCGGTCTTGAAGTGATCTCCTTGGCGTTCACGCGAAGATACAGGATGATCAATCAGAAAATGAAGGGAAAATATAACATATGTCAAGAATAAGCAGAATAAAGCAGGCAGGCGAATATCTGAACAGTAAAAAGGACAGCGACGGCAGGGTCACGATAGACGTAAATCTGCCTGATGATTACGAGATATACGACCCGCTGTCGGTCGGTTTTGGTAACAAGCTGAACAGCGAGATATACGACTATATTGAACGTCAGGCGAACCTTATCCCGGCAAGCATACCGCTGAAAATACGCTTTCACGGGCGCAGCTTTTCCGAAGAAGAGCAGCAGCAGATACGCAGGACGATAGAGCGTCATTATGCCGTCGAAGCGATAGACAAAACATGGGACAAGGCGGCAAACACCAAAAAGCTGATAGTAATGGCGGTGTTCGGCATTGCTATGCTTCTGATATATTTCTATCTTTCGGTAGCATCGGACAAACAGCTTATGACCGAGTTGTTCTCTGTGCTTGGTTCGTTTTCTTTATGGGAGGCGGCAGGCTCGTTTTTGCTTGAACGCCCTGATCTAAAGCGAGAATATGAGAGCATAATGCAGTTCAAAAATCAGACTATTGAATTTTCGGAAAACTGACATCGGGGAGAATGACAGATGAACGAGGTAAAGCAAAATGTTTCTGATACTATGGTCGAGCTTATGCACAAAAAGAGCATAGATAAGATCACTGTAAAGGAGCTTGTGGAGCAAAGCGGTATATCACGTCAGGCATTTTATTATCATTTCAAGGATATCCTTGACGTTATTGAATGGACTTTTGAGAAGAATGTCAAGCGAATAGCCAAAAACTGCGCCGAAATAGAGGACAAGCAAAGCTCAATAAAATCATTCGCTGATGAAATAACAGAACACTATCCGGAAATGAGAAGGCTGCTTAATTCAAAGCTTCGTGCAGAAACAGAAATGATACTATTGCGCTCGGCGAGACATTTCTGTAATCTTATCATTGAATCAAAATTTTCGGATTATGTTATCAGTAAAGAGGAAAAGGATTTTATGGTAGATTTTTTCTCCTGCGGAATGACGGCGTTCTTTGCGGAAAAATGTATGTCATCAAAGCCTACAGATACTGAAACATTCAGCAGAGAGATGTATAGGCTTGTAATATCAAGAATAAATTTTCAAGACTCGGACTGATATCTGAGTCTTTTTTTGGGACTATCTTTACATATCATCAAAATTGTAAAGCAAATGATCTCTTTATCTTTACACATTCGCCAAATTGTAAATGTACAATCCCTAAAAAATGTGGTATTATTAAATCATAGGAAAACCCGAAACCAAAACTATTAAACGGAGGTACAACTATGGGAACACTGAGAAAACTCAAGGCTGCTATGAAGCTCGACCACGATCTGAGGAAGCTGCTGGTAAGAGGCAGTAAGAACGAGATACTCATCGACATTGACGGTGACAAGGAAGCCGACATCGCGATCATCGACGTTACGGGCAACGGTGATATAGATACCGTTGCGTTCGACCTGACAGGCGACGGAGAGTTCAATCTCTACATCAGAGATACCGACGGAAACGGAGTACCCGACACAGTGCTTTATGACGATGAGGAAAGCGACACTGCACAGGTACTTTCGGGCAATAGAGAGGAGACAGAGGCTCACTTTATTGAGGCTGCCAAGCGTCTTTATGCTGCGATCACGGTGGCTGATTACGTTGCAAGCGAGATAGAAGCAGGTCTTAGGGAGCTTGACAAGGAGATCAGAAAAGCAAAGCGTGATTATCTGCTCGGCAAGTGATCTGACAGTGAAACAGGGCGGAGAGCATAATGGAACTGAAAAACGAACTTTTTGCTGTCAAGCTGTATGAGCTGCAAAAGGCATATGATACTTTGCTCAGCTGCGTGGAAGCCCTTTCCGGAAAGGATCGGAGTAAGCTTGCAAAAAGGTTTGATACAGTCCGGGGTGAGCTTGACGAGGAGCTGCGTAGTCTGAAAAGATATTCGGGGTATTCAAGGCTTCCTCTTGTTTCAATGCTTTCAAAGGTACAGCTTGATTACTATGAAAAATTCGGCGAGATCGCCGAAGAAGATGCAGATAATTATGAAATGGACAATGCGGAAAAGACTGCCCTGTGTGCGGAATATCTTATAGATTCCGCTGTTTACTCGGTAAGGCAGGCAATGGCGGCGGCGCTCAGGGCGGCTTTGATGCAAGATGAAAACAAATAAGCAGAAAAGAGGTATGAAAATGTTAGACCATGTATTTTCCATAAATTTTGCTGTGGAGAGCGAGGCATATCAGGCTCTTACAGAGCTGAAAAAAGCTCCCGTTACCGCAGGCTATGTGCTTTCACAGGCGGCTATCGTCAAGAGAGAGGGCGGAGTTATCAGCGTAAAGGACAGCTTCGACTTCGGTACGGAAACTCACGATGACAGGGTGATCGGCGGTATCATCGGTTCGCTGACGGGTGTGCTGGGCGGACCTATCGGTATGCTGTTCTACGGCAGTCTTGGTGCACTGATCGGAAGCACTGTTGATGCGAAGGACTTTGCCGAGAACGCTTCTATTCTTGAAAAGGTCTCACAGAGCATCGGCGAGGGACAGACTGCGCTGCTGATAATGGCTTCGGAGGAACACAGCGGTGCGCTGGTCGAGAGACTTGCTAAGTTTGATACCGTTACCGAAAAGTACGACGCTGCCGAGGTGGAGAACGAGATCGAGGAAGCTGCCAAGCTACAGAAGCAGATGGAGAAGGACGCAAGGAAACAGCTCCGCAAAGAAAAGACCGACGAGCAGAAGGCTAAGATCGCCGCAAAGCGTGAGGAGATCAGGGCAAGGTTCGATGGGATAAAGGCAAAATTGGGCAAGTAAGCGACATACGGGCTGCTGCTGTTATGGCGGCGGCCTGTAAATATTATATCAGGCAGTGGGTATTTCAAATTCGTGTGAAACATTGTCGATAGTGTTTACAGCTTCAACTTAATCTCAACAATAATTGAGGTGAATTTGACGTTGAGTTGAGATAAGATAAGGGGTGTATAATTGATCTCAGTGATAAAAGCTGAGAAAACCAGCTTCTTCATGATTGCTTTTGGTCGGGGTGTGACCTTCCCACCATAATACGCTCCGACCAAAAGTTTTTTTTACAGGACAAAAGTGGAGTGATAATATTGAAAAATCTTTTGGATAAGCTAAGATACAGGCTGACTATTTTTATGCAGGGACGTTACGGAATAGACTCCTTTTCGTATTTCCTGACTGCAGCAGGTGCGGTACTTGCTGTGATCTCAGGCGGAGGTTATCTGAGATATATGTTTTTTACCGGAATACTGCTTGAGGTATGGGCAATATTTCGGTGTCTGTCAAGGAAATTCGACAGACGCAGAGATGAACTAAGATCTTATCTTGATGTTAAAAGGTATGTTTTGATAAGAGTAAAGCTTGTAAAGCTGAAAATAACTGAACGTAAGGAATACAAATACGTACTTTGCGGAAGCTGCGACAAAATACTTCGCATACCTAAAGGAAAGGGAAAAGTAACAGTGACCTGCCCTATATGCGGCAGGCAATATAAAAAGAGATCATAATTGAATAAGAAATTTATCTCACAATAATTGAGGTAAAATTGACCTTTAGTTGAGAAACAGGTGATATACTAACAGCATATACAAAAACAAGGAGGAAAGATCTGTAATGAATTATTCAGAGATAACGCCCTACATTCAGAAAATGGCTCAGACCTCTGATGAGAAAAACGGCATAACCGGTGATATGTACAGTGAAAACAAGGTGTTCCGGGGGCTTCGTGATATGAACGGTAACGGAGTTGTCACGGGGCTTACTGAAATATCTAAAATAAAGGCGAAGGAAAAGGACAAAAACGGCAGCGATATTCCCTGCGAGGGACAGCTGTATTTCCGTGGGATAAATATCAGGGAGCTGGTGAATGGCATTATTAAAGATAAGCGCTTCGGTTATGAGGAGACGGTGTATCTGCTACTGTTCTCAAAGCTGCCGACAGTTGAGGAGCTTGAAGAATTTAAAAGAGAGCTTGCACAGATGCGCTCGCTGCCCGATTCGTTCACAAGGGATATGATATTAAAGGCTCCGGGCAAGGATATGATGAATATACTTGCAAGAACTGTCCTCGGGCTTTATGTATATGATGAAACCCCCGATAATACCTCAACTGCGAATGTGCTCAGGCAGTGTCTGCACCTTATATCTGTTTTCCCGATGCTGGCTATCTACGGTTATCAGTCATACAAGCATTATCACCTTGGGCAGAGCCTGCTGATACGCAATCCTGACCCGAATTTATCAACTGCCGAGAATATACTGAGAATGCTCAGGAGCAGTGGTGAATACACCGAGACTGAGGCAAGGGTACTGGATCTGGCGCTTGTTCTTCACGCCGAGCACGGCGGAGGAAACAACTCGGCATTCACGACCCATGTAGTTACCTCATCTGGTACGGACACATATTCGACAATCGCTGCAGCGCTGGGTTCGCTTAAAGGGCCTCGCCACGGAGGGGCTAATATCAAGGTCGTGCAGATGTTTGAGGATATGAAAAACACGATCGATATCAAGGATAAAGATGCAGTAAAGGATCACCTTGCAAGGCTGCTGGATAAGGAAGCCTTCGACAATGCAGGGCTGATATACGGAATGGGTCACGCCATTTATTCCAAGTCAGACCCGAGGGCGGATATACTAAAGACCTGCGCCGAAAAGCTTTCTGCCGAAAAGGGCTTTGACGAGGAAATGGAGCTTTACGCCTATGTTGCAGAGACTGCCCCCGAGCTTATCGCCGAAAAAAGGAAAATGTACAAGGGCGTAAGCGCAAATGTTGATTTTTACTCGGGTCTCATCTACCGTATGCTGGATATCCCCTGTGAGCTTTACACCCCTATATTCGCCATTTCAAGGATAGCAGGCTGGAGCGCACACCACATTGAAGAAATACAGAACGCAGGCAAGATAATACGCCCTGCGTATATCAGCGTTAAATCAGAGCAGCAATATTTACCCCTGACAGAAAGACAATAAAAATAAAATCATCATAAGACGAGTATATGTCATATTGTACGATCGGCAGATACTGCTTGCCTCAGTTATCGGGGCAGTAATTTACAGAAAAAAAGGAGTGAGGCTGTGTGAAATACGCAGTGTTTGGTTTGGTAAGTAAAAGTAAATAGTTATGAGCATATTTTAATTAATAAATTAAGAACCAATACTGATAATAATAATAAATTAGAGCGGTATTTCCGTAATTGGTAAATACCGCTCTTTAAGTCATTTAGGTGGACATCTTCTTTGTGTTAACTATGAAATCCTAATCCTTTTCTTCTTTTCAATCATTGTCATCAAATCTTTTCTTACACGCCTCTCAAAGCGTTCCCCAAGAAATTTCCGTGCATCTTTTCCCACCTTTGTTTTTGCGCAGATAATAACGAAGTCATGAAAATAACCTGAATATTCTTTGTATGCGGCAGTCACCGCCCTTACCTCCTGCATTTGTACTATATTTTTTTCACCTTCAAAGCCTTTCGGGGCACTATCCTCTGATATTTAACCGCAGGATAACCGATAATGAGACAGGTTACGACCTCTTCTCCCTTGGGCAGCTTTATCAGCCTTCTAAGTCTTCTGCTGAGCTTTGCACAGACTGTAAAGAAGCCACTGTACAGAACTCCCAGCCCCAGGCTCTCAGCCATGATCTCCATATAGGCGGCAGCCAAAGACGCATTGACCTTGTTTTTTCCCGATACTACGATCACGAGCGGAGCGCCCTTGAAAAAGAAATCATCGGTGATCTTCACCCTTTTGAGAAAGTCTATAAAAGGAGAGCCCAGCTCCTGACCCTTCCGGAACAAGCTCACGCATATCTTCTCCGCCTGCTTTTGTCTGCTGCCAAGAACAGTATAGGAAACATTCTGAGCATTGCCGCCCGTCGGCGCATAACGTCCGGCTTCGAGTATCTTCCGCAGCTTTTCCTTCTCAACAGGCTGTTTTGTGAAATGGCGTATCGTCCGCCTGCTCCGCATCGCCTGAAGCAGCGTATCGCTGTCAAGCTCTGTCATAGATACTACAGGCTCTTCCTTATTATCGTAATTTGCCATACTAACAGCGCCCTGCGGACAGACCGCATAGCAGTGACCGCACTCTATACAGCCAGTCTCATGCGTATGCGCTTTCTTATTCTCCAGATACAGATACGAATTCGGGCAGTCCTTAACGCACAGAGAACAGCCGATGCATTTTTTCTCATCTATAAGGATAGGCTTTGACATATCGTTCACTCCTTTATTATATTACTGATCTTATCGATCGCCTCATTCGCCTCGGGAATAGGATAGGTAGGGTACACATGATTCATGCCCTCTCCGACGATCAGCTCAGATGTTACATTGTTATCCTGAAGCATGGAATAAAATTTCGTTACATCAGGATAGAAGATCTCTCTTGTTCCCACAAACATATACACATTCTGCAAGCAAGAAATATCTCCGTATATAGGGCTGACTTTATAATCCTTAATGTCCAGGTCTCCTGCCCAGCATTTGCCCATCTCGGTCAGTCCGTAAGCTGAAAGCATCGGGTCAGCAGCTTCATAATCGCCGGCATCAGGATTTGACATGGAGATATCCAGCCACGGTGAAAGAAGTATCATCTTGTCCGGCTGACCGAGTCCTGCTTCACGTAGATATTCACAGAAAGCAACTGCCAGACCGCCTCCGGCAGAGTCTCCCATAATTACCAGCTGACCGGCATTATTGTCCGTAATATCTTCATACAGTGCGGTCAGCATAGCGAAGGTTTCCTCCCAGGTATGTTCGGGCGTCAGCGGATAGATAGGAAACAGAACCTCTGCGTTTGTCTTCTGCACCAGCTTATCGCAAAGCTTCCAGTGATAGGAAGTCGCATCATTGATGTAAGCGCCTCCATGCAGATACAGGATCGTTACCGAAGGAGGATCCTCTGCGGAAAGCCGATATACCTTATTTCCGTTTACTTCGCTTTCGCTTACATTCGATGAAAGCTTTACATCAAGCACATACTCTGCTGCGTTTCTACGCATTTCGATATACTCGGCGCATTCCTTTTCATCAGCAAATTTATTTTTTGTACCTGATATACGGAAATATATCTCCACCAGCGTTGCCATATCCGAACGGTGATACACCGCATGAGATACTATAGTAAAGCCGCCGACCAGAACTACAAGAACAGCCAGAATGATACACACGACCCTAAGCGTTTTTCCTGATTTTTTCTTTTTTGTCTTATCCATATTACTGACCTCCCGATCTGTTTTATATTGAAACGCTTTCCCGAGTTGATATTTCTTTCTTTTTAAGCATTCTGTAAAATCCCGGCACAAAGTATATCGACGTCACAACCACCGACACGATGTCCGATACGGTCTCGGCTAGCACCACGGCAAGCACCTTATTCTCCATAATGAGAGGTAAAATAAACAGCAGTGGTATATGAAGCACCAGCTTTCGTATTATCACCATAGCTAGGCTGGCTTTTTCCTGACCTGTAGACAGGTATATCTGTTGAAAAACCGTCTGTATCGGCAGGATAAAGAAGCCTGCCGTATTTACTCTGACCATCCAGGTCGCCTCACGGATAACGTCTGCATCAGAAGTAAAGATACGGATAAATACAGTCGGGAACAGTTCAAGCAGCGCAGTCATTATTCCTAAGAATATAAGCTGATACTTCATCAGCGTATTTACAGTCTGCCTGACCCTGCCGTAATCTCCGCTGCCGAAATTATAGCTTAAAAGCGCCTGCGCTCCCTGATTGATGCCGTTGCTGGGCATCCATATCGCCATTGAAAGGCTGACCGCAAGCGTCATTCCGAGGGCTGAAATATCACCGCCGTATTTCTGTGCGGAGGCATCGGTAACAACGGTAAGTATCGCCTCAGTTATCTGCATGAGAAACGGCGAAAAGCCGAGTGATACTATCGTTATCAGCAATGTGCCCTTTGGTATCATAAAGCTCGGCCTCAGCCTGATTCTGCTCTTTTCGCTTGCCAGAAAACGTATGCTTAATACTGCGATCAGAAGCTGAGATAGCACAGTTGCGATCGCAGCTCCTGCAACACCCATATCGCACGCAAAGATCAGTATCGGATCGAGAACAACATTACATACCGCACCGCTTATCACATAAAACATTGCCTGCTTTGTTGCACCCTGCGTGATGACAAACTGCAAAAAGCCCATGTAGCCCATTATTGCAACAGCTCCGAGCGAATAGATGCGCATATAGGTGACTGCCGCACCAATGGAGACATCACTTGCCCCGAGAAGATACATGATCGGTTTCGCATTCATACAGAAAACGACAGTAATAATAAGTCCGCTCACTATTATGGAGATCACACTGTTACCCATTATCTTTTCCGATTCCTCACGATCGCCCGAGCCCAGCTTTATCATAGCTCGCGCAGCTCCGCCCTGACCGAACAGAAACGCAACGGCATTAAAAAAATAAGTGATCGGCAGACAAATCCCTACCGCCAAAAGCGCCATGCCGCCATCATTAAGCCGCCCCAGATAGATACGGTCTACCATATTATATAAAAGCAGCAGAAGCTGGGACAATACGCCCGGAATTGCCATCTTGCGAAGCAGGAAAGGTATGCTGTCTTTTGCCAAAGAATCTGTTTTTTCCGCCATATTCAAAATCATTCCTTTACAATGGTCATTTTATGTGCTAAAATAGAAATAGGATAGAATATTTATCCTATCCTATTTTACCACAAATATCCGAAAAAGACAATACATCGGCTATCGGAGTGAACAGAAAGGGGAAATTTGTTCTATGCGTCTTACGGAAAAACAAACGGAAACACTTAAAAGAAACAATGAAATCGCCAGAGAAAACACAAGACAAAATATCAGAGATGCTTTTCTTTTGCTGTATAAGCAGCACGGAAACAACGGATTTACGATCACTGACATCATTCAGAGATCGGGCGTTTCCCGTTCTGCTTTTTACCGAAACTACGGAACAAAAGACGAGATATTGATGGACCTTGTGCAAAAGAGCGTAGATGAGATCTCGGATAATATCAGTCCGTCTCTGTCGCAGAATTGGGAGATCATCTTTCAGCAGGCAAAAAAGAACAGGGAAGAATTTGATATGCTCCGCGAGTCAAATCTGACCGGTAAGATCCTTGAAAAAATGAATGAAACCACACCACCGGATTGCTCGCTTGCAAACAGCAATATCCTATGGAATGGTCTCATCTATAATGCCATTTTGTTTTATGCAGCGTCGGGGTATCCCGATCCTCGAAAGGCTGCTGACGAAATACTGTGTTCAATGCAGCATATGGCTGAAACATTCAACACGTTGGTTTAAAATGATGTGACTATGAAATAAAAAGAAAAAGCCGCCTATATATTGCTCATCCGGCAATATGTGGGTGGCTGTTTTCAAGTTATCTCTTTACGATATATTCTACTGTCTTAGTATTTCTTGGACAACTTATGGTCAACTTTGTTATGAAAAGTTGCATAAAGCTGAATAAATATGCTTAGTTGCGTGTCTGCTTAAATGTGCGTATTTTCAAGGGGTTTAGGGATTATATAGCAATTTAGTTTAACTTGATTGATGTGGGCGTTTTTAATAACACATTATAAGAAAAAAGTAAAGACAGATAAACGAAAAAATTTGCATTTTCAGATCCGTACGCAATGCTCGGCCGTGTGAACCAGCACAGGTATATCTTTAGGGCTTTACTTTTTGTGCGCTTTATGCTATACTTTATATGCTGTTTGTTTGACAATCCGGCACAATAATTCAGGGACGGTGAATTTATGAAATATGATTTTGACGAGATAATTGTCAGAAAAAATACCAACTCCTTCAAATGGGATATAGCGGATGGTGAGCTTCCGATGTGGGTGGCAGATATGGATTTTCGCACTGCACCGGAGATAACAGAATCTATCATCAAACGTGCAGAACATGGCGTTTTCGGCTATTCAACTATACCTGATGAATGGTATCAGGCATATATCAACTGGTGGAAAGACCACCACGGCATAGAATACAAAAAACAACAGCTGATATTCAGCACAGGTGTTATACCGATAATTTCTAGCTGCATACGCAAGTTAACATCGGTAGGTGAAAATGTTCTTATAATGACGCCTGTCTATAACGTCTTTTTCAACTGTGTAAAAAACAACGGCAGAAACATTCAGAAGTTCCCACTTGACTGCAATAAAAATGAATACAGTATTGATTTTGACAAGTTAGAGACTGCTATTTCCGATCCTCAAACTTCCCTTCTGCTGCTTTGTAACCCACACAATCCGATCGGCAAAATATGGGACAAACAAACTCTCGCAAGGTTAGGAGAGCTTGCCTACGACAATGGCGTTACAGTGATATCAGATGAGATCCATTGTGATCTTACTGATCCGGGTCAGAGCTACGTTCCGTTTGCATCAGTGTCTGAAAAATGCCGTGATAACTGTGTTGTGTGCATATCTCCGACTAAAGCGTTCAATCTGGCAGGTCTCCAGACCGCAGCAGCTGTAGTGCCTAATGCACGGCTTCGTCATAAGGTATGGCGTGCTCTCAATACTGATGAAGTTGCAGAACCAAACGCATTCGCTGTCCAAGCGGCAGTGGCAGCATTTGAACATGGCGCTCAATGGCTTGATGAGCTAAGACAATATGTATTTGATAATAAGCAGCTGGTATCAAGCTATATATCTGAAAATCTAACTCAGATAAAGCTCGTGCCTTCAAACGCAACTTATCTGCTCTGGCTTGATTGCACATCTTTAAAAATGCCGTCAAAAGAGCTAGCCAAGCACATAAGAAAAAGCTCAGGTCTGTTTCTTTCTAGCGGTGACATTTACGGCAATGAAAATGGTTTTCTGAGAATGAATATTGCTTGCCCGAGATCTTTGGTCAAGGACGGCTTGGAGAGATTAAAAAGCAGCATCGAAATGCTTTGAGCTGACAAATTCTGATTGACATAAACAACCATATTTGATATAATTATTCCGTAAGATTATTTTAGAGGTGATATTATGGCACAACTTACCGATTACAGAGGACATATCAGAAACTGGAAAGAGCTCTGTGCTGAGCTTGGTGTTGATAATTCTCTGGAAAGCACGGAAAGAGAAAAACAGATAATAATAAAAGCATACGAAAAATGGGGGTACGATCTAGCTGACCACCTATACGGAATGTTCGCATTTGCTATAGAAGATGATAATAAGACATTCTGTGTGAGAGATCATTTCGGAACAAAGCCTTTCTATTATTATGTTACCGATGATAACATGCTGCTTTACGGCACAAATATCAGCAAGATCATGTCAAAAAACGGCTTTAAAAAAGTGCTTAACGACAAAATGCTACAGATATATATGACACTTACATATGTAGCAGGTGAGGACACCTTTTTTAAGGGTGTAAAAAAGCTTATGCCGGGACATTATCTTGTGTTTGAAAACGGCAAACTCGAGCTCACTCGCTACTGGACACCCACATTCAGACCTGATAATGACAAGACCCTTCAACAATGGGCTGATGAGATACATGAAACCATCAAAGAGGTAATGCCTGAAGTTAAAACAGAAGATGAAACTGCTGAATCATTCCTTTCGGGAGGAGTGGATTCTTCATATGTGCTGGCAATGTCTGACGCTAAAAGATGTGATTCATGCGGATACGACGACGAAAGATTTGATGAATCCCCTCTTGCAGCAAAAACTGCTGAGCTTCTCGGAAGAGAGTTCTCAAGAGCAAGGATCACACCTGAAATGTATTTCGATGCAGTGCCTTATGTTATGTACAATATGGAGCAGCCCCTCGGTGATGCCTCTGCAATAGTTTTTGCCATCGGGTGCCGTGAGACCGCAAAGCACACTAAGCTTTGCTATTCAGGTGAGGGCGCAGATGAGTTCTTTGGCGGCTACAATATGTATAGAAACGCAGAAAGATATGGTGATAATCTTAAAACCTTCTACGTTGGAAATACGAACATAATGAAGGAAGAAGAAAAGAAGAAGCTTCTTAAAAACTATTATGATGATTATCTGCCAATCGATCTGGTAAAGTATATCTATGATGAAACAGAAGGGCTCGATCCGCTCACTAAGATGTCTGATGTTGATATACAGATATGGCTTGAAGGAGATATTTATCTGAATGTAGATAAGATGAGTGAGGCAGCAGGGCTCGAGATCAGAATGCCTTTAACTGACAGAAGAGTGTTTGACATAGCGTCAAGGCTGCCTTCAAAGTATAAAGTTAATGAAGAGCAAAACAAAGTCGCATTCAGAACGGCAGCCGCAAAGGTACTGCCCGATGAGATCGCATTCAGAAAAAAGCTTGGATTTGTTGTTCCGATAAGATACTGGATGGCGGATGATAATTATAATGCTCCCGTCAAAGAGATGCTCAGCAGTGATATATGCGAAAAATTCTTCAATAAAGAAGAAGTCGATTCAATATGGAATGAATACATCGGCGGAAACTCTGATCTTTGGAGAAAGATTTGGACGATATATACCTTCCTTGTATGGTATGATGAGTATTTCGTAAAAAGATAATTCTACTAAATGCACAAGATCACACTCAAATTCAGCGCTGCTGTTTGGTGAGTGTGATCTTTTAGTTTTAATAGGTTCTAAAAGTCAGAAAAATCTATGTCAAAACTAACAAAAGTGAAGTCGATCTCACTACTTAGAATTGAACGTTTTTAACAAGAGGCCATAGTACACAAATCATACTACTCCGATTTGATTAATATTTAAAATCGTGATAAAATAAGCACAATAACTTCAAAGGAGCTGATCTTTATGAATGAAAATCGTGAAAAAACAAAGCTTATAGCACTAACAGGAATACTGACTGCGCTGACATACGTTCTTACAGCCTTTTTACACGTACCAACAATAAAAGGATATGTACACATTGGTGATGCGGTTATATTTCTTGCAGGCTCAGTACTTCCGACACCATATGCGATATTCGTTGGTGCCGTTGGCGGAGCACTTGCAGATGCGCTGTCAGGCTATCTGATATGGGTGCCGGGTACTCTTATAATTAAGGCTGTGACTGCCATGTTCTTCACATCAAAGAACAAGAACATAATATGCGCACATAATCTTATCGCAATAATACCGTCTCTGATCGTTTGCGTTGGAGGATACGGTCTATACAGCGGACTTGTAATCTATCATTCGTTGGGAGCAGGCTTTGCAGATGCAGCTGCAAATACGGTTCAAACTTTATCATCGGCAATAGTATATGTAGTAATCGGTCTCTCGTTAGAAAGATTTAAGCAGTTTAAAAGTATAAAAAACACAAAGTAGCATATAAAAGCACCCATATGATAGTTCATACAGGTGCATAAGAAGTATGATATTGTGCATTAACAAATTCTGGGAAGAAGTTCTCCCTTTGGCTGAGGAAGTATAGTTTGTGTACCGATCTCGGTCTCAACAATAACCTTACCTTTATTTTCTTTAGCAACGCTGCCTATAATGGCAGCGTTTTTTGAATATTTACCTTCGCGAAGCTTTTCTACGATCTTATCAGCATCTTCAGCAGGTGCAAAGATAACCAGTCTTCCCTCGCAGGCGAGATAAAGCGGCTCAAGACCGAGCATACCGCAAACGCCTTTAACTCTGTCATCAACAGGTATAGCAGTCTGATCAAGAACTATCCCGACATCGCTCTGTTCAGCTATTTCATACAAAACTGTACCAACGCCGCCTCTAGTGGCATCTCTAATAACGTGAACGTCCTTAGAAACCTCCAGTACAGAGCTTACAGTATCCCAGAGAGGTGCGCAGTCGCTGTCAATATCTGATTCTATACCGAACTGATCTCTAGCAAGAAGTATTGTACAACCGTGCCTTCCGACATCACCTGTAACTATTATTGCATCTCCGGGTTTAGAAAACTTACCTGATGTATTTGCACCCTCCTGAACGGCACCGATACCTGTTGTTGTTATGAAAATGCCATCGACCTGACCTTTTCCTGTTACCTTGGTATCACCTGCAACTATCTTCACTCCTGCTTCCGCAGCTGTTTTCTCCATAGCAACGGCGATCTCTTCAAGATCATCAAGATCAAATCCCTCTTCTATAACAAATCCACATGTCAAGTACATCGGCTTGGCACCCATACATGAAAGATCGTTAACCGTTCCGCAGATCGAGAGCTTACCGATATTACCGCCGTTGAACTTCCAAGGGGATACGATAAAGCCATCAGTAGTAAATGCAAGCTTAGAATCTATCTGTGGCAGCACAGCTGCATCATCAGCAGTAAATAAGGGGTTTGAAAAATGTGCCTTGAACACTCTGCTGATAAGCTCACTGGTCTGTTTTCCTCCGGCACCATGTGCTAAAGTAACCTTATTTTCACTCATAATTCTATCCTCCGTATTAAATAATTCCAGAATACTGATAGTATGCCGAGCACGCGCCTTCATCAGAAACCATGCAGGCACCTATAGGTTGAAGCGGTGTACATACCTTACCGAACACTTTGCAGTCAGACGGTTTGCACTTACCCTGCAAAACATCTCCACAGCGGCAAGCAGGATTAGGTCTGCCCTTTATCTCAGGCATCGAATATTTTATCCGAGAGTCATACTCTGCATACTCTTCTCTGAGCTTCATACCTGACATCGGTATCATTCCCAGTCCGCGCCATTCACTGTCACAAGACTCCATAACTTCGTCCATAAGCTTTATCGCAGCAAGGTTCCCTTCGTCTTTTACGACACGCGGATAGCAATTGCGAAAGAAAGGCTCGCCTTTCTGAAGCAGCTTTATAGCTACAGCCAGCGCGATCAGGAGCTCATTTGCGGTAAAACCGGCTACGACACCGCTAACACCTTTTTCTTCGCAAAGCCTGATACAAGCGCCGTTTCCTGTTATTGCATTAACGTGACCCGGATATATGAAAGCATCAGCACTTCCGACCAAAGCATTATAAGCATTAGGCATGGTTTTGTTTGCTGTCAGCAAAGAGAAGTTATTGAGCCCCTCTGCCTTTGCCTGCTTCGCAGCAAGACAGGCAGACGGAGTCGTAGTTTCAAAGCCGACCGCCAGGAACACGACCTGCTTGTCAGGGTTTTCTTTTGCCAGCTCTACAGCATCAAGCGGCGAATACACGGGCCTTACTTGTGCACCTTTAGCCCTTGCCTGTGCAAGGCTCATTTCTGTACCGGGTACCTTTATAAGATCACCGAATGTGCAGATAATGCAGCCCTTTTCAAGTGCCAGCCAGCAAGCTTCATCAATAAAGCCGACAGCTGTGACACATACAGGACATCCAGGGCCGGAAATGACATCAATACTTTCGGGCAGAAGCTTTCTGATGCCCAGCCTGAATATCTCATGCGTATGAGTTCCGCAAACCTCCATAATTCTGAGAGGTCTTCCCTGATAGCCTGTTATGATCTCTCTGGCAGCTTTGATCTGTTCGTTCATAATAAGCTCTCCATTACCTCATCGGTCTGCTCTTCATCGCTCTCTGTGATCTTAGCAATTGCAACGCCTGCGTGCACCATAACATAATCGCCTGGTTCAAGCTCATCAAGCACACCTGCACTTACAGCACGCTGAGCGCCGCCTGCCTCTATCACAGCAGTCTGATCCTTAATACTTACAACTCTTGCAGATAATCCAACACACATATATATCTTCCTTTCAAAATTTATTCAATATCGTCAGATATTCACATGTTTTTTACGGCATATGCTGCCTGCCCTAAAGCGATACCTCCGTCATTAGGCGGCACAACACTGTGCAGCAGAACTTTAAACCCCTTTTCGATCAAGCCCTCATTTGTAAGCCTTACAAGCAGTTTATTCTGAAACACACCGCCACTCAGCGCGACAGTATCAAGACATCTGTTCTTTCTGATATGCTCGCAAGCACTTATCAGCATTTTTGACAGAACATAATGAAACTCATACGCAAGCATATCAATATCAGCAGTTATATCACTGATCCTCTGCTCCGCGATATACTTCACAAGAGAATTTGTCTCCAATGTAACATTTTCATTGTCTGTTCTGATAAGCTCTTCTTTGTATCCACTGACAAAGCTGCTGCCCTTGCGCTCATAAATCTGTGCATGATACATAAGAGCTGTTGAAGCTTCACCTTCAAATGTAGATGCGCGTCTTATTCCAAGAACAGCCGATACTGCATCGAACAGCCTTCCGCAGCTTGTTGACATAACGCTGTTGATCTTGTTCTGAGACATCATATTTATTAAACTATATTCCTTTTCGGAACAAATGTCAAGTCTTGTGCAGATATCTTTGCCATTATCGCCGAAAACACTGTTCAGTATTGCAGCAGCTATACGCCAGCCCTCTTTAGCCGAAATATCACCGCCGACCTGATAAAACGAGCTGATGCTTCCAAGCCGTTCAAATCCGCTATAATCGGAAACAAGTATCTCTCCGCCCCATACAGTACCGTCATCACCGTAGCCTGTACCGTCAAGGCTAAGCCCGATGACCTTTCCGTCATATCCGTTTTCAGCCATACAGGAAAGGATATGAGCGTAATGATGCTGTATCTGTACTAAGGGTATATCGTGGGATTTTGCGTACTCTTCGGCAAATGTCACTGTGTTATACATCGGGTGCTTATCGCTGACTACTTCATCAGGCTCAGCTTCAAGCATCTCACACATTCTTCGTGATGATTCCTTCAAAGCCTTTACAGTTCTGATATCAGCCATATCACCGATATACGGCGATAAATAAAGCATTCCGTTTCTTGCAACGCAGAAGCTGTTTTTCAGCTCTCCTCCGATCGCTATAGCCTGTTTTGAGTTATCGCAGGCCAGCATTATCGGCAGCGGTGCAAATCCTCTGGATCTTCTTATCATATACGGCTTGTCATAAAGCCAGTCTGTAACCGTATCATCAGCTCTGATACGTATTTTTCTGTTATGAGAAAGTATAATATCACAAAAGCCCGCGATCTCAGTCAATGCATCTTCGTCGCATCTGCATATCGGAGCACCTCTGGCATTAGCACTGGTCATAACAAGACAATCACTGATCTGTATCCCGTCGGGATAGTCAAACAAAAGCATTTGAACCGGCGCATAAGGGAGCATAACACCGATCGTCAGATTATCGGGAGCGATTCTATCAGAAAGGAACTGCTTTTCACGCTTTTCAAGAAGCATTATTGGCTTTTGCCAGCCTGTAAGATATTCTTCCTGTCCATCTTCGATCAAACATTCTCTTCTGACAGTCTCTATATCTCTCATCATAACTGCAAAAGGCTTCATCGGACGTCTTTTCAGCTTACGAAGCCTCTCCACAGCTTCTGTATTCTTGGCATCACAGCAAAGATGAAATCCTCCGATACCTTTGATCGCAGCTATCTTTCCTTCGCAAATGCTTCGTCTTACAGCGGTTATGGCATCTGCACCCTTGATATCAGTGCCGAGAATATAAACCTCTGGACCGCAGTCGTTGCAGCAAACAGGCTGAGCATCATAGCGCCTTGTCGCAGGGTCATAATATTCCGATGAACACTTATCACACATCGGGAACTCACCCATACTGGTGCGCACTCGGTCATAAGGCATAGAATCGAGGATAGTAAGCCTCGGACCACACTGCGTACAGTTTATAAATGGGTGAAGGTATCTCCTGTCGTTTTTGTCAAAAAGCTCTTTTTTACATTTGTCACAGGTCGCAATATCGGGCGATATGAAGATATCGCCGTATTCTTTTTCGCTTTCTATTATCTCAAAACTGTCAAAAGACTCATTTTGTGTATAAGGCAGCTCATCAACTCCAAGTATCACTGCACGTTCAGGAGGTCGGTATTTTACCTCATCAATAAAGACGTTAATATCTTTCAACTCGCCCTGAGCAATTATCTCAACGTATGAGCCCTTATTTGCAACAGTACCAACTATGTTGTGCTTTGCCGCAGCAACTGCCGTAAACGGTCTGAAGCCGACGCCCTGCACTATTCCATAGACATGAATATTAACTGTAGTCATATCAAATATCCTTATTCAGTCTTCCGCTGACCGCAAAATGCGGCAGATCTATCCATTCTCCTTTAAAGGTATTAAGAGCTCTTTTGAAAAAGCTGTCGGCAATAATAACATCAAAGTCGCCGTTTTCCACCAGCTCAATGAACTGATCCTCGCCTTTTATATGAACATCATTTTCTTGCTTATATGAAGCAACCATTTTGAACCAGCTTGCGCAGGTTACGTCACAGCCGCTGAGCTGTTCTCTGAGATAATCAGCAGTAAACTGCTGGTGGATTATAAGAACTTTTTTATTATCAAGCGCTTTTGCTGCTTCAAGCACATTCTTATCAATGCAGCAGCCGCTGACATCATACGGAATACCGTATTTCTTATTCAAGAACCTAGCAATCGCAAGACCTGAAGGCGCGATGACAACTATTTTTTCACACTCACAAGCTCTTATGATATCGTCAATGCCGCTGTCAAGACCGAAGCAGACGACGTCCGTACCGTATTCTGATCTCAGTTCTCCTTTTATCCTGTCAGAAGTAAGCTCTCCTGTATTGAGAGGAGTTGCTCCCAACACTCCGACTCGCCCCTTGACCGTGCTGTATTCATCAGATACAAACTGTTCAAAAAGACGCTTGTATACCATCTCTTCACCATAGTCATAAAGATTGGTGCCGTCAGTATTCAATGCTATACAAGGGAGCCCTGTTCTTTTTTCAGCCATTCTTTCAATAGCACGCATGTCAGTAGCTATCACGGCAGGTACAGGCGTTCCGACTATCGCTGTGAAGCGAGCATCGACCTGCTCACATATCAACGAGAGTTTTTTGACAAGAAGCTCATCTCTGCCAAGTATAGCATCCATGTCTCGCAGTCCCGCAGAAAACAGCGCAGATCTTTTAGTAAACCACCTTGGCTCGTCAAATCCACAGACATTACCCGCACAGCCTCCGGCATCGCAGATAACAGTTACAGCACCCATTTCATAAAGCACAGAACAGGCACCGGAATCATCAGGAGCAAGAGGAGAAAGGTGTTTCAGAAGTTTTTTCATCTTGCACCTCCCCTACTTTCGCTGAGCACCTTGTCAAGCTTATTAAACAATAGCTCAACTGCACGATAGCCAAACGGCTGTTCTTCTTCATTAAAAGGCGTGCCTGCAATATCACTGTGATAATACATAGCGTCAGCACCAATAGCAACAGTAACATCTTTTAATGGTTCGTAATTCATCATTGTCGGCGACAAATTTGAATATATCCTGGTGTCAGGAGAAAGCTCTGCAAGCTTTTTTACAAACACAAAATTTCTTTCACCGACAGTGCCGTATATCTCGGCAACTCTGAATCCGTATTCCGTCAGTGCAAGCGCCAGTTCAAAGCAGTCCGCATTCAAGCTCTCGCCAATTGCAAAAACTTCACCAGGGTATTTATTCCTGAAGCTGTCAACTATGTTTTTAGCGTTATTCATATACTCAGTATCATCAAGCTGTGAACCAAGCGCCTGTCCTAATAGCGCATATTGATTGTGTATCTTAGATATCCTGAACATTCTGGTAAGCTCAATAAACGGAATACCCAGACGAGACTGCATATCCTGAGCGGCAGCCCTTGCCTCTGAGTTGAGTACAAGGCTGAAATTAGATCGGGATATCATCTGATAGTCATTAAATGTTTTGCATCTGCCAAGTTCGTGTATATTTTTTATGCCTATCGAACGAAGAAGAGCATATAATTCGCAGTCATCTTCCAGAGCAGAGAAAAATCCCATTATGCTGCACTCATTTGAGCGCCTTTTTTGAGGCTCAAGCAGAGAATAAACCGACTTTCTGATAAGACCCATTGGCGGCAGACGCTTTTCTCTTGTAAGTGCATACATATACGCAGGTGCAGTCTTAACTCCTGTAAGGTCTTCACAAGCGCGACAGACCCTTTCCATATCAGTGCCAAGAAGAGCATCAACACAGGTCACACAAAGCATCACGACAGATGGTTCAGTTTCAAGCTCTTCCAGCAGTTCAGCGCAAGCCTGCGGTATTTTACTTATATATCTTCCTGTAACTATATCAGTATCATCAAGCATCAAGTAGAAGAACCTTTCACTGTAGCCGAGCTCATTGAGCAATGCAGTATTTCTTCCGCAGCAGCCGGGCGCAATAAGCAGCATTACAGACCCGGGGATCGCGAGACCCGCCCTCTTAACACCGAAGCCCTTAGCTCCCGGTGAATTGAAATCAAGAGTTGCAGGCGAGCTATAGATCATATGCTTTGCTGAATTTAGTTCATCAGGCAGATCATCATAGCTACGCTTTGCCAGCTCAGATGCGGTTATATAGTAAGCTTCAGTCATATTGTTCGTCCTCGTTCATAAGAAGTCCGGCAAGTTCAATAAAACGCTTCGAGGTCTCGCAATCAGGATCACCCTCAACGCAGGTCATACCAATATCCTCATACTTGATAATATCTGCTGAGCGAGGAATATCAGCAACGATCTTAAGACCTGCTTTATCAGCAAATGCTTTGACCTTTTCTTCTTCGTTTTCAACACTGCGCCTGTTCATAATTATTCCTCTGACCTTGGCGTAGCTTCTGTCCTCAAAGTTCTTAACGGCACTGTTGATGTTATTTGCTGCATAGAGCGCCATCTTCTCGCCTGAGCTGACAATCAACACTTTTTCCGCATAGCCTTCTCTGATCGGCGCTGCAAAGCCACCGCAGACAACATCGCCCAAAACGTCATAAAGAACAACATCAGGCTTAACTATATCAAAAAGCTCCAGCTCTTCAAGCAAGCTGAATGTTGTTATTATACCTCTTCCGGCACAGCCAAGCCCTGGTGTGGGGCCTCCTGTCTCAATACACACTACTCCTCCGTAACCGACCTTAGATATCTGTTCGATCTTGTCAGGTTCTTCATCATGTATTCTCATATAATCCATTACGGGCGTAACCGGATCACCATGTAGAAGGTTGATAGTAGAATCTGCTTTCGGATCACAGCCGATCTGTATAACTTTTAAACCTAATTTTGAAAAAGCAGCCGACAGATTTGAGGTACAGGTCGATTTTCCTATACCGCCTTTGCCGTAAAGAGCTATTTTTATCATTTAAAATACTCCTTTATGTTCTTATTGATAAGGCTTCTCATATCCTTCTGAAAACATCTTCCCGAAAAAGCGAAATGAGGCAGTTCAATAAACCTTGTATCATGAGGAACGATATACTTATATAAGGGATCTGCTATTACAGTTTTCGGAGAAGTCTCTTTCAGATATGCTTCTATATCCTCTTCTGCTGATATAACACCGCCACTATTAGCTGTGAAAAATGAAGGTGAAGGCAGTGTACAAAGCAGTCTGGCTTCAAGTTTCATATCAGCCCACAAAGCCGCAGTGAGAGAACCTGCAGAAACGCCCTCACCTATAACTACTGTATCAGCATTCGGGAAACCGTTACAGGGCAGAACAAAAGGCGAAAAGCTGTCTTCATCTTTTATTACATTTGCCATGTGTGCTGCAAGCTTCTTTGAAAACTGCTTGCCGTATGGTACAGCACACACATATGGTATCCCGAACTGTGCTTTCATATACTCAGCAGCCGCAAGCCCCGACTGCGATATGACAAGATCAAGCGAAGCTGCTCCCATATTTCTTACATCATCAAGTGATGCACCCATTGCAAGAGTGCAAATGCACTCAAAATTATAGTAACTAAGCCAGTTCCTGATATCTTTTTCTGCACCAAGCGGAAAATCCAGCGGCGTCAAACCGAGTATATTCACACCGTTTATGATCTTCTCTTTCTTTTCTGCATAGGCTTTCACTATCGAACAAAAGGCTTCTGATGCGCCGTCAATATACGAATTCATACCATTTGTATGCAGAGGTATAGTTTTCACTCCGCTGCGCTGCTCGATCTCATCGGCTACAGCGTCATAATCAAAGCCTGTCATCATCGGCATAGGCGATCCGCACAAAGCTATGAACTCAGGCTCCTGGTCATGAGCGGCAGATACTACATCTGAAATGATCTTCTCATCGTTCCCCATTACAGAATCAAGCTCTGTAAGCGCTGAAATATATATCTTTGATCTCATATCATACCATCTGGGCTCATCATGAGTAGAGTAGGTCGAATTGCAACCCGAAGCGTCATGTACAACTGTCAGACCGCCAAGCTCATATAACGCCGAACAGACACCGGAGGTATCAGCAGCATAGCACGGAATTATCTTTGATACATTTTTCAAATCCCTGCACCCCCTCAGACAAGACAACTCGCGCAGCCCATACCTTTAAGTTTGAGCACCTCACGCCTGTCTTTAGGCAAATTATACGCATCGATCATAAGCTCAGCTATCTTTGCTATGCCTGAAAAGCCATAATATCCACCGTTTACAACGATATTGACAAAGTTATCAGTTGTAAAATAATAAGCTGCCTTCTGACCCAATGCAAGCATATGTTCGTGGTGCTGCTCAGGCTCATACAGCATATTCACATTAGCAGCAGACCATATCATCAAATCAGGACATTTTTCACAAAGCTTATCAAAAGAGTCTTCCTCTCCCGCAGCAGAGTCAGCTATTATATGCTTTACATTAAAGCCATGATCATACAGCAGCCATGCAAGCTCAAACGGTCTTGTAACAACTGTGTAATCAATAGCTATAGGGGTATCACCAATAACCTCTTTAGCGGCTTTAAGTGCTTTTTCAGCCAAATTAATATCAGCTGAGAAGTCAGGGACCTCTATATTCAGCTCACTGCACAAAACTTTATAGTTATCTATCAAATCATCATAGCTGTATCTGGCAGGAAGATGCAGATGCTTTGCACCAAGCCTGCGCTCAAGATCGTCGCCAGCCAGATATCCTGTCGGTATATAGCTTATATTTAGAGCACACTCAGCAAGCAGCAAATACTCTTCATAACTTTTGCATAAAGTAATATCTCTAACTTCACAGCCTGAATTCTTTATTATCCTTACAAGCTCAGAATCTTCATCTGTAGCTCTGTCATTGCCGACTATACCTACAGCCCTATTATTGAATGGCAAGGGCTTGAGTGCAGCATATAGCTGGGAGCTCATCTTTGAAACAGGAGAAACTGTCTGTCTCATTGTCGGAGTCATATAACAGTCAACGAAAGTTATATCAGGATGCCTTTGTGTCAACTCATCGATTATCACTTCAAAATCAACACCCGCAAACAGATGTATACAGCTAAGATAAAGCAGTATTACAGGCGGTCTTCTGTCAAGCTTACCAATTATCTCACAGACGCCGTCAATGATATCACATTCAAGCGTGCCGTCAAACATATCACTTTGACTCACAGATATCCAGCTTAGCCGATCAAGCTCTAGCATCTCGGCAGCAGTGAGGATAACACCTCTGAGACAACCCTGAGCGCAAGCAAATATCTCATGTGCCCCCGGCAGCAGCATACCCGAATGAACTATGTTCCACATTCCTCGCGCAGGAGGATTGTACTCAAGACCTGAGGCAAAAAGCTCATTTCTGTCAGCGTCCGCTATTTTAACACAGCAGGGCTTGTCAAGCCCATTAGCACGGTTCAAGTTGCACCTCCGAAGCCTTTTAGTATCTCATCAGCAACACCATCAAGCTGAGCACACACTACTGAATCAGGACAGACTTCTGAAACTGTTTTGCCCTTTTTCTCAGCTAATGATACATCTTCACTACGGTCTATGCAGCCGATGATACTGCTTGAAAAATCATCTGCAAGCACTTTAACAGCTTCATCTTCACCTTCGACACCTCGTCTGTTAAGAATGATACCGCCAAGCGATGCATATCCTCTGCCCTTGAAGTTATCAACTGCCATACATATGTTAGCAGCAGCATAAACAGACATCTTTTCCCCTGACGTCACTACAAAGACTTTATCGGCATAGCCCTTTCTCATAGGCATAGAAAATCCGCCGCAGACAACGTCACCAAGTACATCGTAGATAACGACATCAGGCTTATAAAGCTCATAAGCACCAAGCTTTTCAAGCGTTTCCAAAGCAATGATTATACCTCTTCCGGCACAGCCAAGCCCAGGTACAGGGCCGCCTGCTTCAACACACTTTATACCAAAAGCGCCCTCATGAACTATATCATCAATAGTAAGAGTTTTTCCTTTTTTGCGGCTCAGCTCAAGCACAGTGTCTATCCTGTCGCCGCCGTGCAGAAGAGAGGTTGAATCAGCTTTCGGATCGCAGCCTATCTGCATAACGGTAAGGCCCTTTCCGGCAAGTGCAGCAGAAATATTACAGGAAATCGTCGATTTGCCGATACCACCCTTACCGTAGATCGCTATCTTTATCATAAGAATAATCCCCTCTCGAAACCTTCACCACATATCCTATACGTTTCATTCTGGCGTGAATGCACATTTTACACTGATCAGCAGAGTCCTCTGTGCATATCTTTCCGTCATAGAGCATATACTTTTTCCTTACAGCAGTCGGTGAAAGATTAGGCATAATAACATTAGCGCCTGACAGCACACCCTGTTCCCTTCCGTCAGGTCTGATAGTACCGAGCGCCGTAGTTGCAGGGAGCAGCACGTTAGGAAGCATTATCCTGCAAAGGCTGAGAAGAAACAGAGTAAGCTCATAAGAGCCTTTAGCTTCATTACAGAATGGTGTATTCTTATGCGGCAGAAACGGACCTATGCCGATCATTTCAGGCTTGAAGCGTTCAAAAAACAACATATCGTCTGCCAGACATTCTACAGTCTGATACGGAGAACCCACCATTATGCCTGCACCTGTCTGATAGCCAAGACTTTTAAGATCCTCCAGACACTTCATTCTATGGCTGAATGACATCTCAGCAGGATGAAGCTTTTTATAGTGCTCTTCGTTTGCAGTTTCGTGTCTAAGCAGATATCTGTCAGCACCCGCTTCACGCATAAGCTTATATTCATCATATTCCATTTCACCCAGAGACAGCGTTACAGCACAATCAGGATATTTTTCCTTTATTCGTCTGATTATATTTGCCATTCTCTCAGCAGAATATGCCGAATCCTCACCGCATTGCAGCACAAAGGTACGAAAGCCTTCCTCGTAACCTTCATCACAGCACATAAGTATCTCATCATCAGTAAGTCTATATCTCTGTGCATTTTTGTTTGATCTTCTAATGCCGCAGTAGAGACAGTCATTCTTACAGACATTTGAAAACTCGACAATTCCTCTAATATAGATATTCTTGCCATAGATTCTCTCACTTATTTCTCTTGCGATCTTTGCAGCATACTCTCTGTCGCGGTCGTCCCAGTCACTTAACAGAGTTATCCATTTGTCCCTGTCAAGATGTTTGTTTATATTGAGCTCATCTATTAATTTTTTTGCTGTTCCACTCATTAGTACACCTTCCGCTCAGTTATCCAGGAGCCTTTTTATCTGTGGGAACACTTCAAGACTCCGAGCAAGTATCCCGTTCATATATGCAATAGCTACACCATAGTTGGTAAACGGCACACCGTTATCAACAGCAGTTCTCATACGATATACCATCTCTCTCTCATTGAGCATACAGCCGCCGCAGTGTATGACCATAGAAAAGCGGTCAAGCTCCTCTGGAAATTCTTTACCGGAGCTAAGCTCGATCTCGATCTGTTTTCCTGTAGTTTTTCTGAGCAGCGCAGGCAGCTTGACACTTCCGATATCTCCGCACTGCCTATGGTGTGTACAGCCTTCGGATATAAGTATCCTGTCACCGTCTTTAAGCTTCGATATTGCAGCAGCACCTCTCACCGCAGTTTCCAAAAAGCCTTTATATCTTGCCATGAGGATAGAAAAAGACGTTAGCATTATATCATCAGGAGTATCTTTATTTACCTTTGCAAACACCTGACTGTCAGTTATTACTATTTTGGGCTTGCTTACTAGGTTTTTAAGTGTGTACGCAAGCTCAGTTTCACGAATCACCGAAGCACAGCCACCTGATTCCAGTATATCCCTTATGACCATCTGCTGCGGCAATATCAGTCTGCCTTTAGGCGCAGCTTTATCGATAGGCACAACAAGTACAGCCAGATCATTTTCACCAATAATATCTCCGACGATTCGGTGCGTCTGGTCTTTAGTCACAACAAGCGAAGCTATTTTTTCACGCAGCTCAAGTATATTGCTTTTCTGTGCTGCACTTACTGCAAAGCGGTCACCGTCAGGTGCAGTCGGTGATAGATCGTACTTATTGCCGACTATAAGATAAGGTATATTCTTACTCTTAAACAGGTCGATAAGCTCGTTCTCACATTCACAAAGAGGCTTTGTGATATCCGTCACCAGAACTGCAATATCAACTCTGTTAAGCACCTGCGAAGTCTTTTTAACTCTCAGCTCGCCAAGTGCGCCCTCATCATCAAATCCGGGAGTATCTATTATCACAACAGGTCCAAGCGGTAAAAGCTCCATAGCCTTTGTAACAGGATCAGTAGTCGTTCCGGGTGTATCGGAAACGACAGCAAGCTCCTGATTTGTAACAGCATTTACAAGACTTGATTTACCTGCGTTCCTAACTCCGAAGAAACCAATATGTATCCTTTCGGACGACGGTGTTGAATTGAGACTCATAATTATCACCCACTGCTTTCAGAATAAAAAAGTCGGATCCAAAAAGTAAGAATCCGACCTTGTGTTCAGGAACAATAATCTTACTTTCGCTTCAAGAAATATTTCAGCGTCAGAAAAAACAATTTTTCCGTATATATTATGTATATGTTTTTGGTCTATCAATTAGCAGAGTAAACAGTCTTTGCAGAAACACCCTCAAGCCTGCCGATCTTTCCTGCAAGAGAATTAATATCATCCTGAGTAGCATCGACAGCAATGCTGATTATGTTAATACCTTTTGCTCTGTATGGTATACCCATTCTGCCAATAATGGCATCTTTATACTCGTGCAGTAAAGCGTTAACGCTCTCAGCGGATTCAGGATCCTGAACTATTATTGCAATTATAGCTACTCTTGTTTCCAAAAACAACACTCCTTTTGATGATATTTTTTCTAAAAGAAGAAAACAATAAATCTCTATAGTAATCCACTTAATTATAGCATATTTAAGCACGAATTTCAAGAACAAATTATGAATTTTATGCAATTATACAAAATATCTTATTTATAGTTTTCTTTTTACCTGCTTACAAAAACCAAAAGACGGAGTAAAACACCCATATAAACAAGTTATGTAATTAACAATGTTAATCCTAAATACAAATATGGAAATATTGTCATTATTATGTTATAGATAAACAACTTATTTCCTATTTGAATGTGATGTTTTGTTCTCTTCTTTTTGAAGAAGAACACATTACAAATTAAACTAATAATTATATGGATAAGACCAGCTACAAGAATTGCCCAGTGCAGCTTCAAATTCTGAAACTTATTATCATTTCCGGTCAAGTCAAACCATATAATGATAAACCAGCCTAGCAGATCATTAATCAGATACGACAAAATATCTATTACCGTAATCGCTTTACTATTTTTCATTTGTCACACCTCTAAATTCAATTTTCAAAATAAAGTCGAGTGTCTACCATTATTTGCAAATATATATCGTCGCCTCCAACAAGTCAACCACAAGCCAAGAAAGAAGAATAGCATACTCTACCAACAAACAGATGATCTGTGCCGAAAATTACCAAATTTTCGGCACTACAATTATCTCCTTAACTTTCAACCACCTGATAATTGGTCTTATCAGCATTCTTTCCCTTTTCACTGCTTTTTATAAGCTGTCCGCTCTTCTTGTCATACCAGTAAAATCCTTTCCATGCCCATGAAAACATAGTAAGTACAAAGCTGATCTTCACACAATCATATGAGATACCGTTCACTGTAACGCTTTCCTCTCCCTCTTTCTTCGCAGCAAATTCGCCAAGCCCCATTGATCCCCTGTTATCTCCCGTGCCTATGGAATAGAAAACTATCTCGTCCTCGCAGGAAGCTATAAACGCCGGCATGGCCATGTCCATCATCTGATACCACAATCCATCACCGATTTTGAAGGTCTTGTCCTGTGCTTTTCCCTTGAATGTGCCTGTCATGCGGATATAACCATCAGTCTTTTGCGCTGTAAGTTCGGTGTTGTCGGAGGGTCTGCTGTAATGCCATATCACCGCTGAAAGGCTTGAATCAACTGTATAGACCTCTCTTGACCACTCAGTATTGTCCCTGTACACAATATTCACTATCTCATTCTTTTCGTCATAGTCAGACACGATGACCTCTCGCTTTTCCTTGCCGTCTGTCTTTTCGTACCTCATTGATTTAACACCATCGGGATATTCGTACGCCGGAATATCATAGGACTGTATCACGTTCTGAGAATAGACTATCTTGCCTTTCAGAAACACCTTATCAATAAACTGAATATTGGAAATATCCTCTGCAGGATCCTTTTCTAGCAGTATAAGATCGGCTTCCATTTCTGCTTTTACAACACCTTTGCGATCAGCTAACCCCAAATGTCCAGCACTGTTTTTTGTTGCAAGCACTATCGCCTGCATAGGCGTAAGCCCTGCCTCAACATAGTATGCAAGCTCTCTGTGTTCAACATCTCCGCTCATCATTTCAAACATATTGTCCGTACCCATAGCGATAAAAACGCCCGCATCATACAGCACCTTGAGATTATGCATATTATTTCTCAGGCAGTCGGGATCTTTTTCATAGGTCATGGCTTGTGTTGTTGGGACATAGTGCGCGCCGCTTTCTTTCCAAAGTCTGATAATATCATCATCAGGAGAAAGAGCCTCATCAAGTATACCGTGTTCTATGCCGTATATCCCTGCCTCCAACAGCTCACGAACATCTTCCTTTTTGCAGACATGAGCAGTTGTCAACAATCCATTCTCTTTGCCTTCGCGAATTATCTGCTGCATTAGTGATCTATCAATTTTATTGATTTGCAGCTTCTCGTCAAAGTACCAGTAATCTCCGCCTTGATATGTAAATTTGAGAAAATCAACTCCAGCCTGCTTTAATTCGGCAATGCCCGCGCTGACCTGCTCAGGAGAGCTTACCTCTATTGCCATTTCTTTGCGTATCCACGGATTCTTCCCTCCGAGGGTGTTTGCTGGGTGTCCGTCAGGGGCAGTGAAATTCGGACCTACCACAAGAAGTTCCGGACCTACTATTGTTCCCTTTCTAATCTCATCACGAAGCTTGTAAATAAAATGTCTTGGCGCGCAAAGGTCTTTCACAGTCGTTATACCATATGGCAGCACCTTATCCTTGAATATATCAGGGATCGTGCCGTAAAGAAAAGCATCGCTGTCATCATCGCTACGGTTATTAAGTCCCTGAATATGCACGTGGCTGTCGATAAGCCCCGGCATAAGCGTTTTTCCTGTGCCGTCGATCCTTTGTGCAGACTTCGTCTCAATTATGCCTGATGATATTTCCTTGATAACTCCGTCTTTCACATACACATTCTGATTTGTCAGCTCTGTACCGTCACCAACGATGATATGAACATCTTGTATCAGATACTCATTTGTTTTCTTTCTTTTTGGTCTTAAAAGATACTTGATAAGGATAAACAGCACAATAACTGCACCTATCATCATTTGTATAAATCCTACAAGCGGGATTCCTAAAATTTTTGGCATATTAGTCCTCCTTGTTCTGTTTATTTCCAAATATCTTCTGGAAATAGTCGTTAAAGGTATTCTTCGGCGGTATAGCCATCCCCTGATTTACATCAGCGAGTATCAGAAGTCTGTCGCCCGGCTCAATGCCGAAAACCTCCCTTGCTTCTTTCGGGATAACGATCTGCCCCTTTGTTCCGACTGTGACTGTCCATGCGTATTTGCCCTCTGGTTTTTCCATAAATATAAACTCCTTTCTTTGAAAGCATACAAATCATACTTAACATACTTATTATAGCATAACAAGTTGTCTGTTGTCAAGTGTAATCACACTCTTTCTTTTCGCTTCGCTAGCAGCTATGCTTACCATTTGATCTGATACGCTATATAACATCGGCTGTACACTGGTCGACATTTAATTTAACACACAAAAAATACCCTGCTGTATCAAAAAAGCAGGGTATTTTGTATACTTATTTGATCATATCAGCTACCTTTTTGATAACTTCCGCATCAGAATCGTTTTTGACTTTAAATTCAGTTCTGGAGTAGAAATTATCGTTTACATCCCAAATAACCGGAACAAAGCCCAGATCAGTAAGCTTATTTAGAACTATTTCCAAGCACTCAGATGAATCTGTATATATCGCATTGCTGTCAAAGTTTGAATCAGGATATATGGCCGTTGTCTCTCCAAGGAAAACAGGGATATTCTTATCCTTAAATGCGCTTATGAGCTCATCGCACTGTGAGTCGATGTAATCAAGCCATTCTCGCGAACCTATCTGATTTGTCCAGTACTTTTCATTATCAACATAGTGAACAGATACCATAAGCTTATCGGTTGCGGAATCAGTCGGCATTACAAAATTCTTCGATGTCGTCTTATCGATATTTGTCCAGTAACCGGAAACTATCAGTACTCTGTCCGCGTTATTTCCGCCTGTAGCTCTTACAGCATCAACAAAAGTCTGATTCAAAGAATTTGTCATTTTAAATGCATCTCTGCTGTTTTGGGGCTTCAGTTCACCGTTCTCGTCGAACTGATCTCCTCCAAGATATTCGTTGAAGCCTTCAAATACTACAGTATAAGGATAGTCCTTGAAGTAGTCAGCTATCTGTGTCCATAAAGTGTTGAATATCGTTTTGCAGCTGTCAAGATCATTTCTTCTGATAATAAACTCATCAAAGTGATGACAATTGATAACCGTATAAAGACCTGCATTCTGTGCGTAGTCAACTATCTCTCTAACTCTGGCAATGTAATCTTTATTAATAGTCCATGTGCCGTCATTCTCCATCATATTGCCCCAGAAAACAGGTATCCTTATTGTGTCAAAGCCTGCCTCCTTGATGCCGTCTATTACTTCCTGGGTCGTTTCAACAGCACCCCAGCACATCTCATAGTCAGTCGGAGCATTGCTCTTAACGATAGGTATCCACTCATACTCTACTGTCGCACAATCAGTTGCATCGTAAGCTTCCATAGTATTGCCCAAGTTTAGACCCAGATTCATATTATCAGCGACCTCAGCTGCAGACATTGGCTTAGTAGCCGCCTTTGGCGCGCTCTTAGCAGAATCAGCAGAGGAAGACGACGAATCATCAGCACAAGCTGTGGAACTGATCATAAGAGCACATAAAACACCTGCAAGTAACCTTTTTTTCATAAATACGACCTCCATTTATCATATATCAAGTATTATTCTAATTCATATCGAAGATTTTGTCAATCTATTATTTTACATTTTATAATAATATTAAACAACAAAAGCTGCCCTATCGGACAGCTTTCAATACTATTCGGACATATCAATAAAACGTTGCTACCTCTTGCTCGGGAGGATCAGCAGGAGAGATATCGGTAACAGTCAGCACAGGTCCTGCACCCCTGTACATCTTATTCTTCTGTACCTTTATCTTGCCCTTTACATTGAACCATTTTGGAGAGGATAATTCAGGTCTTCCCTTTGGAGCGTCAGCCACAAGCCAGCAATACTGGATATCCTCTACACAGCAGGTCATTATCTTTCTTCCAACAGCAAAAGTATTCTTCGGGAAATTTGGTCCGCAAGCTGCCATTACACGGAAAGACATTATCTTACCGTCATATTTCTTCGGTTCTTCCATAGCATCTCTGTACCACAAAGCAAAGTCTCTATCCTTGACAGTGATCTCTTTTGCTTCAACGTCAAACGGAAGCGGATCCTCAATATCATCATATGCGACAGTACCGTCAGTGAACTCATAAGCAATATCGGTCCTCCTGCTTACTCCCCTGACGATCTGATGAAACTTCATCTTGTCATATGAAGGATCGAACCTGTTAAACACAACAAGCTCGCATACGTTTAACTTGTCAACTACCAGACTTCTCATATTCTGATCATACTGTAAAAAAGTAGAGGCATCAGCAAAAAACATTATCTGATAAACAGCCCAGTCCTCAGGCATAGCGTTGAAAAAATCAGTAACATTCCACATACCGTTATACTCTACTACAGCACGCACACAGTCATATTTTTTCAAAATAGCAGCCAGATTTTCTTCGTTAAGCTCAGACTTGTCCTCCAGAACGTGCATAAACACATTATGTTCGGCAAAGTTTGTAGTATCATATTCCTCTACGCCCTCTTCACAAACAAGAAGAAGAGTTTTATCGCCGTTTATAAATCTGCCGTCCTCCAAGGTCTCCTTGATAAAGTGTGTCTTACCGCCTTCAAGAAAACCCACAAACATATAAACAGGTATATTCTCCTGCTGCGGCATAAAACTGCCCCCTTTAATTATTTAGTCTTAAAAAGCTCCTCGATAGCAGCTTCATTTATCTGAGCGCCTATAACGCAAAGTCTACCTGTAGTACCGGCACTTCCGTTACGTACATCGGGAACACCCGGTACATAATCAAAATGTATCCACTCACCGTTTTTTCCTGCAACGATACCCTTAGCTCTGAGGATAAGACCGTACTTTTCTTCATCCTGCAATGCCTCAAGAGCAGCTTTGATCTCTTCTCCAGAATAAGGATCAGCAGTCTCTTTGCCCCAGCTGGTAAACACTTCATCGGCGTGATGATGGTGATGCTCGTGGTCGTGATCGTGGTGATGATGCTCATGATCATGGCAGCCGCAAGTGCAGTTCTCGTCATGCTCCTCATGGTCATGATGGTGATGATCGTGCTCCTCGTCATGATCATGGTGGTGCTCATGCTCATCATGTTCATGGTGATGGTGCTCGTGCTCTTCATCATGATCGTGGTGATGGTGGTGATGATGCTCATGATCATGCTTCTTAGCTTCTTCTAGAAGAGCCTTCAGTTCATCATCAAGTGTATTTTTCTGCGTCATCGCTTCGATCAGCTGAGCGCCCGTCAGTTGATCCCACTCAGTAGTAACTATCGGAGCCTTATCATTGAGCTTTCTTAACAACTCAACACACTCATCAAGTTTATCCTGTGAAAGACCCTGTGTATGACTGAGTATAAGACAGCTAGCATATGTTATCTGATTATCGAAAAATTCTCCGAAATTCTTCTGATACATCTTGCACTTCTTAGCATCTACAACGGTAGTAAATCCGTCAAGCTCAACGTCATGCGCATCAATATTTTCAACCGCTCTTATAACATCACTGAGCTTACCAACACCTGACGGCTCAATAAGTATCCTGTCCGGCTTATACTGTTCGAGTACCTGAACAAGCGCTTTTCCAAAATCACCGACAAGACTGCAGCAAATGCAACCTTGATTCATTTCAGTTATCTGTATGCCTGCATCCTGTAAAAAGCCGCTGTCGATACCTATCTGACCAAACTCATTCTCAATAAGAACGAGCTTTTCACCCGTATATGCTTCTCCGATCAGCTTTTTGATAAGAGTTGTTTTTCCTGCTCCGAGAAAGCCAGAAAAAATAGTTATTTTTGTCATTAAAAACACTTCTTTCTTTTTTGAATTGCAGAATTATCGACTATTTCACTCCAATTTAGTATTATATCACCATTTGATAAAAAAAGCAATAGCCGAAGATTAATAATTTATTACAAAATAAAGCTGCCGATGATCGACAGCTTTTTGTCAATATTAGCCCCAATAGCTTCTGTAAATGTAGAAGTATCCCCATGGGATCTTGAAGCTGTAAGCGATCTTATTGCTGGTCTGCTTATAGCTTCTATTACACCAGAAGTATATATTGAAGTCATTTGCGATGTTGTTAAGCTCTGTCTTTGCATAAAGAGCGCCGTAAACCGCAGTCTTAACTCTGTTTGTTACTCTTGCATAGGTCGCTCCGTCTTTGGTAAGACCGGCAGATGACATAAATCCTCCGCTCTTGTAAATAACGTCCTGAATGCTGTTATATCTTGCATAATATGTCTTCCAGCTAGAGCTCTTGGCATATTTTGCAGAAACATATCTGTTTACACAGCAGTCTGCAACATAAACTATCGGTCTATCCCAAGCAGAGGTGTTGATCGTACCGACCTCATGATAAGTGATACGACAAAGCGCCTGCCAACCTGCCTGATCGTAATTCATTCTAGCAGTTTTAAGAACTTGTGACTCTGAACACGGCGAAAGGCCCGCACTATTCTGTGCTCTTACTACGATTCTGTAGCTCGTAGCTCTGTCAAGATTTCTCAGCTTATAAGCTGTAGTCTTTGTTGCGCCGATCCTGGTATACTTTGAATACTTACCGCCCCTGATATAAACATGGTAAGCAGTAGCGCCGCTTACAGGCTTCCAGCGTACTATGAGCTGTGTAGTCTGATTATTATATGGATGAGTCAGCTGACTGTCATACTTAGCCTCAGCTATTAAAACAGGTGCTGAAGGAGCCGATGCAGCTCTTGCTGCCAAACCGTCTGAAAGACAGACTACAAACAGCAGCATCGCCATTATCATTACGGCTATCCTCTTTGTCTTGCTCGCATTGGTATTTCTGAAATTAGCTGAATAATTCATTAGAAAATTGACTGTCCCGGCTTGTGCTTCCGGAAGTCATTCACTCCCTTTCTTAATTATAGGAATCAATAAAATCATAAAATTCTTATAACATTTAATAGTTCATTCATAACCATTTTGTAACATATCGGGCTTAAAAATTACAAAGCGGTTACAAATCACTATCACATATTAACACATTTTTCTTTACTTGTCAAGAGTTTGGGGTAAAAAAACTAACATATGCTACAAATAGCGGTCTGTTTTTTTGTATTTTTGTTGTAAAGTTACAACAATTGTAACAAATTTGATGATAATATTATTTCATAAATTAATATCTGTCGAACTTTGTTTTTGATTTTTCTAAGCATTTTCAGCTAAAAATAAGCATATAATTAAGCAGAAACGGTCATTGATTTCAGCTTAAAAAAACTCATAAAAACTGCAAATTATGACTAAAATATGAAGGGAGGGCGTGTTTCCGCAGAGGACACACGCAGTAAAGAATGAAAAAATATCTGCCAGAAGGAAAGATCTTTAACAGTGATGAAAACAAAGCCTACATAAGCTCAGAAGACGGTATGAGAGAGGCTATGAACAAGGAACTTATTCTTGAGGCCAGAGCATCAATGTGCGACAATGCACATGATCTGTATGTGGAGCTGCCGCAAGGTGTTGGTGTTATACCTCGCAATGAAGGCGCAATAGGTATAGCTGAAGGCACCACAAAAGATATTGCTCTTTTGTCACGGGTAAACAAAACAGTATGCTTCAAGGTAAAGGATATATCTGAAAGAGACGGCAAACCGTTCTATACTCTTTCCAGAAAAGACGCACAGATAGAATGTATGATGCAGTACACTGATAAACTTGTAAACGGTGATGTCATACCTGCAAAGGTGACACACCTAGAACAGTTTGGTTCATTTGTAGATATTGGCTGCGGTATAGTTTCACTTATACCAATTGATGCAATATCAGTATCTCGAATTTCTCACCCGTCTGACAGATTCTTTAACGGTCAGGATATATATGCAGTAATAAAAGGCAGAGAAAACGGTCGCATAACTCTTACTCACAAAGAACTTCTAGGCAGCTGGCTTGAAAACGCATTGATGTTCTCCCCGGGTGAAACAGTAAGCGGTGTTGTACGCTCGGTCGAACCATATGGTATATTTGTTGAGCTGGCGCCAAATCTCGCAGGGCTGGCAGAGCCAAGAGAGGGAGTGTATCCTGGTCAGGCTGCGAGCGTATACATAAAAGCTGTGATACCCGACAAAATGAAAGTTAAGCTGATACTGGTAGACGTATTTGACAGTTCCGGCTTCCCGGGGAAGATAAATTACTTTATCACAAGCGGAAGACTTGAACACTGGGTATATTCGACTGACAGCTGTGAAAAAAATATAGAATCGGTATTTTAAAACAAAAAGCAGGGAGCTTATTCCCTGCTTTATTTTCTGTTCTTTATTTTATCCCAGTATACCTTTGCTGCCTGCTCATTCTTATTATTACCATATTCATAATACTTCTTTCCCAGAAGAGCGTCGGGCAAATACTGCTGCTCGACCCAGTGATCGGGATAATCATGCGGATAGAT
Source organism: Ruminococcus sp. (assembly GCA_017484095.1). GTDB lineage: Bacteria > Bacillota > Clostridia > Oscillospirales > Ruminococcaceae > Hominimerdicola. Next base: position 5,821 of record JAFUTU010000046.1, on the reverse strand, counting down.
ATAATGCTGACCCTTCTGTACTGCCTCATCACCGTCAAAATGCTTGTTTTGAAGATTTCTCGGGAAATCACCTATATTTCCATTTTTTACATCGCTGAGCGCAGCATCCACCGCAATATATGCACTGTTAGATTTCGGCGCGGTAGCTAAAAATATCACAGCTTCTCCTAAAGGTATCCTCGCTTCCGGAAGACCGAGCTGCATAGCACTGTCAACACACGCTTTAACGATCGTAACAGCCTGCGGATAAGCAAGACCGATATCCTCACTGGCTATGACAAGAAGTCTGCGGCTAAGTGAAATAATATCACCTGCCTCTATGAGCCTTGCTGCATAGTGTATCGCAGCGTTTTCATCAGATCCTCTGATAGACTTCTGCAAAGCTGACAGTATATCATAATGAGAATCACCATCTCTGTCATATCGCATATTGCTGCGCTGCGTCAAAAGCTTTACACTTTCAAGTGAAACACTAAGCTTATCACCGTCATTATCAGCCGCAAGTATACACAACTCGACTGTATTAACAGACTTTCTTACATCCCCTCCGCAGCCGTATGCAATGTGATCTATTACTCCGTTTTCAAGTCGAAGCTTCAGACCAAGCTCATTAGCTCTTATCTGAAAAGCTCTGCTTATTGCCGGTTTTATCTCATAAGGTGTGACGGGCTTGAATTCAAACACCGTAGAACGGCTGATAATTGCGTTATACACATAAAAATATGGATTTTCTGTTGTGGACGATATCAGAGTGATACTTCCGTCTTCAATATATTCAAGCAAAGACTGCTGCTGCTTTTTATTAAGATACTGTATCTCATCAAGATACAGTAATATCCCGTTCAGACCGCTGAATGTTTGAGTCTCGGCAATGATCTGCTTGATATCATTTACGGATGCAGAGGTGCCGTTGAGCTTGTGCATAGTCATATTTGCATTCTCTGCTATAAGTCTGGCAACGGTCGTTTTACCAACTCCCGAAGGTCCGTAGAAGATCATATTAGGGATATTTCCGCTTTCGATAATTCTTCTGAGAGGTCTTCCCTCACCAAGCAGTTCTTTTTGACCGACTATATCGTCAAGCGTTTTGGGTCTGATCTTTTCGGCTAACGGTGTGCCCATAAGATCACTCCTTTTATACATAGTATAGGTTTATGACGGCGTATGCTCGGACTCTCTTATATCTTTCAGCCATTCATAAACAGCGTCTTTAGCTTCGGTAGTGTCATCATCAAAAATTTCAAGCACAGGGCCTGATATTTTTATTCCTGCCGATTTTTCGAGATCGGCAATACTGCCTGCCTTTCCGCTGCCGCCGTGAGAAACAACTGCAAACACATACTGTGGGTCACTCTTACTGTGTCTGAACTCGGCGTCCTCAACAAAGCTCTCAACAGCTTTTGGTATAGTTCCCCACCATAGCGGGTATACAATGAAAACAGTATCATACTGTGTCAGGTCAGGCATTTTAGAGATAAGCTTTACCTTCTCATCATTGTCAAGCTCTTTTTTTGCCTCAGCGATTGTACCCGAATAAGTATCGGGGTATTTCTTCTCAGTCAGTATAGCAAGCCTGTCGCAGTCACCGACCGATACGGATATCATATCAGCAAGCAGCTCACAGTTGCCTATTATCCGGTCACCCTGCAGCTCGTCATTATGGTTGACCATAAGTGATGCTCCCGAAACAGCATCAACATTTTCAAGCAGTCCTGCATTTTCCGCGTATGTGAACTCAACTATCAGTATCTTGTTATCATCTTTTATGCTGTTAAGGTCAACTGATTTAATGTTCAGAGCCTTTGACAGGTCAACTTCCTTTTCGATAAAGTGTCTCTTTATATAAGGTATCCCGAATATAACGAATACCAGCGCAAGTACTGCAAATATGATCAGAATAATTATCAGCTTTTTATGAGACTTCTTAACATTTTCTTTTCCGACTTTCTCAGACATAGCTTACCTCTTTTCAGTTTTTCCACGGACGTTTCTTTTCAGTCCAGCCCTTATCCTTCCAATATTCTACATCAGCAGGATTAAACCCGTTTTTCTGCATTAGGCGCATTATTAAGAAAAATCCTTTTGTTTTTAAAGCAGGTTTTATATTATTGCTCCTGCACAGAATTTTATTGGCAATTGCTGATGTTTTCGCTTCAATTTTAGATTTCTTTTTCTCAGAAATACTATCCCAGTCAGTAGCTGCTACACCCATTCCAAGCTTATAGGTCCTTGCAACTCCCCAGAAGAAAAGGCTGTCACCCATATCCTTGTTTGTTGATCTGCAGCCTGCTCCTGCGGCGGTACATATACAAACGCCCTGCTTTTTAAACATCTTCTCTTCAGGGCGATGCACCATCCACCTATAGCCGTAATGGTCAAGAAAAGCTTTCATTGCGCCTGTTGCGTGATATACATAAACAGGGCTTGCAAGAATAATAACATCTGCATCATTAATCGCATCTGTCAGAGGCTTTATCTTTTCGTAATGCGGACACTTATCCTCACCCTCTAAAAAGCACCGTGTACAACCAATACAAAACTCGCCAAAATCTCTTGGCAGAAAGAACTCAGTTATTTCGCCGCCAAGCTTTTTAGCAAGCTGTTCGGCTATATGATATGTGGAACCCTTATGACTTTGGCCATGTATAATAACTGTTCTCATTCACTTCACCTCAAATAGTACTCACTGAATATTATACAATATGAGACTATCTTTGTCAACAAAAAAGATACTCCCGAAAAGATCGAGAGTATCTGATTTTATTAGATAACTAAATCATTCATAAAGCGGATATTTCTTGCAGATGCTGGTTACCATTTCTCTTACCTTATCAGCGTTAGCCTCAAAATCAGCAGCGGTAAGATAAATGCACTCAGCGATCACTTCCATATCCTCTTCAACAAGACCCCTTGTTGTAACAGCAGGAGTTCCAATACGAACACCACTTGTAACAAAAGGCTTCTCAGGGTCATTAGGGATAGCATTTTTATTAACTGTGATGTAAACCTCGTCAAGGTCATTCTGTAGCTTCTTACCTGTGATATTAAACGGTCTGAGATCAGCAAGCATAAGGTGATTGTCCGTTCCGCCCGATACAAGATCAAAGCCTTTGTTCAGAAGTCCGGTTGCAAGAGTCTGAGCATTCTTTACGATCTGCTCGCCGTAAGCCTTGAACTCAGGCTTGAGAGCCTCACCAAAGCAAACTGCTTTACCTGCAATAACGTGCATAAGCGGTCCGCCCTGAGTCCCCGGGAAGATAGCACTGTTGAACTTCTTAGCCAGCGCCTCATCATTTGTGAGAATAAGACCGCCTCTGGGTCCTCTGAGAGTCTTATGAGTAGTTGTTGTAGTAACATCTGCAAACGGTACAGGAGAAGGATGCTGACCTGAAGCTACAAGACCTGCGATATGTGCCATGTCTACCATAAAGTAAGCGCCGACCTCTTTACAGATCTTTGAAATGCGCTCAAAGTCGATAACTCTCGGATAAGCAGAAGCACCGGCAACGATAAGCTTTGGCTTGATCTCCTTTGCCTGCTTCTCCATAGCATCATAATCAATATAGCCGTTATCATCAACGCCGTAAGGAACGAAGTTAAAATACTTACCAGAAATATTAACAGGAGAACCATGAGTAAGGTGTCCGCCATTGTCAAGGCTCATACCCATAACTGTATCGCCGGGCTGCAGCAGTGCAAAATAAACTGCCGTATTAGCCTGAGCACCTGAATGAGGCTGAACATTAGCATACTTAGCGCCAAAAAGCTGGCAAGCTCTGTCAATAGCTATCTGCTCAACTATGTCTACATCTTCACATCCGCCGTAATATCTTTTTCCGGGGTAACCCTCAGCATATTTGTTTGTAAGTACAGAGCCCATAGCAGCCATAACAGCAGGCGAAACGATATTCTCGCTGGCAATAAGCTCAAGATTTCTTCTCTGCCTAGCCAGTTCCTTAGCCATAGCTTCTCCGACATCCTTATCAAATTCTTCTACAAATCCAATAGTATCAAGCATCTTCATTTGAAACTCTCCTATTCATTTATTAGACATACTAACAGTCTCTAATAATTATACAATATATTTTTACTAATTGCAATAGCTTTTTATAATTTTTTTGAAAGATAAAGCTCAATTTGGTCTTGACAAAAAATGAGCAATGTGATATAATAGACAAGTCGGTACGGAGAAGTCGCCTAGCCCGGTTTATGGCGCACGACTGGAACTCGTGTATGGGTTGATAGCTCATCGAGGGTTCGAATCCCTCCTTCTCCGCCAATGGAAAAAGCCCGATATTGCGTATTTTGCGTAATATCGGGCTTTTTCTTATGTTTTATACCCTCACTATTTGTGCAATTAGCAAACACTTAATGTGTATTTTTCACAAAAACTGGACACGAAAACTGGACACGCCCGGACAAAAAAAGAGCCGGACACATCCGACTCTCTTAGGCTTAGTCCGCAGACGTCAGCCGCTATTCTTATCCTGTGTAGCCTGCTGCTCATCATCCTCCGGCTCGGCATCATCAGTATCGGGCTGCTTGTTATATCCAGCATTCATAGCCGCTGCTAATGCCCTGCTCTGTTCTGCGGTCAGATTAGCGAGTTTTTCATTTATATCCATAGCACTCAGCCTCCTTTACTGATATTATAGCCGATTTTCAGATAGCTGTCAAGTCTTATCTGCAAAAGTCCTCGACTGTGCCTTTTTGATACATTTCACGCTCAAGCCTTAGTCTGTAGCAGCCTATTCGGGTATTAACAAGATCACTCATAAGAACGTAACCCCATTCCCACTCATGCAGGTGAAAATAACCGAATAGCAGCCAATCTCCATTTTCCTGTTTTTCACCCTCGGTTATCAACCATGTACCCGCGCCAAATGGATTGAATATCTTTACAATGACCTTAGCTTTCATGCCCTGCCCCTCTGTTGAATAGAGGGGCTTTTTCTCAAGCTGCTTGATGATTGATTTTGTAAAAAGTACCATTTTATCAACTCCTTATGCTGTTTCACCACTTTATTTTGTTTATGCTTATGGTAGATGGGTCATACCCCATGCTGTGACCGTCTGACAGATACCAAATTTTACCGTATATTTGATAACCATGTCCATCTACATCAATGCCGATGTACTCACCGTTAGTGTTTGCCTCCATAAGCACTATATTACTAAGAGCTGGTGCAAAGCCGTAATGTATCAGTAAAGCCGCTTTTGCGAGTTTTTTCAGCCCTTTGTTAGTGTACTCTTTCACTGTGTCTACCTCCTTAGTGGTGTCCTCTCTGGACCTATCGACTACATCGTTAATGACAAGGTTAGTAACAGGGTTTCCGTGAATATCTATGCACTCCTTAACATAACTGTTCTGGTATTCATCCCAAAGTGAAAGCGGAGCGAAATCAGCTTTACCATGATATGCTATGTTGTGCTTTTTATCATAAACTGTAATAATCTGATTAGGATTATTTTCAACGATAGTTTCAATGTAAGTATTGATCGTCATAGTGATTACCTCCCTTATGCTGAGGACCGTACCGCCTCAGCTCGGTTTCTTGTGATTAAACTGTTATTGAACCACTGAGGACGAGTTTTCTTGCCTCATTTTCCATGTCCTCATCATCGCCCACCTTGCAAAGTGCGCATAAAGGACAAACCGTGCTGCAATTATCGTTATCGTCACCCATCGCTCTGCAAATTGCAAATGTGTACGGGTACTTTGTCTGGTGGTAGCTCTTGATAGCCTCAACCGTTTTCTTGTTGTTTTCAATAATCTGTTCAACTGTCATAATGATTACCTCCTGTATGTTTTGGTGTTTTG
>JAFUTU010000008.1 GCA_017484095.1 Ruminococcus sp. | reverse complement strand
GAAGCTATCCCGAACATTCCTCTGTTGAAGCAGTGCATCTTGTTCCAGAGCCCGTCACCTGAGATAAAGGTCACGAACAGCTCAAAAATGCCGAAGAAAAACAATATGTATGACCAGAAGCGCCTGCTTTCACGCTCCTTGACAGCAGTCAGGGAATTGGAAACAGGCGGCGCTTTTTTCTTTGCGGCTGCTGTAGTATTCTTTTTTGCTGCGGTGCTCTTCGCAGAGGACGTGTTTTTCGATGCTTTTGACGTCTTTGAAGAGCTTGTCTTAGCCGCGGTTTTCTTTTCAGCCATGTTACCTGTTCTGTCCTTTCCAACTGTCATAAACGCTCAAAAAGCCTGAAACATAGATTTCAAGCTTTCTGAACTGTGAAATGTCTTTATGATATTAACCGAGAACTATCGGTCTGCCCATGCAGAGCTCAATGAACGAGATGAGGAGGACCAAAGCTCCGAGCCCCAGGGTATAATATGCGAATATCTTGAATTTATCTGTTTTTACGAGCCATGTTACCAGCTTTATTGCCAGCAGACCCACAAGCGCCGCTACTACAAAACCGATGAGGCAGGCGCCCCACTGTATATCAGCATCGGAAGCTACAGCGTCTTTAACTTCTAGCAGGCAGCTCAGAAGTATGACAGGGATACCAAGAATGAATGAGTATTTAACAGAGGTCTCTCTTGTAAGCCCCGAGAAAAGACCTGCGCTGATAGTTGAGCCCGAGCGCGACACACCCGGAAGAAGCGCAACGCCCTGGAAAAGACCGATAGTAGCTGCATCTTTTGCAGTGATGTTCTCAGGTGTCTTTCTGCCCTTAGTGCATCTGTCTGACATATACAGTATAGCCGCCGTATACAGGAAGCACAGACCCTCGGCAAAAATGCTCTTATCCTCAGCTATGCCCTCAAACCAACCCTTGAAAGGCACGAACGGTACAAGGCAAAGACAAGAAAGAAGTATCATCATTATCATTCTGCGCTCAACGTTCATATTTCTGAGCGTGAATTTTCTGTGTCCGATATCCTTGCACATGTTGCCTAGCTCTTTTATCATCGCCCAGATAGTCTTTCTGTACATAACGAACACTGCCACCAGAGTGCCCAGGTGCAGCACTGCCGAGAAAAACAATGCGCCTTCTCCGCTGTTACCCGTAAAATGCTGGTAAAGGGAAAGATGTCCCGAGCTTGAAACAGGCAGAAATTCCGTCAGCCCCTGAATGATCGCCTGAAAGATCGCACTCAATGTACTCATAATGTCCTCCATATAATGTCATTTATTTTGTCTAGCCGTTATTCTCTATCATGTCATAAAGCTCTCTGACTGCATCGGACAATCCGCCGAGCTTATCAACTATGCCCTCATTGACAGCCTGTTCGCCGTCGACCACAGAACCAACATCCATAACGAGCTGTCCTGTCGCCATTATCAGCTCTCTGAACCTGCCCTCTTCGATAGATGAGTTGTCCGTCACGAACCTTACTATACGGTCCTGCATTTTTTCAAAGTATGAAAGAGTCTGAGGTATCCCGGGCACAAGTCCGTTCATTCTGACAGGGTGTATCGTCATAGTAGCGCTTTTAACAATAAACGACCTTTTTGCGCTCACCGCAAGCGGCACACCTATTGAATGTCCTCCGCCGACAACAAGCGATACGGTCGGCTTGCTCATACTGGCTATAAGCTCTGCAATAGCAAGTCCCGCCTCAACGTCGCCTCCGACAGTATTCAGTATTATCAGAAGTCCCTCTATGCTCCTATCCTGTTCAACAGAAACAAGCGTCGGGATAATATGCTCATATTTAGTAGTTTTATTATCAGCAGGAAGGATATAATGTCCTTCGATCTGTCCGATCACATTAAGGCAGTGTATACTGTGCTTTGCATTCGGAAGATCAATGCTGCCAAGCTCTGCTGCCAGAAGGTCACTGTCAGCACTGTCTCCGATCAATCTATCAAGCTCATCCATTTATCATACCTCCGATATATCATACCGAAAGTATTTGCATTTAACGCCTGATTATTCAGACACACTGACCCACCTTATAAATAATAACACATAAAGTCGGATATGTCAACCATTAATTGTACAAAAAAATTCCCGTTTATGTAAAAAAGCGTCAATTATTCGGCTGTAACATATTCCTGAGAGAGCACCTGATCGACCCAGAGCACCAGATCGACAAAATCTTCCTTATCTAGATAGGAAAAATACTTGTTTACAGGCTCATCACCGACAGCTGTAAGCGTATCTGTAAAGCAGAAGCCGTCAGGAGAAACGGTTATCTGTGTGCAGGTATCTGAATTCAGACCTGTGGTCAGCTGAATAAAATCAAGTGTAGCATCCTTTGACGGTGTGGATACGGCAGAAGCACGGCCAAAGCTGTCTAACATTTTGGTAAGCTCAGAATAATCATCATACGAATTTATATAGCATTCGCCGTAAACGTCACCGATCTTCAGGTTTACTTTTGCGTAGGCTCTCTCGTAAACCGTATAGCCGCCGAAAGGATCAAGAGAGATAATATATGTCATATCATCCCTTACAGCCTTTACACTGGCATAAAGTGACTTATCGGTTTTTATATCATCAGTCGATATCCATTCTATCGAATCGAAGAACATATCCTGATCTGCTGTAACGGCAGCCGAACCGTCAGGGAGATACAAAGCTTTATACACCTTTTCGGGATCATCGGAATAGGCGTCAGAGATCATATATTTTGACGTATCTGTCTCAGGCAGTGTGAACACAGAAAGGTCGCCGTCAGAGCTGAATGACATATATGCGATAGTGTCATCACTGCCGACATATGAAAGCTCGAGAACATTGTTCGAAATTAGACGTATATCTGTATATAATGATGCTTTCAGGACCTCATTGCCTTCAGTATCGAGCAGGCCGCAGTAGCCGCCGTCACTATAAACATACAGCACACCGTCTATCAGCTTTTCGCATTTGTATTCCTCAAAGGGCTGCTCGATAACCTCTTCATAGTGATCCTCGGCAGGAAAGCTGGTGTATACAGGCTTCGAGAGCTCGTCCATCGGCACATCAGACAGAAACGCCGGAAATTCATACTCCTTTAAAACGACCTTGCCCTTAGCTGCACCGCTGCTGTTTTTGATAGAAACGCTCGACGATGTCTGATCCTGCTTTTCATCTTCATCACAAGCTGTGAATGAAAACGCCATCAAAGCAGCAGCTGTTACAGCAGTTATTTTTTTCAACCTTGCCATTTATATCTCTCCTTCCGAGGTCGCTGTCTCCGTACACTGATCTTGTTATGGTGTTATTTATGATAATTATTATCGAAGGCCGCAGCTCGGTTATTTGTTAAAGCCGCTTTCAAACAGGGATACCAGCTCATCAAGCACCGCCTGTTCGTCACCGCCGCTGACAGCAAGCTCAACTTCTGCGCCCATTTTTATGCCTGCGGTCATCAGCTGCATAACTGCACCCGCATTGATCTCTTTACCGGCAAATCTTATCAGCACTTCGCTTTCGGGATAAGCCTTGACAGCCTTTGCAAGCACGCCCACAGGCCGCAGATGCAGCCCCTCGGGATTTACCACCGTTACTTTTTTTGTTAACATTTTATATCTCCTCTTTCTGTCTGTCAGAGCGTTTTTAAAAGCTCCTCTATTTTTTCTTTTTTAGCCAGCCCGTCAGAGAAAGCCGTTGCACCTCCCGCTGCCGTGCCAAGCTTTAATGCGTTATCATAACCGCCGCTGATACCTGCCAAAAAGCCTGCCAGCATAGAATCTCCTGCACCGACAGAATTTATGACCGTTCCTTTGCACACACCGCAGCGGTGACGTTCACCATGTTCATCTATCAGCATGGCTCCGTTTTCCGCCATTGATACCAACACGTTTTTAGCACCCATTTCCTGAAGCTTTCTCGCGCACAGCTCTATCTCTTTATCATCAGAAAGCTTTCTGTCAAACATCTCACCGAGCTCGTGGTCGTTGGGCTTCACAAGAAAAGGCTTGTATTTCAGCACATTGAGCAGAAGCTTTCCCGTGGCATCAACTGCGCATCTGACTCCTCTGCCTGAAAGCTTTGCAAGTATCCTTTCATAAATATCAGAAGGCAGACTTGAAGGAACACTCCCTGCAAGCACAAGAGTATCATCGCTGCACAGCGTATCAAGCTTTTCAAACAAAGCATTGAGCGAGCTTTTATCAATATCGGGTCCCTGTGCATTAATCTCGGTCTCCGATACGCCCTTGATCTTAACATTTATTCGGGAATTTCCGTTTTTAAGCTTAACGAGCTGACTTTCGATGCCCATTGCTTTAAGCCCTTTTTCAATAGCCTCGCCCGTGAACCCTGCAACGAACCCAAGCGCAACAGAGCTTATCCCGAGCTCTTTCAAAACTGCTGACACGTTTATTCCCTTGCCTCCGAAATACAGATCCTCAGATGTGGTGCGGTTGACCTCTCCGAGCTTTATCTCACCCGTATGAACTACATAATCGATCGCAGGGTTGAATGTTACCGTATATATCAACAGATCGCCTCCGTAAAAACCTTAATATCCAGATTAAGTATAGCACAATCCCACAAAAAAAGCAATAGATGAAAAACGCCTCTTGCAATAAAGCAAAAGGCGTTTTGTCTATGGCTGGGGTGGAAGGATTCGAACCTTCGAAATGACGGAGTCAGAGTCCGTTGCCTTACCACTTGGCGACACCCCAATATTATTTAAAAATTGGCTGGGATAGATGGATTCGAACCATCGGTGACGGAGTCAAAGTCCGTTGCCTTAACCTCTTGGCTATATCCCATCATAGTCCCTTCCGAAACAGCTTTTATATTATAGCACAGTGCATCTTTCTTTGCAAGAGGTTTAATCATTTGTTTACATTTTCATATCACTTATTTAATTTTTGTAATTACACTTCAATTTACTTCGGCACATTATCGAAAACGTTAGCGAAGCTATTGTCATAATCAACAATAAAGGCAACATAAAATGTATTAATGTGTCTAAAATATTGTTTTTTGCTTGACTATTGCCAAAGATTGTGCTATCATATATTTGAATTTATGTGAAAGGTAGTGTTACACAACATGATCAAAAAGTTTTTGAATGAATTCAAGGAGTTTGCTCTTAAAGGCAATGTAATGGATCTTGCAATAGGCGTTATCATCGGTGCTGCCTTCGGCGACATCGTTACCGCTTTTACTGAGGATTTCATCAATCCTATCATTGCAGGTCTTGGCGGCGCTAAGATAGGCGGCAGGATCAAGATCTACGGCGGTCAGTACCTCAACTGGGGCCACTTCATCACTGCTGTTATCAACTTCCTTATCATGGCATTCTGCATCTTCCTTATGATGAAGGCTGTTAACAAGCTTATGTCACTTGGCAAAAAGAAGGAAGAAGAAAAGCCTGCAGAGCCTTCTGCTGAGGAAAAGCTCCTTACCGAGATCAGAGATCTTCTCAAGGCTCAGGATACCGCTGCTGCAAAGGAAAAGGCAGAGGAATTAGTTTAAACCGTCTGAACGCTCTCTAAATGGGAGCGTTCTTTTTTCCGTTCTGACTATACAGCTTAAAATTAAGTTTATTATTACTATATCAATAGAATGACCCGTTCTCCTTTACAGAAGAGCGGGTCATCTTTTACAGTATTCTTCTTATCGTGTTTATCCTGCCGCAGTAGTTTATCTTGCTTATTGGCTGTATCCTTATTCCATAATATGAATTCATTGCGTGAACTATCTGACCGTTGCCTATGTACATTGCTACATGGCCGTAATTGTTGCAGACGATGACGTCACCTGCCTGAATATTGCTGAGTGAAACAGCCTTTCCCTTTGTTGCCTGCACACGAACACTGTGTGTTATGTCGATACCGACCTTTTTATATGCCTGCATAGTCAGTCCGCTGCAATCGGTCGCGCGGTAGCTTGCACCGCCCCATACGTATCTTCCGCCGTTCATACTTGCGGCATAATCTACAACGGTCTTGACCTTATAGTTTCGCTGGGTAGTCCTGCTCATCGTAGAACATACTTTTATGTAATATCCCTTATATGTTCCGCCGTTTACAAGAGCACAGCCTGCATTATTCGCAGTGATGCTCTTTCCGGGAGAAAGCACTCCTCTGGTCGAGCAAAGCGTACACGGAGCAATAACATAAGCACTGACTACTTTGCCTGAACGGACCATTTTTCCGCCAACACACTTATAAAGAATAGCACCCTTGTAAATATTATAGTAGGAAGCACTGTCAGTTTTGCACGAAAGTGTATTTGAGCTGACCGTACGCGAACCCGATACAGCATCTACTCTGATATTATAGGTAGTAGATGTCTTCAAATGCAGCTTGGTATCATCAACTATGTTTATCTGGTTTGCGGTTTTCAGACCGGCAAGTGAATACTGCTTGGAATACTTCCCGTTTACATATACCTTGAAAACTGTACCCGTGCCGAATGATGAAAGATTGTTTACTTTTATCTCCAGCTTGTTACCGTAAGCAGCTTTTAAAGCAATAACAGGAGCCGTATTGCTTTGCGCAGCGGCTGCACTTGCCGAAACACTATTGTATAATATGTTGTCACCTGCCGCTATCGGACAGACAGCCATAATCACTGCACATAAAAACGATAGGATCTTTCTTGTAGTTTTGATAGTATCACCCTTTCCATCAAAATAGGGCTTAGCCCGTATTTCAATGTTATTAGGGTAACAGGTCAATTATTACAATCTGTAATAATTTTGTTTCTGATTTGTAAATTCAAGACGCAGAAGCACGTAGATACGCGGTTTTGATAAAAATAATCAGGGTATTTTTACCATTTAATTTACATATTCTGGTGTGTAGTTATTTGTTTAGAAATAGCATCGCAATAATTTATCAACATTTTTAGTGCGATACTCATAAAAAGAGTCTGAGTTGGTGAAAGATTTTGGGCTGCGGCGAAATTTTACCATAAAGTGGTAAATACGCCTCAAAAGCAACAAATTTTACAGCTTAAAAGATAACACCTTATCTTTAATTGATTTTGTGCATAATGTTTAAAAATCTGCCAATAATATGACACATCAAACAAAAAATGATTCTTTGAGAGTTTTTTTCAAAAATATGATTGACATAACAATCGGGTTGGTGTATACTGATTATAGTTCAGAAAACGTTTAAGTTGATCAAGCTTTTATTTGTTTTTCAAAATATAACCTCTGAATTGAGCAGCAGCATTAAAAACTGCTGCTCTTTTCCTTATATAAAAAAGGCAGCCTTAACGACTGCCTTCTTTCTATTTCAGGAGACCCTTTATTCCCTCTTCTTTAAATACTCTTTTATAGTATTTCAGCTCACTGCTTATCATTCCGTCTATAACCTTCATTCCCAGAAGCTCAACAGGCGCTTTATCGTCGGTGAGTATCAGCTTTCCTGCTTTGTAAGGCTTCAGCGACTGTGAAACATCACTTAGCTTATCTGCAAGTCTGGTATCAGTCACTGTGAGAATGTTTTTACTGAGCTCGTCTATCATATCTTCATTTTTTGAAGCAAAAAGCTCACGGTTGGTAGAACCGATAACATCACTTGTATACACATACGGAAAAACAGAAGAGATCGTATCTGCGAGATACCGGTTTATTCCGTCCTCAGAATCTGACCGCATATTCATATTTACTACCATTACTCCGTCAGGCTTTAATGTTTGACTGACAAGCTCAAAAAACTCTTTTGATGACATCTGGAACGGTATCGTTATATCCTGATAGGCATCTACCATAATAACATCATACAGCTTTCCCTTGCCGTTTCTGCGCTGAGCTTTAAGAGCTTCAAGATATGCTCTGCCGTCATATGTGGTAACTTTTATATTTTCATCAAGTTCAAAATACTGATGAGCGAGATACGTTATCTTATCGTCTATCTCCACACCCTCAGCACTGACATCGGGGAAGAACTCCCGGCACTGCTTAGCATAAGTGCCCGTTCCCATTCCCAGAACCAGGATATCGCTCTTATCGCCGCCTGATGACATCAGCGGTGCTGCCATAGCAGTGTCATAATAGAGATCTGAAAGACCTCCGTCCTTCATGTATATAGACTGCACTCCGAACAGAACGTTCGTTGAAAGAACAGTGCGCTCTTCGTCCTCTTTGACAAGAAGATAATTATAAACGCTCTCCCCCTCAAAGGTGAGCTTTTCCTCCCAGAATGCAAAGCCAAGTGTTGTGCTTGCAAAGCAGCAGCCTACAAACAGCACCGAACATACCGTTACCCTTAGGGCGCACCTTTTGGCGGATATGAAATATACCACTCCCAACGCAAGCAGAACTCCCGAAAATATAAGAAAAGTTACCGCTGTGCCGACAGAAGGTATAGTTATGAATGTAGGGGCAAATGTACCGATTATGCTGCCGATAGTATTAAATGCACCTAAAGTTCCGACAGTCTTTCCGTTATCCTCTAGGCTGTCAGTGGTGTACTTTACAAGTGATGGAGTGACAGTTCCCAATAAAAAGAGAGGATAGACAAAGATTATCATACAGGCTAAAAAGGCTGCCCATATCAGAAAATTTGTGCTTACTGTTACTATAAGCAGCGCAGCGACCGCAAGGATAACGAGCTTACCGACAAAGGGTATAGCAGCTATCCAGACAGCGGAAATGAGTATACGCTTATAAAGCTTATCTGGATCAGGGTCCTTATCAGCACTTTTGCCGCCGAAATAGTTTCCAAGCGCCATTGCTATCATAATAGTGCCTATGATTATCGTCCACACTATCTGAGACGAGCTGAAATACGGCGCTAAAAGCCTGCTGGCGCCGAGCTCAACAGCCATCACCGACATACCCGAGAAGAACTCTGTAAGATAAAGATACTGCTTTTTGCGAAGTATCGGTGCTTTTGTTTTTGCCTGAGTGTTTGTATTAGTGTCCATAATTTGCCTTTCTGTCTTGGAACAAAGCTTATGGACAAGTATAACACAGATCACAAAAAAAGTAAAGAGCAATCACCAAAGTGCTGTCGCTTTAAAATTTGTAAAATATGTGTTATCATATTTCTGATTAAACGAAGGCGGTAATAATTAGAAAAATCCTTATAATAGATGACGAGGCAGATCTTTCTTTTATAATCTCGGAGATGCTTGAAAGCTACGGGTACAAAGTGACCTGTGCTGAAAATGCCGAGCAGGCATTCTCTCATGAGAAAACGGATGTAGGCATATATAAGGCTATCGGGTCCACCTCTTCAAGGCTGAGACAGCAGTTCGCTGTTAGGCATTTCATTGTGTCCCTCATAGGAGGAGCAATAGGGTCTGTGTTCGGAGCTTTCTTCTCGGAATCACTGCTGGAAGTCATATTCCGGCTCTTCGGCGTGAGCAAGCTCAACACCTCACCGACTATATTCACTTTCTTAGCAGCAGTTGCATTCGTAAGTGTGTGCGTACTGGTGTTCTCATACGTCGTATCGCGCAGGGTAAAGCACATAGATGTAAGAGAGCTGATAACGGAATGAAATAAGAGCTTGGCACTGTTGAGGTGTCAAGCTCTTCATTTAAGTCAATGCTCTTGTAATTATACCTGCGGTGACCGCAAACACATAAAGGATACCGACGATCGCAAAATTCTGCTTCAAATGCTTATTTGTTCTGAACAGTACCAGAAGACCGACTCCCGCTCCCGTGCAAAGTCCTGCGACCAGAGAACCAAACGAAAGGACTTCAGAAACATAAAGCTGTGTAAGAACGACCGAGGCAGCACAGTTAGGTATAAAACCGATTATCGCTGCAATAAACGGCTGAAAGAAGCTATCAGTCATCAAAACCTTGCTTACTGTCTTTTCTCCTGCAAACTCCATAAAGCCGCCAAGAAGCAGGTTTACAATGAAAATAAACAGGGTTATCTGAACGGTGTGGTGTATTGCAGAATGGAGAACGCTGTGATGCTCACAGTCACAGTGGCTGCAAAGCTCTTTGAAAGGTTCCTCTTTGTTCTCCTTATGGAGAAGCCTTACAATAAAATCAACTATAAGGCCTGCAAATATTCCCGTGAGCACTTTGATAAGTATCAGCAGCCAGAGTTTACTTATAAGTTTAGGCTCGGATATCAGTATCGGTATAGCCTCATCGCTGGTGGATATGTATACAGCGATCAGTGTTCCGACCGTTATAAGACGACCTGAAAACAGATTTGACGCCATGACCGAAAAGCCGCACTGCGGCACAGCTCCGAGAACACTTGCTCCGACAGGACCGAAAGGCCCCATTTTTTTTAGTGCATTACCCAGCTTGTTCGAGGAATGATGTTCAAGATATTCAATTAAAAGATAAACTGCAAAGATAAACGGGACCAGCTTTGCACAGTCTACAAATGCATCAAGAAAAATATCAAGTAAGGTATCGAACATTTTACACTCCGTTTGTTTTAAAACATACTAACCTTGATATTATAACCTATTTTACCTGCGATGTCAAGCAAAATCGAATTTTAGCACTTAATTGAATAATTTGCTAGCACTCAAAGTAGTAGAGTGCTAATTTTTAGCTTATGGACACTGAATTATCACAAAGCTGTCAAAAAAGAGCTTTATTATATGTTCAAACGAAAGGAAATGAGACCGATGGAAAAGACAAAAGAATAATAAAACAAATAATAAGACATAAACTATTAAGGCAATAAGACTTATGAAACTCACGCATCACAAGTCTATAATAAGGAGGAATAAATATGTTTGCACTTACACCATTTGAAAGAAGAGGCTATGATCTGTTTGACGCATTCCGCGGATTTGATGATGATTTCTTTAAAGCACCGCAGATGAGGTCTTTCAGGACAGATATCAAGGACGAGGGAGATAAGTTCGTTATGGAGGCTGAACTACCCGGATTTGATAAGGAGGATATCAAGCTCGATATCACGGGAGACACTTTGACACTGTCTGCCGAGCACAAGGCAGAAAAGAAGGAAGAAAACAAGAAAGACAACTATATCCGCCGTGAAAGGACATACGGCTCTTACCAGAGGAGCTTTGACCTTACAGGCATTGATGCTGACAAGATCGAGGCGGAATACAAAAACGGTATTCTTGAACTGACACTTCCGAAAATGGCTGAGGTAAAGCCTGAATCGAGAAGACTTGAGATCAAGTGATAAAAACAGCTCCGTTTATAACGGAGCTGTTTTTTATTACGGTGCTTGGTTTTCCATTATTTTAAGAGCGCACTTAATGCCGTCAACAGCTGCCGACATTATACCCCCTGCATAGCCTGCACCCTCACCGCAGGGATAGAGGTTTGATAGCGACAGCGAATGAAGCTCCTGCGTTCTTGTTATCCTGACAGGAGAGCTGGTGCGTGTCTCAGGGCCTGAAAGAACTGCCTTCATATTGCCAAAGCATTTCATTTTGTGTGAAAAATCATTGATGCCAAGTTCAAACATATCTGTCACGAATTTAGGGAACAGATCTCTGAACTCAATAGGCACAAGACCTATCGAATAGGTTGGAGACAAGTCTGTATCAATGTCAGGTCTGCCTCTGAGGAAGCCGCCTACCGTCGTGCCTGCGGCTTTATATCCGCCTGTCAGAGTGTAAGCTCTCTGCTCAACAGAACGTGCAAGGTCCACACCGTCAAGAATGCCCTTGCCGTAGTCATCAGGAGTCACGCCGACCACTACCGCTGAGTTTGCGTTCTCACCGTCACGGGCGAATTCGCTCATACCGTTGGTGACAACGCCTCCGCTTTCCGATGCTGCAGGCACTACATAACCTCCCGGGCACATACAGAAAGTATAAACTCCCCTGCCGTTCTTATCACGCTTTGAAAGCTGATACTCACCCTTCGGCAGCAAGGGGTCGCCTGCTCTGTCACCATACAAGCTTCTATCAACGTCTGCCTGCTTATGCTCGATCCTTGCACCAATTGAAAATGGCTTAGGCTCCATAAAAATGCTTTTTGAACAAAGCATCTCAAAAGTATCTCTTGCACTGTGGCCGATAGCCAGCACCAGCGAAGAAACCTCTGTCTCTCCGCCCTCATAGCAGACCTTTGAAACTATGCCGTTGTCAGCAGCTATATCGTAAAGCTTAGTATCAAACAATATCTCTCCGCCGAGCTCGATTATACGCTCTCTAATTGCTTTTACTACAGTTCTTAGCTTATCGGTACCTATATGAGCCTTAGCTTTTGTTAATATCTCTTCGGGAGCGCCGAAGCGCACAAAAGCTTCCAGAACATATCTGCACAGAGGGTCCTTTATCCTTGTGGTAAGCTTACCGTCCGAGAACGTACCTGCGCCGCCCTCACCAAACTGAATATTTGAGCGCTCATTCAGCTCACCGCCGTTCATAAACGTCTCAACTGTACCCACACGCTGATCTATACACTGACCTCTTTCAAGTATCAGCGGCCGATAGCCGTTTTCTGCAAGTATAAGCCCCGCAAACATCCCAGCAGGACCAAAGCCTGCAATAACTACCCTGCCCTGCACTTTCTTGTCTGAGATTACAGGTCTTACATCTGCACTGCTGACAAGTGAAACAAAGTCATACTTTTCTGCAAGCTTTTGTTCCAGCTTGCTGTCACTGAGTTGTACATAAACACAGTGTACATAATGTATTTCGCTGCGTTTTCTGGCGTCCAGAGAGGTTTTATGCAGCCTGCATTTCTCTGCATTTTTTATTCCTGCTTTTTTCATTGCCCGTGCAAAGATCTCATCTTGCGAGGCACCTATCGGACTTGAGACTGAGCTTATTATTATTGCCATATTTACTCCTGTCAAAGGGGCTGTCGATGATCCGACAGCCCCTTAATTCATTATTATTCCTCTGTTGCAGAGTTCTCATTTGAATTCGATATATTAGAAACAACGACCTGTATCTCATTTGAGCCATAGCCCCAGATGTTATTATACTTCGGAGAATACACGATACCGAGTTTTGAATACGAGCCGTTGGCCTGCACTCCGCTCAGATCGACCTGAAGGTAAAGGTCATCGGCCGTAAGCTTTGAGATCACGCTCTCCGGGCCGTAAACAGTGACGCCTGATATCTTCTTCGTTTCAAATGTGATATCCTTGCCGGACGGCTTATTCAGCAGCACAAAATTATCACTTGACACTGCAAGATCCTTTGAAATATAATCCGTAGGATCAAACGTTACCGTCACCTGATCCTCACCGCTCATATTTACCTCGTCATCATCAAGAGGTATTACAAATGTATACTTATTCGTGAGATCAACTTCTGTAAGGTCTATAGTGCCCAATATGATATTCTCTTCCTCATCCGAGTCAAGATCGGGAGTAGCCACAGACAAGGTTTCTTCCGACATATTCATCGGCAGAGATGACTTGTCAAATGTTGTTGAGGCGTTTTCAAATGCTACATTGAGGTTTATGGTCTTTTTCTTATAAACCACAAAATCAACATCGAATGATTTGGTGTTTTTAAGCGTAACTCCGCTGGGTTTTACCTCATTGTCGTCCTCATCGTAGTATTTAAAGTCATCAGTATTGATAACAGTTTCCTCTGTTATCTTCATCGAGGTCTTGAGGTCAATAGTTGCTTTGCTGATCTTATCTATCTCATTCTGAGGACCTTCGATCGTAAGCTCGTCGGGAGTTACCGTGGTATCTCTGAGGGTATAACCCTCTTCAGCGGTAACAAGCGGCGCATCAACATTAACAGGCACAGTCTTTTCAGTTATCTTATCAAATGAAACAGACACTGTCGGAGGTGTGATAGATGTTATGGTAACTCTGTCAGTAGTATGAGATGATCTTACATCTATGTCGAGCTCATATGTACCTTCCTTGGTAACAGAGCTGAGATCAACAGATGCGATAAGATCGGAAGCAGTGTAACCGCCTATCTCGTAGTTCATTCCCTTTATCTCAACATCTACGCTTATATCCTCGATATCTTCCTTATTCAGTACAGAAAGGCCCTTCTCCTCAGCCTGTGTACCGTCAAGGGAGAACGTAACAGGGATATTGCTTATAGATCTGCTGATAGTAGGATACTGTGTTATCGACAGGGCAAACCAGATTATGACCGCTATTATGACAGACAGGATACGCAGAACAAAATCATTGCCGTGCTTCCTGACGTTCTTTACTTTTTCCATTTTGAAATCACCCTTCCTGCCAAAGAATTTTCTCTAATGGAATTAGGATCTTTTTCAGGCAAAAGCCTGTTGTCAAGAAGCTTTTTCAGAGAATCACGGTTAAAGCCTCTGGTAAGCTCACCGTTTTCCGCAACAGATATGTTGCCTGTCTCCTCAGATACTACTATTACGATAGCGTCTGAGTTCTCACTCATACCTATTGCTGCCCTGTGACGGGAGCCCAGCTGCTTGTTTATAAGCTCATCCTTCTGCGGTCTCGGAAGGAAGCAGCCTGCTGCAAGCACCATACCGTCACGGATTATTACAGCTCCGTCATGGAGGGGTGTGTTCGGGAAGAAAATGTTGCCGAAGATCTGCGGCGAAGGCTCACAGTTGAGCACTGTTCCCGTCGCTATCTGCTCACCCAGTTTTGTCTTGCGCTCCATAATGATAAGAGCACCCGTTTTTGTCGAGCTAAGGTTAGATGCTGCATCACATACAGCCTCGATGCACTTGGTCAGATGCTCGGTATCCTCATCGCTGTCGGGGCCGAGAATATAGCTGAGACCAGAGAAGTTGGCTCTGCCGACCTTTTCAAGCACACGGCGAAGCTCAGGCTGGAACATGATAACAAGCGCCAGGAAGCCCCACTGGAAGCACATCTTCAGGATAAATCTGATAGTTTGCAGACTGAACACAACTGCCAGCAAATAACATACGATAAGGATAAGTATTCCTTTGGTAAGCTGCTGTGCTCTGGTTTCGCGTACCAGCTTTATGCCATAAAAAATAAGCAGCGACAGCAAGAATATATCAACGATGTCGTTGATCCCTATCGACCTGAAAACGCCCCATATTGAATTTATAACAGAAGCAATAGCGTCCATCATAACTAATTTCTCCATTGATCCAAATATCGGTTATATATAGTTATTATAGCATACTTTTTTACCCATTACAAGGGGTTTGAGTCAAAAAATTTACAAATTGTAATATTTGCATCAGGCACTTGAAAATAACACTCAAATATGATATACTTAATTCACTTGATACTTTGATTTGAAAGGACTGGTGACTATGGAGCTGAACGAGCTCAGAGACCAGATAGATGTTATCAATCAGCAGATGCAGGAGCTGTTCAACAAAAGAATGGAACTTAGCTTCAAGGTCGCTGAATACAAGATAGAGCACGATATGCCTGTTTTTCAGCTCGTGCGTGAGCAAGAGATACTAAACGCTGTTGAAAAAAACGCCCCCGATGGTATGGGGAATGCTTCAAGAGTGTTTTTCCAGACGATAATGGACATATCAAAATGCCGCCAGTATCAGGAGCTTTTTGAGGCCGACAGTATAGAAGAGTACAAATTATTGGACTTTAGCAAACATTGCAGAACAGCGGTCCCGGGAACTGTAGGCTCATACTCACAAATGGCAGCCGATAAGATGTTCCCTGATTATGAGGCTGTGTTCTTTGAAGATTTTGAAGACGTATTCAAGGCAGTGAATGACGGCAGCTGTGATTTCGGTATATTGCCTATCGCAAACTCAACGGCAGGCAGTGTGAGCAGGACATACGAACTGATGAAGGAATATGATTTCAGGATATGTGCTTCTACAAAAGTGAAGGTATCACATTGTCTGGCTGCAAAAAAAGGCATCGGCGCCGATGATATCAAGATCGTTTACTCTCATGAGCAGGCTATATCTCAGTGTTCTGAATTCCTAAAGAAAAACTGTCTGAAAGCGCACCACTATGCTAACACTGCTCTTGCAGCGGAATATGTGAGTACAAGCGATGAACCATATGCTGCTATCTGCTCAGAGGTCTGCGCTGAGGAGCTCGGACTTGATATACTCTACAGGGATATTGCTAATGCAAGTGCAAATTACACAAAATTCATTCTTATCTCAAAAGACAAGCTCAAAACTGATAATGCGGATATAATCACAGTTTCACTTGCACTGCCGCATACTCAGTCGGCGCTGTACAGACTGCTCACCAAGTTTTCAGTCGCAGGGCTCAACCTTACAATGATCGAGAGCAGACCTATCGCCAATACTGATTTTGATGTAGTGTTCTACCTTGATTTTGAGGGGGATATAAGTGATCCTGCTGTATCAAAGCTTATCAATGAACTGCGCTCAGAGCTTTCGTATTTCAAGTTCTTAGGTAACTATTCAGAAATATAGTACGATTTTTTCCTCAGTTAATTTGTTTAATTGTACAAAAAGGAGGACAGTATGGATATTCGCATAGGTCATGGCTATGATGTTCACAGGCTGACCGAAGGGAGAAAACTCATCATAGGCGGTGTAGAGATCGAATACGAGAAGGGACTGCTCGGACATTCCGATGCAGATGTTCTTACTCATGCGATAATGGATTCTATTCTAGGGGCGCTTGCGCTCGGAGATATCGGCAAGCACTTTCCTGATACTGACACGAGATATGAAGGTGCTGACAGCATAGCGCTTCTGCGTGAGGTTACAGATATCATCAAAAAAGAGGGTTGGCGCGTAGGAAATATTGATTCTACTGTTTGTGCTCAGGCGCCTAAGCTTGCTCCGCACATTGAGAAAATGAGAAAAACTCTTTCAGAAGCTATTGGTTGTGATATAACTCAGGTTTCTGTTAAAGCTACCACCGAAGAGCGCCTTGGCTTTACAGGTGAAGGTCTGGGGATATCTGCAACTGCGGTTTGCCTGCTTGAGCGGATCAAATAATAATATCATTTTAAAATAAAGCCTCTAAGCGTATGAACCGAACCACTTTGTGCGTACAGCACAAAAAAGCCCCTATGGATAATTAGATCAAGCAACGAACTGGCTTCGCAATTCGAGCGGAGTCAGTTTTGTTTTCGTCTGAATGCGCTGATGATTGTAAAAGTAAATGTAGTCATCAATCAGATGTCTTGCTTCTGCAAATGTTTTGATCTTCGTCCTGTAAATGCACTCGGTTTTGAGGATAGAGAAGAAATTTTCAGCCAAAGCGTTGTCATATGGGTTCCCACGTCTTGACATTGACGGCGTAATGTGATATCTTTTAGTTAGGTTAAAATACGGTTGTGAAGTGTATTGAAACCCTTGGTCACTGTGGAGCTGCAACTCTCCAGTGACCTTTTCCTTTCTCTTGGCTGCTCTTATCGTGTTCAGAACAAGGTTTATGTTCTGTACTGTCGATGTTTTGTAAGCAACTATACTGCGGTCATAAAGGTCACGGATAACTGAAAGATACAGAAATCCCTGTGCAGTCTTTATGTAGGAAATATCGGTCACCCACTTCTGATTAGGTCTGTCAGCGTGAAAATCACGGTTCAGAAGATTTTCGTATCTGTGCAGAACTTGACTGTAATTGCAATACTTTCTTCGTCTGCAAACCGAAAGAAGGCTGTATTTGTTCATTACACGAAGAATGGTCTTAGGGTTGTGATGAACGCCTTTGCGTTCCAGCCATATCGCAACACGTCTGTAGCCATATGTTTGTTTAGTCTCAGCCTGACATTCTCTGATGAGTTCGGAAAGTTCCAGATCCTTTGCAGGTCTGTCCATGCACTTTACAAAGCCGTAATAGCCACTTCTGGACACCTCGAAGAACCTGCACATCTCGCTGATGCTGTATTTGTCTTTATGACGATAGATAACTCTGAATTTGACCTCCGGTCTCACTTCCTTTCTGTGAGCGATAGAAAATCCCGCATAAGTTCGTTTTCCATTTCAAGCGCTTTGATCCTTGCGTCTTTGCGCGCAATGATATATTTCAGTTCGTTTATCTTATCTGTTTCCGTGAACTTATAGTCTTTAGGAGGACGCCCTTTTTTCCTCAATATTACACCGGCAGCTATTCTTCTTTGTTTTTCATTGTACCTATTTATGAAATTTTTGAGCTGTTTAACGCTAAAACCTAATCTGTCTCCTATCTGGTGCAAGGTCAATCCTTGTTCTCTTAACTCCATGATCTCTTTTTCATACTGCTGTATGTGTCTGTAACTTCTTGCCATAACATAACCTCCTATGGTTTCTATTATACCATAGGAGGTCTTTTTTGTCATTGTACGTTTTTTATGGTTCAGTTCAATACGCAAGGCTTTTTATTATTTAATATAATCCTGATACCAGCGTTGCTGTCAGCTTTTCGCCTAGTGACAGCTGCGGATATATAGCCCCGAGCCTGATGCTGTCAAACTTTGATTTTGCCATATCGGCATCTTTATCAGAGATCACCTCGTTGCTCATATGTGCTTTGATAGCCAGTTCAGCAATGTAGCGTACATCGTCAGCTATCGGTGACAGCTGTTTTTCTGAAAGGTTAGCGATGATAAGCTCAGCAGTACGCAGATCTGAAACATTTCCTCCTTTGTAAACACCGACCAATGAAAGATACTTCAATAAGTATCTGTACATCGCCATTATCCTCTCGGAGCCGCTTCCTTCACTGACAGCTTTTATCATGGCTTTGTTTTTGAAAATTCTGTTCAGCGCAACGATAGCCACCACAAATAACAGCGCCAATATAGAAATTATCGCGCCGCTCATACTCTTCGGCTTTGTGCGTTCAGCCTTTCCGGATAAGCTTTCGTCAGCTGCCCCATGATCTGCCCCCGAGCCTGAACCTACTTTTTTATTTGGGTCAGTCTCTGAGTTAGCAGCAGAGCTTTTTGATGAAGTATCAGAGCTTGTCACCTTTGAAGATCTGTCAGAGCTCTCTGTGCCATTCTTTGATACGGTACCTGCGTTTGAAGATGATCCCTCGGAAGGCGCCGCACTTGAATCAGGTGTTGCCCTTGAGCTGTCCGAATTCCTTTTCTTGCTCCCAGGGTCCTTTTCATCATCTGAAAGGTTAGGGTTGTCGTTATCGTATCCGGGTGTAAACTCCGCAGGGTACCAGCCTGCATTTTCGATATATACCTCAGCCCAGGCGTGAGCACACTTGTCTTTAACATTTATCTTGTATGTTCCGTCCTCGTCTTCGCCGTTGCCAAGCTGTGAGGGAAGTATCATATAACCTTCAACGTATCTTGCAGGATACCCGAATTTTCTGAGCAGCTCAACACCTGCCGAAGCATAATATGAGCAGTAGCCCTCTTTCTGAGTGTCAAGGAAATAATCTATAAAGTCCTCTCCCTCGGGTGTTATACCGGGCTGGAGACTGTACTTGTATTCTCCCGATTCGACAAAATAAGATTTTATTGCATTGTACACTTCATAGTATGTCCAGTTTCCAGAACCGCCAAGATAATTAGTTGCTATCTCATTGTAAACTCTGTCAAGCGTCTTTGATCTGTGAACCTTTGTGTAGTTTTCCTCTACAAATTCTGTATATCCGTCAAGAGCTTCAAATGCATCGCGAGTCAGCATCGAAGATGTCTCTTCATTAAGCCTGAAATCCTCTTCGACCGCTGCAAGATCACCCGACATCCTGTCATAACTGCAATAAGTTATCGTATATTTGTCAGAGCCCGGCTTAACATATCCTTCAAGCGTCGGCGTCATGCCGTTTTTCTGGTTATCGCTAGTCTCGGAATAGAATGTAGAATAAGGCGCATATACGAACTTTTTGCTCGCACCGACAGCATATATCGTCAGCTCATCTGTGTCATCGGGCTCATACCTGCATTCGTGAGCGATAAGGTAATTCAGATCCTGCGACCAAAGCCCTATATCTTCAAAATCATCATCAAAGTCAACGTCATCCTCGTCAACATCTACAGGCAGCCATGAATTATCCTTATAAACTCCGCCTACATAGCCTTTAAGATACAGCGAGCTGCTGAACGGGCTTGCTGTCAGCCTGAGCGCAGTCGAGCCGTTGAAGCTGATTCCCGAAGTCTGTCCGAGGATACCGCCGTTGGTTCCTCCTACAGTTTTAACTCCGAATATATCAGTTCCGCCGTTATAATCAGAGAACAGGTTCTGCAGATCGTACATAGTGAAATTAGACACTGCCGTAGATATGTCATGTCTGTACTTGTTGAATTTTCTCGGCCTTGTAAAGCCTGTGATAAGGGAAAACAGCATTGCAACTGTAAATATCACCGCACACATAAGGGCGATAAACCTTATGTAAACCGTGTAAAAAGCGCCCTTTGCATTGTTTGATGTAAAGTAGTAGGTCTTTTTTCGCTCATGAACGGCAAAGGTGTTGCGACGTCCTGCCTTGTTGGTGGTGTGGTTTATTATGTGCATCGCAAGTATGATTATCCACACTATGAACAGGCACACCGTTGGCACAAGATCAGGCACCCAGCCCCAGTACATTCCGAGTTCAAATATCGGAAACGTTATGATAAACAGCAGCGGAAAATCAATCTTATATACACACGCTGCTGCGGTCACCAGTGCGAGCAGAGTTATGAGCACCACAAAAAAGATCGTTGCATAGTAAGAATAATCTGTGTGCTTTAAGTTATGAAGCACAACGCCCATTACAGAATTTGGCTGATTTGCCTTGCTCAGGTAGTCATCGGCCACCACATAGAAGCCGTAGCGTATGTTTTCAAAATTCGTACCGATATAGATAGCGTGAAACACCAGATATACTATTGCTCCAAGTCTGACTATACTGTGTTTCGCTCTCAGCAGTCCGAATGAGACAGTAAGCATCGCCGAGTAGAAAAACAGCACCGTGTACGCTATATCTAAATTGAGAAACGAAGCTCCCATCACAGCGGTACAGTATGTCGCCATAAAGCTTAGGAACACTCTGACTGCCAGAAAATATTTGCTTGTGTGTTCATTCTGACAGTCAAGCAGTATATCACCGTCAATAACTATGCCGCTTGGTGATATGAGCCCTATATCTTTTTTCCTTTTTTTTGCATTTTTCATTTTGTCACCTTTATTTTTTGCTCTCACTTTTACAGACAAAGATCTCTGATACTTTCGGGTGCGTTGTTAAGATCAACGTGCACCACTTCTGCAAACTCATCAGCGATCGTTCTGTTATCATCATCTGATCCGTGTATCAGCAGATAAGAATACCTGAACGCAAGGTCAGCATCATTCATCAGCGATGTAACGCTCTCATCGTAATTTGCAGAAAAGTACATTAGGTGGCCGCACTTGAACCTGTCCTGAGAGTTCACATAGTTGAGCAGCGCAGGGTGTTCACCGCTGTACAGACCCGACCTTAACAGCATACTTATAAGCAGCCTAGAATCCTCTTCGTCCTTGATCGTCATTGATATGTTCTCGCCTGTGATCGTATCATACCAGATGACTTTATGCACAGTTTTATTTTCAGAAAGATATTGAGTTACCGCCGAGACTGTTTCCACAACGGCATCATATATTCCCATAAAATCGTTTTGTTTTCTGTCTATATTCATATCAACGACCATGATGATAGAATTCGCTATCGGCAGTGAATAATCCTTCACCATAGTCGTGTCCTGCTTGGCTGAAAGCTTCCAGTGGATCCTGTTTATCTTGTCACCCTCCTGGTATTCGTGTATATCAAATATCTCTGAGGGGTCATCTCCCTTGTGATCCTTTGAGTACTCATCGGTCTCCAGTCCCATTTCGGAGTAGTTTGCAATAGAATTCTCAATAGGGATGATGTTCGGTATCACAGTGAAAGAGGTCTCGCTGTAAGGCACGTTCTTTGCAGGTCCTTTAAGCTTCATTTTGAAAAGTTTCAGCATATCTGATATTCTGCACCGTGTTATGCTCAGCTTTATAGTGCCGTAATGCAAAGACGAAAGGTGCATAGTCAGAAATTGTACCTCTTTCGGGTAAAGAGGCGTGCATATCTTTACTGTATCCTTTATCGAATCTACCGTGTTATAGTGCTCGATCTCGATAAGTAGATTAGAGATAGGATATCTGCATCTGTTCTCGCACCTTATCACAACAGGTATATGTCCGCCCCTTACACAAACGCGCTGACCTCCTGCAAATGAGACTTTGACGCGCTTTGAAGCACGCCTGAGCATAATGAACAGTATTATCGGCAGCGCAACTAAGAACGCAAACAGATAAAATGAAAAACTTTCAATGTATAATATATAGAACAATAACGACGCTATGAGCAGAATAATATATATTACAAGCATCTTTTTGTCCTTTCGTTATTTGCTTATTCTTGGTATCTGAACAGAAGCGGTTATGTTTTTCAGTATCTGGGAACCTGAAATGCTGTTTATCTTGGCCTTTGAACTGAGTATTATCCTGTGAAGCACCACATCGTCCATACAGTAAAGCACATCATCGGGAATAACATAGTCTCTTCCCCTGAGAAGCGCTGTTGCCTTTGTCATACGAAGAAGAGCTATAGTGCCTCTAGGTGAGAGACCCAGCTTTATATACTCATTGTTTCTTGTAGCATCTGAAAGCATAGCTATATAACGGAATATCTGATCCGAAACATATACATTATCAACTTCATTTCTTGCAGCTATTATGTCCTGAGCCGTGACCACAGCACGCACATTGTCAACAGGCACAAGGTTCTGCTTTGATTTGAGCACAGTTATCTCGTTTTCAAGGCTTGGGTAACCCATTGTGAGCCTTACAATAAATCTGTCCATCTGAGATTCCGGCAGCATCTGTGTTCCGACAGAGCCGACAGGGTTCTGTGTTGCTATAACAATGTACGGATCGGGAGCAGTATGAGTTGTACCGTCTACAGTTACCTTGCCCTCCTCCATTACCTCAAGCAGAGCAGACTGCGTTTTTGAAGATGTACGGTTTATTTCGTCCGCAAGGAAAAGATTTGTCAGTGCAGCACCCTGCTTGTACTCAAACTTTCCTGTGTTCTTGTTAAGGATAGTAAATCCTGTAACGTCGGTAGGCAGCACATCAGGTGTGAACTGCATTCTCTTGTATTCTAAAGACAGCGCCTTTGAAAGCGCCACAGCAAGAGTAGTCTTGCCGACTCCGGGTATATCCTCTATGAGGATATGTCCTCCTGCAAGTATCGAAAGCAGGACTTTTATAATTATCTCGTCCTTGCCTATGATAACTTTTTTCACCTCGTTGATAACGCTCTTTGTGAGAGTCAGTACCTTTAACTGTTCCTGTGTTAGCTGACTGTTCATTTTATTATCTCCTTGTTTTTGGTATTTTGTAGTCTCCAAAGCACTACAAAATGATTATAGCATATATTTATCCAAAAGTAAAGTACCTATCCTGCTTGATTGGAAAAGGTGAAATATTACAAATATGTTAATTATCGAAAAATATATTTACAGCGAGAATAAATTGTGATATAATTAATTGTAATTGTTCATTGCGAGCTTTAATGCTTTGCAAGAGTAAATCAACGGAAGAATATATCCGTTTCTATCTAAGGAGGAAATGTTAATGGTTAGAGCGATCGTTGGCGCTAACTGGGGCGATGAAGGCAAGGGCAAGCTTACAGACATGATGGCACAGGAATCTGATATTGTTATCAGGTTTCAGGGCGGCGCAAACGCTGGACACACCATTGTAAACCACTACGGAAAATTTGCACTTCACACACTGCCTTCAGGTGTATTCTATGACCACACCACAAACATCATAGGCAATGGTGTTGCTTTCAATATCCCTGTATTTTTCAAGGAGCTTCAGGACGTTACCTCAAAGGGCGTTCCGATGCCGAAGATACTTATTTCAGACAGAGCACAGATAGTTATGCCTTATCATGTACTGTTCGATCAGTATGAAGAGGAGAGACTCGGAAAGGCAAGCTTCGGCTCAACTAAAAGCGGTATCGCACCGTTTTATTCCGATAAGTATGCTAAGATCGGTTTCCAGGTGCAGGAGCTGTTTGACGAGGAAGCTCTTAAAGTAAAGATACACAGAGTTCTTGAAACAAAGAACATTCTGCTCGAGCACCTTTACAACAAGCCTGCAATTGATGAAAACGAGCTTTTTGACACTCTTATGGAATACAGAAAAATGGTGGAGCCTTACGTTTGTGATGTATCGGCTTACCTCTGGAATGCCGTAAAGCTCGGTAAGAACATTCTGCTTGAAGGACAGCTCGGTTCACTGAAGGATCCCGACCACGGAATCTATCCTATGGTAACATCTTCGTCAACTCTTGCGGCATACGGCGCTATCGGTGCGGGGCTTCCGCCTTATGAGATAAAAACTATAGTGACTGTTGTAAAGGCGTACTCTTCCGCAGTTGGTGCAGGTGCATTCGTATCTGAGATCTTCGGCGATGAGGCTGACGAGCTCAGAAAGCGCGGCGGTGACGGCGGCGAATACGGCGCTACTACCGGAAGACCGAGAAGAATGGGCTGGTTCGACTGTGTAGCTACAAGGTACGGCTGCCGTATTCAGGGAACAACTGATGTTGCTTTCACAGTGCTTGATGTACTGGGATACCTTGACAAAATACCTGTATGTGTAGGATATGAGATAGACGGCGAGGTAACGAAGGACTTCCCGACTACCAGCAGACTTGAAAAAGCTAAGCCAGTACTTAAGGTACTTGACGGCTGGAAGAGCGATATTCGCGGTATCAGGAATTATGAAGATCTTCCTGAGAACTGCAAGGCTTACATAGATTTTGTTGAGGAGCAGATAGGCTTCCCGATCACTATGGTTTCAAACGGACCTAAGAGAGAGGACATAATCTACAGAAAGAGCAAGCTCAAAAAGTAATAATATAATAACATAATGATACGTCCCTCCGCTCATCAAAGAGCAGAGGGACGTATTTATTTTACTATTTTCAGTATCCTGTCGGTGGAATGGCCGTCACAGGAGCCCATATGATATTTCAAGAATTCATCATAGGCAGCGTCAGGCTTTCTTCCATAGGCACGAAGAACGCTTTCTTTAAGCTCATCGCCGTTTTTTACGATCTCACAGGGGAAAGTCTCAGGAGAAACATAAAAACCGCGCTCTTTGATATAATCTTCATGATCGGGCATATAAAGCACAAAAGGCTTTTTCAGCAGCGCATATTCAAAAATAAGCGACGAATAATCACTGATAAGAACATCGGCAGCCGCAAAGAGCTCAGAGGTCGGAATATCACAGTTTGAGCTTACGTCCCTGATATGCGGGTGCGGCTTGATTATAACTGCCCAGTCATCTCCCAGCTTTTGCTGCAAGGAGATAACGCTCTGCTCCCCGACAAGTTCAGGTGCAGCCGCAGTACCTCTGAACGTTGGAGCGTAAAGGACTATCTTCTTGCCTTTAAATTCTGGGTAACGTTCAAACAAATTTTGACGGCAGCCTTCCTGATACTTTTCATCGAAGAACACATCTGTTCTGCTGACACCGACTGCCCTTACCATTTTTCTCTTTACGCCTTCAAGACGATAAGCGTTTTCAAAAACTGTTTTTACGGCAGGCGAGCTTACTGTTATCATCGAGATGTTTTTTGTTACATCACCGCGGTAATACGGGGAAATGTCATCAGGGGTATCATAAGCGAACTTTTTCAGAAGTCCGCACGAATGCCAGAGCTGCACTACCCTTGTGCCCTTTCTTTTACAGCATGAAGTGACAGGCAGAAAATAATTGCAGATAAATACGTATTCAGCAGTTGCATATTCACGCATAAAGGAAAGGATAAAACTGAGCTTTCCTTTAATGCCAAGCTTTCTGATATCACTAAGGCAGAGCCTGATATCGAGGTCATCTCTTTCGCTAAGGCGCTCATATACTAGTCTCATACTTTCAGGCAAGGTATCAGAGTTTGAATCAGCGAAGATGACCTTACCCTTCTGCAAGGGCTGCTTTCTGTATTTATTATAAACTATCGGCAGGATATACCTGTGCAGTATGTATTTAAGCTCCTGCCTGACGATCGTTTTCAGTTTCATTACTCAGCTGCCTGCTTATCGTATTTCATACTCTTGACCAGTCTGCCAAAGATCTCCTCCAGACCTACACGGGGCTCCCAGCCAAGTGCTCTGAGCTTGGAAGTGTCAAGAAGTATCTTCATTTTGGGGTTATAGCCAAGCTTAGTGGCATCTTCTGCGATATCAAAAACTACCTTTGATCTGCCGTCAGAGAACATATCACAGTAAAGCTGGGCAAGATTTCTTATTGTAATGCCGGCTGCTTCATTGGCAATATTATATGCCTGAGCAGTCTCGCCTTTAGTAAGAACCGTGAGGATACCTGCAACAGCATCACTGATGTAAGAGTAGTTTCTCTCGGTGGAGCCGTCAGTTTTGAGCACGATATCAGTGCCCTCGATAGCTGCTCTTGCGAACTGAGCGAAAACACGGCCGTCATTATAATCAACTCCCGATCCGAGCGACTGGCAAAGTCTCGCAACCTTTACGGGGACGCCGTATTCCGACGCATATGACACACAGAGAGTCTCTGCCATACGCTTACCCTCAGAATAGCTGCTGCGAACACTCATAGGATCAATATAGCCGCTGTCCTTCTCAGTGACAATGCCGCTCTCGTTCTGAGGTATGCCGTAGACCTCAAGAGATGACAGGAACACTACAGACTCGGCTTTTTTCTCATATGCGAACTGCAAAAGCTTTCTTGTACCGCATACTGTTGTCGTTATAGTCTCGACCGGGTTCTCAACAAAGAATTTTGAGCTGGTAGGATTTGCAGCATGGATAATAAAGTCAATTTTTGCATCAGTATTTATAGGCTGCATAATATCGCCCTTGATAAATACAAGGCTGTCACAGAGTACTTTACCGAATACACGCTGTGCCTTCTCTTCACTTCTGACAAGGGCATACACAGTCAGACCGAGTGACCTGTTCTCGTTTGCCATAAGAAGTGTAAGCACTATCTGCGTGCCCAGCAGACCAGTTGAGCCCGTGACCAAAATATTCTTTCCGCGAAAAGCGTCCCAATCGGGTGCGGTATTTGAAGCTGCTGCTTCAACGTCCTGCTGAAAATAAGGATTGTCCGAAACTTTCATAGTTACCTCCGATATTATACTTTTATCTCTTCTTCAGATCGCTCAAACCGTTTTAGATTTATCTTTGAGAGCCATTTGAACGGATATTCAAAAGGCTTTAATGACAGGATAAGTGTGATAGCCACAGCTATAAGGCACATCTCGATATAACCTGATCTTGTGCCGAGAAAAGGCTTATACCACTGGTATTCAAGCTCAGCAAGATACAGGAATCTGTGCAGGATATACACCTGCAGGGTCCTTGAACCAAAGCGGGTAAAGAAAGCTTTTCCTCTTGGCACCCACAACAGGAACGTAAAGCAGAAGATACCTGCTATAATATAGAAGATAAGCCTGTTAAGGAACATTATAGGTTCTGCATCAAGGTATTGCAGGTTAGACTCATAATAATTGAAATTGCTGGTGATTATCCTTGATGGAATATCTGAAATGTTGAAATATGCCCACACAGAGATACCGAACGATACTGCAAGCATCGCAAGCTGAACGGGCAGCTTTCTGAATTTGAAGAGCCATTCTTTTTTGAAATGATAGCCTATTATAAAGAACGGAAAATGATTGACCATTCTTGCAACGCTCAGAAAATCGCACGCCTTTGTGTCATAGCCTATTATAAGAGCAACGATAACTGATGCGGGTATTATAAAAGCAGGCTTCAGCTTATAGATATATGGCAGGAAGCCAAACCACCAGATAAGGCACATCAAATACCACAGAGATGACCTCGGTGCAAAAACACTGCGCGCCATAGTTGCGGAATAGCCCAGAACGTAATACTCAAACAGAGATACGAACAGCTGTGCTGCCAGATAATAAACTACATAAGTGATAAGTCTTCTGGTCTTGACAACTCCGTTTCTGATATAGCCCTTTGCAAAATAGCCCGAAATAAAGATCAGACAAGGCATATGGAGGGTATTGATTATCGTCCATATTGTCTTAATGCCCTTCATATCGGTCGAGCCGACGGTTTTCAGCGGCGAAGTTGCGTGAGCCAGAACTACTAGAAGGATCAGGATGAACTTAGCGTTGTCAAAAAAGAACTCTCTTCCCTTTTCGTCTTGATATTCCTTAGATGCGTAACCAAACAAGCTCATACATTAACTCCTATTTCAGACTCGGCAGGTGAGGTGTTGCGCCTATACCGAAGGCCTGCTCATTTTCTCTGTACTGGATAAGAGCACGGTACATATAAACGTCCTCAGGGGTAGTTACCTTTATGTTTCCGCGGTTGCCCTCGACCATATAAGCTTCTTTGCCTACGCTTTTTATCAGTGTACACGAATCAACGAGATTATCGTACTTGGTCTCACGCTGCCTTACAATGTCGTGGTCAGCGATTATCTCACCGAGACGGAAGCTCTGAGGTGCCTGAGCAGCATAGGTGTCCTTTCTGTACGGGACGGTCTCAACGGTCTTGCCTGTTGTGCTCATAAGGATAGTCTCATAGCAAGGAGTGCAGGTTATCGCATTGCCCTTATCCTTGACGCCCTGAATATTTCTGGAGATAGTGTCGTATGTTACCCAAGGGCGAACACCGTCATGGATAAGAACTACAGAATCATCAGGATTATCCTGCTGTGCTCTTTTCAGGCCGTTATAGATAGAATCCTGACCCGTTTCACCGCCCGGTATTATATCAATGACCTTTGAGAGCATAAACTTTGAGACCAGCTTCCACATATATGGGATATAATCCTCAAGCATAGAAATATATATCCTGTCTATCTCCTGATGGTTTTCAAAAAGCTCAAGCGTATGAACTATTACAGGCTTTCCGTTTATCTCAAGAAACTGCTTCGGAACGCCTGCGCCCATTCTTACGCCGACACCTCCTGCAAAAATAACAGCAATGTTCATTTCAGTACCTCCGTTATAAAAAAACTACTTATCATATTTGTCCGTATTCACCTTATCGAAACGAGACTGGAACTCCATGACCTCATCATATATACGGGCACAGTTATCATGGTCAGAATACTCAAAGAAGTCATCTACTCTTTCTTTGTACATATCCTTCATCTTACAGCCGTTTTCGATGTACTCACAAAGCTCGGAAACTATCTGCTCATGGTTGCGGCAGATAGGACCGAAGCCCATAGTCTCATATTCAAGGCCGCCTGCCTCATACTGAGGAGGAAGAACATCGGGATGATAATAAACGAGCGGCTTTTTCATATATGCAAAATCGAACTGCACGCCCGAATAGTCGGTCACCATAAGGCTGGATTCAGTCAGTATCTTTTCATAGCTCATATCACCTGCCGCCGCAATGATATCGACACCGTCACTCTTCTCAAAGTCAACAAGCTGAGAGCTCATTGCAGGGTGGAGCAGATATACGATCCTGTAGCCATGCTCCTTAGCTGTCTTTATAAGTCTTTCATCATTGATAAGGCCGTTATAAATCTTATAATAATCACTGTGGATAAAGCTGGAGCTATGGGCATAGGTAGATCCTTTTTTTGCCTTGCCTGTGGTGGTGCCTCTGCGCCATGTTGGGGTTATGAGTATCATTTTCTTGTCTTTTGAGACAAGACCATCATATCTTGCGTGACCGGTAAGGCAGAGCATACTCTTGTCATAGTAGTCATAGACCTCATGGCTCACGTTTTTGATCTCATATTTTGAGGCAAAGAAGTACAGCACTGTATTATCAAACGTTCTGTTCTGATACTGAGCTATTTTCTGTATCGTCAGACCGTGAGCAAGGCAAACAACCCTTGCGTTATAGAGGTCTTTGAAATACTTCTGGGTCGCAGCGTAATAGCCGTTGCAGTTCATAGTATCAACATGGGTAGCAAGCATAAGGTCGGTATGGAGAGCGAGCATCTTATGCTTTACAGAATTGAACTTAACGATAGTGTTGAATTCTGACTTCAGTCTCTCATAATCGGGAGAATCATGCTGAACTACATAGTATATCTTTATTCCCTCAGGTGCGCGTGACTTTACATAGCGATAGAAATACTCGCCGTTGTCACCTGCTTTGAATATCTTATCCATAGTGAGCCAGATCTTCTTTTTGTAAAACGGCTTTGTCACCCAGTAAAGAAGTCTGTTGCCTACCATTTTTATCTTCCACATACCGGATGTTGCAGCTGAGATCGACCTGATGAAGCGCATCTCATGCCTGAAATGCCTTTTTCTTGTCAGGCTCTCAACAACAAAGCATCTCATCACATTATCAAGGGTGATTATCGACTGTCCGCATATCCAGTATGAGTCCTTCACCATGCTTATTTTCGACTCAGCCCTGATGAGTGTGACAGCGAGAGGATAATTCCTTCCCTTATATTTTAGCCAGAAGGAGAAAGTCTTATGCTTTCTGAGCTCCTGCTCGGGTATCATAAAGCGGAAGGTATAGTTACCCTTGGCAGACACATTGAAAAACTTATTGAGCGCATAGATATGCGTTCTTGTTACCGGATGCTGCTTGCTCTGGTCGAGAACTGCGATCACCTCGATCTCATCATCCATGAACACATAGCTGCCGGGGAAAAAGCCGTCCATCACGAGATTTTCGCCGTCAAAATACATTACTTTGAACTCAAGCTTTGACGAGCCCAGAGTCCACAGCTGGCAACCCTTATAATGAGCTGCTATCTCTGCTTCTGTAGAGGTTATAGACGGCATAAGATCATAATCATTGTATTTGAGCCTGAGGAGATTAAGAACAAAAAACCTCGGGATTATGCCCTTGCCGTTCAACAGGTGACAGCTTGAAATGGTCACATCGTCGATATTCTGAAGCGCTTTTCCTGTTTTATCAAAAAACTGCTGCGCCTCATCGGGAGAGAGTATGCTTTTGTCTCTCTCGTTCATATTGCAGGCATATCGGCAGCAGATAAGATACAGCACGAAATGCTTTACGAACCGCGAGCTGTCCTGCTTAACAGCGTCTATAAGGAAGCCGTCCATTGACTCCTCATACCAGCATTTATCAAACTGGGGAGGGTAATTGAAAAAGTCTCTCTCATTAGGATGACCGCAGTTATAGGGCTTGTCCAGAAGAAGATAGCCGCCGTTATCATCAAGGAGGCTGACAAGGAGCTTCATATCAGAGTCGAGAGGGAGCTTCTCATCAAAGCGCTTCCCTTCAAACAAAGAGCGCTTGAAAATATATGCTGAAAAGCATATATGGAACCTTTCGGGAAACAAGGAAAGATCAACGTAAAAGCGGTGCTTTTTGTCAAAGGTCATCTTGAATGTCAGAGATGACTGAGATACGCCGTTTTCATCTTTGC
Organism: Ruminococcus sp.; assembly: GCA_017484095.1. Lineage (GTDB taxonomy): Bacteria > Bacillota > Clostridia > Oscillospirales > Ruminococcaceae > Hominimerdicola. The sequence continues at coordinate 64,012 of JAFUTU010000008.1, read as the reverse complement.
AATAAGGATCAAGAGATATTATCTTATCCTTGCCAATTGTTTTCACAGCTCTGTCGATAGAATCAGGAGGTATTACACCGTCATCGCTCACAAGCATTATATGATCTCCCGATGCCTTATCAAGTGCAAAATTATAGGCCTCAGGCTCTGAAAGGTCAGAAACGTCATAATAGATAACTCCGCCGTTTCTTCCTGCATATTCATCCTTAACGCCGAAAGAGCCCGTGTGATCCATACAATGTACAGTTATGCTGTTGTCAGAAAAGCTCTCCGAAGCTGAAAGCGAAGCTATCTGCTGACGCATAGCATCGGGATCGGAGCTGAAAAGAAATATATCTAACATTTATAATCACCTTTTTAATCGATTCCAAGATCAAATTCAACAACATCATGGCCTGCTTTCCTGAGACTTGCCGGAATAGGCTTTTTATAATCACCGTAGGAATATCTGAGGTATTTATCAAATTCAGCAGGCACCGGATACTTTTTGCTGCCAAATTTAAGATACTTCACATCTGCAAGCCATGAAGCAGGAAATCCGCCGTGACGAAGATGCTCGCCCGTACCGTCATACAGGTAATGAGTATCACGCCCGTCAAACATTGTTACCACCCTATGCTGGATACGCTCAAGCGTTTTCATATCGGTGCGCCTGATAAGCTTTGTCACCAGTGAGCATATCCTCGGGAATTTGCCGTAGAAGTGCATGGGCTTGTCTGCCCACTTATTGAAGACCATTGACCTTGCAAACAGGGTCAGGAAAACATGGAGTTTACGCAAAAGCTTTATATCCGAGGTCTTGTCATGGACAAAGATATCAATGAATATCCCCTCATGCAGATGATAATGGTCTTTTGAAAACTCGGTCACATACTTAGTGCCGTTTAATCTTATCTTTGTAAATATGCTGTGGTATTTGGGGTCAGTCTCCGATGACTGGAAAAAGAACTTATCCCTGTCAATGCTCTTATTAACTGCGGACAGGAATTTTTCGTAATCGTCTCTCGTCATCATAACGTCCATATCATCGTCCCACGGAATGATATCGTTATATCTGGCTGCACCGAGGAGCGAGCCGCCGCCTAAAAAATATCTTATATCATTTTCACGGCAGATACGGTCAAATTCGTCAAGGCACTCAAAAAGTCTTTTATGCAGCCCTTGCAGCTGACCGTCATAGGTATCTGCGAAATAAAACAGGTCATTAGGTCTCTGTTTTGAAAATTCCAGCATTCTGACTGCATCATCATATGGCATGAGCCTTTCATATGAGCCGCTGGTGACGTCCTTCGCACCCTTGATAGTACAACCGCCGAAACCGACATAATATGCTGCGTGCTTAAGTGTGTCACGTCTTGAGATGAGAAACAGTGCTGCCGAGAACAGCTCAGTTATGTGGGTGCTCTCGTTTTTGTGAGCAGTTTCTTCAATTTCCAGACCTGCGCCAAACACTCTCGGCACATAAAGAACAGGCATTATCGGCAGTGACATCCTTGCATTTTCTCTGCTGTCAGTTACCAGGAGCTTATTTCCGCAATGGTCTTCAAGCTCTTTTCTTTTATCAGCGGACAAAGGGCTCGATATCATATCGAATGCAAGCATTACCTCTCTGCCGCTGATAGAAGCCTCATTCATTGGTACGTAAAGCGCTGTCAGTATGCTTTCGGCAACAGAAAAGAAAATGCTGCTCTCATCTGCTAAGAGAAAAACGCCTCGGTCTCTGAGAACTGCCTTATCGGTATTATCAGAGCTTACACATCTTTCGATCCAGTCTTCACGGTAATCGGAAAGTACCTCCTGAGAGAGCATTGATCATCTTCCTTTCAATCAAAATAAACACACTTCACCAAGATAAAATTATAACACACATCGGGTGAAAAGTAAAGCAGACACGCACAGTTTTTTGTTATTTTGTAAAAAAGTACAACATACAAGCGCCATTTGAAACATTTTTATGCGATTTTGCTTTTATAAGATCAGCGCTCTTTTGACCTTATCTCGTAGATAAGCTCATCGGTAAGTTCTTTGACCGAGGAAAAATCCATAGCTGCGATATAATAGCTCTCAATCTCGTCATGAACGCGTTTTGCTTTGCCAATGGTATCATAAAGTGTTTCGGCAAGGTCTTTGAGCATAGCTGTATCAAGCTTTACTTCTCTTGACACGGCTTTCAAAGTATCCCGATCATAGAAGCGGTTCATATTGATAAGCTCTCCGAGATCGCTGAGCGCCGAAAGGGGCGTTTCACTGATAAGTGCAAAGCCTGCCGCAGGGATAAGGATATGCTCATAAGGGCAGTGAGCAAGAGGGCTTGGGCTGACTATAACGTCATAGCCGAGAGACAGAGCCTGCTGCATTACTGATGAGACAAGCTCGGCAGAGGCTGAGAGGAAACTGTCTTTCATCACATAAATGCTATCGAAAGATTCCAGTGTTTCGGTATAGGTCATATAGCCGTATTCGGTCAGGGCTGAGAGCTGGCGGACAGTAACACTTCCCTGCTGATCTTTCTGCTTGGTGAGATGTTTTCTTACAAAGCGTTTTGAAAATGCCAAAAGCTTTTCACGAAGGAGATAACGGCTGCCCTGTGTGAAAATATTTGAATAAAGAGCTGACAATGCGTCTTGAAGCGCTGTGGCTTTTTGATGCAGAGCTGCATTTTCATCTGTTGAGATCATTATCTCCTGCTTGTGGGCTTGAAGGAGCTTTTCGTTCCAGTACTCTCCGAGGTTCAGTATTTTTTCGGTAACACCGGGATAGATACACTCCATTACGTGGGGAGCTGTGCCGTCGCAGATATATACTTTACTGTTTTTCAGGACTACAGCGTCAAGTGAGTCGGGGTCTGAGGAGCAATGGTAAAGAGCTATGTCCTCTGCGCCTTCAAATGCTGAGGCTATCGCTTTCATCAGCGAGGATTTGCCCGTACCTGCTCCTCCCTTGAGGATATAACCGAAATAGTCTTTGTCAGATATCTCATTACCGAAGGTGTTTTTAAAGCCTTCCTTAGTTTTGGTTCCCATAAAATAATGTTCGTTCATAAGTATTCCTCCTTATGCATTATCTTATGCGATTTTTCAGGAAATGACAAAGGACAGTGCAGAAATGCACTGTCCTTGTAGGAAAATTACGGTGTCCAGATGTAAGAAACGCCTTTCAGGTGCGCTTTCATTCGATCCTTTTTCTTCGTATTTTACCTCCACTACTGTCTCAAAGCCTTAGCGACCAATCTATCGCAGCCTGAGCCCAATGGGCAGCAACAGGCTGATAGTGTCCCTCATTGGTGGCGGTGGTGTCATCGCACAGAGCGAGACCATGACCTCCGTATTCATAGATATGCGCCTCATAAGACACGCCGTTAGCCGAGAGCGCAAGCATATACCGCAGGCTGTTCTCGACCCTTACGCAGCCGTCATCGGCACAATGCCAGATAAATGTCGGCGGAGTGTCGGGCGAGACGCGGTCTTCCAAGCTGACAAACTCACGAAGCTCTTTATTTTTATCATCGCCTATCAGGTTCAGGATAGAGCCCTCATGAGTGTACTCTTTTTCCGAAGTGATAACAGGATACCCGAGGATAGAACCGTTCACCCTGATATCCTCCGCAGTGCAGCCCAGAGTTTCCGTCACCGTAGTGCTTTTCCAGAAATTTGCCATTGAAGCCGCAAGGTGTCCGCCTGCCGAAAAGCCGCCGACTATGATCTTATCGGGATCAATGTCAAATCGCACGGCGTTCTCTCTAACATATTTTACTGCTGCCGCACATTCAAGCAGGTCGGTCGGAAACTTTTTCTTATAGACCGAATACCTGAGCACGAATGCTGCTATACCTGCGCCCAGAAACCTGAACGCTATCGGCTCTGCCTCTCTCTCAGAGAGAAAATCATAACCGCCGCCAGGGCAGATGATAACAGCTCTGTGCTTTTTTCTGCCTATCTCCTCGGTAAGTGTGCTGTAATAGCAGTCAAGCATCGGCGCACAGCCCTCACCCGAGAGCCCGGCCTTTTTATAATCAACTTTTATATCAATGCTTTCCTTTATCATTGCTCGGTCTCACCCTCCGCTGCCTGAGATGAAGATTCGTCCTGTACAACAGGCTCAGCCTGCTGAGTCACATTATTTTCGGCAGTAAGGTTCACCGTTACTACAAAGCCGTCATAGTTATTTCCCGAGATAGAATAGCTGTAGTCATTTCCGCTTGCGTCCTGAGGAACAGGCACCTTTGTTGTTCTGTCCTTGCCCTGCTTAACATAATAAACAGAGTAAGAATTCCCGTCATCAGCCAGAATAGAATAAGGTTTTTCAAACGTATAGTCTTTTATATATTCAAGGTATTCCTCCAAGCAAAGGCCATTTTGCGACATTATCTCAGTATGCGGCACACCGAGATATCTGAAATGATTTGAAACGAACGCATTCCCGGTCTTATCGGTCTTATCAGCAGGATATCTGAGTGTAAGTCCGTATTTCCAAGCGTTGGCTGTTATCCAGCTGTAGGTGCCCTCACCCGTGAATGTAGGGTATGAGCCCGTAGCCTGATCGTAGGTGAGAAGGTCAAACGTAAGGCCTGTTGCGCACTCATCAAACTCAGGTGCAGAACCGTCAGGAGTATCCATAGCGCTGTATATCATAACTGTACCGTCAGAAGAATTTGCGTAATACTCACTCACAAGGCCGTTTATCGCTTCAAGGGCTTTTTTGTCAGCTTCAAGCATAGTGGTGCTTGCATACATCACTTGAGTACCATTATCGTTGAACAGGTACTGATAAAGAGTATCAGTCTCACCGACTGTGCCCTCAAACTTATGCTCGCTGTTAACAAGCACAAGATCACCGCTCGATATCTGCTTATTGTCAAGCTTTTCATATCGGTAGTTTTCAGTTATTTTTTTGTCCTCCTCTTTTTTCTCCTTTGTAGGAGCCGAGGAATTGACAGTTTTGGTCTCAGGGTCTGCCTTTGCACGGTTAAGAGCCCTATTACTGCATGACGATGTAAGGCCGAGTATCAACAACAGACAAACAGCAAGGCACGCAGCGATATTTTTATATTTATAGTGTCTCTTTACGATCGGTGTATATGGCATAATAACAACCCCTTATATAATAATTATTGCAACAAAAGTCTATAATGACCCAGATAAATTATACCACAAAATAATCATCTTGTGAACAATTTATTGACTGTTTTTTTACACTTTCGGACAATCGAACAAATAAAGCAGTCTCTCTTTATGCAACAAGCACAAAGCTATTGATAAAACTGCCGATACAGCGAAAAAAAGCTGCCCTTCGCGCAAGGCGAAAAGCAGCAGTAAAAACAAGTATTCAGTTACGGCAATGATCGAAAACAGACTTTACAAACGCTCTACCTTCGGGAGACTCGGCAAGCTTTTCGATATCACAGGCACAAACGACCACCTTGCCGCCGTTTCTCTCATATTCATAGAGGAGCGAAAGACTGTGGTTGCGCTCAACATTATCTATCGTTCTGACGATAACGTTTATATCCTCTTTTCTGTCATCAAGGATAACAGCTCTGGAATTCTGAACTATCTCAAACCACTGAGGCGTTGAATACTTCTTAGAACCAAATCCTGAAAGGGCAGGGTGTTCTGTATCTATCAAAAGACCCATTGTTCCGATCGGGCGGGGCTTTTTCATCATATCAGAGATAGTTCTGAACATAGGATAGCACCAGAAGTCCTGACAGTACATTCCCTCTACCGACATTTCTTCAATAGCTTTAAGATCGGGAACTATCAGCACTGTCTTACCCTGAGATAAGAGCTTATCGGCTTCGGCATCTACCTCTCTGAACAGATATACGCCGTCAAGCTCTGCGTTCTCTGTTATCGGCACTACAGTCAGTTCATACTCATTTGAGATATCGGTGTTTTCAACAGATAGAGAAAGTGTAAGATATGTTATCTTATCTGCTGCCGGCAGCTGAACGGAGATATCCGCAATATCAAGATAGTTGCTGCTGCCAAGCGAGAAAGTCTTTCTGCCATCGGCAATCATATTCTCTCCGTAAGAAAGTTTCCATACAAGTTCTCCGCCCTCAAAGCCATCTCTGAAGGAACATATCTGTATCTTTGCAGAAAAAGTGCTCTTCTCCACCAAAACATAGTCATCAAATCTGGCAAGCAATACCGCATCATTGCAAAAGCCTTTCCATTTATCGGGAGTTATAAGGCCTTTACTGTCCATAAACGCATCAAGTATGCCGACGAGCGCTGTTCCCTGCCCTGTGAAATCCTGTATATCGAGCACCTGGAAGCCCGCCAGCAGCTTTGATCTGAATGCTGCTTCAAGCTCTTCTTTATAGCAGGCTACAGCGAGCTTACCCGAGCACTCGAAATAATCTTTAGCAAGGTGTAGCAGACCCTTTTGTCTGAGCCTTTCTCTGAATATCTCAAAGTTTCTTGGTTTGAGAGGGCCTGTATATTTTTTCATCTCGTCATAATCAGGGTAGGTCTCAAACTGGCCTATCTCGTGAGTGACGATCGGCACTTCGGGAATGAAATCTGCATCAGCTTCTGAAGCCTTTACGGTCTTCATCGTTGTTCCGTACTGTATCTGAACAGTGCCGTCCTCGGAAGCTTCTGTCTCATGAGATTTTTGTGCAGGCTTTATCACGCTGTCATAGTCGTGCAAAGTGGAGGGCTTGTCGGTCTGTATATGACCTAAGGGCGCATCGCACATGGCATATGAGCCCCTTATAAGCCTGTCATTTGCAAGGCGGACACCTACAAAAAAGTCATCGTTCTCAAGAACATTCGGGAACCACTGGAAGTTATTCGAGCCCTGTGTGTAAAGGTGTCGGTTATCAAATGCTTTATATCTGCCGAGGATATCGTTAAGGATCTCCTTTGAGCCCCAGAGCTCATTGCCGAGCGACATCATGCAGTATGAGGGGTGATTGCCGAATGAACGCAGCATATTAAAGCCCTCTTCGATGAGGAAATCCTGCTCTGCCTGATCGTGCTTTTCGTCATCGGGAGTGGTTATAGTACCCCAGAACGGGAGCTGCGGCTCCATATAGATGCCGAGCATATCAGCTGCCAGAAAGGCTGCCTCGGGCGGACAGCAGGTATGATAACGGTAATGATTGATACCGTATGACTTTGATATCTCAAGTATTTTTAGCCACTCCTCCAGGTCTGTAGGAGCATAGCCTGTTTTCGGGAAGATCATACCGTCATGCTTTCCGCGCAGGAAGGTGTTTTTGCCGTTTATGGTGAACTTTCCGTCCTTTTGCGAAAAGTCTCTCATGCCGATGACCTGCTCATAGACATCGCCGTATATATCGAGCCTGAGATAATAGAGATTTGGGTGATGCTCGCTCCAAAGAAGGCAGTCATCGCCCATAGGGTATGTACAGTCAAGCTTGGAAGATGTGATCTCAAAGGCCATAGGTTCGGCGTGGTGCTTGACATCACCGTTGAAGCTGTCGGCAGAGACAGAAACTAATGCTTTGTCACCGCCGATAAGATCAGCTGTTATCCTTACTGTTTTATCAGAAACGTTCGGGAAGATCATTACATTATCAAGATACTTTTCACCGAAGCACTGTAGCTCGATACGGCCTGTGATACCGTTCCAGTTGGTCTGGGTGTCGGGTGAGGTAAGGTGGCCGCCATTTGTTTTATAGCCGACATTGCAAACTCTTACAGCAAGCTCATGCTCACCTGTGCCGATAAGGTCTGAAAGATCATATATGTGAGGTGCTACAAGGCTTTCCTGAACACCGTATGACTTTCCGTCAACAAACAATTCGGTTATCCTTGTTCTTTCAAGGAAGAGCTTTACAGTACTGCCCTCACATTCACTGAGATCGACCCTGCGGGAGAACCACGCGTTGCCCTCAAACTTGTAAATGTCAGTAAGGTAACCGTCAGGGCGCTCGTTGTTAGGCTCGCCCTTGCGTGCATTAGAGGTGGTATCAGGCAGTGTTATATCATCACAGTATGTTGGTTCTGTCACTGTTAGAGTGCTGTCCATAAACAGCTTCCACTCGCCGCTAAGATCAATGATCTTTTTCATATTATTTCTCCCCTTTTATAACATTTATAGCCAATATCAGTATATCACAGAAGCCTTCTGTTTTCAACAGTAACATATTACATTTTAGCAAAAAAGTAAACCTGCCGAAACCACGGCAGGTTTAAAAATTATTTCCTTGCGATAAGCACACAGCTCAGCGGCGCCAGCCTGAGGTTAACTCTGTAGCCCTGTGCCCACGGCTCACCGTTCAGGCAGTTTGAGCCGCTGTAGATGTCGCGGTCTGAATTGAGCAGCTCATAGTACTGCCCCTCGTCTTCTACGTTTATCGAGCAGCCCTGATAATTAGCAGAAAAATTGAAAACGCAGTATATCTTTCTGCCATGCAGGTCGTTTCTGACAAAAGAATACAGAGACTGGTTCCTGTTATCGGGGTCGAGCCAGCGGAACGACATAGAGTTATAATCATAACAGCTCAGAGCAGGCTCATTAAGATAGATATGATTGAGCGCCTTTATATACTCGTGAAGAGAGTCATGCTCGGGGTAGGTCAGAAGGTTCCAGCCAAGCTCCTTATCCTCACGCCATTCGATATACTCACCGAGCTCATTTCCCATAAAGTTGAGTTTCTTTCCCGGGTGGGTCATCTGGAACGTATAGAGGCATTTCATTGTTGCCTGTTTCTGCTCTCTCAGCCCCGACGCCTTATCTATCATAGTGTACTTTCCGTGCACTACCTCATCATGAGAATACGGCAGCACAAACAGATCGTTATAAAAATAGCTCATAGCAAAAGTCATCTTATTGTGATGAGCGCGGCGCTGATCGGGCGGCGTTTTGATATAGTTGAGCGTATCATGCATAAAGCCGAGGTTCCACTTATAGTCGAAGCCAAGTCCTCCGAACTCAACAGGAGCTGTAACTTTGATATAGTCAGTTGAGTCCTCCGCAAAGAGCATAACATCAGGGTGCAGCTTGCCTATAGCATAATTCGTGTTTTTAAGGAACCATATGCCCGTATCGTTTATCGGGTTCTCCTTTTTGCCGTACTTGTAGATAAGATAAGCTACAGCATCATATCTCAAGCCGTCGATATGGTACTGCTCTATCCAGAAGTTAACAGCCGACTTCATAAAGCTTAAAACGTGCGCCTTTGAATAATCAAACATTGCAGTGTTCCACTCTGAATAGCGATCATTCTCGTTATTACTCTCAAATACATATCCGCCGTCATATATATGCAGAGCAAAAAAATCTCTTACAAAATGGACGGGCACAAAGTCAAGGATAACGCCGATGTTGTTTTTGTGGCAGGCATTTATAAAGCGCATAAGGCCTCGCGGCTCACCGTAACGGCTGGTCGCAGAGAAATAACCAGACACCTGATACCCCCACGAGCCGTCAAACGGGTGCTCCATAAGAGGAAGTATCTCGATATGAGTGTAGCCCATCTCCTTGATATAAGGAATGAGAAGGTCTATCATCTCTTCATAAGTATAAAAGCGCTCGTCCTCTTCCTTATCGGGCTTTATTTTCCACGAACCGAAGTGCATCTCATATATATTCAGCGGTCTGTCATAGTTCTTGGAGCGCTTGGACAGCCACTCATCATCGCTCCACTCAAAGTTGTTTATATCGTAAACTATAGATGCGTTTTTTGGTCTGACTTCGCTGAAAAATGCAAAGGGATCGGAACGGTAATGATCCTCTCCCGACTGCGTTGTAATGACGAACTGATAAATATCGCCCTCTTTTGCTAAGGTCTCCGTATGCCATACACCGTTGTTGTCACGCTCCATCGGCAGCATAGTACCGCCAAGACAAAGCTGCACATTTGCAGCATTCGGAGCATAAGTAGAAAAATCGACCTTATCGCCCTTAATATGTGCGCCAAGCAGATCGTATGCCTTGACGCTCTGGCCGTTAATAAAATCAGCGGCTCTTATCATCTTATCAACTCCAACTCGACTAATTTGCCCTGCTTGGAACAGGGGAGGCTAGTTTTTATTTACATAGTCAACAAATCTCAGGAAAGCAGCCTTGCCCTCATCGTTTCTCTTGTAAACACCTGCGTGCTCAAGCACCTTTGAGAAGACCAGACCTATCTCTCTTCTGAGGATATCATCAACGTTCTCAGCTGTGAACTCATATTTCGCTTTAAGTTCATCGGCCCAGTCAGCATGAGAACTTATCCGTTCATCAGACCTGATATCACCGCCGCTGACAAGAGCATCTGCAAGCAGAGCCATTTCAGTCTTTAACCTTGAAGGCAGAACTGCCAGACCCATAACCTCAATAAGTCCTATGTTCTCTTTCTTTATGTGGTGAAGCTCCTGATGCGGGTGATAAACACCGAGAGGATACTCCTCGGTAGTTATATTGTTTCTCAGAACGAGATCAAGCTCGTAATTCCCGTCTCTCATTCTTGCGATCGGTGTTATCGTGTTATGGGGCTCGCCGTCTGTCTCTGCAAATACGAACGCAGCTTCGTCTGTATAACCGCGCCATGCTGTCAGTATCTTGTCAGCAAGATCAACAACAGCTTCCTTGTCGGTGCTGCTGAGCCTTATAACAGACATCGGCCATTTAACTATACCTGCCGAAACATTCTCATAGCCCCTGAAGCTCAGCTGCGTTTCGACAGGAGCCTTTGCCATAGCAAAGGTATAGTGGCCGCCCTGGAAATGCTCGTGAGAAAGAATCGATCCGCCCACTATCGGCAGATCAGCATTTGAGCCGATGAAATAATGCGGGAACTGTCCCACAAAATCAAAAAGCTTTCTGAATGCTGACTTATCTATCACCATAGGGGTATGGTTTTTGTTAAAAAGTATACAGTGCTCATTGTAATAAACATAGGGCGAATACTGCAAGCCCCAGTCAGCGCCGTCAATAGTTACAGATATGATGCGGTGGTTCTGTCTGGCAGGAGAGTTCACCCTGCCCGCATAACCGACGTTCTCATAGCAAAGCAGGCACTTGGGATAACCCGTTTGCTTGGCAAGCTTTGCAGCGGCGATAGCCTTGGGGTCCTTTTCAGGCTTTGAAAGGTTAATCGTAATGTCAAGATCGCCGTATTCTGTCTCACTGACCCAGCGCATATCTTTTTTGATGCGGTAACGCCTGATATAGTCGGTATCCTGAGAGAATTTATAGAAAAAGCCTGTAGCATCTTCGGGGCTGTTTTTGTAATGCTCTGCAAACTGACGGTCTATCTCTGAAGGCCGTGCAGTAAGAAGACCCATAAGCTTAGTATCAAAGAGGTCTCTGTAAACAGTGGAGTTTTCGCAAAGCCCCTTTTCACAGGCATAGTCGAGCAGCTCTGCCAAAGTGCTTTCAAGGTCTATATCTGAATAAGCCGCCTCCGGCTCTTCATAATCATCAAGGGATAATGCTTCAAGCAGTCTGTTCGTGCAATACACCTTATCAGACTCGGTAATAAGGCCTGTTTCTATACCGTAGGTAACAAGCTTTTTTATGCTGTCATATATCATACAGGGGCTCCTTTCGACCAATATCATACACTAATTATAGCTTATCAAACAAATTTTGTCAATCGGATAGAGAGTACAGTTAAAGAACTAATTGTTAATAATATATTAAAGTAAAAAAATAACGCTTGACAAAACTCAGAACTATGTTATAATTGATTTAACATAGTTTAAAGGCTTTGAGAGGAAAAAAGGCGCTGTCATGATTTTCAGAGAGCCGTTGTCTGGTGCAAAACGGTATGAAGGCTTCGCTATAACTCGTCCTTGAGCTTGCAGGGTGAAAACGAAAGCGAGTAGCTTTGCACGGTGTTCTCCCGTTAGAGAGATACGCATTGTTAGATGCGGCTGAGGTGTATAGTGCAAGCTATACATGAATTAGAGTGGTAACACGGGTATTATGCTCGTCTCTGTTGTTGGAGACGGGTTTTTTGTTTGTTAATGCTCTTATAAAGACAGGAACGCTTTTAACTATGGGATAGATCAATTATACTGACCAAGGAGGAAGCATTATGAAAAATTTTGACAAGTATCAGAGAGGTTACTTTATGCCGCCCGTTAAGTGTATGAAATGGGCAGAAAAGGAATATATCGACAAGGCGCCGATATGGTGCTCGGTCGACCTGAGAGACGGAAACCAGGCACTGATAATCCCTATGAGCCTTGAGGAGAAGCTCGAATTCTTCAAGAAGCTCGTAGAAATAGGATTTAAGGAGATAGAGATAGGCTTCCCTGCCGCTTCGGAAACTGAATATGAATTCTGCCGTGCACTGATCGAGCAGGGTCTTATCCCTGATGATGTTACTATCCAGGTGCTCACACAGTCAAGAGAGCACATAATAAAGAAGACCTTTGAGGCTATCGACGGTGCGAAAAATGCAGTTGTTCACCTCTACAATTCGACATCTGTTGCTCAGAGAGAGCAGGTGTTCAGAAAATCAAAAGAGGAGATCATAAAGATCGCTACCGACGGAGCTGAGCTTTGCAACGAATACCGCAAGAATGCCAAGGGAAACATTACTTTTGAGTACTCTCCCGAGAGCTTTACCGGAACAGAGCCTGAATTTGCAAGAGATATCTGCAACGCTGTTATCGATATCTGGCAGCCTACTCCAGAGAGCAAGGTAATAATCAATCTGCCTGTAACTGTCGAGATGTCTATGCCTCACGTATATGCACAGCAGATAGAATATATGTGTGAGACACTTCACAACAGAGAGAACGTTATTGTATCTCTTCACCCTCACAATGACAGAGGCTGCGGTGTTGCTGACAGTGAGCTCGGACTGCTCGCAGGTGCTGACAGGATAGAGGGTACCTGCTTCGGGAACGGCGAAAGGACAGGTAATGTTGACATAGTAACGCTTGCTATGAATATGTTTACTCACGGCGTTGACCCACAGCTCGACTTCTCCGATCTGCCGTCACTGATAGAGCTCTATGAAAGAGTTACAAGAATGAAAGTTTATGACAGACAGCCATATTCCGGAGCACTTGTGTTCGCAGCATTCTCGGGCTCGCATCAGGACGCTATCGCAAAGGGTATGAACTACAGAAAGGAAAAGAACTCAAATCTCTGGACTGTTCCTTATCTGCCGATAGATCCGCATGATGTCGGACGAGAGTATGACGGCGATGTTATCCGTATCAATTCACAGTCAGGAAAGGGCGGTATTGGATTTATTCTTCAGGAGAAATTCGGATACGATCTGCCGAAGAAGATGCGTGAAGACCTCGGATACAAGGTCAAGAGCGTATCGGATCACAGCCACAAGGAGCTTATGCCCGATGAGGTATATGCTATTTTCAAGCAGGAATATCTCAACAAGGCCGAGCCTGTTGACATAACAGAGGCTCACTACGTTCAGAAGGCTGAGGGTCATATCGGCTCAGCTGTTACGGCTGTTATAAACGGCGAGAAAAAGTCATTCACTGCCGAGGGCAACGGAAGACTTGATGCTGTTGCAAACGCTATTAAGCAGGGCATCTCGATAGACTTTAACATTGAGATCTACACTGAGCACGCACTTGAAAGAAAATCTACCTCTGAGGCTGTATCTTATGTTGGTATCAGCTGCGACGGTAAGATGTTCTGGGGCTGCGGAAGAAATTCGGATATCATAGTTTCATCAGTTAAGGCTCTGGTATCTGCGATAAACAATGCGCTTGCTAACAAATAAGGATCAAACAGCAATATCCTCTTCTGCAAATGCAGAGGAGGATATTTTTATGCTCATATTCTATTGATACAGTTAAGCATTGCCGCAAAAACGGCTGACAAAAAAGGTCAGCCGTTTTAATCTCCGAAAATATAAAAATGTGTAAGTCCTATCCACTCTCTTACCCAATAGGTGGGAAGATATCTGAATTTTGTATATGCAGGGCACGAGCTTACGTAACCAAAGTCAAGCTTTTTTGCTATAAGTGAAGCACGGTATTCGTGAAAGCCGTCAGTCGCTATCGTGATGTTTCTGCCAAGGCCGCGTTCATCAAGAATGTCTCTTGTGAATTTCAGGTTCTCATAGGTATTGGTAGACTTATCCTCAGCGATGATCCTGTCAGGCGAGATGCCGTTATCTATCAGATATGTCTGCATAGCTTCTGCTTCGGATATAGCTTCGTTCCAGCCCTGACCGCCCGAAACGATACAGATAGTATCCTCATCTTTGTTCAGAAGAACGATCGCTGCATCAAGCCTTCTTTTCAGCATTTTAGAGGGTCTTGTGCCTTTGACCTTACAGCCCAGCACCACCACAACTTTACTGTCAGCGGTCTGGTTTTCCTGCGCTCTGTACATCTTCACTGACAGCACGCACACATATACAATTACTGACACGATAATAATTGCTATAGCGATCAGTGATATCCTGCCTGCAGTCACGGACCATAGCTTTTTTATAATGCTGATAAACTGCCTGCTGTTATAGGTCAGTATCAGCAGCACTGACGACGCTGCTGCACCTGCGATGTTTCCTGCACAGACAACAGGCAGCGGCATAATAAACAAAAACAGCAGACAAAGCTCCAGAATGAGCAGCACATATCTCAGTGACAACAGATCACTCCCCGTCAACTATAAATTTGCTTACCTCTTCAAAAAATTCATCTGCATACGGTCTGTCCACAGCGAGGACAACAGGCGCTGAAAGGTCGAGACTGAGTATACCCATAACGGATTTCCCGTTGACAGAATAATTACCCGACTGCAGTATTATTACATAATCATGCTCGACGGCTGCTGCTGCGAACTCTCTGATCTGTTCAAGGCCTTTCAGCCTTATCATAGCGGTTTTCTTGTCATTGCTGGTCTTGATAGTATTGTTCTCCATAAACGTCTCTCCTTCCGTCATTTACTGATTATATTATAACATATTATTTCACAGATGTAAAGTAAAAATCTCCCGAAGCGCAAAACTTCGGGAGATCGAATTATTTGAAATATGCCACGCCGCTCTCGAATATCTTCTGATCCTTTACACCTGGAACATTCTTATAAACGCCGTAGCCTATACGCTCAGAGTGACCCATCTTACCGAGGACCCTGCCGTCGGGCGAGGTGATACCCTCGATAGCCTGAACAGATGTGTTCGGGTTGCAGTGGATATCATAGGTGGGCTCGCCGTCAAAATCTACATACTGAGTTGCGATCTGACCGTTCTTTGCAAGCTCTGCTATCTCATCGGCTGTCGCTACAAATCTGCCTTCACCGTGAGAAATAGCGATAGAGTGGATATCACCGACCTCACAGCCTGCAAGCCACGGGCTCTTGTTAGAAGAAACCCTGGTATTAACAAGCTTAGACTGATGCCTTGCTATTGTGTTGAAGGTCAACGTAGGCGAATCAGGTCTCATATCTCTGATCTCGCCGTAAGGAACAAGGCCAAGCTTTACAAGCGCCTGGAAACCGTTACAGATACCGAGCATAAGACCGTCTCTGTTTTTGAGAAGATCATGTATAGCATCTGTAAGGCGGGGATTTCTCAGGAAGGATACGATGAACTTGCCGCTTCCGTCAGGCTCATCACCGCCGCTGAAACCGCCCGGCAGCATAACTATCTGAGACTGCTTGATCTTCTTTTCCATTTCCTCTACAGACTCGCCGATAGCGCTCTGAGTGAGGTTTCTGATAACGAAGATGTCTGCCTCTGCACCTGCTCTCTCGAACACCTTAGCGGTATCATACTCGCAGTTGGTTCCCGGGAACACAGGTATGAGAACTTTAGGCTTTGCGACCTTTATCGCAGGGCTCTTTCTCTCAGAAGCACTGTAAGAATAGGTCTCGGGCTTGTCCTCGGGCTCCTTCACATGAACGGGATATACAGGCTCAAGCTTACTCTCCCAGAGAGACTGGAGCTTCGAGAGCTCTATCGTGTAATTGTCAGAGATTATCTTATATTCCTCGATGGTCTCGCCGATAACTCTTTCGTCAGTATCCGCATCGGGTGCGAGCTCAATAACGAAAGCGCCGTAGCAGTGCCTGAACAATTCAAGCGAGGAAAGATTTTCAGTGAATTTGAAGCCTATCCTGTTGCCGAATGCCATTTTTGAAACAGCCTCGGATACACCGCCGTAGGATACTGCCCACGCGGAGAGAACTTTTCCGTCTGAAATAAGCTTCTCGACCTTCTCAAACACGTTTCTGAGGGAGTCAAACTTTACAAGCTTGTTCTCATCATATTCAGGCTTTATGAGTATGACCTTTGAGCCTGCCTGCTTAAATTCATTTGAAACTATATTATTGACATCTGCTGTTGAAACCGCAAAGGAGACAAGAGTCGGAGGAACATCGATATCCTCAAAGGTTCCCGACATTGAGTCCTTTCCGCCGATAGAACCGCAGCCGAGCTCAATCTGAGCTTTATACGCACCGAGCAGTGCAGCCATAGGCTTGCCCCAGCGCTCGGGATCATTCTGAGTTCTTTCAAAGTACTCCTGGAATGTGAGCCAGCACTTCTCATAGGTTCCGCCTGCTGCAACGACCTTGGCGATAGACTCTACCACTGCCGACATAGCGCCGTGATACGGGCTCTTTGACGAAAGGAACGGATTATAGCCCCATGCCATTATCGAAGCTGTGTTTGTCTCACCGTTCAATACGGGTATCTTTGCTGCCATTGCCTGAGTAGGAGTGTTCTGATATTTTCCGCCGTAAGGCATAAGGACAGTACCTGCGCCGATAGTAGAGTCAAACCTCTCGACAAGACCCTTCTGCGAGCAGATATTAAGGTTAGATATCATACCCTCCCAGCGGTCTGCACTGTCGTCTCCGTTATCGTCGTTTGCGATAACAGGCTCGGGGACAAATACATCGGTATGCTTTTCAGCACCGTTGGAATTAAGGAACTCTCTTGAAAGATCAACTATCGTATTGCCGCACCAGTTCATAACAAGTCTGGGCTCTTCGGTCACTCTTGCGACCATTGTTGCTTCAAGGTTTTCTTTTGCAGCTTCCGCCATAAACTTCTCAAGGTCGCTCTTGGCGATAACTACAGCCATTCTCTCCTGAGACTCTGATATTGCGAGCTCGGTTCCGTCAAGGCCGTCATACTTCTTGGTAACAGCATCAAGATTTATGGAAAGACCGTCAGCAAGCTCACCTATAGCGACCGAAACTCCGCCTGCGCCGAAATCATTGCAGCGCTTTATCATTGATGTTACATCGGGATTTCTGAAAAGTCTCTGCAGTTTTCTTTCTTCGGGAGCATTACCCTTCTGCACCTCTGCGCCGCAGCTCTCAAGTGAATGCAGAGTATGGCTCTTAGATGAACCTGTTGCACCGCCGCAGCCGTCACGTCCTGTTCTGCCGCCGAGAAGGATAACTATATCTTCCGGAGCAGGTCTTTCACGTCTGACATTTGCTTCGGGAGCAGCACCGACAACAGCGCCTATCTCCATTCTCTTTGCAACATAACCGGGGTGGAATATCTCATTAACATGGCCTGTGGCAAGGCCTATCTGGTTACCGTATGAAGAATATCCGTTAGCAGCGCCGACAACTATCTTTCTCTGGGGAAGCTTTCCTGTTATCGTATCGGCAACAGGCACCAAAGGATTGCCGGCTCCTGTTACTCTCATTGCCTGATATACATATGATCTGCCTGAAAGCGGATCTCTGATAGCGCCGCCGAGACAGGTAGCTGCACCGCCGAAGGGTTCGATCTCGGTCGGGTGGTTATGGGTCTCGTTCTTGAACATCAAGAGCCAGTCCTCAGGCTTGCCGTCAACATCAACTGTTATCTTGACGGAGCAGGCATTGATCTCCTCGCTCTCGTCAAGGTCTTTGAGCAGGCCTGCTTTTTTGAGCTGCTTTGCACCTATGCACGCAAGATCCATAAGAGTAAGAGGCTTGTCTGCCCTTCCTGCATAGAGGTCTTTTCTGGTGTTTACATAGTCCTTAAAGGTAGCAGCTATGTAATCAGACTTTATATCTACATTGTCTACTATCGTCAGGAACGTTGTATGACGGCAGTGATCCGACCAATAGGTATCTATCATTCTGATCTCTGTGATAGTTGGGTTTCTTTTCTCAACGTCTCTGAAATACTGCTGACAAAACTTGATATCGTCAAGGTCCATTGCAAGTCCGAGGGTACTGAGCATAAGCTTCAGGTCATCCTCTGTGGAATAGATAAAGCCGTCTACCCTGTCTACCTCTGTAGGGATATCATACTTTACGTCAAGGGTATCGAAGGTATCAAGGGTCGCTTCTCTTGACTCTACAGGGTTGATAATATAGCCCTTGAGCTTTGAAATATCAGCCTCTGAAAGCTTACCTGACACTATATAAACGGTCGCTGACTTTACAGTCGGTCTTTTTCCTCCAGTAAGGAGAGATATACACTGAGCACAGGAATCAGCTCTCTGATCGAACTGACCCGGAAGATACTCAACTGCGAACATTGTCTCACCGTCAATTATCTGAGGGAGCTTATCATAGGTCTTGTCTACAGCAGGCTCAGAGAACACGACAGGGACTGCAAGATCAAAGTCCTCTCTTGGAAGACCCTCTGCATCATAGCGGTTGATGACCCTTATATCCTTGATCTGTTCCAGTCCCAGTGCAGACTTTATATCCTTTACCAGAGACTTTGAAGCAACTGCAAACTCAGGCTTCTTTTCAACATAAATACGAAAAACAGACATTTTTTATACTCCTCCTTATTATAAGAGAAAACCTTATTACAGTTATTATAGCATATCTCACTATATAAAGTCAATTTATCTTTGTAAATATTTTATGTTGTGGGTTTATTGCCTGTCAAAATAAGCTTTACCGCCAGGGTTAAAATAAGTCCTTATATAACCGTCTGTTGAGAGAACTACGAATTCATCGGTCTCTTCTATATAGTAGCAGGTGTCGCCGTCCTCTTTTTCAATTTTAGAAAGTGCATCAGGATCATTGATAACATCGCTGGCAGCATGGCGGTATTCATCAGCCGATGAAAAGCCCATCTCTATGCCGTGCTTTTCATAATGAGAGTCTCTGAGTTTTTTTGTTCTGAAATAGTATTCAACATACTCCTTTGCCTGCTCGGTCACAGACGTGGTAGTGGTGGTTGCCGTGGTGGTCGTAGTAGTGGTAGTTTTTTTGGTTGTAACGGTCGTTTCGGCAGGTTTGGCACTCTCTGTGCCCTTTTTTGATGAAGAGGAGCTTTCCTTAACAACAACAGAAGAGCTAGATGTTTTTGAAGATTTTGACGAACTCTTATCCTTTTCAGATGTTATGATGTCACTGCCCCAGAAAGCCTTTACAGCGCAAAAAATTATTATGACAAGCCCAAACAATATGGGCTTCGCCTTGTTCAATGTGTTCTTATTCATATCACAATACCTCCGTTATCTCACCTATGCAGCCGTTTTTGTCGGCAGAGATTATCTTAACATCTGCAAATGTTCTCCAGAGAGACTCCCTGCCCTCACGCCTGACCCTTACGTTCAGATATTCTGCACTGTAGCCTTTATGCCACTCATCATCACGCTCTTTTTCAAACAGGACCCTGACAATACTTCCGATCATGCTTTTGGCGTAGACCTCTGCCGAGAGATCACATACTTCCCGCATCGCTCTGGAGCGTTCATTCTTTACCTCCTGAGACAGCTGCCCTGCAAACCTGTCAGCAGCGGTGCCCTTTCTTCTGGAATACGCAAAAACGTGTGCTCCTGAAAACTGCATCTCTTTAACAAATGAGAGAGACTGTGCAAAGTCATCGTCACGCTCATCCGGGAAACCTACCATTATATCGGTGGTCACCGCACAATTCGGGAATAATGCTCTCAGGCTTGAAACTATCTGTGCATAGCGTGCGGTATCGTAATGCCTGTTCATTCTTTTTAAGGTCCTGTCACAGCCGCTTTGCAGCGCAAGGTGAAAATGAGGACACAGCCTTTTATCCACAGACAGACGCTTGATCATATCATCAGTCAAAAGCTCAGGCTCCAGTGAGCTCAGCCTTATCCTGAAATCGCCCTGCGCTGTAGATGCTGCACGTACTGCGTCCGCAAGATCAACGCCGCCGATATCTTTACCGTAGCAGCACATATTTATGCCTGTTAAGATCAGTTCCTTATGACCGCTGTCAACAAGCGCCTGAGCCTCAGACGCTATATCATCAGGATTCTTTGAGCAGACATGACCTCTGGCGAGCGGTATCATACAATAGGTGCAGTACTGGTCGCAGCCGTCCTGTATCTTTATGTAGGCTCTGGTTTTTTTGTCATTGCCGAGGTTTAGCATCGGTTCTATCTGCTGCCCTTTACTATAAGGGGCAATGCTGACAGTTCTTTTTCTGCTGCTTATAAACTCACTGACCAGCTGCGGGATATCTCTTTTTGCGCGTGATCCTACGATTATATCACATTCGCTCAGTGCTTTTGCTTCATCTGCAAATGCCTGTGCATAACAGCCTGCCAGAACTATGACAGCATCGGGCGCTGTACGCCTGAGCTTTCTGAGCAGTTGTCTGCACTTGGAATCAGCCTCGGCAGTTACAGTGCAGGAATTGACTATACATACAGCTGCCTCAGCAGGGTCACTGGTGTCATCATACCCGAGAGACAGCATGAGCTCTCTTATGTTCCCTGTCTCATACTGGTTTACCTTGCAGCCGAAGGTGTAATAATAGGCTTTCATAATACCTCCGAAAGGATCAAATTTTTGATATGCAAGAATATTATTCTGATATAAACATATTATTCTGATAGTCAGCTTATCAGCTTCCAAAGTGTTAGATATGCACAAATAATTCATATTTAATTTATGCACATCTAACAAAAGATTGTATCAAGTTTTGTACTTATTAAACATTGTACCATATTTTATTTTTTTTTGCAAATTTCTCTTGACAAACAGAAAAAACTGACTATAATATGCGTTGTAGGGCGACCTACAGAGGTTATGAAAGGCGAAGGGTCAGTAAGCGTGAGAACTGATCGCGACGCAGATGAAAAACATTTTTTCTTTTTATGAGGAGGAACTTATTATGAAAAAGACAAAGATCTTACTTGATTCGATCAACGATGTAAAGAAGTTTGTAAGCATCGTATCTCAGCATGATTTCGATGTTGATCTTGCTTCGGGCAGATATGCAGTTGACGGAAAGTCTATTATGGGTATTTTCAGCCTTGACCTTTCCAGCCCGATCCAGCTGACAGCTCACACTGATGACGCTGACAAGTTCTTCGATGAGATCAAGGAATTCATGGTTTAATACTGGATCGTATTTTCAGAAGAGTCGGTGCTTGAAGGCATCGGCTCTTTTTTGTTATAGGAGAGGCACTTTACTTTTTTGCGGATATGTGATATACTATTCGTAGATAAGAGGTGAGCATCTTGAAGGTATTATACATATATCTCATAGCGATCAATGTTATCACTTTCCTCGCCTACGGTATAGATAAGCTGAAGGCTAAGTTCAGGGCGTGGCGTATCCCCGAAAAGACACTGCTGTTTATGGGTGCGGCAGGAGGTGCTGTGGGCGGGCTGCTCGGTATGCAGTTATTTCGCCACAAGACAAAGCACGTACTGTTCTACATAGTGAATATACTTGCGCTGATAGTATGGTGCTGTGCATATGCTTACTTTGTTTTTATCAGACAGAGGTGATCTACATGAAAACTGTTTGTGACAAGCTTAGAGTTAAGGCTTACGGAAAAATAAACCTGATGCTGGATATTGTTGGCAAAAGGCAGGACGGATATCACATCCTCAATACGGTGATGCAGTCTGTTGACTGCTATGATCTGCTGGAGATAGAGCTGACTGACGGCGAAGGTATAGAGCTTATCTGTGATAAGGAAGGATTTCCTCTTGATGAGCATAATCTGATATATAAGGCTATAACAGCTTTTCAAAAGCATACAGGTATCGACCACGGCAAAAGGATAAGTGTAAAGGTCGAGAAAAACCTGCCTTCAATGGCAGGCATGGGCGGAGGCAGCTCCGACTGTGCTGCAATGCTCAATGCGCTGAATTTTATGTTCGGTACCAATCTTGCTGACGATGAGCTTGGAAGAGTGGGTGTTACTATAGGTGCAGATGTGCCGTTTTGTCTGGTTGGAGGAACTCAGCTTTGCCAGGGTATCGGAGAGATAGTTCACAGACTGCCCTCCCCTGAGTGCAAGTTTTTGATAATAAAGCCTGATATCGGTATATCCACACCTGAGGCATACAAGGCATATGACAGCATAGTTAACCCTCAAAGGTGCCCTATTGACGTATTTGTAAAGTCGCTCGGCAGCGGAAACATATACAGTCTTTGCGCAAATATGTTCAATGCACTGGAATATGCTCACTGCCCCGAGGAGGTCTCAAAGGCAAAGAACGATCTGAAACGCGCAGGCGCATTGCAGACACTTATGACGGGCAGCGGCTCGGCAGTGTTCGGGATATTTGACAACGACGATGCTATCCAAAGGGCATATGACAGCATCGACGGTTATGTTTATAAAAAAATATGCAGCCCTGTGAGAAAAGGCTGCGAATTCGTATAACAGGAGGTAAGGTATGAACAGTAAATGCAGATTCTGTGGATACAGGTTCCAGTCAAATGACGAGATGATCTGCCCTGAGTGCCTTACTGCTCGGGAAGAAGATATCAGCTGCGGAGTTTACGGCGAGGATACTCACAGCCATGACCTTGACCCGTTCTCAAAGGGATTTGATATCGACGGTACCGATATGTACAAGGAAAAGAAAAACGACTTTGTTGCGAAAGAGCGCAAGGAGGAAGCTGCTGACCCCAATTTCAGGAGTCCTGTTTACAGAAAGGCGCCCCAGCAGAGCTACAGGCCGCCATATCAGCAGAACACAGTACCTCAGAACAGGCAGCCGTATAACTTTAATGCAACTCAGCAGAATTACAGATATCAGCAGCTGCCGCCAAACATACAGCAGGGGCTTCAGAATTCAGGCTATAACAGACAGCAGCAAAAGCCCAATCAGACAAGCAGCGGCTGTATCATAGCTATTGTGATCTTGATGATAGTTATATTCGGTTTTGTTGCAGGTGTGGAAAACAGCTATGATGCGAAGGACTACTTCTCTGACAGCGGTACTGCAAGCACCATAACGCAGACTGATGAATGATATTCTAAAAGAATGCAGGCTCTGTCCAAGAGAGTGCGGTATCAACAGATTTGAAAGAAAAGGGTTCTGCGGTGAAGGCGCAAATGTCCGCATCGCAAGGGCTGAGCCGCACCACTGGGAGGAACCACCGATAAGCGGAGAAGGCGGCGCGGGTACTGTTTTCTTTTCGGGGTGCACGCTCAGGTGCTGCTACTGCCAGAATTATGAGATATCATCGCTCGGCAAAGGGTTCGAGCTCACAGTAAGCGAGCTTTATGAAAGCTTTGAAAGGCTTATCAAAATGGGCTGTGAGAACATTGAACTTGTCAGCTCTACCCAGTTCGTACCGCAGATAATCAAGGCGCTTGAAATGTTCGCAGGCGACAGACCTACCGTAGTTTATAATACAGGCGGATACGAAAAAGCTGACACTCTCAGAATGCTGGAGGGATATGTCGATGTGTATCTTCCGGACATAAAATACTACGACAGCGCAATATCTGCTGAGTATTCATCGGCAGAAAACTATTTTGAAGTAACGATCAATGCCTTAAAAGAAATGTTAAGGCAGGTCGGTAGACCCGTGTTCGATGATAACGGCATTATGAGAAAGGGAATTATCGTCAGACATCTGGTGCTGCCTTCGCACAGGAAGGATTCTTTAAGGCTGATAGATGAGCTTTCAAAGATATTTTCTCCCGAGGATATACTTATAAGCCTTATGAGCCAGTATACGCCTGTATATAAAGCGTTCGAGCATAAAGAGCTTTCAAGAAAGACCTCGACCTTTGAATATGAAAGCGTTTTAAAGGCTGTGGAAGCTGCCGGATTTGACGGTTATTTTCAGGAAAAAAGCTCTGCCGATAAGGATTTTATACCTGAGTTTTTTGATAAAAAATATTACTGACCATTAAATTTGTAATAAAATTGTTAATAAATTATTGTAGACAAACTCGTCTGAATATTGTATAATATCAGTAAGAAGAGCATGATGTGTTCTTCCGTCATACGTACAATTGACCGAAATGATTTTTGAAAAGAGGTAATGCCGATGTCAAAGGCTCTGGGTTCAAAATATTCGATCGAGCATTCGGATGACACCAAAGAGTATTTTGAATTTGTTAAGGATCTGATAGATGATGATGTTGTCAATGAGATGAAGAAATATCGTCATCATTACAGCACTACCTGCTATCAGCATTGTCTGAACGTGTCTTACTATAATTATCTTGTTTGCAGAAAGCTCGGGCTCGATTCAAGGGCTGCTGCGAGAGCAGGGCTTTTGCACGACCTGTATCTTTACGACTGGAGAGAGCGTGAGAAAAAGCGCGGTGACAAGCCTCACGGAACAAGCCACCCTAAGGTCGCTCTTAAAAATGCAAAAGAGCATTTTGAGATCGACAAGCGCGAGGAGGATATGATCGTCAAGCATATGTGGCCGCTGACCTTCCGTCCGCCTAAGTATGCGGAGTCCTATGTAATAGTTTGCATAGACAAGTATGCAGCTGCTCTCGAGATAGGAGTACATCTCGGCAGAAAGGTAAAGGCTAAGGCACAGAGTATCAGAAAAAGCGCACATTAATTGAAGAAAGAAGCTCCCGAAGACTTAACGTCCTCGGGAGCTTTATTTTCTGCCATATTACAGGCTTTCGTAAAGCTCGATATAATCCTTGGCTGACTTTGTCCAGCTGAAATCCTGCTTCATGCAGGTGCTTACAAGTCTGCCCCACTTCATTTTGTCATCATAGTATGCTCTTGCACGAACACAGGCGTCAAGCATATCATGGGCGTTATACGATTTGAACGTAAAGCCGTTTCCGCCCTTATCACCTGCATCATGGATGCTGTCTCTGAGACCGCCGGTCTCTCTCACTATAGGAACAGTACCGTAACGGCAGGCAATCATCTGAGCAAGGCCGCATGGCTCACTCTGCGACGGCATAAGAAACATATCCGCACCTGCGTATATCTGCCTTGAAAGCTCGGGAACAAAGCCGAGAGTAAGACCTACCCTGTCGGGATAACGATAGTGCATCTCAGAGAAGAAATCTTCATAGATCTTCTCACCTGAGCCAAGAATCGCAAACTTATAGCCGAGCCTTATTATATCCTCAAATACATATTTGATAAGATCAAGACCCTTATGCGATACGAACCTTGTAACTATACCGATAACAGGCTCCTTGCCCTGCGACATATCAAGTCTCACCAAAAGGTCATGCTTGCAGGCCTGTTTGCCAAGCTTGTCATTCAGGCTGTAATTCTTAGCTATGACCTTATCTTTCGCAGGGTCATATACGTTTATGTCGATACCGTTAAGTATACCGCAAAGCTTATGCTGTTTTGTACAGAGCTCTCTGTCTAAACCGTGCGAATACCACGGGTCAAGTATCTCCCATGCGTAGCTTGGCGATACCGTTGTTACCTTATCACTGACTTCGATAGCTGCCTTCATGAAGTTCACATCGCCGTCATAAGTAAGCAGATCAGTATGATAAAGAGGAATACCCATTATATCATTGATGAGCTCAAGGCCGTATCTGCCCTGATACTGGATATTGTGGATAGTGAATACGGTCTTTATGTCCTCATAGCCCTGCTGATAGCGATAGAATATATCATAGTAAACAGGCACCAAGGCTGTCTGCCAGTCGTTTGCATTGATTATCTCGGGCTTGAAGTCAATATATCTGAGAAGCTCGAGGACAGCTCTTGAGAAAAAGATAAATCTCTCGGCATCATCATAAAAGCCGTAAAGACCGTTTCTCATAAAGTAATACTCATTATCGAGCAGATAATAGGTAACTCCGTTAACTACTCCTACGAACACTCCGCAGTACTGGTTTCTCCATGCAACGGGAACAGTAAAGTTTGTCAGATAGCTTACTTTATCTTTAAGCTCCTGCTTTATGCTGCTGTAATACGGTATAACGACACGACAGTCATGTCCGGCTGCATTGAGAGCAGTCGGGAGAGAGCCTGCTACATCAGCCAGTCCGCCCGAAGCGATGAAAGGCAGTGCTTCACTTGCTGTATACAGTATTTTCATTTTCTGACCCCCTTATTAGGTAATTGAACACTCTTATACAACAATCCTCTATCGGCTGAAATGACCGATAGAGGACGTCTATTTACTTAGATTATACGGAAGCTCCCTTGCCTACATACATAGGATACTCAGGCGAGCTTGTGAGAATGTGGTTAGCGCTGATGTGAACGTTCTTGTCAGTGATAAGGTAATTGAGCTCTGCATTGTCACCAACTACAGTGTCCTGCATAAGGATACAGTTCTTAACCTTTGTACCCTTGCCGACCTTAACACCTCTGAACAGAACGCTGTTCTCTACCTCACCCTCGATGATGCAGCCGTCTGCGATAAGTGAATTCTTGACCATGCTGTCAAGGTCATACTTAGCAGGAGCGTTATCGCTTACCTTTGTATAGATAGAGCGCTTCGGAACAAAGAGCTTCTGAGCATTATCAGGATCAAGAAGCTTCATATTTGCTGCGAAATAGCTTGAAGGGCTGTTGAGCTTCGAGAAATAGTTCTCATACTCATAAGTCATTATCTTGAGGTCTCTGCATCTTTCCTGAAGAATGTTTCTCTCAAAGCTTACAAGTCCTCTTGCCATAGAATCCTTGATAGTCTCGGTCAGAAATTCCATCGACATTACGAACATATTCAGGCTGAGCGTGCAGGTGCCGCTGATCTCGGGAGTGATGAGAACTGAGGATACTCTTCCGTTCTCATCTGTATTGAGAACTGTAGAGGTCTTGGTCTCGTCCGAGGTATAAACGCCAGTATGAACAACTGCTGTTATATCAGCGCCGCTCTCGATGTGCTGTGCAAGTATCGGCTTGTAGTCGATATTTGTAACAACATCGCAGTCGGAAAGGATCACGTACTTAGCTCTTGAGCACTTAATAAAGCTCATAGCGCCGTACAGAGCCTCTATCCTGCCTCTGTAAAGGGTGCTCTCAACGCTGCCGAAGGGAGGAAGTATATAAAGGCCGCCCTTCTTTCTTGCGAGGTCCCACTCTCTGGCTGAGCCGAGGTGATCGAGCAGTGACTGATAATTGGATTTTGTTATAACTCCGATCTCGCTGATGCCGCTGTTTACCATATTGGAAAGCGGGAAATCTATAAGGCGGTATCTTCCGCCGAAGAGAACGGAACCCATAGTTCTGTTTTTAGTGATATCTCCAAGGGTCGTGTCATGCATATTTGCGAAAACAAGACCCAGTACATTACCCATATTTACATCCATGATTACTCGGTCCTTTCTTAAATATTTTCATAAATGATCGCCTTCGGAGCTACCACACCGTTAGCCGATACGGAAATGTTGTTTCCAACTACTGCAACGCCCCACTGATCCTTATCGTCAATGGTCTCCGGTCTTGCGCCTATCTGAGCGTTCTCACCGATCTCGGAGTTCTCGCCTACGATAGCATACTCGACCTTTGCGCCCTTTCTGATAACAGCACCGGGCATGAGGATCGAATCATAGATCTCAGCACCCTCTTCAACTACAACGCCGTCTGAGATCATCGAGAACTCAACCGAGCCGTTGATAACGCAGCCCTCTGTTACCATTGAGTTCTGTATCTGAGCGTTCGGGCCTATGCTCTGAGGAGGAAGAACAGGGTTTCTTGAATAGATCTTCCATGAAGGATCATAGAGGTCTATCGGGATATTGGGATTGATAAGGTCCATATTTGCCTCCCACAGGGAGTCGATGGTTCCAACGTCCTTCCAGTAGCCGTCAAATCTGTAAGCTACGAGCTTCTCTCCAGCCTCTCTCATATCGGGGATAATGTTCTTTCCAAAGTCCTTGGAGGCTTCCTTATCCTCTTCATTTGCGATGAGGTAAGCTCTGAGCTTGCTCCATGTGAAGATGTATATACCCATTGAAGCGAGAGTTGATCTCGGATTCTTAGGCTTCTCTTCAAAGTCGATGATATTATCCTGATCGTCAGTTATCATTATACCGAATCTCGACGCCTCTTCCTTAGGAACATCAAGAACTGCGATAGTTGCAGCAGCCTCTTTAGCCTTATGGAAATCAAGCATCTTATTATAATCCATCTTGTAGATGTGGTCGCCCGAAAGAACGACTACATACTCGGGATCATATCTGTCGATAAAGCTGATATTCTGATATATAGCATTTGCTGTACCCGAATACCAGTCAGCACCTGAAGCTGTCTGATACGGAGGAAGCACATGAACTCCTCCGTGGATACGGTCAAGGTCCCAAGGCTGACCGTTGCCGATGTACTCATTGAGAACAAGCGGCTGATACTGTGTAAGCACACCTACGGTATCGATCCCTGAGTTGATACAGTTAGAAAGGGGAAAATCGATGATACGATACTTTGCACCGAACGGAACTGCAGGCTTTGCGACCTTTTGAGTCAAAGCATACAGTCTGCTGCCCTGTCCGCCTGCCAGAAGCATAGCGACACATTCTTTTTTGTTGAACATAATTAATTCACCCACCAATTTTTATTTGTTTTTCTATTCTTCAGCCTTTTTAGCTGCAGATCTTTTTGCAGTGCCTGTCTTTTTTGCTGCCGATTTTGAAACAGTCTTTTTCTTTGCGCTCTTAGCTGCTCCCTCGGTCTTCTTTTTGAGTTCAGTAGCTTTCTTCACCGTGAAATACATACACGAGAATGCAGGTATGTCGATGCTTATCGACTGCTCAAAGCCATGCATACCGACATCTTCTGATTTAACGGACTTATTTGCATAAGGCGAACCGTCTGCCGATGAAGAGTTGAACACTTCTTTATAGATGCCCTTGTAAGGTACACCAAAGCAGTAATTCTTTCTCTCAACAGGAACGAAGTTGCAGACAACTATAAGCTCGTTGCCCTTCTCATCGAACCTGCGGAAAATAATGATAGACTGCTTGAAATCATCATTAGATATCCAGCTGAAGCCCTCCCACGAGAAGTCTCTCTGCCAGAACTGCGGATGCTCAAGATAGAAGTGATTAAGATTCTTTGAGAATTCAAGATAATTCCTGTGGTTCTCATACTCATCAACAAGGAACCATTCAAGTCCGTTCTCGTAATCCCACTCTCTGAACTGTGCGAAATCAGTGCCCATGAACAGAAGCTTCTTTCCGGGGTGAGCCATCATATAAGCCATAAACAGCTTACACTGTGCAAACTTGTTGTTTACGTCACCGCCGTACATTTTATTTACGAGAGATGCCTTTCCGTGAACGACCTCATCATGAGATATCGGAAGGATAAAGTTCTCGGAGAACGCATAGAAGAACGAGAATGTCAGCATATCATGGTGGAACGCTCTGTCTATAGGATCAAGCGCCATATACTTGAGCATATCGTTCATCCAGCCCATGTTCCACTTGAAGTTAAAGCCAAGTCCGCCGTCAGAGGCAGGCTTTGTTACCATAGGCCATGCGGTAGACTCTTCTGCTATCATCAGAGTTTTTGGATTTCTAGCAAACACTGCGGTATTGAGATCTCTGAAGAAGTCAACAGCCTCAAGGTTTTCCTTTCCGCCGTATTTGTTCGGGGTCCACTCACCGTCTCTTCTGTCATAGTCAAGATAGAGCATCGATGCGACCGCATCAACTCTCAGACCGTCTATGTGATATCTTTCGAGCCAGTAAAGAGCATTTGATATAAGGAAGGACTTTACCTCGCCCTTAGAATAGTCGAACACTCTTGTGCCCCAGGTCAGGTGGTCTGCCTTCTTCCTGTCAGAATACTCATATGCAGGGCCGCCGTCAAACTCGAACAGACCCGCTTCATCTCTCGGGAAATGTGCAGGCACCCAGTCAAGGATAACGCCTATGCCTGCCTGATGGAACATATCTATCATCTTCATGAACTCGTGAGGAGTTCCGAATCTCGATGAGGGTGCGTAGTAGCCTATCCCCTGATAGCCCCATGAGCCGTCAAACGGGAATTCAGCCAACGGCATGAACTCGATATGAGTGTAGCCCATATCCTTGATATAAGGGATTATAGTCTCAGCAAATCTGGAGTAAGAATAATACTTTCCGTCCGTGCAGGTCTTCCATGAATTCAGGTGCACCTCATAGATATTCATAGGAGAATTGTAAATGTCTTTCTTCTCCTTTTCCTTTATCCATGACTTGTCCGACCACTCATATCCGTCGATATCGAACACCTTTGAGCCCGTATCGGGAGCAGTCTCCATATGGGTGCCGTAGGGATCGCACTTGTAATGAGTTTTTCCGTCACAGCCGTATACGCAGAACTTATAAGTGTCATACGTTTTCAGCCCCGGAACAAAGCACTCCCATATCTCGGAATTGCCGAGAAGTTCCATTCTGTTGGCGTCCTCGTTCCAATCGTTGAAATCACCGACCAGAGATACGCCCCTTGCATGAGCTGCCCACACTCTGAAATAGTATCCGTCAGCTCCGTCTTTATTTCCTCTATGACAGCCTAAAAATCTATACGCTTCATAGTTAGTGCCATTGTGAAAAAGATATAGCGGTAGTTCATAATCTTTAGGTACAATGTCTATCATAGTCCAGCCTCCTTTATCCACTATCTTCTAACGGGCATAGTACAAGCTATACTACCCCATAGTCATATTGTAATCTTTTTTTATCAATTTTGCAATAGTTTTAGTACTTATTCTCATATTCTCACAGTTTTCAACATACAGCATTGTGCATTTTTGACAATAAAACTTACACCATTTTCCCGATATGCCAAAAACTATCTTTTTGTAAGCTTCACACCTATCACTGTGACGTCATCATGTCTGTTATCAGATGAGGCTGCACAGGCGCTGTTTCCTACAGTTCTTACGATATCTGTGAGCGTTGCTCCCTCCTGCAAAAGCCCGGATGTGACCTCAGTCGCAGCATTCTCGGAGATACCGTCAGAAAAAACAAGTATGATATCCCCCTCAAAAAGCTTGAGTTCTTCAACATCGGGAGGACAATCCGCCAGGATACCGGGAGGAAATGCCTGACCTCCGACCGGCTGCACTGAACCGTCACGGCAAAGGAGACTTCTGGCAGCACCTGCTTTTAAAAACCTTGCAGTGGCAGCTGACAGGTCTATCTTGACTATATCGAGCGTAGCGAAGGATTCCTCCCAGCCCTTTACCCTTAGCAGAGAATTGATAAGGCTGTGTGAAGTTTCCATTGACATTCCTGCGCCTATCAGCCTTGTGACAAGACTGACAGAGAACATCGAATCAAGACGTGCTCTTTTTCCTGTTCCCATACCGTCAGAAAGAACTATGTACCGTCTGTATGGAGAATCTGAAAAAAGCTCAAAAGTATCGCCCGAATACTCCTCTCCAGATGATGCTGTATAGGTCTTTGTCTCGAGTGTCAGATCGGGCTCCTCACAGAAATTCATTCTTGTCACGCCGTCAAACTCGGTAACAGTCGGCAAAGCGAGGTCACATTCCGCTATCGTTGAAAGGGCTGTTGTGAGCTTTACCAGCTCCCCCTTGAAAGATGCTGTGAGGTAAACATCAACACAACGGACAAAGCAGCTGTCAACATAAACGCAGGCTTTCACATTCGGGTAGCCCAGTGATGAAAAATGGTCTCTCACAGCTGCCGAAAGAGCCGAGTCTATGCTCCTTACACTTCCCACTCTGAAAGAGAGGTCTGCAAGCATGCTTTCCATAGAGGACAGCTGCTGTGAGAGCAGACTGCGCATCTCTCTGACCTTTATCAGCTCGGCACGTTCGCTGAGCATATCGGAATGGATATCGTTGAAGCTGCGGTGAAGATAAGCTTTTCTGACACATGAGGGCAGCTGAGCGCCGACATCCAGCATACTGACGGAATTATAGGTCGATGCAGTGTTTTCAAGCTTTCTGAAAGCATCGGGCACAGAGCTTTTTCTTTCATGGCAAAGCTCGTAAAGGTCACAGTCTGTACAAACGGCGCTCTTGACCCTGCTGCAAAGAGTATCCTCTTTTGAACGACGGTCTATTGCAGCTGTAACGAGGGTGAGCTGTGTTCTGATAGATGACAGGGTCTTAGAAGCAACTGACAGCTTAGCCGAGGTCGACTGCCCTGCAATGTTCGCAGCGTTTTCTATACCGACTATCCGTCTTGCAAGGCGCTTGACAGCCGAAGCAGGGATAGCTGTAAAGATAAGAGCTCCTATCACAAGGTCTGTGAACATTGTGAAAGTATCACCGTTGACACCTACCGCAACAAGGCTCACAAGAGACGATATCAAAAACACCAAAGCTGTCAGCAGCGGTCCAAACCTTATGAAAGCTCCGCAGATAAGCCCCGAAGATGCAAGCAGCAGGGTGTTCTGCGCCAACGAAGGGGTTGAGAGGATAACTCCGCACGCAGTGAGCGAGCCCATGACCGCACCGCCGATGTTGCGGTATCGCCTGACAGCCATAAGCAGGCAGACCGTACCTGCTGCCCTGCCGATATTGACAGTGCCGGCAGGCAAGGCTGTGAGCGTTGAGATAACAACTATGTAGATTATAGATATCAGCACTCCGTTCATGCCTGAAATGTCAAAAACGCCTGTTCTTATGCTTCGGTCTCTGACTGTTGCTGCGGCAAAAACTATACACCCGCACATAAGAGCGTTTATCATTCTCAGTGCAGTGGTATAGGTGTCAGAAGGTGAGGCTACTGACATTACACAGCCAAAAAGCATCATAGCGCCTGTGCTGAGCGCTGCATCAAATACAGGCTCACGCTGCTCTTCCCGAGGATAAAACAGTCTGACGGCAGCTATGACAAGGATAGAGCTCAGCTGTATGATGCCGTCTGTCAGCTTCCCTGTTAGAAAATACGATAAGGCGCTCCCCGCAAAGGCAGAGAGTGCCTGTTCTCTAAATACTGCTGCAAGAGCAACATTCACAGCCGAAGGAAAACCGATTATCCTTCCGAAGCCTGCTGCAAATGCTGCTCCAAAAACAAGGCAGGAAGCTCTTATGCTGAGTGCCCTGCCGCTTTTGATCTTCATTGTCTGACGGTTCATGTTCATTTTTGCGTCCTTCCCTTTCGTTTGAGCTTTGCTGTCAGAAAGCAAAAAACTGCTGCTGAACTGACAGTGTGTACTATCAATTCTAACAGCAGCAGCAAGCGAAAGATGTCGCAAAGTGATACCGGATAAAAATAATATTTGTACATATTTTTGTACAGTTAAAGCGCTTCCCTGAGACGTTCCGAAAAAGCGATGAACTGCTCCATTGTGAGCTGCTCGGGACGGATACTTGCAGGCAGAGATGCTTTCTCTGCCGCCGCAGAAACTGCTGATTTATCAGCGCCGAGACCGCTTGAAACAGAGTTCACAAGTGTTTTTCTGCGCTGAGAAAAGGCTGCTCTCACGGTCTTGAAGAAAAACGCTTCATCACTCACTCCCTGTGGTGTGGTCTGCTTTATGTCAAAGCGAACGGCGCAGCTGTCTACATTGGGCGCCGGCATAAAGCTTCCTCTGGAAACGTTAAAAAGGATCTTAGGCTCGGAAAAGTATCTCACCGCTACAGTCACAGCACCGGCTTCACGGGTGCCGAGTTCGGCGCACAGACGCTCTGCAGCCTCCTTCTGCACCAGTACGGTGACAGACCTTATCGGCAGGCGCTGCTCAAGCAGGTACATTATTATCGGAGATGTGATATAATACGGCAGATTTGCGCATACAGCGACCTCAAGCCCCTTGAATTCATCATCTATAAGCTTTTTTATATCAACTTTTAAAACATCGTCGTTTATTATCTTTATATTGTCGTACTCGCCAAGAGTTTCAGCAAGTACAGGCATAAGCCTGCTGTCGATCTCAATTGCGCAGACTTTATCCGCGCGCTTTGCAAGCTCGTTCGTAAGCACTCCTATACCCGTGCCTATCTCGATTATGCCGAAGCCTGCTTTCGCATTGCCCATCTCGGCTATCCTCGGGCAGACAGACGGATTTATAAGAAAATTCTGCCCAAGAGATTTTGAGAACTTGAAGCCGTAGCGGTCAAGTAGGTCCTTTATAATGCCTATATTTGAAAGATTATCCATAATTTTTCTCCAATTTGATTTTTTAAAATTATAGCACAGCCCTCTGAGATTGTCAACGAAAGCCGCGAATGAATCATATTTCCCGGGGAATAATAGCTCAAAGCGAGGTGATATAATGAAAAAACGCAGTTATTCAGGCGGAGAAGAGCTTCCGCTCGGGCTGTCGATGTGTATGGCGCAGAACCCTTATGCCTACAGCTGCTTTGCAAAGCTTTCAAACCAGGAAAGACGCGAGCTGATAAGCCGAGCAGAGCGTACAAAAAGCACAGCAGGCATGAACGATATCGTTGACGGACTGGTCGGTGGAGGCATGGTCGGCGGTAATGCCCGCGGGACAATGTGAAATGTCAATTGTTAAAATTCACAATAAATTCAACGATAATTGATGTAAATTTTATATGAAAGGGTGTTGAATTTTAACGGCAAATATTGTACAATATTAATGTAAAGTTCTGTCCTTGAGACAGGCTGGGGCACAGCTGTGCGATAATCTGTATTGGAGAGAGTGCTATGTCTTTGACAGCTCATTTTTCTGAGGGTTCATATTCTCTCGGCAGGATCTGTGTAAGAAGCGGATGCTGTCTTGATCTCATGCACTTTTATACAATATTTATGCGCAAATTATAACTGCAACGCTATAGTTGCAGTTTTTTTGTTATCACAGGGCTTGCCTAAAATATAATCGAAAGGACAGGATAATATGAAAAAAGTTGCAGTCATCATGGGTTCGGACAGCGATTTTCCTGTAGTTAAGAAAGCTCTTGCCGAGCTTAAAGCTTATGACGTTCCGTTTGAGTGTCACGTAATGTCGGCACACAGATCGCCTTCTCTGGCGGCTGAGTTCGCAGCAAGCGCTAAGGACAACGGTTTCGCAGTTATCATTTGTGCGGCAGGAATGGCAGCGCATCTGGCAGGCGTTATTGCAGCCCATACCACCTTGCCCGTTATCGGTATCCCCTGCAAGGGAGCGCAGCTTGACGGACTTGATGCGCTTCTCGCAACGGTCATGATGCCGAGCGGCATACCTGTTGCTACAGTTGCTGTTGACGGTGCAAAAAATGCAGCTATTCTGGCAATACAGATGCTGGCTCTCTCGGACGAGGTGCTGGCGACAAAGCTTCAAAAAGCAAAGCAGGAAATGCTTGACGGCGTTATCGCCAAGGACAAGGCTCTTCAGGAGCAGATAGAACTGCTTTAATAAAGACAAAAAATGATCTAAAATATTCAGGAGGTAATCACTATGGCAGATGTAATCAAGGGAGCTCAGCTCTACGAAGGAAAGGCAAAGAAGGTTTTTGCAACTAACGATCCTGATCTCGTTATCGTTGACTACAAGGACGATGCAACAGCATTCAACGGCGAGAAGAAGGGCACTATCACGGGCAAGGGCGTTATCAACAACAAGATGACAAACTATATGTTCAAGCTGCTCGAAAAAGAGGGCGTTCCCACTCACCTTGTTGAGGAGATATCCGACAGAGAGACCATAGTCAAGAAGGTAGAGATCGTTCAGCTCGAGGTCATCATCAGAAACGTTGCAGCAGGAAGCTTCTCCAAGAGGATGGGCGTTGAGGAGGGCACCAAGCTGCTCACTCCGATACTTGAATACAGCTACAAGAACGATGATCTCGGCGATCCGTTCATCAATGATTATTATGCGCTTGCTCTCGGTATCGCAACCAAGGAAGAGCTCGAGAAGATAGCTGAGTATGCATTCAAGGTAAATGACTTTATGGTAAAATTCTTCAGGAACATAAACATTGACCTTATCGACTTCAAGATCGAGTTCGGCAGATTCCACGATCAGATTCTTCTTGCTGATGAGATATCTCCTGACACCTGCCGTTTCTGGGATTCGACAACGCACGAGAAGCTCGACAAGGACAGGTTCAGAAGAGACCTCGGCGGCGTAGAGGAAGCATATCAGGAAATGATAAAGAGAGTAATGGGAGAATAATAAATGGGCGGTTTTTTTGGAGCGGTCTCCGCTAACGACTGTATTCAGGACGTTTTCTTCGGGACCGACTATCATTCACACCTCGGAACAAGACGCGGAGGAATGACCTCATACACCCCTGAACTGGGCTATCAGAGAAATATCCACAGCATCGAGAACTCACCGTTCAGAACAAAGCTCGACAAGGATATCCAGTCGATGCGCGGAAATATATGCATCGGCTGTATAAGTGATACCGATCCTCAGCCTATAATGGTAAGATCAAAGCTCGGGCTGTATGCGATCTGCTCTATAGGTATCATAAGAAATGCCGAGGAGCTTTCAAAAGAGCTGCTGGAACAGGGCTGCTCAAACTTCGAGACGATGAGCAGCGGATCTATAAACTCAGCAGGTCTTATCGGCGCGCTGATCGCCCAGAAGGATAGTTTTGTCGATGGCATAAGATATGCACAGGAGAAGATAGAGGGAACGATGTCTCTGGTGATAATGAGAGAGAACTCTATCATCTGTGCAAGGGATAAATACGGTAGGCTGCCCATAATCATAGGCAAGAGATCGGACGGCTACTGCTTCTCATTTGAGTCTTTCGCTTTCCAGAAGCTCGGCTATACGACCTGTCATGAAATGAAGTCTGCTGAGATACTGGAGCTCACAAAGGACGGCTACACTATCCTCAGCGAAGGAACTGACAACACCAAGATCTGCACCTTCCTGTGGACGTATTACGGCTACCCGAATGCTAGGTATGAGGGTGTAAACGTCGAGATGATGCGTACCCGCAACGGCGAGATAATGGCAGAGACCGATATTAAAAATGGAAGGCTGCCTGATGTTGACTACGTCTGCGGTGTACCTGATTCGGGAACGCCTCACGCTATCGGCTACGCGAACAAGAGCGGTATCCCTTTTGCAAGACCGTTTATAAAATATACACCTACGTGGCCGAGGAGCTTTATGCCGACCAATCAGTCAATGAGAAACAGAGTCGCAAAGATGAAGCTTATCCCTGTTCATGATCTTATCGAAGGAAAGAGACTGCTGTTTGTCGACGACAGCATAGTAAGAGGCACCCAGATGAGGGAGACTGTAGAGTTCCTTTATGAGAACGGTGCTAAAGAGGTACATATGCGCTCGGCATGTCCTCCGATAATGTATGGGTGCAAATATCTTAATTTCTCGAGAAGCACTTCCGAGCTAGAGCTCATCGCAAGACAGATAATCGATGAGAAAGAGGGCGCCGAGGGAGTTAAGTATATCGCTGAGTACAGCGACTCGAACACTGAAAGAGGAAGAGTGCTCCGCGATGAGATATGCAGAAGACTGAAGCTGACCTCTCTTGAATTCCAGTCATACCCCGGAACGGTAAAGGCAGTAGGGATAGACGAGTGCAAGCTCTGCTCGTACTGCTGGACAGGAAAAGAATAAAAACACATCACCCGAAAGGAATGTTTATATGAACAATAAAAGCTTTTCAGACAGCTATAAAAAAGCAGGTGTTGACGTAACAGCGGGATATAAGGCTGTAGAGCTTATGAAGCAGCACGTTGCAAGGACTATGAATGCAGGTGCAATTGGCAGCATCGGCGGCTTTGGCGGACTGTATGAGCTCGATCTTACAGGCATAACAAAGCCTGTTCTTGTATCGGGAACTGACGGCGTCGGCACAAAGATAAAGCTCGCTTTCATTATGGACAAGCACGACACTGTCGGCATAGACTGTGTGGCAATGTGCGTGAATGACATCATCTGCTGCGGAGCTAAGCCCCAGTTTTTCCTTGACTATATAGCCTGTGGAAAGAACTACCCCGAAAAGATAGCTCAGATAGTTTCAGGTGTTGCGGAAGGCTGCGTTCAGGCAGGCTGTGCGCTTATCGGCGGTGAGACTGCCGAGCACCCGGGACTTATGCCCGAGGACGAATACGATCTTGCAGGGTTCTCTGTCGGAGTGGTCGACAAGGCTAAGATACTTGACCCGACCGCTCAAAAGGCAGGAGATGTGATGATCGCTATAAAGTCAAGCGGTATCCACTCAAACGGCTTCTCTCTGGTAAGAAGTGTGTTCGATCTGAACGAAAAGTCTGTTGCTGTTCATTATGATGATCTTGGACAGACACTCGGAGAGACACTGCTTACTCCTACAAGGATATATGTAAAGGCTATTATGTCACTGATCGACAGCGTGACCGTAAAGTCGATCTCCCACATCACGGGCGGCGGCTTCTACGAGAATATACCGAGAGCACTTCCCACAGGGCTCTCCGCTAAGATAGAGCGCTCCGCAGTACAGGTGCTGCCTGTATTCGATGTTATCGCTAAGGCAGGCAACATTCCCGAAAGAGATATGTTCAACACTTATAACATGGGTGTTGGAATGACAGTAGTTGTTGATAAAGCAGATGCTGACAAGGCTATAGCTGCCCTTAAAGCAGCCGGAGAGGACGCTTATGTTCTCGGTGAGCTTGTGGAGAGCGATGAGGGCGTTATCATCTGCTGATACGGAGGATAGATATGAAAAACATCTGTGTGCTCGTTTCAGGCGGCGGTACCAACCTGCAGGCGCTGATAGATGCTCAGAACAGAGGAGAGATAAAGGGCGGCAGGATAATCTGCGTTATCTCGTCAAAGGCTGACGCATACGCTCTTGAGAGAGCTGAGAATGCAGGCATAAAGACACGTGTTCTCGTCAGAAAAGACTACCCTGACATAGCTGCTTACTCAAAGGCTATGACAGATGTACTCATCGAAGAGAAGGCTGATCTTGTAGTTTATGCAGGCTTTATGACAATACTTGACGAGCAGGTATGCAAGGCGTTCCCTTATAAAATGATAAACGTTCATCCTGCACTGATACCGAGCTTCTGCGGCAAGGGTTTTTACGGGCTGCACGTTCATGAAGCTGCTCTTGAAAAGGGAGTTAAGGTATCAGGCGCCACTGTGCATTTTGTGACAGAGGTCTGCGACGGCGGACCTATAATACTTCAGGGAACGGTAGCTGTTGAAAATGGCGACACCCCCGAAACATTACAGCGAAGAATAATGGAAAACGTTGAATGGAAGCTTCTGCCGAAGGCTGTTTCACTGTTCTGTGAGGACAGGATAACGGTAAAAGACGGCAAGGCTTATGTTGATCTATAGAACGGAGGAAAACCTATGAAAACTCTTGACATTTACGAACAGCTCAGGAATAATGCTTACCCGGGAAGAGGTATAATCATCGGAAAAACACCTGATGGCAAGAACGCTGCAACTGCATACTTCATCATGGGCAGAAGCGTCAATTCCAGAAACAGAGTGTTCACCGAGACCGAGGACGGCATCAAGACAGAGGCTGCTGACCCCAGCAAGCTTTCCGATCCGCACCTCATAATCTATTCACCTGTTCGTGTGCTCGGAAACAAGACTATCGTTACAAACGGCGACCAGACCGACACTATCTACGAGCTTATGGACAAGCAGCAAACCTTTGAGCAGTCTCTCAGAACAAGAGTTTATGAGGACGACGCTCCGAACTATACTCCGCGTATCTCGGGCATTATGCACGTTGACAACGGAAAATACAATTATGCTATGAATATAATCAAGTCTGCTGACGGTGACCCTGAGTGCGTTGAGCGCTTCACCTATGCTTACAGCGAGCCGCTGAACGGTATAGGCCACTTTATCCACACCTATATGGGTGACGGCTCTCCCCTGCCAAGCTTTGAGGGCGAACCTGAAAAGATAACCGTTCCCGACAGCATAGACGAATTCACCGAAAAGCTCTGGGATGCACTTAACGAGGACAACAAGGTATCTCTGTTTGTAAGATACATCGATATCGAAACAGGCAAGGCTGATACTAAGGTAGTTAACAAATACGAGAAAGTGTAATGAAAAAGCCGCTAAAGATCACTCTGATATCCATCGTAGCTATGCTTATCGTCTGTGTTCTGCTTGCAGGGCTCACACTTGCGAAGCTTATCCACCCGAACGAGCTGTTTATCGGGAAATATGAGGTCAAAGGCGTTGATGTATCAGGCTATCAGGGCAAGATCGACTGGGAGACACTTTCTTCTCAGGATATAAGCTTTGCGTATATCAAAGCAACAGAAGGAAGCTCATGGACCGATGACAGGTTTGGATATAACTTTTCCGAAGCTAGAAAAGCAGGGCTCAAAGCTGGCGCTTACCACTTTTTCAGCTTTGACAGCAGCGGCGAATCTCAGGCAGAGCATTTTATCGAAACAGTCGAAGTGACCGCAGATGCTCTTCCCCCTGCGATAGATCTTGAATTCTACGGCAAATATTTTGACGCTCACCCCGATAAGGAGAAAGTTCTGACCGAACTCAGAGCTATGGCTGATGCACTGGAAGTGCACTACGGTGTCAGACCTGTGATCTATACTACAGGCAAGGCCTTCGATCTCTATATAAAAGGAACTGAATTTGAAGATCAAAGCATATGGACAAGACAGGTCTACGTTCCTTTTGCTAAGGCTGAAAAGTGGGACTTCTGGCAGTACAGCGACACAAAGAAGCTTGAAGGCTATAACGGAGATGAGCAATATATCGATATGAATGTGTTTAACGGCACAAAGGAAGATTTTGAAAAATACTGTAATGAAAACGCTCAGAAATAATGAGTTTTGTATCAGGAGGTAAAAACTATGGCAAACGAAATGTTACTCAAATACGGCTGCAACCCTAACCAGAAGCCGTCAAGAGTTTTTATGGAGGACGACAGTGAGCTGCCCATTGAGGTGCTAAACGGCAAGCCGGGCTACATCAACCTGCTTGATGCTTTCAACGGCTGGCAGCTTGTAAGAGAATTAAAGG
Organism: Ruminococcus sp.; assembly: GCA_017484095.1. Classification (GTDB taxonomy): domain Bacteria; phylum Bacillota; class Clostridia; order Oscillospirales; family Ruminococcaceae; genus Hominimerdicola. Next base: position 23,167 of record JAFUTU010000008.1, on the reverse strand, counting down.
CTGCTACAGGTATGTGCGCTGCTACATCGTTCAAGCACGTTTCTCCTGCAGGTGCTGCGCTCGGCAGACCTCTCAGCGAGACCGAAGCTAAGATCTACTTCGTTGACGATCTCGGTGAGCTCTCTCCACTTGCCTGTGCCTATGCAAGAGCAAGAGGTGCGGACAGAATGTCAAGCTACGGTGATTTCATCGCACTTTCCGATGTATGCGATGTGACCACAGCTAAAATGATACAGAGAGAAGTGTCTGACGGTATCATCGCACCGGGCTACACTGACGAGGCTCTCGAAATTTTAAAGTCAAAAAGAAAAGGCACCTACAATATAATAAAGATCGACGAAAATTATGTTCCTGCCGAGATCGAGCGCAAGCAGGTGTTCGGCGTAACATTTGAACAGGGCCGCAATGAGCTCAAGATCGACAACGATATGCTCTCAAACATCGTTACCGATAACAAAGATATCCCCGATGACAAGAAGGCTGACCTAGTACTCGCACTCATCACACTAAAGTACACTCAGTCAAACAGCGTTTGCTACGTTAAGGACGGTCAGGCTATCGGTATCGGTGCAGGTCAGCAGTCACGTATCCACTGCACAAGGCTTGCAGGCAACAAGGCTGATATCTGGTGGCTCAGGCAGCACCCGAAGGTACTCGGTCTCCAGTTCGTTGACAATATCAGACGTCCTGACAGAGACAACGCTATCGACGTTTATATTTCCGACGAGCATGACGACGTTCTTGCTGACGGTGCATGGGAAAACATCTTCAAGGTAAAGCCTGAGGTGCTTACCGATGAGGAGAAGAAGGAGTGGCTCGCCAAGAACAGTGACGTTTGTCTCGGTTCAGACGCATTCTTCCCGTTTGGCGATAATATAGAGAGAGCCAAGAAGAGCGGCGTTAAATACATCGCTGAGCCGGGCGGCTCAATAAGAGACGATCACGTTATTATGACGTGCAATAAATACGGAATGGCTATGGCCTTCACAGGTATCAGACTGTTCCACCACTAAGGATAAAAAAGGAGAGTAAAATTATGGAAAGCATCACAAAGAAGATTCTTGCGGGCCTTCTTGCAGCTGTAATGGCAATGTCATTTGCTGCCTGCTCTGAGAACAGCGACGACGATAACGATGATGACAAGTCTTCAAAGAAGATATCGTCTTCTTTAAACGAGGCTGAGGATACCGTATCTGAGGAGGAAGAAACTACTACCACAACTACCACAGAGGCAGAGACTGAGGCTCCCGAGGAAACAACTACTACCACCGAGGCAGGCCTACAGGTGAGAATGTCTATGATGACGCTAACTTTGCGGCAGAGTTTGACCCTGCTGTATGGGAGTATTACGATATGTCTGACGTTGACACCGCTGCACTTGCTCAGGAAAATCTGGGGATCAATATCGATGCAGGAGCTCAGATATCCTGCTATTATTTCAATGTCAATGATCCTGTAACTTCGGTAAATATTGTTTCTACTGCTGTGCCCGGCGTTACTGCTGATATGGACACTACCGAATTTCTTGATTATTTTACACAGATGTTTGAAACTTTAAGTGATAAGGTGGAAGTTCTTGATTCAAAATCAATAAAGGTCGGCAACAACAATGCGATCTATGTAAAGATAAATGTCGGTACGGGCACAGACACACCTGTTGTTGAGGAGCAGTATGATATTTTCGGCGACGGAAAAATGGTAGCTGTTACCTTTACATCAACTGAGTCCGACTACGACAGCCATGCTTCTGAATTCAAGGCTGTGCTTGATTCACTCGTGATCAAATAATAAGGAGATACACTGATGAAAAAATCAATTGTCATAGCAGCGGCGCTGCTTATGATGCTTTCTGCCGCAGGCTGTGAAAATAAGATCGAAAAATCATCCAGCGCAGCTGCAAACTCATCTGCATCAAGCAAGGCAGCCTCAGGCTCGTCCGCTGCTCAGACTGATACAGGTGATGACGATATTGTCATCGAGCATACTACTGACGGCACGCTTACTGATAATGTATATGACTGCAGTCTTTACTCCTTCGAGATCGATAAGGATAAGTGGCTCCAGCAGACGGGCGACGATACCATAGACTGTATGTTCATTTATCAGAAGGATAACAGCTACGGCAGCTTCAACGTGATCTCCGTGTCCGACGATGAATTGGCAGATGCAGACATTGAGGATTACGGTCAGATGATGATCGACACATATTCCGATCAGGTCAATGATATAAGCGGTGAGACATCTGAGCTGTCTGGTGAAAAGGCCTACACACTTACTTTCACTCAGACACAGGAGACAGATCTGAAAACAGTTCAGATACTGTCGATTAAAGGATCAAACCTTTATATAGTTACCTATTCGGCGGCTGTGGACAGCTTTGATGAGCTGTCTGCCGATGCTGAGAGCATACTCTCAACATTTACCTTCAAATAAGCTATGAAAGGACTGATATTATGAAAATTCTTGTTGTCGGCGGCGGCGGAAGAGAGCACGCCATTATAATGAAGCTGGCTCAGTCTCCCCTGGTAGATAAGCTTTACTGCGCCCCCGGAAATGGCGGAATATCCAAGTATGCTGAGTGCTTTGACGTTTCTGCGACTGATATCGATGGTATGGTCGCGCTTGCTAAAAAGCTCAAGGTCGATATGGTAGCAGTTGCACCTGATGATCCTCTCGTACTGGGAATGGTTGACGCTATGAGAGCTGAAGGGTTTTTGACCTTTGGCCCCACAAAGGCTGCTGCTATTATAGAGGGCTCAAAGGTGTTCTCTAAGGAGCTGATGAAAAAGTATAAGATCCCGACGGCAGCTTATGAGGTATTCACCGACAGTGATTCTGCGATAGCATATGTGAAAAAGCAGAACAAGTATCCCACCGTTATCAAGGCTGACGGCCTTGCCCTTGGCAAGGGAGTTATCCTCGCTGAAAACGAGAAGGACGCTGTTGCGGCTATCCATTCAATGATAGATGACAAGCAGTTCGGAGAAAGCAGCTCAACTATCGTCATCGAAGAATACTTAACAGGTCCCGAGGTATCCGTTCTTTCATTTACTGACGGCAAGACGGTCGTTCCTATGATATCATCTATGGATCATAAGAGAGCGCTTGACGGTGACAAGGGTCTTAACACAGGCGGAATGGGAACTGTTTCTCCTAATCCTTACTATACCGATGAGGTCGCAAAGGAATGTATGGAAAAGATATTCCTGCCGACTATCGACGCTATGAACAAGGAAGGCAGAACATTTGAAGGCTGCTTATACTTTGGTCTCATGATAACGCCTGACGGTCCGAAGGTGATAGAGTATAACTGCCGCTTTGGTGACCCTGAAACACAGGTAGTTCTTCCTATGCTGGAGACTGACCTCTGTGAGATATTCAAAGCGATCAGCGATCACAAGCTTTCAGAGCTTAAAATAAGCTGGAAGAACGGCTTCTGCACCTGCGTTGTAATGGCAAGCGGCGGCTACCCTGTAAAATATGAAAAAGGCAAGCAGATCGACGGTCTTGATGAAAAAGGACAGATCGAAGGCGCTATAGTATATCACGCAGGTACCAAGTTTGAAGACGGCAAATTCCTGACAGCAGGCGGCAGAGTTCTGGGTGTTACCTGCACTGCCTACACATTGCAGGCTGCACTTGACAAGTCATATGATGCAGTTTCAAAGATAAGCTTCGAAAAGGCTCATTACAGAAAGGATATAGGTCAGAGAGCTCTGAATGCAGCTCCCGAAGATCCTCTGGAGCTTGAATACAAAGAGGATATGGAAAACTATATCGAAGAAAACGGAGTTTATCTCAGACAATAAAAATGTAAAGTCCGCTCACCCTCATCGGTGAACGGACTATTTTTATATATTCATTGCGTCCATAGGATTGATATACTGCAGAGTCTCGACATAGATGCCGTCGTGCTTCTCTCCCGAGAATACCTGCTCGCCGTCTTTAAAGGCAAGCACCTGCGCGGTAGGCACTTTATCCCACTGTTCATCATCTACCGGTGTGGTAGAAAAGATATATCCGCTGCCAAGCTTTCTGTATACCATTGTTGCCTTCATATTTTTGTGTACATATAAAAGCTCACCGTCATAGATCATAAGGTTGAGCTTGTTTCTCGGAGCAAGATCACGGACAAACCTGTCTATCAGAGCAAATCTTTCCTCAGCAGACAGTGCACCGTTTTCCTGAGCCTTGTTCACAGTATCCAGAAGATACATAAACACTCTTTCCGAATCCGTATCGCCGATCTGTGTTCTGAGATACGGTATGAGCTTTGTGCTCGAATATATCGTTCCGTTATGGATAAGCGTCCACTGCCGCCCTGAAATATCCTTCTTACTGAATGGGTGGCAGTTTTCATCTCTGATAGAACCAACTGTAGCATATCTTATATGCGCAAGCAGTATCCTTTGCTCAGTGATGCTATCAAGAATGTCCGCCAGCCGTTTACTGTCACAGGCTCTGACAGCCTCCTTTTCAACACCGCCGTCATACATTATCCCCCAGCCATGCGGGTGCGCAGTACTGTGGGCATAAAACTCCCTCAACTGCTCAGATATATCTGCAGGCTCTCTCGCCGAAAAGCCAAGAAGCTCGCACATTGCGATCACCCTCTTATCCGTAGACCTCCTCTGCGGTAAGCCGCTTACAAAGGCGGTCATCTAATTTATTTTTCTCATATATCAATATGCCGCAGGCATCGTTATCGTCACTGAAAAATGCCAGCATATCATTGATTATCTGTTCTGCTCTTTCAAGTATAGGCACTCCGTCAACAACTATTCCGTCAAGATCATAAAGCGCTGCATTCTTGTGAGCTGTAACAGCCTTTTGCTGAAGCTCAGCTGTCAGATCAAAGTCTTCCTTCGTTGAAAGATACATTATAAGCAGATGAGCAAATTCAAGATCTTTCTCATCCACACCAAGCTCGGTAAACGGGTCGATATCGAACATTCGCAGTTCAATGTGACTAACTCCGTTTTTAAAGCTCTCCAGCTTGTTCACTCCCTTAGGCTTCAACCTTACAGGAAGATACAGCTCGCTTGCCGAAAACAGCGCGCCCTTATCGACATAATACTGAATACTGTCCACAAATTCTGAAAGATCCCCGAATTTAAGCTCTGGCACGAATTCATTCCAGTAGCCTCGCTCGCTGCTTCTCATTGAAGCGTACCTGCTTTTTACCGCACCGAATGCACCGTCTTCATCAAGAGACTTGTCATATATCGGGCTTACAGCGGTAAGCAGAAGCACCAGCCAGCTGTGAACGCTGAGCTGCTTATAAAGCCTGAGGTAGAACCTGTTTTTGAAGCTTTCAAAGTCCTCATCATCACAAATGCTGCGAAGATACTCGTCATCAAAGGAAAAATTGAAGTGGATCCCCGAAAAAAGCATCAGCCTTTTTCCGTAGCGCCTTTCAAGCTGATCTCTGTAACGGCGTTTGCCGCTGTGCTCTCCTATGAAGTTTGCTACAGGTATATCGTTCTCATTCTCTATGTGAGGAGGATTACTGTATAGCCATATTCTCTCACCGTTTTTATCAAGCTCAGCTTTTATCTTGCCATCAAGGCGTCTGAGCTCACTCATAAGCGCATCTATACCAGTACAGACAGGCGTTACCAGCTCTATCTGGTTCTCACAGAAGTCCCTTGTGATCTCCTCGCTGTCACCAAAGGGGTGAGGGGTCTGAGCAAGCTTTCCGTCTCTGTCAACACGCAGGGTCTCTCGCTCCAGACCGAAGCTGCCCTTATAAAATGATTTGTCTTTCATGGGTTCTCCTCTTGACATTGTAGAATTGCGATATTATAATTGGTGTAATAACACCAGCGAAAGGTCATATCATATGAAAAATCATCTTAACAAACTTCTTGAACTTAAAGGTCTTGAAATCCACGCCGCAGAAGTTCTGCAAAACGGCTGTGTGCTGCTCCATCACTGTCCTGACGGCGATAAGCGCTACCCTGTTTATTCTGTCACTAAGTCGGTGACCTCGGCAGCCTTTTCACTTGCGTGTGATGACGTACTGCTCTCACCTAAAATGCCTCTTTATAAGTTTCTTGACACAGATATCCCTATGTTAGATGCTTTCAAGGCTCTGCCGTTTTCACGCTTTCTTACCATGACGGCAGGAGAATATCCCTTCCGTCCGCAGGGTGATAACTGGCTCAGTTTTATCCTGTCACTTGATACTGACTATTCAGACACAGGCTACCGCTATTCAAACATACCTGCTTATCTTGTCGGCAGGGCTGTTGAGAACGCTGTCGGAGGGGACCTTATGGGGTATCTCGACAAACGTCTGTTCTCACCTCTCGGTATTGATAAGCCAACATACCTGACCTGCCCCGAGGGACATTTCTACGGTGCGACGGGAATGGAGCTGACTGTTCATGAGCTTGCACTGCTGGGTCAGCTATATCTTGACAAGGGATACTGCAAAGGTAAATCCATTATCAGCGAAGGGTCTGTCTGTGAGGCTCTGACGCCTCGGATACTAACTCCTTCGGGAGATCATTACGGATATTTCTTCCGCATCGCAGAAGACCATTGTTCAATGGTGGGTAAATGGGGTCAGCGCTGTATGATCTATCCCGAGAACGGTCTTATCATAGCATATCTTTCAGATGAGCGTGAACGTTCAGATCAGTTGTATGAGCTTATGAAGTGCTATGCCGCAGACATCATAAACGACCGTATTCCTCAATAAAGCTGTCAAGCGGCACTCCGTTTTGAAGTCCGTTCACAAGCTCTCTTGCAGGGTTTGTAAGGCGCTCTGCCCTTTCATACAGCGGCTTCAGGAAATCTGCCTCGTTCTTTCCGCGCTTGCTCAGCCCGTCGAAAGCGATATCGAGTATCCTAATAAGCTGCGATGACAGTTCGTTCTTATCTATGAACGGCGGTATTTCCCTCATCGATAGCATATTCTGCAGCTCTGCGGCGCTGTAGCCGTGAGTGTAGATAGTGGTGTCGCTCTCAATAAGCTCTTTTAGCTCACCCAGCTGAGAGGCCAACCCCGTATGGAAAGCCGCAACTGTCATTACATCTTTTATAGGCTGGCAGCAAGAGCTTCTGTATTCTACAGTTCCTCTGAATGTAAGATCTTCAAATTTGAAAGTCCTGAGGTATTGAAGGTCGCTTTCCTGCGGCGAAAATTCGGTAGTACGGTAAGTGCTGCCGTCGTAATACTCACCGCTGAGCTTATCCAGTGCGAAAAAATCACGCACAGCTGTTGGCTTGAAATCTATGTACCTGCCGTCTCTCATAGTGCAGTAGACAGATTGTGACTTTATGTATTCGATCAGCTCATCGACACTGCTCAGCTTTTGAGAAAACATACCGACGTTGTGAGGATTATACCCCTGCATACTTTTCTCCCAGAGCATATTCCTGGCACAAAGATAATCAGGATACTCAGGCAGATAAGAATTTGCAAACAGCACAGCCTTGTAAGGCTCCAGCATACCAAACACGTTCAGAGTGTCGATAAGCTCATCGTTAGAAACATCGAGTTGAACCTGAGAAGCGCTCGTGAACGTGCCGAAATCGGGTCTGTCATGAAAGCGCATATCAATAGAATTCTCATACTTATGATAAGAATGAAGGTAATGATAAAGCATTCTGTATCGCTCATTCGGGACAGGCTTATTGTGATTTATATTATAATGAGGGTTTATGCCCATTCCCGTAAGGGTGTAGTTTTTCTTTGAAAAGATCTTCTGCAAGGCAGTGTAATACTTTTCAAACCTTTCGTGTATCTCGTTTAAGTCCTCACCTTTGCCGAACGACAGCTCTAAATTTGAATATGAGCAGTCAAACGAAAGATTATCTTCGCTGACAGGGTCAGTCATAGTGTTGACGTTGCCGTCCTCGTCCTTGCCCTCTTCACGGAAATCAAATTCGCTTCGGAATTCATCAGCCGCTGAGATCACTTCATTCTCTTCAACGGCTCCTCCGCCGAGCTTAACTACAGGCATCTCTATCTCGATACCTATCGCACTTGTTCTCTGCCTCAGAGTAGGAGCTATATATTTATTGAATAAAGCTTCACTTAATTTATCACTGTTCATTGGTCCGCCCCCGATGCCATTCGGTGAAATTACATAATTCCTATAGCAATCATATGAATTAGAAATATTATACCACCTATTTCCTACTTTGTCAATAGGTTTTAAATATTTTATCATCTTTACCAAAAACATCAGAAAAAAGCGCGGAAAACTCGGCACTGACGCCAATGGGGTTCTCCGCGCTAATTTTTTATCAGGCTTGTTTTGCAGGCCTGTCCTTAATATAATGTGACTCTATCATCTCTTCAATACATTTATAAAGATACGGCTTAAGCACAGCCAGAGTTACAGGCTCATTATAAAGTATGGCCGAATAGCAGGTCGAGCTGAGCAGCTCAACTATCATAAATATCATTATCTCAGGCTGATCTATCTCATACGGCGCATCTGCTATCATCTCAGTGTAGATATCTTTAAAATCAATATCGTCGTTTTTTATGGGCGTAGTAAGCGCGCTTTTGAAAATGCCCCAGCTCAGATTCTTAGATATAAACGTTAGAAGCGACTTATTGTCATTTAACTGGTCGAGAATGTCATTTACAACAAATATGATCTTCTCAGTATAGCTCATTTTCTTTCCCGAAGCCCTGAGCGACTCAAGCGCTGCCCTGAACAGCTGAGACGATTTATGCGATACGAGTCTGTTCCTGATATCATATTTATCTTTAAAATACAGATAAAACGTTCCCTTGGCAACACCTGCCTTGCTCGCAATGTCCGAGATGGACGTCTTGCTTACGCCCTGAGTGGTGAAAAGACTGAACGCAGTGTTTAAAAGTGAGTCTTCCTTTTTCTTTTTATTGCTGTCAAGCTTATTCATTGTGTACAGCCCCCGATAGTTTTGACCTAGTGTTGTTCTGTATTAATCATTATAATATATTGGTTTTCTCCTGTCAAGGGCCAAAAATGACCAACAGTCATTTTTATTCAACTTATATTTTGTGCAACTCTACAAAAATATTGACCGACGGTCATTTTCTATTGACTATCGGTCATTTTTGTAATATACTGTTAGTATCAGTTAACAGATCGAAAGGAAGGACATATATGCACAAGTTTGGAAAGGCAGTTGTAAAGCTGCGTATACCTATACTTATATTGAGCGTGCTTCTCCTGATACCTGCGGCGATAGGATATATCAATACAAGAACCAATTACGATATTCTTTCCTACCTGCCCAAGGACCTTGAAACCATGAAGGGTCAGGACATAATGCTCGATGAATTCGGCAAAGGCGGCTTTGCGCTAGTTATAGTTGACGGAATGAACGATAAGCAGGTCGAAAAGCTAAAGGGCGAGATCGAGGGTGTCGATCACGTGTGTGATGTGCTCTGGTATGACAGCCTGGCAGATCTTTCACTGCCGAAGGAAATATTGCCTGACAAGATATACAAGGTGTTCAATGCCGAAGACTCAACAATGATGGCGGTATTCTTTGATGAGGCTACATCATCTGACGGCTCTCTTAACGCTGTAGTAGAGATAAGAAAGATCTGCGGCAAGAACTGCTTTATCAGCGGTATGACCTCGATAGTTGAGGACATCAAGGATCTGACTCTTAAAGAGACAGTGATGTATGTCATAATCGCAGTTATACTTCTCAGCATAATCCTTGCAGTAACTATGGATTCGTTCCTGATACCTGTGTTTTTCTTAGTCAGCGTCGGAATGGCTGTAGTGTATAACCTCGGAACAAACAGACTCATGGGTGAGATATCATTCATCACGAAAGCTCTGGCAGCAGTGCTCCAGCTTGCGGTAACTATGGACTACTCTATCTTCCTCTGGCACAGCTACAAGGAAGAAAAGGAGCATGAGCCGAACAGCAAGGAAGCAATGGCAGTGGCTATCGGAAAAACGTTCGTATCCGTTGTATCAAGCTCGGTAACGACAGTTGCAGGCTTTCTGGCACTTTGCTTTATGACCTACAAGCTTGGTATGGATATGGGTATCGTTATGGCAAAGGGCGTTGTTATCGGCGTTATCTGCTGCATAACCATACTTCCCTCAATGATACTTGTTTTTGATAAGCCGCTTTCAAAAACTATCCACAAGGACATAATACCCAGTCTCGATAAGCCGTCTAAATTCATTACCGATCACCACTGGCTTTTCCTGATACTGTTTGTAGTTTTGCTTATACCTGCCGTTTACGGACAGACCCATACAGACGTTTACTACAACCTTACAGACACGCTCCCCAAAGACCTTAACAGCGTTGTGGCTAACTCAAAGCTTGATGAAGATTATCACATGGCATCGACCCATATGATAATCTGTGACTCTTCGATGAAGTCCAAGGATATAAACTCAATGGCTGACAGGATCGAAAAAGTCGACGGAGTTAAATTCTGCCTCGGACTTGATACACTTATCGGACCGTCTATTCCATCTGAGGTGGTGCCAAAGAGGATCACAAAAATGCTTAAGAGCGGAGATTATCAGATGCTTCTGGTGGGTTCAAACTACAAGGTCGCATCTGATGAAGTGAACGATCAGATAGATCAGATCTCGGACATCATCAAAGACTATGATAAGGACGGAATGCTTATCGGTGAAGCACCTGCTACAAAAGACCTTATCACTATCACAGATCATGACTTCAAGGTTGTGAATGTTGTATCTATCGCAGCTGTGTTCGCAATTATCCTGATCGCACTGAGGTCAGTTTCACTACCTATAATACTTGTAACTGTTATAGAGTTTGCAGTGTTCGTAAATATGGGTATCCCATGCTATACTCATACGGTCATCCCGTTTATAGCATCAGTCGTAATAGGCACGATACAGCTTGGCGCAACGGTCGATTATGCGATACTTATGACCACCAGATACAAGCTTGAAAGATCAACAGGCAAGAGAAAGAAAGAGGCTGTATACATTGCCCTATCGACCTCTATGAAGTCTATCATAGTAAGTGCGCTGGGCTTCTTCGCAGCAACATTCGGCGTCGGTATGTATTCAAGCGTTGATATGATCTCTCAGCTGTGCTCACTGATGTCAAGAGGTGCTCTTATAAGCATGGTAACAGTAATTTGCATACTTCCTTCGATGCTTATGCTGCTCGACCCAATAATACTTCACACAACAATGGGAATGAAGAATAAAGAGAGCCGTCTTTACAAGCTCCCTGAGATACATTGACAGATAAGGAGATAATCGCTATGAAAAATCATAATAAGCTTATTGCAGGAGTTCTTGCTGTAGTTCTTTCCGCAGCCAGCACAGGTATGTATGCAGCTGCCGAGACAGACACAAAAGCAAAAAAAGATACAAAAACATCTCAGACTGAAAAGAAAGAAGATAAGAAAATAACCGCTCCTTCCGTAACAGTCAGAAGCAATGATGGTCAGGCAAAGGAAGAGACCGTATTCATCATTACAGACGCACAGGGCAAGCAGGAGAAAACCATCGTCAGCAACTGGCTCAAAAACCCCGATGGACTTACTTCCCTGCCCGATGCTTCGATACTCACTGACATTGAAAATGTAAAAACCGATGAGGATTATTCGGGCAGCGGAGATTCAATGACATGGAACACAAACGGCGGTGACATTTACTACAAAGGCTATACCGACAAGGAAACACCGATAGATGTTAAGGTAACCTATACGCTTGACGGAAAGACAGTTGATCCCGCTGATATTCTCGGAAAAAGCGGCAAGCTCACAGTAAGGTATGAATACACGAACAAAGCCAAGAAGACCGTCAAGATAGGCGACAAGAACGAGGATATCTATATCCCGTACCTTTGTGCTACAGGAGTTATCCTTGATAATGAGATATTCTCAAACGTAAGTGTTAAGAACGCAAGACTTATCTCAGACGGCAGCAGAGACATCATTATGGGTGTAGGTCTCCCGGGGATCAAGAAGGACCTAGGTCTTGAAGACCACGACGAGATCGAGATACCTGAGTATTTTGAGTTCTCGGCAGATGTCAAGGACTTCGAGATGAAAACATCTTTCACAGTTGCGACCAATGAGGTCTTCTCACGCTTTGATATCGACTATGACGATACTCTCAAAGACATTGAGGATAAGCTTGATGAGCTGACCGATGCCACAGAACAGCTCGTTGACGGCTCTGCTGAGCTTTATGCAGGCATAAAAACACTCAATGAATCCACTGGCACACTTATAACAGGTATAGATCAGCTTTATTCAGGTGCAGACCAGCTTAACTCAGGAGCATCTAAGCTCACAAGCGGCGCATCTCAGATAAAGGACGGAGCAGGCAAGCTTGATTCAGCAGCTGACCAGATCAAAGGCGGCTTGAAGTCAGCAAAGTCCGGCTCTACCGCCCTTGTAGACGGCACAGGCAAAGTAGCTGACGGCGTAGGCAGACTTAATACAGCATCAGTTGAGCTTTATAATGCACTCTTCACAGGCGACAACAGCCTTGCAAGCGGAGTTTCTGCTCTTAACAAGGGCGCAGGTCAGCTCTATGACAGCTTCTACGGACAGAACAACCAGCAGAGCCTTTCAAACGGTGTTTCTGCTCTTAACAGCGGCGCAGGACAGCTTTACTACGGTCTCTACGGAAAGGACAACACAAACAGCCTTTCAAACGGCGTTTCTGCTCTTAATAACGGCGCAGGCAGTCTTTATTACGGTCTTTACGGAAAGGACAACAAGAACAGCCTTGCAAACGGTGTTGCTGCCCTTTCGGCAGGCTCAGACCAGCTTTATTACGGCCTTTACGGAAAGGACAACAAGGAAAGCCTTTCAAACGGCGTTGCGGCGCTCTCCGCAGGTGTTGACCAGCTGTCTGAACAGCTCAATGCAGGTATCGGAAATGTTCCCGATGTTTCCGAGAGCGCTGCTCAGTTCGATGCAGGTATGGATAAGATATCAGGCGGAGCAACTCAGCTCTCAGCAGGTATAAACACAGCTGCTCAGAATCTTTATTCAACGATAAGCGCTAATAAGCAGGCTCTTCAGGCTCTTCAGTCGATCGCTGAGCCTACGCAGGAGGTACAGACTGCTATCGCAACGCTTCAGCAGACGATCTCCTATCAGGAAAGCATTTATAACGCTATGGTTTCCGGCGGTACAGCTTACGACGCTAACGGCAATGCAGGCGCTTCCCTTTCTGACAGTGCTGCTGCACTTTCAACAGGCGCTTCGACAGTTAAAACAAGTGTTGACGGTATGCTCGAAAACCTTGATGCCGACACTCTCACACAGAAGCTTGGTGCATTAAAATCAGGTGTAGATCAGATCAAGGCAGGTACCGATAAGCTCAATTCCAGTGTAAACGGCACAGGAAGCACTCTCAAAGCTGGTGTCACAGCACTTGACGGCGGCATTGATAAGCTAAACGAGCAGATAAACGGTCAGTCAAGCACATTGAAGTCAGGTGTATCACAGCTTTCGGGTGGATTGAGCTCACTCAACAACAGTGTAAACGGCAGCGACAGCGCCCTTAAATCAGGAGCAGCTCAGCTTTCAGGCGGTCTGAATACACTCAAACAGAGCGTTGACGGCGATGTAAAGAACGGCGTATCCCAGATATCCGGCGGTCTGAACACACTTGATCAGAAGGTCAACGGTGACCTTAAATCAGGCGTATCTCAGCTAAAGGACGGCACAGCTCAGCTCAATGCCAATATGCCTGATCTTACTAAGGGAATGAAAACTCTTGACAGCGGTCTTTCTCAGCTTTCATCGGGCAGTACACAGCTAAAGGACGGCACAGCAACACTTTACAGCTCACTTGTTGAGCTCTCTTCGGGCACTGTAACTCTCTCCGACGGCAGCGCAAAGCTCTTCGGCGGTATGCAGGAGCTTAAGAATTCAGTTCCAAAGCTGACAGACGGCGTTCAGCAGCTGGAGGACGGCTCAAAGCAACTGAGTGAAGGACTCGAACAGTTCAAGGAAGAAGCTGTTGATAAGATAATAGATGCTTACCACGATAATGTTCCCGCACTTATCGACAGGATCAAAGCTCTGAAAGAGGCAGCAAGAGAGGCAGATAACTTCTCAGGTGCAGCAGAGGGCATAAATACAAGTGTCAAGTACATCTATGAGATCGCAGCAGTTGAAAAAGACGACGAATGATCTGATAGACGTAAGAAAAGACCCGGCAGAAACGCTCTGTCGGGTCTTGATCTATCTAAACAAAAATATATACCCGAAGGGGTTTGGGGGCGACCGGAAAGCCCCCAACAGAGCATGAAACAAACAAGCATAGTAGCCAGAAAAGACCCGACAGAAACGATCTGTCGGGTCTTTTCGCAATTATTTAAGGTATTGTATGAAGATATCTTATTTAGTGATCTCTGCTGCATATGAAGCTGTCACAGTCTCAGACCAGCGCGGCTCATCATCAGTCTCAATGATCTCATAGCCAAGGCTCTCATCATAAAGATAAAGTCTGTCATCAGCCTTTGTCTTAGCTATTTTTCCAACGTAGAACGTTTCGTCCTTCTTCTGATCATATACGCAAAAAACATAACAGTCAGCATCCGCGACCGTTTCCTCTCCTACATAGCCGTAAAGCCTTTTTGTCTTTCCTTCAACGGGACAGACCCTTTTGAGCTCACTTACGCTGTAATTAAAGGCATCTATCGCCTCATCAGGTATCTTTTCGAACTCATCAGCAGCAGGCAGCTGCTCGATAACGACCTGTTCGGAAAGCTCTCTCTGCTCAGTAACAGCAGCCTCTGCAGTTTTTTTAGCGCTCTTCTTAGCAGAGCTTCCACAGCCTGTAAGACAGACTGCCGCAACCACAAACACTGCCACAAAGCTTGCCGCCTTCATCTTTATTTTTCTCCCTTCAAAGCGCATAAAAGCGCGAAATATAACCTCACGGCTATAAATTATAGCACACACGTTTTCCTCTGTAAAGCATTTGTACCGATTTGCAATAAAAAATCCCGATTATGACGAAACATCACGATCGGGATCTAAAAATTTTTATATATCTTTCACAAGCAAAGGTTACATTATTATTACATAATAACCAAATTTAGCCGTAATCGACCACGTCTATCCACTTCATAAGAAGCTCTTTCTCCTTCTCAACACCCTTGTCAAGCTGAGCCGCTGCAACTATCGGCAGCCAAGCCTGAACATAGTGCTTTGAGGTGCCTGTCTTTACACAGTATTTCTCAAGGTAAGCCTCAGCGATATCAGGCATATTCAGGCACAGGAGCAGATATGTCCTCGCAACATCGGCAGACGCATTTCCCTGCCTTGCAGAGCCCCAGTTGATAACATATGTACCCTCATCATTGATGATGACGTTCTTAGGCTCAAGACTGCCATGACAAAGCTTTATGTGCTTAGGCATGGAATCAAGCCTAGTCAGAAGCTCATACTTCTTGATCTCATCGATCTGACCCAGACCCTTTATCTGCCTTGCCATCTTATCTTTTAGCTTTGATAGCAGCGGCATATACTGTGCGTGTATCTCGGTCTGAATATCAATGAACTGGTCAAGATATGCATCCCTCTTGTCAGGATCTTCATCCATGAGCTGCTGCATTGTCTTTCCCTTTATAAAATCCATTGTCAGAGACCAGTTGCCTTCGATAACGGATACCTCTCTTATAATAGGCATCTTGATAAACGAATTTACAAGAGTAGTCTCACATCTTGCATGCGTGAGCGCTGCATAGAGGCACTTTTCCTTGTACTGCGATCCTTTATAAATACGCACAGCCATTCCGTCATCTTCATAGATGTCATAGATCTCACTTGAAGCTATAAACCTTTTAGCGGACATAATAACCCTCCTATGTATAAAATTCACTAATGTATATTATAACTACAAATGTCCTTTTTGTCAAGGGTTATTTTCGTTATAATCACAAGCATCGCTGTTTCTGAAAGTAATTCTCATATCTTGGCAAATTATCGCTCACTCTTTTTGTAATGTGTTATATATTCGTATATATTCCCCCTTTTTCTTATTGACAAAGACTGCGTCTGCGGTTATAATAATAGTATATTCATTATTTATGAAAATTGCATAATCTGAAGGTGCTTTGCAGCTTCAAAATGTAAATATCAAAGATTGACAAAAAAATAACAATCTGTTATAATGTGTATAAAGACAAGGATCAGTGCCGATCATATCGGTGTTATATTAACGTGGAGGAATGGCTATGGTAAACTACGTAGACTCTGTTGAAACGCTTGAAGCTAAGATCAAAGAGGTAAGGGCTGCTCAGGAGATATTCTCACACTACTCTCAGGAGCAGGTGGACAAGATATTCCAGGCTGCTGCTATTGCTGCCAACAAGGCGAGAGTACCACTTGCAAAAATGGCTGTTGAGGAAACAGGCATGGGCGTTGTAGAGGACAAGGTGATAAAGAATAACTATGCTGCCGAGCACATCTACAACAAGTATAAAAACGAGAAGACCTGCGGCGTTTTTGACGAAGATCCTGCGTTTGGAACGACAAGGCTTTATGAACCTATAGGGCTTATAGGTGCTGTAATACCTACCACCAACCCGACCTCTACCGCTATTTTCAAAACGCTTGTCTGTCTGAAAACAAGAAACGGCATCATCATCTCCCCTCACCCGAGGGCTAAAAACTCAACTATCGCTGCCGCTAAGATCGTATATGAAGCAGCGGTTGCAGCAGGTGCTCCAAAGGGGATCATCGGCTGGATAGATGTGCCTTCTCTTGATATGACAAACCTTATTATGAAGGAGTCGGACACTATACTTGCTACGGGCGGTCCGGGAATGGTAAAAGCTGCTTATTCTTCGGGAACTCCTGCTCTCGGAGTTGGTGCGGGAAACGCATCTGCTATCATAGATAAGTCTGCCGATATCGTAAACGCAGTAAGCTCGATAATCCATTCCAAGACCTTTGATAACGGAATGATCTGCGCTACAGAGCAGACAGTTATAGTTGACAAGAGCATTTATGCTGCCGTCAAGAAAGAATTCAAGGCAAGAGGCTGCTATTTCCTCAACGATGAGGAAGCAGACAAGGTAAGAAACACTATGCTTATCAACGGTGCTGTCAATGCTAAGATAGTCGGCAAGAGACCGTTTGAGATAGCTAAGCTTGCAGGCTTTGAAGTGCCCGAGAGCGTAAAGGTTCTCATAGGCGAAGCTACAAGAACAGACCGTGATGAGGCTTTCGGCCATGAAAAGCTGACGACTATCCTCGGAATGTATAAGTCGAAAGACTTTGACAACGCACTTGATATCGCAGAGACACTCCTCAACAATGACGGCGGTCTCGGACACACCTCAGTGCTGTGGATAGATAACGTTAACGAACGCGAAAAGCTTATGAAGTTCGCAGAACGAATGAAGACCTGCCGACTGATAATCAATACTCCGTCCTCACTTGGCGGTATCGGAGATCTTTACAACTTCGATTTTGCACCGTCGCTTACGCTGGGCTGCGGCTCATGGGGCGGAAATTCCGTTTCTGAAAACGTCGGCATAAAGCACCTGCTCAATATAAAAACTGTAGCTGAGAGGAGAGAGAATATGCTTTGGTTCAGAGCACCCGAGAAGGTATATTTCAAAAAGGGCTGCCTGCCTGTTGCTCTTGATGAGCTCAGCACGGTTATGAACAAGAAAAAAGCATTCATCGTTACTGACCAGTTCCTCTATAAGAACGGCTACACAAAGCCTATCACTGATAAGCTCGATAAATTAGGAATAGTACACGAGACCTTCTTTGACGTTGCGCCCGACCCGACACTCGCCTGCGCTTTAGAGGGTACCAAGGCTATGACTGCATTTGAACCTGACGTAATAATCGCGCTGGGCGGCGGTTCAGCTATGGACGCTGCAAAGATAATGTGGGTACTCTATGAGCACCCGGAGGCTGACTTCATGGATATGGCAATGAGGTTCATCGATATCAGGAAGAGAGTATACACATTCCCTAAAATGGGAGAGAAGGCTTACTTTGTAGCAATTCCTACATCTTCGGGAACAGGCTCTGAGGTCACTCCGTTTGCAGTTATCACTGATGAAAAGACAGGAGCTAAGTATCCTCTGGCTGATTATGAGCTGATGCCTAATATGGCTATCGTTGATACTGACCTTATGATGTCGGCGCCTAAGGGTCTTACCTGCGCATCGGGTCTCGATGCTATGGTACACGCTATAGAGGCTTACGCATCTGTTATGGCTACAGATTTCTCTGACGGTCTTGCTCTCAGATCATTAAAGCTAACATTTGAAAACCTGCCCGAGTGTGTTGAAAACGGTCAGACTGCTGTAAAGGCAAGAGAAAACATGGCACATTCCGCAACTCTTGCAGGTATGGCATTTGCAAATGCTTTTCTCGGTATAGGTCATTCACTGGCACATAAGCTGGGTGCTTATCATCACCTGCCGCACGGTATCTGCTGCGCTCTGGTGATAGAGAATGTTATGCGCTTCAACGCAAACCCTATTCCTGCAAAAATGGGCACCTTCTCTCAGTACGATCATCCTCACACACTTGAAAGATACTGTGAAATAGCTAATTATCTCGGTATCTTCGGCAAGAATGATAAGGATACGTTCGAGCAGCTGTTAAAGAAGGTCGCTTGGCTCAAAGAGACCACAGGCTGCAAGAAGACGATCGCTGACTACGGCATCAGTGAGGAGGATTTTCTTGCTACGCTTGACCAGATGTCAGAGGACGCATTTGATGACCAGTGTACAGGTGCAAACCCAAGATATCCTCTTATAAGCGAGCTTAAAGAGATATACAAAGCGTGCTACTACGGCACTGAATACAAGGGCTGATAAATATAAGGGACTGCTGCAATGCAACAGTCCCTTGTTTTTTATATCGTAGGCGGATCCAGAAGGTCTACCTCCTCACCCTTGCTGTCAGTGCCCTTGGCGGTGTATCTGTCAATAGTATAGATGTCAACGATATCTGCTGCATTGTCGCCCTCGTACATAACGATCTGTACCATATCATTACGGTCTATTGAGCCAATAGCAATATCACAGCCGCGTCCGTCAGAAGCATTGAAGTAATTCTGTGCCATATCTTCAAGTTCACTGGTTGTGTAAACTTCAAACTGGGCTATCGGCTCATCACTCAAATATGTGAGACTTTCAGTGAAGCCGTCATCTGTCGAAAACTCCATATTATCCTTGTTAATAAACTTAACGTTCAGAGCAAGTTCCTGATAGGTAGTTTCATCACCACTTATTATCTCAAGCTTGAGCGTAAGCTTATTGCCTTCAAGTGCATATTCAAACCCTATTCCCTGACCTGAATACTGATCGAGAGCATAGCCTGTACCGTCCTCACGGAATTCATAATACGTATCGTTTCTGTAATAATCATCATCGCCCAGATCAGTTGAGGCAACAGACCACCATAGACCCGGTGCGATAGTATCTGTATCCTCATAATTGCCGTCAGGGTCCTGCCCGATCTCAGAGCTGTCGTCCTCAGCCGATGAAGGCTCCTCTATCTTATTGTCTTCCTGCTGAGAGCTCTCCTCCTCAGCTGCCGAGCTCTCCTCGCTAACAACTATTGATGACCCTTTTTCAGTTTTTTCCTTTTTTGACGAGCTCTCGCCTGTTTCGCCGCAGGCAGTACAGCATATCGCCGCTGCCGCTATGATAATAGCTATATATTTTTTCATTTATAACATCTCCTTAAAAGGTTTCATACATTATATCATAAAATAAATCAAAAGTAAAGCGCGCGGACAAAAAACTTGTGTGCACAGCTTTATGTGCTATGTCCAGCCGTGCTGCGAGCACTTATAGCATATAATTCTTAAAAAGTAAAGATGCCGTATCACTTTTTGATTGACAAAAGCAAAAAAATATGCAATACTTAGTATAGATTATTATGTCGTTATCTCTATGAAGGGAGTTGAGCATATGTTTTCATTTGGTTCTGCTTTAGCTAAGCGTACAGCGGCATTAATGGCTTCTGTCATTGCGCTGAGCGCTGTTATGTCTGTATTTTCTTCAGGTCTTGATACGGATATAGACGTTCACGCTGCCGATTCGCAAGACACAGTCTATGATGCTATCTCCGTTGATCCTACAGGCCAAGGCGAGGGTTATTCTGCCGTGCTTTATGATAATACTAACGGCTTGCCTACCTCTGAAGCGAATGCGATAGTTCAGACAGACGAGGGCTTTATCTGGATAGGAAGCTACAGCGGACTTATCCGCTATGACGGAAACACTTTTGAACGTATCGACTCAACAACAGGGCTGGCAAGCATCATGAGCTTATTCGTTGATTCAAATAACAGGCTCTGGGTCGGCACTAACGACAGCGGCGCTGCTGTAATGGAAAACGGCGAATTCAAGATGTTCAACCATGATGACGGACTGGAATCTCTTTCAGTAAGGTCTATCACTGAGGACAGCAAGGGCAATATATATCTGGCTACCACTCTTGGTATGGCAGTTATTGATGAAGACCAGAAGCTGCAAATGCTCAATGACCCGCAGATAAGTTCAGAATATGTGCGTATGCTCCGTGTATGCAATGATGTTATATACGGAGTAACAAAAGAAGGCTCTGTGTTTACTGTTGAGGACAAAAAGCTGACTGCATTTTACAGTGCGGCAAAGCTTGGCATCTCAAACATACACTCTGTCCTGCCTGACCCCGATAATCCCGGATTTGTTTACATCGGCAACCAGAGCTCCGAGCTTTATTACGGCAGACTTGTCGGCAACTTTTTTATCACAAAGACTATAGACATCTCCCCTCTTGATTATATCAACTCGATAGAATTCGTTGGCGATATGGTCTGGGTATGCACTGACAGCGGCATCGGCTTTGTCAATGGGAATGAATTTGTACCTGTGGGCAACATACCGCTTACAACTGCTGTTGAAGGAATGATGACAGATTATCAGAAAAATCTGTGGTTCGTATCCTCTCAACAGGGAGTTATGAAGATAGTTCCAAATCAGTTCACAGACATTTTTGAAAAATATCATCTTAGCAGTGAAGTGGTGTATTCGACCTGTCTCTATAACGATCAGCTTTTTATAGGTACAAAAAACAGCGGTCTTATAGTTTTAGATGGTGAAGATAAGCTCGGCAGACTTCCGATAAAGAGCTCAGTATCTGCATCTGGAAAAGAATTTGACGACACAGACCTGCTCGAAATGATGCAAAGCAGCAAGATAAGATCAATTATCAGGGACAGTAAAAACAGGCTGTGGTTCTCTACCTTCGGTGAAGAGGGCTTAGTCCGCTATGACAACGGCAATGTTGTGCGCTTCACAACTGATGACGGTCTGCCCTCAGACAGGATAAGAACTGTTTTTGAGTGCAATGACGGCTCTATGCTCGCAGCCTGCACAGGCGGCGTTGCTGTAATTAAAAACGACGAAGTGACAGCCGTCTACGGTGAGGCTGACGGCATAACCAACACAGAGATACTTACCGCAGTAGAGAGCAGCAAGGGAGATATCGTTATCGGAACTGACGGCGGCGGCATTTATGATATCAGCGGCAGTAAGATAACTCACTACGGCACAGAGGACGGTTTGAGCTCAGATGTCGTGATGAGAATAAAGAAAGATAATAACAGGGAAATTTTTTGGATAGTTACAAGCAACTCGATCGCTTATATGTCGGCAGACCATGAGATAACGACTATCAAAAACTTCCCGTATTCCAACAACTTTGATCTGTACGAAAACTCAAACGGCGAGATGTGGATACTTAGCAGCAACGGCATCTATGTTACTGAAGTTGAAGAGCTTCTCAAAAACGAAGAGATCACTCCCCTTTACTACGGAAAAGATAACGGCCTTTCCTGTATAGCTACATCTAACTCCTACAGTGAGCTTACAGAAAGCGGTGACCTTTATATGTCAGGCACAACAGGCATCGCTAAGGTAAACATCGAAAATGCCTTTGACAACGTAAGTGATATCAAAATGGCTGTTCCGTATATAAATGCTGACGGTAATTTCATATACCCTGAGGACAACGGCAGCTTTGTGATACCCTCATCTACTAAGAAGCTTACTATTTACAGCTATGTTTACAGTTATTCACTTATGAACCCGCAGGTATCGTATCACCTTGAAGGGTTTGATAAGAACACCGCAAGCGTTAAAAGAAGCGAGCTTGTTCCGATAAGCTATACCAACCTCAGCGGCGGAGATTATCACTTCGTGATGCAGATAGAGGACCCACACGGTCAAAGCAGTAAGGAGCTCAGCATACTTATCACAAAAGAAAAATCTTTCTTTGAAAAAATATGGGTGAGAGTTGTTTGCATACTGCTGGGCGCTTTCATAATAGGTATAATAGTTACTCTTTACATAGATCACCGTACACGTAAATTCCTCAAAAAAGAGAACGAGCAGAAACAGCTTATCCGTGAGATCGTTCAGGCTTTCGCTAAGGTAGTCGATATGAAGGATAAGTATACAAACGGTCATTCTACCAGAGTTGCGGATTACACTTCAATGCTGACGAAAGAGCTCGGCTACGATGATGAAACAATTGAAAAATACTATAATATAGCGCTCATGCATGACATCGGCAAGATCGGTGTACCTCCTGAGGTGCTCAACAAGCCCGGAAAGCTTACCGATAAGGAGTTTTCAATAATCAAGTCTCATTCATCTCTCGGGTATAATGCGCTGAAAGACATCAGCATAATGCCTGAGCTTGCGATAGGCGCAGGAGCCCACCATGAGAGACCTGACGGCAAGGGCTACCCGAAAGGTCTGAAAGGCGAGGAGATACCTCGTGTAGCACAGATAATCGCAGTTGCGGATACCTTTGATGCGATGTATTCTGACAGACCATACAGAAAGAGAATGAACTTTGAAAAGGCTGTATCTATCATGAAGGAGGTAAGAGGCACTCAGCTTACAAGTGATGTTGTTGACGCCTTCCTGAGACTAGTCGAAAAGGGAGAATTCCGTGATCCGAATGATAACGGCGGAGGCTCCACCGAGGATATCGACAATATCCACAAGAAACTGAATAAGCAAAAGGGATAAAAAAAGTCTCGTAAACATAATGTTTACGAGACTTTTAACGCGGATCGAGAGATTTGAACTCTCGCGCCGGTTTCCCGACCTACTCCCTTAGCAGGGGAGCCCCTTCACCACTTGGGTAGATCCGCAAATGCTGGTAAAAAATATTGGCGGACAGGGTGGG
>JAFUTU010000045.1 GCA_017484095.1 Ruminococcus sp. | reverse complement strand
TTTGCGGATCGCCAGTGACCGACCTATCATTTATCAGGTCTTTCAAATAATACCGGATTAAGGGAGGAAATATGACAAGCAACATCTTTCAGGACATTATGGATAGGGTTGACCTTAAAGACCTCGTTCGCTTTAACGGTCTGGAGGTGGACCGAGGCGGTTTCGTCTGCTGCCCGTTCCACAATGAGAGGCACCCCAGCTTTAAGGTCTATGAAGATCATTACCACTGCTTCGGCTGTGGTGAACACGGAGACCATGTTGACCTCGTTCAGAAGCTCTACGGACTTTCAAACATTGAAGCTGCCAAGCTGATAAACAAGGACTTCGGACTTGGACTTGAAACAGGGGAGATCGCCAAACCCATTAATCCAAGACCAAGAAAGAATGACGAGTTTAAGCTGTGGCTGGGTGAATCGGTGCATACGCTGATCGAGTATAAAAAGCTTTTAGCGTATTGGGAGAGAATATACGATCCCCGCAGCCCGATAGATAATGTCAATGACCGATATCTTGAAAGCATACACAATAAAGCTTATGTCGAGCACTGCGTTGATACACTGCTCTTCGGCTCTGAACAAGAAAAACGGAAATTCTATGAAACGGACAGGGAGTATCCCAAAAGAATAAAAAAACGGTTGGACGAGCTTGATGTCGTCAGCCGGAAAGCACCCAAACGTGCTGTATAATAATGGAGGACTAATAAAAATGATAAAGTTTGTGATTGGAATAATGGTCGGTGGGACTATTGGTTTCTTTACCGCAGCGATACTTGCTGTCGGCAAGTGGGGTGACGAGTATGAGGTTTGAGAACAGAGATACTGAGGTTTTTATGTATCTGCTCAAGGACTTTGTTGCTGACAAGAATACCTCTCTGCTGCCGGTAGGTGAGTTCTACAAGAACGATCCGACAAAAACGCTGCTCGGCTATTATGATGATAATTACATCTACATCATACCGTCGGTGATAGTCGGTTTGTGTGATGATTTCCTCACAAGGCTCGAAAAGCCCCGCATCAATATCCGTACTGTGCTGAATACTCTGTTCAGAGCTAACCTCATCAAGGTCGGCTGGGTAATGAGAAAGGACGTCAGATACCGCCCCGAAAAACGGATAGGCGGTAAGCAGAGAAGATACATAACCTTCATCAGAAGGGAACTGACAAGGGAAAGGAGAGAATGATAATGGATACAAAAGAATTTACAAGAGAACTGGCAGAACGCAAGGGTATATCCGAGCAGACAGCTTATCGCTGTATAAATTCAGTGATGGACACTATCCGTCAGCTTCTTGCCGAGGGAGTTGAAGTGAAGATAGGCAGCTTCGGGACGTTTACGGTCATCACTGATCTGGAGGGGAACAAGACCGCTATGCTTTGCTCCGCCAAGTCGCTGAGGCAGGTTTTAACGGCAGGGGAGGGGATTGTCTGAGCGAGGAACCTAAGATAGAGCGCAGATATGGTGACTGTGATGTTACTATTACGTTCAAGGGGAGTAACCCTAAACTGAAAGAGAATCTCCTTTCCTTGCTTTGTGACAGTTTTGAGGAGAGAGTGATGAACAGCAATAGCCCGAAGGAGGATAACAAAGAAAACGAATGAACAGGGGAGTTCTATACTATTAATTATTTAAGTGATATATATTAGCTCAGGAAAATAATACTTATACTAGGGAATAGAATGGTTATGACGATAGATTAATACTATTTCAGCTCATAATCTAAAAATCTATATGATGGCTTATAGTGGCAGATGCATTGATTCATTATAAAGCATTTCATGTAAAATGCTTCTTACCATAGGTGATGTTGGAATAGTAAATACGTTTTGTGTGCATAGTGTTTGCTACATTTGAGAAAATGGACTTCATATTTTTTATATGTTGTAATATCACATAAAGCTGAGATAATCAACTATAAGGTAAATAAGGGCTGCACTCGGCAGCCCTTACGCTTATTGTGTTCAATGGAAATGGATGTTTATGAATTCTTCGACAATTCTTACACAACTTTCGTGATGGTAATTATCGGGACATCAGAGTCGGGATCGTTATTACCCTTACTGTTTGCATAGGTTGTTTGAATTTTTTCCTGTCCAGTCTCTTTCCTGGTTAAGACAGAATGAATCTTTCTCTTAAAAAAATTTTTGATATTTGGCTTGATTTCAGTTTGCCATAGATCATAACCAATATCCTTCAGTTCATACTTAGCATTTTCGCCTATGGCTGATAAAACAGGGTGTTTAGCAGAAAAAGGTGATACCTGTTCTTTGAGAGGTATTAAGGCCAATTGCGGTTCCGGTTCAGTATATGGTGTGGGATTCCTATATTGAGCAACGATTCTGCCATTGCGTCGGATTCCACCACTGCTTAATTCTTCTCCATTCTTTACTTCGGGAGCTTCAACAATATACTTTGGCATTTTTATTCTCCTTTCATCTTTTACAAAGTCTTAGCCTGAACTAAGTAAGAATGATTGTTCATTATGTTCCTCCTTATAAGGTTCAAAATGTATTTTTACCGATTTGTTTGCGATAGGATGTCGATATGCAAAAACCGTTCCAGCGAACCATACCGACTGCGAATAGCACATAAGTCCTCTATGGAAAATATGTCAAGTTCTGCGGCACGATAAAGGTCATCGATCGTAATTGGTTTTCCGTCCGGACCGATAAAGGATTCTTTATGCGGTATGTTGAACGGTGAATCCTTTGTTGAATAGCAATCAAATTCTTTTGCGACATTAAATATATCAATAATAATATCAATGTCACAGAAAGCACGTGCGTTCACCAGAAATACTTTTCTTTCTTTTATTTGATCAAGTAATTCTTGTGCATGAGCCAACAGTGTCAGAAACTGATTACGCCACTCTTTGTTTTGGATTTCTGCTAAGGAACTGTAGCTATTTGTTTCAGTTGGTACTGGCATACCATACATTTTTTTCCATTCGCTATGTTTGAGATACTTAGCTAAAAATCTGCTCCCGTTGGATTTAGTGAACTTACACTTGCTTGATGATATTTCAATTTGAAAATACTCATGAAGTTCAGGGTGTTCATAACCGAATATTTCTCCGTAGATCTCAAGTTCCCCATTATTGTTCACAGCATTCAGACGGTATTTATAATATAGTGTGTCATTACACATACTATGTATGTAACGAGCCTTACGGTCGGTGTATTCTTTGAGTTTTTCTATCTCTATATTCAGTTCCTCATCAGTACACTCATTAGCATTTAAAAATTCTTGATCGAAGCAATTGTTACTATATAGACATTTCCAACCATCAGCAGTTTCCTGCTCTACATTGTAGTTGCCATCATATGTAATTCGATATTTTATTTTGTTATCACCGGTTTTTTGGATTAACATAGTAGAATGATATTCTTTGTATGTTTCGGGATCATATCGTGAATGAAGAGATAATGCCACATCATCTCCGGCTATGCAATACGGTACGATATCTACAGATAATTCCTCATATTGAGATGAGGAATAAGGAACATAGAAATTTCTATCTTCATCCTTTTTGTTGCAGCGTACAACATTAAGTTTTGAGAAATGATGATATTCAAGAATGTCATTTAATTTCTCTACAGAAACTCCATCATAAAGTGCATGGATTATAACCAGATCACGAAGGTTATTGGGATTTAAAGGTGCCATGGGATAAAGACTTAGTGCTTGATCAGCCTCGTATTTGCTTAGCTTTAATGCAAAGCAAAGAGCGATAATTAAGTCTCGTTTTCGTGTAGCCTGCCTGCCATTGACAATTTTAGTGAGTGTACCAGTACTTATACCAATCATTTTTGCTATTACAGCACGATTAAAGTCATGAACATCATCATAGTGCTCTTTGCGATACTTAATAATCTTTTCATCAATAAAAGTTGAAAAGGATTCATACTGCGTTTCACTTTTAGTAGCCTTGATGTATTTGGAATAGTCATACTTGCAGGCTTCGTTATTTGTTGAGTGAATTGGTATATTCATTGAAAAACTCCTTTCATGGTTGGGTCTTATCTCTTGACTATATTATACAGTAAAAAATATCATTAGTCAAGGCAAAATAGGATAATAACTATCCTATTTAAGAGGATTTCTTAAAATAATATAAATATCGGTTTCGCACTTTAAATCGTTGACAAATCATTTGAGCTGTGCTATACTATTATTAAAGGCAGCTTGAAAATAGAATAACCTCAAAATGGATTTGTAATTAACGATTGCTTTACCGATATTTAGAAAACATAATCTGAGATCGGAGGTAATCGTAATGAATACGGTTTATACATTATACAGAGTTTCAACCAAGCAGCAGGTCGATAAGACTAAGGACGATATACCAATGCAGAGGGAAGCCTGCCACGAGTTCGTAGACCGTATGGGCTGGACGATAGGCAAGGAGTTTCTTGAAAAAGGTGTGTCGGGGTTCAAGGTATCGGCAAGCGACAGAGATGCTATACAGGACTTGAAGGCAGCGGCTCTTAACAAAGAGTTTGATATTCTCCTTGTGTTTATGTTTGATAGAATCGGAAGAATTGACGATGAAACACCCTTCATTGTGGAATGGTTCGTCAAGCAGGGCATAAGAGTATGGAGTGTTCAGGAGGGCGAGCAGAGGTTTGAAAGCCACGTCGATAAGCTGATGAACTACATAAGATTCTGGCAGGCTTCGGGCGAGAGCGAAAAGACCTCAATGCGTATCAGGACAAGAATGCAGCAGCTCAAAGCAGAAGGCAGCTATACAGGCGGTCCGGTTCCGTTTGGGTATCAGTTGGTGAACACAGGAAGGCTTAATAAAAAGGGCAGGGAAGTTCATGACCTTGCAGTTGATCCTGTAGAAGCTGATTGGGTCAGAGAGATCTTCTCAAAAACTGTCAATGAAGGCTATGGTACTTTCAGGTGTGCTGAGATATTGAATAAAGCCGGAGTGAAAACTCATAAGGGCTCAAAATTCACAAGCAACAGTATCAATCGCATACTGAGGAACAGACTGCTTACCGGGTTTGTGGTGTCGGGTGATACGGAATCGCCTCGTATAAATGCGTTGCAGATCATTGATGATTACACATTTGATCGAGTGCAGCATATACTTGAACAGAGAATGGTCAAGAACGAGAAAACCCGTGAGATCGCAAGGACTACAAAGACAAAACAGCTTCTTTCGGGGCTTATGGTCTGTGGGCATTGCGGCGGTCATCTTAGCACGATCAAGCATACCGACAGGCACACTCGCAAGGACGGAACAGAGTATGTGAAGATACAGCCGAAATACATCTGTTATCACAAGAGCAGAGGTCTTTGCCGGTGCAGCGGTTCGACTACCTATCTTGTGAGCAGGATAGATGATTCTGTATGCGAGCTGATACATGAGGTCTTTGCAAATATAAAAGAATCTCCCGATGAAGCTGTGCTGAAAAAGAACTTCGACAAGGAGATGTCGAGTTACAGAGCAAAGATCACTAAGCTGGAGCATGAGCTTGGAAAGCACAGGCATCAGCTTGAAAAGCTGGAATCAGAAGTTGCTGAAAGCCTTATGGGAAATAGTCAGTTTTCACCCGATGTGCTGAGCAAGGTAATTAAAAGCACCGAGGCAAAGATCAGCGAAACAGAAACTGCGATAGAAACTCTAAATACCGAAATGACCGGTAAAAAGAAATCAATGGAAAGCCTGAAGCCTATGTATGAGGTCTTTGTAGGCTGGGCAAGGGAATTTGATGACAGCACCATTGAAAAGAAGAAAATGATAATCTCGGCTTTGGTCAGCAAGATCGAAGTATTTAAGG
>JAFUTU010000044.1 GCA_017484095.1 Ruminococcus sp. | reverse complement strand
CGTGCAGTCCTTGACGAACTCCTCAGAATTATTGACATTGTCAGTTCCAAAGATTTCTTTCAGGTCTTCCTTGCGCTTTTCGATCTCGTCCTTATCGGGGTCGTCGGCAAAGTCTATCTGGAAGGAGAACGCCGAGCTTATCTCCGAGTCGGGCACCTCAAGATCCTGGTGGAAACGTGCAGATTCACCAAGATTGTTGAACGACTGGAACGATCCCGAAACTATGAACTCCTGAGGAACTCCTCCTACCGTTACCTCGATAGTGTCTCCGATCTTCGCACCGATCTTTTCAAGCGAAAGTGTTGAGACAGCGACCTCGTTCGGATACATCGGCGCCTTTCCCTCGCTGTAGTAATAATCCGTAGTCTTTGTCTTCTTGCTCTGCAGAAAAGGCACGCTTGCTTTCTTGTCGCCAAACCTTACAGGCAGGCTGAACCAGCGTTCAAAATGCACCTCTGCATCGTAACCGTTTTCCTTGAGCACCTGCTCTATTTCACTTTCAGCCTCTTCCGCTGTCATCTGCCCTGCGATCACCTTCATCTGAGACTCAGCTTTGTCAAGATAAAGATCACTTTTCGTTGTTCCGAGCAGGAACATCAGCTTGTCGCTGCTAAGTGTGTTCGCAGTATTTGCAAGTATAGTTACCATCAAGATGCAAACTGTGAACACAGCCGTTATTATGCTGAACTGCTTTTTAGCGCTCAGTATATCATTTACCGCCATAAACGGCGTAGTTCCGAGCTTGCTCTTTGAAAGCGACATTATACCGCGCTTTTTGAACCTCTCGCCCGTCTGACCGCTGCGTACCGCATCAACAGGCGACATTTTCTTTATCTTTCTGGTACTTCTCCAGCTGAAACCTGTGATTATAAGCACTACCGCTATACTGCTGACAGCTGATACCGGCAACCCGTTATCATTTCCGAGCACCATCGACTTTGACACACTGTCCAGCAGCATATCACCGAACGGTATACCTGCGAATAATCCTATCACCGCACCAACTATAGCTATGCCTACATACTTAACTAAGTAAAGTCCTCTAACCGAGCGGTTTTTAAGGCCTATCGCCTTCATAACACCGATCTCTCTGAACTCTTCCTGGATCGTGAAGCCTATAGTGAATTTAAGCACTACCATTGATACCAGTATAAGTCCTACACTCACTACCAGAATGATGCCTGCAACGATCATATTCATAACGTAGCTGGTCTCGATCATAGCCCTGTCGCCGGAGAACAGAGTCTTTACGCTGTTAGACGTTGCAGCCTCAACAGCTTCTGTATCGTCAGTATCGATGTAGAAAATGTTTCCGCTGTATTTTCCAGCATCTGCTGAAAACTTCTGATAATCGCTCTCGCTGATGAGAAATCTCGGATTAGTCATAAAATCTGAGCCTAAGAGCGCATCCTTTGCCATTCCTGCATACTCAAACGTCAATTTATTATCATCTATAACGATGTCGAACTTGTCTCCTATCTCAAGCTCAGCTCTCTCGGGTATGTTGCTCGTTATATAGCACTTCCCCTCAGGCACCGATGTCAGCTTCTCATTGTTCTCATTGAAGATGTTTATCTTTAAGCTGTCTACTGACTGCAGGATCGATGCGTTCGTGAAATCGACCAGCTTTTCGCCGTCACGCTGATAGCTGTCAGACGCAAGGTAAAGTACGTCCTCTGTTCTGTATCCGCCGACCTCTTCCGTGCTGTCCAATATTTCGGACAGCTTTTCCTTGCCGCCCTGCTGATTAGTGAGTATGAAATAATCTCCGATCTCAGCCTTATCGAGGAAATACTGTGTTCCGTTCATAACAGACACTATATTGTTCATACTGCTTGATGCGAACATTGATGAAAGTATCACGAACAGCAGCAGGATAATATTCATTGTCTTTTTTCTTTTCAGGTCATTTTTAAGTATTCTCAGATACATTTTTACTTCTCCTTACCCTTGATGATCCCTGCGATGAACAGCACCGTAAGCACCACAACGCTCGCTGCGAGCATATGCTTTGACTGTACCTTTATCTCGTCGGAGATTATCTTCATTACCTGCCTTCTGATCTTCTCGCCTTCCTCAGTGCTGCAGTCTGCCTGCTCGCTTATCGCAGCAGCTATGTTTTTCTGCTCAGCCTTGGAGAAAACATTTTTATCCTCAAGAGCTGTAAGCACTTTAAGCGAAGTCTCGTCGTCAAGTCCTGTTGCCTTTGATACTCTGCTTGCAAATTCATTCTTTGTCATACCGATCACGCAGCCTTTCATTTATCTTTTGTTCCTAGTGTGATCTCAGTATAACAATCAAATTATTAAATAATCCTTAAATAAAAATCTGCGCCGACATTAGTCGGCGCAGCTGCGATCAGTTTGTTCCGTTTTTCTCGGAATACTCTACCTGTCTGTCGTAAATGACCTTTGGAGTATACCTCTTTATTGCCTTGTTATTAAGCTTGAACTCAGTTTCATCTACCCACTGATCTATCTTTGACTGGAACTCGTCAGCCTTCATCTCCTGAAGAAGACTGTCGTGATTTTCCTCAACATACTCAGCAGCTCTCTCGCTTACATCTCCCCTTGCGATGATGTAGTAAGCGTTATCGTCCTCGTAAGTGGTTACCGTTCCTGCCGACATATTGTAGATCGTCTCATTAAGCTTGTATGAAGAATCGTCGTAGTCCTCAGTGTCCTTGTTCTCCTCATAAGCTTCCTTTATCTGAGTAAAGTTCACCATCTGCTCATGCTCATGAGGCTCCTCGTCAGCCTCCTCTGCATCGGCACCGGCAAGAGTCAGGTTCTGATCCTCGCCGGCAGCGCTCTCCTCTGCTTCATCAGTATCTTCGTCTTCTTCCTCTTCCTCAGATACCTCTGCGCTCTCAGCTGCCTCAGCCTCCTCAACAGACGTATCATCTGAAGCCTCACTTACGACTGCACTGTCATCACCCTCAGCAGAAGCGTTAGCACTTTCTGTAGATGCTTCACTTACCTCCACGTCAGAGCTGTCATCAGCAGCAGTGCTTTCAGCCTCACTGTCAGAGTCTGTATCAAGCTCAGCTGCGCTGTCTGCAGCTTCCTGCTCAGCAGCTGCCTTCTCTTCATAAGCGTGTATCACAAGGTCAAAATCCTCAAATCCAAGTCCGTCAGCCATTGCTGAGTACTCGTCAAAATTATCCTTAGCCTCAGCATTGGTAGCATCTGCATTCTCGTCACCTTCAACAGCCTTTGAGAATGTGAGCAGCTTATATCTCATATAGTTGTCATTGAGATAGCTCTCCATATCGGCAGAGGTAACCTCCTCCTTGCCGCCTTCACCGTAGAAGTAATCAAAAAGCTTGTCTCTCATCAGAGAAGCCTTCTGAGCCAGCTTTATCGATTCCTTTGATATACCCTCGTATTCATAGAGATCACCCTGAGAATCCCAGGCATCATTTACAGAATCGTTAATGTCTTTAAGCTCATCATTTGTAAGCTCAAGTCCGTATTCCTCAAACTTTTCCACTACAACAGCATACTCTTTAGTAGCCTTCAGTGCATAGTCCGAAAGATAATCTGCATAATCCTTGCCCTCTATCTTCTGGCTGAAAAAATCCTCCGTAACGCCCTCAGTATAGTAGAGCATCATATTACGATATGACATCTCAGAATAGATATTGTAGATGTATATACCTGCATTTATTTTCTTTCCGCCAACCTCCATAATGTAGGTCGTATCCGAGCAGCCCGTGAAAGAAGCCGCACAAACAGCCGTAGCAGCTGCAGCAGCGATAAGTCTCTTTGCCTTAGACATTGATATCAAATTCCTTTCCTTTTGGCAATTCGCCTTTACATACAAATATTATTATACAACATCTGTTCAAATAAGTCAAGCATTATTTTTCTGGTCAGCTGCCATAGTTTTCAGATTTTCAGGCGTGTTTTTGAAAAAAGTTCAATTTTACAAAGCAAAAGTTCAATTTTTTCAGCCAAAAGTTCAATTTCAAAAAAGTTCAATTTCTCAGATAAACAAAAAACAGAGCGCATCGCTGCACTCTGTTTGTCACCGATTCTATGCTGCCGTCAAGAATGGAAATATATTCCTGAGTATAAAATATGCCGCAGAGAGCGTCAAGACCACCGTAAGAAATCTATAGCTCCTTGGTATTACCGCAGCTGTTCTGCCAAAGCTATTAGCAAGAAGCTCAGCATACAGCCCCATGCAGAATAAAAGCAGCGCCACTGTAAAAGCATTATACGATATTGCTGCAAACAAATCACCGTTCAGCAGCGAACTTACGCATCTTGTGTTCCCGCAGGCAGGACAAAGCAGACCCGTGTGTGCCCTAAAAACACATTTCGCCTCACTTTTTCTTTCAAAGGCTGAGATCACCTTCAACAGCTTATCCGAAAGTATTACAGTGAGCACTGCAAACATCGTAAGTACGGTGCTGATAATACGCGCACTCTTTTGCTTCATAGGACATACACCCCGCAAAACTTACCAGGGTGAAAAAAATCGTTATAAGCAATAATCGTAAGCGCTATAGTAAGCAAGCCCATAAACAGTCCGCAGAAGGTCTCCTTATCCGCTGCATTTGTGCCGCAGCTGCTGCAAACCATAAAAGCACTTCCTTACAGGCCAAGTTCACTGAGTATCGACGCAGCTGTTGCAATTACGAATATCGAAGGGATAAGCGCGATAATACCGCAAACAAGACCTGCAATGGCCATACCCTTGCCGCCCTTCTTACCAGCTATAGCAATACCGCCCATTATTACTGCAAGCGCTCCACATATGAGACCTGTCCAGCCGAAACAGCTAAGCACCAGTGCAACGATACCCAATACCATAGATGCTATTGCAAGACCCGATGTGCCCTTCTGAGGGGGCTGCTGCTGATACTGGGGATAGCCTCCCTGCGGAATGTTATTCATCTGATAATTCTGATTCTGATCACTCATTTATTCTATACCTCCAAAAAATTATTAGTATTAGTACTAAAAAGTACTAATACTAATAATATAGCACAATTATATGTTAAAGTCAATAGTACGAAAAAGTACTAAAAATATTTTTTCCAATTTCAACAAAAAAAGAAGTGATATTTGTGTATTTTCCTAGGATTCGAGATCTTCGGGAGGATATGGATCTTAATCAGACTCAGGTTGCAAAGCTGCTGTTCACCAGTCAGACTGTATATTCCAGATATGAGCGCGGCGTACTTACCATACCTGTTGAACATTTACTCATACTGGCAGATTTTTATGATGTATCTACTGACTACATTCTCGGACGAACTAACAACAGAAACGTCAATCCTTAAACGTACTTCTGAATCCATCATCTCTCAGCAGCGCCCGACTTAATGTATCTGTCAATGAACCTTGCATATTTGCCCGAGGGTCTGCGCTCGGTATCAATGCCGAGCGCTCTTATCTTATCAATGATCTCCTGTGGATATTCTCCTGTATACTCCAGCTCCAGTTCATGATCTGTGATCCCAAGATACTCACTTTTATCAAGACAAACCTCACAGCTGCCGATATGGGCAGTTTTTCTCAAGGTGAAAAGCTTTCCCATAAGCACTGCATCACCAAGGTCTGCGCCTGTAAGTTCTTTGAGCTGTGCCGCTGATAATGCGGGAGGAACATTTTCAAGCTCTTTTTCATACTCTTTTTTGATAAACAATGTGCCATCTTCCGAGACTGGCATTTTCACCTGTAAAAAGAATCTATCGCCGATCTGTCTGACACGGACACTTGAATAATGAGCCTTACCTGTACAGTGGTAATAATGGTTTGTCTGCTGTATCTGTGCATCCCAGTCAAAGAATGCGTCAAGCTTTTCGTATTCGTCTTTTTCAATCAGCAGCTTTATCTCTTTTTCAATGTTCATACTATCCTCCAAATTTAGCTGTACAATAATTTGTACATAAATAACGGCTCAGCCGAAATGCCGAGCCGTTCATTTTTTTCTTATCAGCCAATTATTTTCTGGATCTCGGCGTTAATGGTCTTGAGCTCCGATTCAACTGTAGGTGCGTATGACTGTCTCACCTGAGCCCATGTTTTCTGAACGCCCTCATCATCGGGCTTGGAAGCTGCGATGTAAAGAGTGTCGGTAAGGCTGTTATTGCCGTCAAAGCCGTTCGGATCGCCGAGGGCTGTGGAAATACCGAAGCAATAGTCATAGATCATATAATAATCGCTTGAAACAACGTCAGTCTTTACCTGATACATTTCGTCTGTCCAAGTGGGGTTATTTTCCATGAACTTCTGCTTATTTGTCTCCTGATACTCGGGATCGGTATAGGTAACGCGGCAGCACTCGAGCCAGCACTTCATGGCCTCGTTCTTGGTAGAGCCTCTTGTCCACATAAAGGCTTTCATATCGGAAGTGGTTATCTTCTGCGGATTAGAGGTATACTCAGGGATCGGTACGACTGCCCAGTCATCTGACTCGCCGGGTGCGTTATTGCCTGAATAGCCCCAGTCTCCCATTGCATAGAACAGGCAGCCCATATTGAAGGCTTCTTTAGCGCTGCCTATCCAGTCGTTCTGGATGACGTTCTCTTTATTGAGTTCATAAAGAAGGTTCTGTGCAGCCTCGATATCGGGGTCATCGAGATTTGATTTAAAGGTATTAGTGTCGGGGTCATAATTAACGAGAGTTTTACCTGTCTGCTGTGTGATATGCTGCTTAAAGAAACCGTTGATGCCGTATCTCTCAGAGGTTCCGTCACCGTTCTGAACATACTCTCTCATTATTTCTGCCCAGTTATCCCAGTTCCACTCACCTGACATATAAAGCTCATAAGGATCCTCAAGACCTTCGTCCTCGATTATCTCGTGATTATAGCACATCATAGCAGATGCTTCATACCTCAGCGGTGCAACATAGTGCTTGCCTGCCAGAGAATACTGCTCGGAATCTTCTTTTACATCTGCCCAGAGAGGATCGTCAAAGTTTACGATATCGTCTATCGGCTGGTGCATATTGGATACGACGTGTGCAGGGAAAGAAAGCCACTCATAGTTGGTCATATCGGGGATATCTTTATTGGCGAGAAGCGCTGTTGCAAGATCGTCAAATCTCTGGAAATAGCTGGTCCTCTGGTATTCGATCGTGCCGCCCTTGCTCTCAAAGAGAGTAAGCTCGGTGCTCTTTTCGGGGTTGGCTCTTGTCGGGTTAAGGTCAGCAACGCCGAGATATGTAAGAGTGCTTTCCGCACCCTCGGGGATAGCTTCAACTGCCTCGGTAGGTGCGACCTCTACGTTTTCTGTTCCGCCGGAGAAAGTGTCTTCCTCACTTTTTGAAGAAGAACTGCCGCCGTTATCTGAGCAGGCAGCGGCTGTGAAAGCCATAAGCATTGCTGCACTCAGAGCACATAGTTTTTTAAGTTTCATTGTGTTTCCTCCTGTCTTACTTTATAAAAACGAATTCCGAGAGCTCAAAGAGCTGTTTATTATCAAAATACTGTGCAGTCCAGCTGTCTATCTTATTGTCGGCAGCAAAGAAGATAGAGTGTCTGCCTGTGATATTTTTGATCCTGCACTTGTATATGCCGTCGCCTGTGCCGATATCACAGATACCGAGCTCTTCTCCGCCGTCATAGTTGTCGGCAAGGATCCTTATCCTGCAATTTGTGCCCATTCCGCGTACCTTGAAAGCGATCTGCAAACTGTCGCCTGTGAAGTCATCACCGAAGTCAAAATACTTATAGCCGATGACAGAGCCGCTTGTGATATTTGTGACTACTCTCTCAAAAAGGTTTTTCTCTGTTATATAGCAGCCGCCTTTCAGGACGCAGGCTATCTCGGCAGGGGTTATCTTATAGGGGTCGAGGGCGTCCTCAAAGCCGAGAGATGTCATCTCGACAGTGGGTATGGTTCCGTCGGGAAGGATCTCTATCTTCTCGGCACAGACACGTCTTGACATTATGGTGTTGTTTGTCATCTTATGATAGAAGATATACCACTGGCCGTTTATGCAGGCTATAGAGCCGTGATCGTTGCCGCCGGGGTAATCTACAGAATTATCTATGATATAGCCCCTGTATCTGAAGGGACCTCTGGGAGAGTCTGACGTTGCATATGCGAGCCTGCTGCCTAACTTCGGGGAATAGATCATATAGTAGGTGTCGCCGATCTTTCTGGGAGAGCTTGCTTCAAAAAAGCGTTCCTCATCAGGGGCATTTTCGGTATCGTCAATGATCGGTCTCATATAGGAGCCGTCGATAACGGTGTGCATATCGGTACCGTCAAGCTCATTCATATTAGATTCTGTGAAGCCGTAATAAACATACACTCTGCCGTCGTCATCGACGAGAACTCCGGGGTCATTAAAGATGCCGTCATCTCCGACCTTTTTGCCCTTCCAGTCATATCTGCCGATCAGCTTAAAGGGACCTTCGGGCTTATCGGAAACGCTGACTGCGCCCTCTGCGCCTACGATATACGTATAGAGGTAATACTTTCCGTCCTTCTCCACGACATCGGGTGCGAAGAGGAGGTTGTTCGTCCATTCTGAGGTATCTGCTTTTCTGTCGGCGCCGTCGGCAGTCCTGAAGCTGTCGCCGTGGCACTGCCAGTTGTTCAGGTCATTCACATCGGCTGACCAGACTTTCAGCTTCCAGTCGCAGAACTCCTCGCTTGCAGGTCTGTCATGAGAGCCGTAAAGATAGACTCTGCTGCCGAAAACTCTGGGCTCGGCATCAGGAATATATTCCCAAAGCGGTAAGATTGGATTTGGCATAAGGTCCTCCTTAAATTTACTGAGCATACTTTCTTCTACTAAAGTATAGCACATATAACAATTTATTTCAAGAATAAATATTTAAAATATGTAAATATATAAAACGCCCTCCGAAATTCGGAAGGCGTTTCTATCATTGATTATAAAGCTCGTTGAGCATCTGCTTATGTCTAAGAGACAGTTCCGTATCATCTGTGATTATATCGGATATACAATAGAGATACCTTTCACTGTCGGCATTTGGCAGCGAGAGCACTGTATGCAATGCCCACTCATAACCGCCGTCGGCGTCCAGAGACCTGAAACACTCTGAAATAAAGCCGTGTTTTGAATTTGCTATGCCCTCTCTGAAATACTCCTTATTGGCAAAGGCAACAAAGCGCTCTGCATCATCAGGGTGGACAAAGCCTTTTGAAAAGCTGCTTCTGATGTCCATAACATTGCTGTAGTCTGCGCCCTTTTGACCGAAGTAGGAATTTGTGAACAGCTTTGAAAACGTCTGCTTTTCGATATCCAGCATATATACAGCCTTATACATCTGGTAGAGCACTCTGAGCATATTGTCAAGGTTCTCCTGACGCTCATCGTCTTCATTCCTTGTCATGTCGCTTGCTCTGACTTTATGAATATAATGGCCGTTTCTTTCAGACAAAGTTCTTATAACTATGCGTATATATTTTCCGTTGGCTGTGTAATACAGGTCCTCGCGTTTTCTGCTTTCAGCAGGCTTTCTAATGAACCCTCTTAACGCAGGAGCGAAAGGAGTCATATTGCTGTTGACCATTTTCTCAACAAAGCGTGTATCTCTCAGTCCGAGGAGGTTGAGAAGCCTTATATGCCTGCTGTTTGCAAACAGATAGCTGAACTTATTTCCGTCATCATATACCAATGCCATTGAAACATCGGTCATAAAGTCCTGCTCGCCCGCAGGATCGTAGAAGCGCTCCTCATCACTGTCTTCAAGAGTGAGGCCGCTGTTCGCAAGGTGCTCCATACACTCGTCATACGGCATAGGTCTGCCGAACCAGAAGCCCTGCAGCGTCTCACAGCCTATGTTTTTGAGGAACTCATACTGCTCCTTTGTCTCAACGCCCTCCGCAAGAGTTCTGACGTTTATGGTCTTGCTCATTCTCACTATCGATGTAAGAATATCCTTGCTCTTGTCATTGAAATTGGAGAGGAAGAGCATATCGATCTTCAAGCGGTCAAAGTTGAGGTCCTTCAAAACATTGAGCGATGAATAACCGCTTCCGAAATCGTCCATCCAGATCTCATAGCCTGCGTTCCTGAATTTGTCTATAACTGAACGGATATAGTCGTATTCGCTTATGATAACGCTCTCGGTTATCTCTATCCTGAGCATATTTTTGGGCACGTCATATTTTTTTACGGTATCTTCAACGAACCTGAAAATATCACAAAGGATAAAATCGCATCTTGAAAGATTGAAAGAGACAGGCACTATCTTTTCACGCTTGTCTGCGTGCTCACGGTATTCACGGCAGATTATTTCGATCATACAGCAGTCAAGCTTATGGATGAGCATACTATCTTCGAGCGCTGTTATGAAGACCGCAGGAGAAAGGAGACCTTTTTCGGGATCTCTCCATCTGGCAAGAGCCTCCATTGAACAGACCTTACCGCTGAGAGAACGGATAACTGGCTGGTAAAAGGCCTCAATGTGTCCGCTTCTGACGGCGTTTTCTATATTGTCGACAACGAACTGTCTCTGCTCGAACTCGAACTTCATTTTCTCGTCATAGACTGCATAATATACAGAAGGCTTATCTTTGATGCTGTCACAGGCAAACTTTGCATAGC
The DNA here is from genome assembly GCA_017484095.1 of Ruminococcus sp. Lineage (GTDB taxonomy): Bacteria > Bacillota > Clostridia > Oscillospirales > Ruminococcaceae > Hominimerdicola. Next base: position 21,305 of record JAFUTU010000044.1, on the reverse strand, counting down.
CGCTTGCCTGTGAAGGAACAACTTCCTTATCCTCTACATTATAGATACCTGCTTTAAGCTCTACCTTCAGATCAAAAGACTGACCTCTGACAAGATTATGAGCAAGGGTTATCCTCTCCTTAAGACCGCTGCTCTCTGTAAGGACTGCGAAACGGTCATTTGCCATATGCGCCAGAAAATCATCGGGAAAAACATGGCGGAGTATCTGAGATACGTTCACAAGGAACTCATCGCCGCCCTTGACGCCGTGTTTAAGGTTTACTGTAGAGAAATTCTCGATATTAAAATATACAAATGAAAAGTCCTGTGCATTCGGGTTGACGGCATTGAGAGCCAGAAGCTTTTTAGAGAACTCATAGAACCTGTGCATACCTGGAAGGCCAGTCAGGCGATTGAGCTCATAGGTTATATGCTTGGTGCCTGTATCTATCATAAACACATAGAAAAGCCTGCCGTGCTCATCATCGTCAGTAAGGCGGCCGTAATGCTCTATGTATTTTATTTCGCCGTTTTTGTCAGATATCCTGTAGTTAAGGTTATCAAAGCGGTCAAAGCCCGAAACTATCTGATTGTAGATGCTGGTCTCTGCATTTTTGACATCTTCTATGTAGATAAGATCTTTAAAGCCTGTACCGTAAAGGTGTTTCAGCTCATCAAAGCTATCGCAGCTGAACATCTCGAGAAGCTTTGCATTTGCATAAAGGAGCGTTTCGTCCTCATCAGCCTTATAGATCAGAAATCCTCCCGGCATACGGTCTGCGCTTTCAAGGACAAATCTGTCGAGCGTGAAGTTATCCCCCGCCATTGCGTCTCCTCCTCTCGGTATCATTCGGTGAAGTCAGTAAGGTATTCGTCTGTCGTCACCTTGTTCTTGCCTGTTTTCTTGCTTATATACATGAGCTTGTCTGCTCTGCCTATCAATGTTTCGAGAGTGTCCTCACGCCTTACGGCAGTTACACCGACAGACACTGTTACGTGTAGCTTTTCGCCCTTGTAGAGCTCCTCAACTTCATCTATCCAGCTCTTGAATTTATCTCCGATTATTTTTTCGTCGATATCCTCTGCTCCGCTGAATATTCCGATTATCTCTTCTCCGCCCCAGCGGCCGATAAGGTCGTCCTTACGGGCTCTTGTGCGGAGTTTGCGCGCAATGCTCTGAAGGATCCTGTCACCCTCGATATGACCGTAGCGGTTATTGAAATCTCTGAAATTGTCTATATCTGCAAAGAGCAGGACGAACGGTCTGATAAAGCGTCTGCTCTCCTTGAGCTTATATATCAGGAAATTATTCAGATATGTTCTGTTAGGCATACCAGTGAGCTCATCATGCATTGCAGCCTCGGTAAGCTCGTCTATGATCTTATCATCATAGGTCGGCGCTATACAGTCCTGGAAGATCTCTATCGCCCCGATTGTCTTGCCGCCAAGCTCCAGAGGATATGTATTGACTATAACAGGTATACGGTGTCCGTTTTTGTTTTTCAGTAATACCTGCTCGTGTCTTTCCTGACCGTCAAATATGGTGCCGACAAGGGGACACAGAAGATTGCAAAGAGGTCTTCCCTTTTTATCGATATGATCCAGCTGAGAATCAAAGCAAGACCTGCCTATCATCTCCTCTTTGGTATAGCCTGTTATCATTTCGGCGGCCTTGTTCCAGTACATTATCCTGCGTTCGGTATCAACGCAGTAGACGCCGTCGGTTATCTTATCAATAATGCCGTTTAGAAGCAAAGTGTTATTTGCAACGTCCAAGTTCTCGCCGCCTTTCACAAAAATTTGCTACACAGATACATTATAACATATTCTATCGAAAAAGTAAAGACGTGTGAGCAAAAAAATAACAGCCCTGTCGAAGCAGGGCTGAAAGGTTTCAAACCATATTTTCCAAAAATGCCAGTGTTTTTGAATCGTACCTGGTGTCCTGGGCAGACATATCTTCATCAAGCTGCCAGAGCTTCGTTACTGCAAACACAGAGGATACAAAAAACGGCTGACTGTTAAGATAAGCAAGCGGTATAACAGCAGGCGCAACTCCTGTTTCGGCACTGATCTTCTTTACCTTGGCCAGCTTTGCAAGGTTAGCTACGGTAGCAAACTGCCCCTCGGGAAGATTGTTTGCGGCATCTCCCTTGGCAAGCTTTGCAAAAAAGCCCTTTGCCTGCGGCGAATATGCCATAACCGGGAAATTATTCTTATTATACCAGTTATACTCCTTAGTGTCCATACATACGACAGTGGGATCACCGATATCCTCAGGGCTGGCATGGGCAAGGCTGTAGCTTATCTGGCTGACCCTGATAGGTTCAAGAGAATGGTCTTTTGCATATCTGTTTGCCTCTTCGATACGCTTAGAGGTCCAGTTTGAGACACCGATGAAATGGATTTTGCCTTCGTTATAGAAAGTGTTCATCATCTCCATTATATCGCCGACAGGAACGTTGACATCATCACGGTGGAGAAAATAAATGTCTATGTAATCGGTCTGAAGGGCTTTAAGGCTCTCTTCAAGGTCATAGCGGACCTCATCGGGGGAAAGCCTGCTGATATCCATTGTCTCCATATCGGGGTGACCGCCCTTGGAGCACAAAAGCACTTTATCTCTGTTGCCGCGGGACGCCATCCACCTGCCTATTACGCTTTCACTGGCGCCGTGACCGCCTTCAAGCCATTCACAATAGACACGGGCTGTGTCTACACACCAACCGCCAAGCTCGAGGTATCTGTCCAGAAAGCTGAAATAGGTCTCGTCATTATCATTATTTTCAAAGCCTGCGCCGCCTATCGCGAGGCACGGCAGCTTTACGCTGTATTTATCGTTTTTAAGCTCATATGTAAGCATCTGACCACTCCTGTATCTTCATATTATCACTTATTATCATACACAGTTAGTATAACATAAAACAGGAGGTTAATATAATAATATTTTGTAAATTTTTATAAACATCAGGCAAACAGCGTAAACTGAATTGGTTTAAAATAATAAATTTGTGCAGTTTTTTCGCAGAAAATGAGGTTTTGCTCTTGACAAAAGGGTAAGTGTGTAGTATAATATGTAAAGTTTGTTAGCTTTACAGCTGAGAGTCAGGAGGAGCGTTATGAGCAAAAAACTTGAATACGGCGTTCTTCTCGGGATATACGGACCGCTGCTGACGGATAAGCAAAGGCAGATAATGGAGCTGTATTACGATGATGACCTTTCTCTCGGAGAGATAGCTGACGATCTGGGGATATCAAGACAGGGAGTGCATGATGCGATCAAGAAGGGCTCAGATGCGCTTGACGAATACGAAGAGAAGCTGGGGCTCTCAAAGACAGAAACTCAGCGGCACAATGATCTGCTGGAAATAAAGGAGCTCGCGCTGGCGGTGCTTGATGAATGTCAGCAGAAAAACTATGCGAGAGCTATCGCGCAGAAGACTATAACACTGCTCGAAGAGCTTGACAAAAAACTGGAAGAATACGAGATATCACAGTATATTGATGATGTATAAAGGAGTTGTGAGCTATGGCTTTTGAGGGACTTTCGGAAAAGCTCGGAAATGTTTTCAAAAAGCTTAAATCAAGAGGTAAGCTCACCGAGGCTGACGTTAAGGAGGCCATGCGTGAGGTAAAAATGGCTCTGCTTGAAGCGGACGTAAGCTACAAGGTTGTTAAAGACTTTATAAACAGCGTCACCGAGAGAAGTATCGGCGAGGAGGTATTACAGAGCCTTACTCCCGGACAGCAGGTGATAAAAATAGTTAATGAGGAGCTCATCAAGCTGATGGGCGAGGCAAACTCGAAGATAAACTTCCCTAACAAGCCGCCGTGCGTTGTGATGATGTGCGGTCTTCAGGGTTCGGGTAAGACTACTCACGCTGCTAAGCTTGCGAAGATGTTCAAGCGAGACGGCAAGAGACCTTTGCTTATCGCTGCCGACGTTTACAGACCGGCTGCTATAGATCAGCTGAAGATCGTTGGTGAAAGGGCTGAGGTCGCTGTATTTGAAATGGGACAGATAGACCCCAGAAAAATAGTAAAAGAGGGTCTGAAGCACGCTAAGGATCACGGAAACGACCTTGTTATCATAGATACAGCCGGACGTCTTCACATTGACGAGGAGCTTATGGACGAGCTGAAGGATATCAAGAAGATAGCTGAGCCGAACGAGATAATGCTTGTTGTTGACGCGATGATCGGTCAGGATGCTGTTAAGGTTGCATCTGCTTTTGACGAGGCACTGGGTATTGACTCGGTCATCCTCACAAAGCTGGATTCAGACACCAGAGGCGGTGCGGCGCTGTCAGTGCTGGCGGTAACAGGTAAGCCTATCAAGTTCGTTGGTATGGGAGAAAAGCTTGATGAGTTCGAGCCCTTCCACCCTGAGAGAATGGCTTCACGTATCCTCGGCATGGGCGATATGCTCACGCTTATCGAAAAGGCACAGCAGACCTTTGACGAAAATGAAGCTAAGAAGCTCGCTGATAAGATGCAGGATCAGGGATTTGACCTTAACGACCTGCTGGAGCAGATGAAGCAGATACACAAGATGGGTTCTGTAGGCTCAATAATAAAGATGCTGCCGGGTGCCAACAAGGTGACTGACGAGCAGGTTGAAGCAGGAGAAGCTCAGCTGAAAAAGACTGAGGCTATGATAAATTCTATGACAAAGGCAGAGCGCGCAAAGCCTTCTATAATAGACCCGAAGAGAAAGCGCCGAATAGCTGCCGGAAGCGGAACTCAGGTATCTGATGTGAACACGCTGTTAAAGCAGTTCGATCAGATGCAGTCGATGATGAAGAAATTCGGTATCGGAGGAAAGCTGCACTCAAAGAACGCAAAGAAAAACAGAAAGGCTCTCCTGAGAGGACTTGGCGGAGGAATGCCGCCGATCAATTGACTTAGCTGTTGTGCGGATAAATAAGGTTCGCGCAGCGTTACTACTTAATAGCTTCTATTCTAGTTTTTAATGCTTAAAAGCAGCGGAAACTAAATATAAAACTGCTCAAAGTACGGCGTGAATTAGCCGCGCGGCGAGCGCCCCCTCCGAGGGAGGGCAAACGGTTTGATAGACCCCAGCTGCTGAAAGTGGGTGGGGGAATTATAAAAGGAGGTGAGACAGAATGGCAGTAAAGATCAGACTCAGAAGAATGGGCGCTAAGAAGGCTCCTTTCTACAGAATCGTTGTTGCTGATTCAAGATACCCCAGAGACGGTCGTTTCATTGAAGAGGTAGGTTACTACGATCCTACTAAGGATCCTTCCGTTATCAAGGTAGATGAGGAGAAAATCAAGAGCTGGATCGCTAACGGCGCACAGCCTACAGATTCCGTAAAGGCTATCCTCAAGAAGAACGGCACACTGTAAGCAAAAACTCTATCGGTAAGGCGCTTATCCCACCACCTGCCTTACCGAGATATCGGTGGGGCAACTCACCGTATTCCCGTGGGAGAATGGAGGAAATCTGATGAAAGAATTACTTGAAACTATCGTTTCCGATCTTGTTGAGGACAAGAGCGCTGTTGAGGTAGTTGTTGACGAGCCAAACGATGAGGGCGTTATCGTTTATCATCTTCATGTGGCTCCGGACGACATGGGCAGAGTTATCGGTAAACAGGGCAGGATCGCAAGAGCTATCCGCGTTGTTATGAGAGCTTGCGCTTCCCGTCAGGATCAGAAGATAATGGTTGAAATAGATTGAGTGAGGAGAGCAAATGCTCTCCGTTTTTTGTAAGGAGAAGTAAAATGCGCATAATGGCTGTGGATCACGGAGATGTCAGGACAGGGATAGCTGTCTGTGACAGGAACGAGACACTGGCATCACCTGTGAAAACTATCAAAGAGACCGATGAACAGAAGCTCATAGAGCAAATAGCGGAGCTGGCTCAGGAATACAGAGCGGAGATGTTCGTTGTGGGGCTGCCTGTGAACATGGACGGCACCAAGGGGGCATCGGCTCAGGCGTGCGAAGAATTTGCAAAGGCGCTTGGCGAGAAAACAGGGCTTGAAACTGCCCTGTGGGACGAGAGGAGAACGACCGTTACGGCACACAATATCCTCAACGATGTTAATGTACGCGGTAAAAAGAGAAAGGCTGTTGTTGATACTGTCGCAGCGACTGTGATACTTGAAGGGTTTCTGGATCACAGGAAAAAGAACAAAAATAAAACAGCTCTGTGAAGTTCAAAGCCTCACAGAGCTGTTTTTATATGATATTATTTCATCTTTTTCTTATCGATAAACTTGCCTGTTGCGGTATCAAATGCCTTGTCGCTCTTTTTGCTGACAATTATGAAAATGATCGCAACTGCAAGAGCAACGCCTGCAACAACACCTATTACAACAAAGAGTATATTACTGCTTGACGAGCTCTCTGTCTTTGACTGAGCTGTGCTCTCGGGCTGAGTGGTCGTGGTCTCGGCAACGGTAGTAGTTTCTGCCGAAGTAGTGGTAGTCTCTTCCTCCGGAACGGATTCAGGCTCTGCAGTAGTGGTTGTTGTCTCGGGCACAGAATCGTTACAGTCGGTTATTATTATCGAATTGACCTTTATTATCGCTGTTGTAGGCGCAGTCACATAAATGTGGCTGACCTTGCTGAAGTCTTTACTGCCATATGCTTTGAAGATATCCTCATAGTAGAAGGTAGCAGTAGTCTCATCATAATTCTTCGGCTGAACATCGACCCAAACGCCGCCCTTATCATCAGCAAAGGGGTTATCGGGATCGCTGAGCGCCTGGACCGAAAGCGAGATAAGTGACTTTGAAAGGTCCTCTTCCTTCTGTTCAAGTATCTCATAGGTCATAACTATCTGAGAGTTCTCAGTTATTCTTCCGAGCTCGAATGTCTCAGCGGATATCGCCAGACTCTTACCAAAGTTTGAAGCCTTTTTTGCCTCTGAGCAGTCTATCTCAACGTTGCTTGTCTCTGCACTTGCGGCTATGCACATCGTAACTGCCATAACAGCAGCCGCAGCAAAGCTTACTATCCTCTTTATCATAAATGTTCCCCCAGTCTCACATTTTACAAAGAGCATTATAGCACAAGCGCAACTCATATTCAATAATAATTTGTAAATTCATTTTCAAAAATCGGCAAATATCGGGCAACTTAGACCTTTACTGAAAAATCTAAAACGATTACTTTATCAATAATAACGAAAGTGTCGCAGCAAATAAAAAAAGACCGAAGCCCTTTTTCAAGAGCCTCGGTCTGTGCTGCAAATATTATTTATTCTTTTTCTTAGCTATAATAGCTGCTGCACCTACAAGTGCGGTAACTGCAAATGCTGGTGCTGCCGAAGCTGCACCTGTTGCTGCATTTGTGGTAGAACCTGTAGCAGTGGTCTTTGTCTCGGTCGTTCCTGCTGCAGAGGAGGAAGACTTTGAAGATGAAGTATCGCTGCTGTCAGAGCTGCTTGCAGGCTCTTCTTTAAACCAAGTAATGCTTACCTTTACAGTTCTGTTAGAGTAGTTATTATCGTTGTAGATCGCGGTAGCCTCAACTGCCTGACCTTCAACAAGGTCTACAGTGCTTGCCCATACCCAGCCCTCAGGGAGCTTGACATCTGCATTGGTCTTGAGATCAGCGCCGTAAACTGTGATTTCCTTATCGGGAGAAACAGGAGGCGCTACCTTCTCTACGGTAACGGTAACGGTCTTGTAGATCTCTGCATACTCATCATCGCCTTCGGTAAAGACTGTGAGCTTAACAGAACCGGGCTTAAGGCCCTTTATGGTATTATCATCACCGAACTCGATAATATCAGTGTTATTATCCAATGCATAAGATACGGAACCCTGATCAGTTGTGAAGCTGAGCTTAGCGGTCTCACCGTATTTAATGGTAACGTCATCTGCGTTGAGTGAGCTTTCCTTCTTATGGCCGTCAGCAACGATCTGTGCGAGTTCCTTCTTGAGCTCCTGATCGGTCATCTTCTGGGTACGTCTGTTATAGATCTGGTTCTCAACAGGCTGATTTGTTGCGTATGTAATATCCCAAAGAACAGGGCACATACCTCTCTCGTAAGCCTCACGGCAGGTCTCTGCAAAGTATCTTCTTGCTGTACCGTCAGCCTTTTTAGCTATCTCCATACCGTTGCAGGCCTCACCGATTATAACAGGTACTCCGTTGTCAACAAATCTTTCCTTGAGCTTTCTCATATAGCCGTTGAGTTCAGCATACTCGGAATATTCACCCCATGAAGTGCTGTTATTTGAGAGAGCATAATTTGTAGGAGTGTAGTAGTGTACAGACACTGCCATTTTGTTAGCAGGGTCAACAGGCATCTTGAACAGCTCATCACAGGTAGCGTCAACATCTGTGCAGATTCCCGATATGAGCAGAAGCCTGTCATCATTATTACCGCCGCTGCTTCTCACTATATCAACAAAAGCCTGATTAAACTCAAGAGCGTAGTCATATGCATCCTGCTTGTTTGTGGTATCGCTTCCCCAACGGTTCCACAACCACTCGTCTTTCCCGACAAGCCAAGCACCGAGCTCCTCATTCTGAGACTCCAGTATCAGATGATCGTCAAAGTCCTCGAAAGCATCGGACACCTGTGTCCAGATCGCTCTATAATGCTTCATTACCTCTTCCTTATTCTCGGGGTAATAATTGATCCATCCACTGTCCCAATGCTCATTTACGATAACGTACAAATCGGCATCTACTGCCCACTGAGTTACCTGCTTTACCCTTGCTATGTACTCAGGCGCGATGGTGTAATCCTCTTCCATCATGTTTGACCAAGCCACAGGTATCCTGAGTGTCTTGAAGCCTTCTGCTGCATAGCCGTCGATGATATCCTTGGTGATCTCAACGCTGCCCCAGCCTGTCTCAAAGCCTGTGACAGTTCCGTCCTTATCGTAGGTAGCCTCGAACGTATTACCGAGGTTTATACCGATGCCCATATCATTGACGATCTCCTGCGCTGTCTTCGAGCTGTTGTCAAGCGCTGCACTGACAGGAACTGCGCTCATCAAAGCTGCACAAAGAGCTGCCGATGACATTACGGCAAAAGCTTTCTTGAACATAATATCCACTCCTTTTAAAAATATGAAAGTTTTTCACAATATTAAAAGCGCACAATAGCACATTTTTATACACAATAAATATAACATATTATGCTCCTCTTGTCAATAGGCAAAAAAAGAAATATTATCTTACCACAAAGCAGATACTTTACTTTTCAACAAGCATATGTTATAATACAGTTGATGATATTATGTAGAAAAGGAGAGTTATAAGTGGATACTCTTGTGCTTGGAGCAGCTGCGCTGATACCGGTGCTTGTGCTGATGATATTCATTTACATAAAAGACCCTCATGAAAAAGAGCCGATAGGCTTACTGGTGAAGATATTCTTTCTGGGAATGCTTTCGTGCATACCTGCTGCGATATATGAAAATATCGGACAGGACATACTGGGCGACATAGGATTTTCACAGCGTGACCGTATCTACTGGATAATAACAGCTTACGGCATAGTTGCCCTTGCAGAAGAAAGCGTCAAGTATGCTGCGCTGAAGCTCTCAACATGGAAGAACAAGAATTTCAACTACCGTTTTGACGGCATAGTTTATGCAGTGTTCGCATCTCTCGGATTTGCAGCTCTGGAAAATGTGCTCTATGTTTTTGAAAGCGGCTTCAATACGGCTATAGCGCGTGCGCTGCTTTCGGTACCCGGGCACTGTAACTTCGGTATATTTATGGGCTACTTCTACGGGCAGGCAAAATACCGCGAGGCCGTGGGTGATTACACAGGCTGCGTTATGAAGAGAAGGACCGGTCTGCTTGTAGCTATTCTGTTCCACGGCACGTATGACTGTCTGCTGTTTTTGTATTCCGCAATGCACGAGGGCATATACATAGTATCGTTTATAATATTCGTTGTTGTTCTCGATATAATGGCGCTTGTAAGGGTACACCGTTCATCAAAAGAGGAATTTCACCGCACCCTGGCGACTGATGATATTTTTGTCACCCCTGTAATGTCAGGGGCGCCGCAGTATCCATATCAGCAGAGCCCATACGATCAGAACTACGGCTCGCAGTATTACGGCGGAGATCAATACGGGCAGCAGTACCAACAGCCTTACGGACGGCAGTACGGGCAGCCTTATCAGCAGCAATACCAGAGCCCTTACGCAGGGACATCATATGCGGGGGCTTACCGCACGCCGCAGGATCAGACCTCATACAACACGATCTTCTGCAACTACTGCGGCACCTCCTGCAAAAGACAGAGCTTTTACTGCACCACCTGCGGAAGACCGCTGTATAGAATGTAATACTGAATTTCAGACTGAGAGCATAACAAAAGGGCTGCCAAACGGCAGCCCTTTGCTTGTGTAAAAATTTTGGAGAGGATGAAACGAGCTAAGAGTTAATCTTAGTGTTACATTCTTTTCTTTCTTTGTTCTACAAAATCATTATAAGCTCTGGTGCTGATAAGTTCAAGAACACGCGAGTTACATTTGACTACAAATTCGTTACAAATTATTGCAGATTGTAATAATTGTGCTGTCTTATCTGTCAAGCCTTTTGCAGACATACAATATTCTCTGGCTGTTATCACGGACAGGTTCCTCGCTGAATCCGTCAAATCTGCCTATAAGCTCAAAACCGTAAGCAGTCAAAAGGCGCATTATGAGCGCATCGGAATATATCCTCTCGGCGATCTCCTCACTGTATCGCTGATAGGTGCCCTCCTCCTGCTCCTCAAAAAAGTTGAGGTACTCAGTCACTGTGCCATCCTCTGCCGTCTCATTCTGCCACGAACAGAAAAGGCCGTCAAGATCATAGCAGAAGGCATTATCCGCAAGGATCTCTCTGTGCTTATATTCTGTGTTCAGGTCAAAAATGAACAGCCCTCCGTCGCAGACATGATCGCTGACTGCCGAGAAGGTCCGTTCCAACTGATGTTCATTATCCAAGTGATTTAGGCTGTCAAGCACACAGATCACAGCATCGGCAGCGCCCCAGAGAGACAGCTCTGTCATATCCTGGCACAGAAAGCTTACGCCCTCAGCGCCCTCAGCCTTATCAAAAGCAGCGGCAAGCATATCCTCGGAGCTGTCAACACCGATAACATCGTAGCCGAATTTGACAAGCTCGACCGAAAGGGTGCCTGTTCCGCAGGCGAGATCAACTATGACCTCATGCTCGGAGCCGTACTTTCTTACAAGAAGATCAATAAGCTCTGCTATTTCTCCGTAGCCTACATTTTCGGTAAGTCTGTCATAAAACCGCGCAAGATCGCCGTAGCCGCCCATTAGTCTTCCTGCTTATCCGCGCCGAGTCTTTCAAAGACGATATTATATCCGCCGCTTCCGTCATATGAAAGGGAACGGTTAACTCTGCTTATAGTAGCGGTAGATGCGCCCGTCTGTGCAACGATATCATTATAAACGTGCTTCTCGGTAAGCATTTTTGCGACCTTGAACCTCTGTGAAAGAGCCTTCAGCTCAGGCACGGTGCAAAGGTCTTTGAAAAACAGCCTGCACTCCTCTACCGTTTCCAGTGTGAGCACTGCCTCGTAAAGATCATCAAGATTTTTTACTTCAAGCTTTTCTCTCATAAAAATTCTCCTTTTCATCGCGGTATCATCAACAGCTGAAACGCCGATACGTTTCATAGTGTAAAGTGCTAAAACCTAAATACATTTTAACACATTAAACCGCAAATGTAAAGGAGATTAGTGAGAAATTTATGAACAATTTCTTAATTTTCATTTTCTGTTCGGTGTTAAAAAAACGCCAAAAGGATTAACAGTGTCATCGCTTTCCTGCTCGGTCTCAACGTATTCAGCCGAACCTGATGCATCAGAAAGCGGTTTTGCAGGAGTAATCTCTGCGCCGTCACAAAGGTCATCGAGCAGTTCTCTCAGCTCTTCAACGCCCTCGCCAGTAACAGCAGAAAACTCTATATAAGTTATATCCTCAAAGCAGGGTATCTCATCTGCAAATGAAGCCATTCTTTGTTCTCTGGCGGTTTTCTTGAGCTTATCCGCCTTAGTGAAAACAATTATGAACGGCACCTCGGAATCTATAAAGAAGTCTATCATCTGAAGGTCGTCTTTAGAGGGAGGGTGGCGCATATCGATAAGCTGTATGACAAGATCGAGCTGTCTTTCAGTATCATTGAGATATCCGCCGATGAGGCTCTTCCACTTTCTTTTTTCTGCCTTGGAGACATTTGCATAGCCGTATCCCGGCAGATCAACAAAGAAAATGTTCTCGCAGGAATAGAAGTTTATGGTCGCGGTCTTACCCGGGACAGAGCTTACTCTTGCGAGCTTTTTTCTGTTGAGCAGCTTATTTATAAGTGATGATTTCCCGACATTCGAGCGCCCCGAAAAAGCGATCTCGGGGCGGTCTGAGGGAGGTATCTGTTCAAACCTTCCGTAGGAAGTTGTAAACTCAGCCTTATTATAATTCATATTTATCACTTATACCGTCAGGCTTCTGCCCCTTGCTTTAGGTGCAGCATCGAGCAGCTCCAGCGGCACGGCTTCCTTTCTGTCATCTATAAGAGCAGTTTCAAGGACGTCTTCTATGGTTTTTGCGAAAACGAACTCTACGCCCAGCTTAACAGCATCATCGACCTCGTCGAGATCGGCCTTGTTTGCAAAGGGGATAACGACCTTTCTGACGCCTGCCTTATAAGCTGCCATTGTTTTTTCACGGAGGCCGCCTATCGGCAGGACCTTGCCGCTGAGGGTTATCTCACCTGTCATTGCGACATCAGCTCTTACTTTCAGACCTGAAAGAGCCGAGATAAGACCCGTTATCATCGTAACGCCTGCAGAGGGTCCGTCCTTGGGGACTGCGCCCTCGGGTGCATGGACATGGATATCGTTCTTTTCGTAAAAGTCTTTATTTATACCGTACTTATCGGCAACGCTGCGGCAATAGCTTACAGCGATCTTTGCAGATTCCTTCATGACCTCCCCGAGAGAGCCTGTGAGCTCTATCTTGCCCTTGCCTTCAAGGACCATAACTTCAAGAGGCATTATAACTCCGCCAACAGCTGTCCACGCAAGGCCGTTTACAGTGCCTACGGTATCTTCTTTGGAATAATAGTCATCGAGGTACTTGGGGTGACCGAGATAGGTCTCAAGGTCTGAGCCCTTGAAGGTAACTCTCTTGACATCATTCTCAATTATCCCTTTTGCAGCCTTTCTGCAAAGGGAGCCTATAGCGCGCTCTAGCTTTCTGACGCCTGCTTCTCTGGTATAGCTGTCTATAAGGCGATAGATAGCATCGTTGTTTATCCTTACCATAGAGCCCTTCAAGCCGTGCTTTTTAAGCTGCTTTTTGATAAGATGCTCCTTAGCTATATGGAACTTCTCTTCTCTTGTATAGCTTGAGAGCTCAATTACCTCCATTCTGTCAAGAAGGGGCGGCTGAACGGTATCAAGCGTATTAGCGGTAGTGATGAAGAGTACCCTGCTGAGATCGAAGGGGACCTCTATGTAATGATCTCTGAAAGCGTTGTTCTGCTCGGAATCGAGCACCTCAAGCATAGCGGATGAGGGGTCGCCTCTGAAGTCATTGCTCATCTTATCGATCTCATCGAGAAGGATAACGGGATTTGAAGTGCCTGCGAGCTTCATTGCGTTTATTATCCTGCCTGCCATTGCGCCTACATAGGTCTTTCTATGGCCGCGGATATCGCTCTCGTCACGGACACCGCCAAGAGATACCCTGACAAATTTCCTGTCAAGCGCTCTTGCGACAGACCTAGCAACGGAGGTCTTGCCTACTCCAGGAGGGCCGACAAGGCAGATTATCTGCCCCTTGACATCGGGCGTGAGCTCTCTGACCGCTATGTTTTCGAGTATTCTTTCCTTGACCTTTTTCATTCCGTAGTGGTCATCATCAAGTATCTTCTGAGCTTTTTTGATATCGGCAGTTTCCTTGCTGTATTTGCCCCATGGAAGATCAAGAACGGTATCGAGGTAGGTTCTTATAACAGAGCCCTCCTGAGACATCATTCCGACCTTCGAGAGCCTTCTCACCTCGCCCCTGAGCTTGAGGTCAGTTTCCTCGGGGAGAGAAAGCTTATCGAGCTTTGCATTATAGGCAGAGATCTCGTCGGTCTCTTCCTCCTCGCCGATCTCGCCCTTTAAAGCCTTGATCTGCTCGCGGATATAATATTCACGCTGGTTTTCTTCTATCTGCTCATGCACCTGCCTGTGGATATCTCTCTCAATGCTCAGGACCTCAAGCTCTCTTGCGAGGATAGTCATAAGAGCGACGAGTTTTTCACCTGCGGAGCCTGCTTCAAGAAGAGACTGCTTATCCGTGAACGACATCGGCACATTGAAGGCGATGCCCTCAAACAATGAGATAAGGGTCTTTGAGCCCAATATCTGATTGTAGAGCTCCTGCGGCATTTTAGGCAATATCTCAGCATAGCTTTCAAAGACGCTGAGGACCTCTCTGAAAACGGCAAGCTGCTCACTTGTGCTGAGCTTTTCTCTGGAGTAATTCGGAACTCTCTTCACAAGAGCCTCATAGCAGTCTTTATACTCATAAAGGTCTACGAGTCTTGCTTTCTGTATTCCCTGCACGAGACACCTGTAAACATTGCCGGGAGCCTTGACTATCTGCTTAACGGTGGCAATGGTGCCTATCTTGAAAAGGTCTTTCTTCTCAGGCTTTTCAATGGTGTTATCCTTCTGCGGGCAGAGGAAAACAAGGCCGTCTGCCGCCATAGCGTTTTTGATGCTCTTTACCGACATTGCTCTGCCGACATCAAAATGCACAGTCATATTAGGGAACACGACCAGATCCCTTGTGGGGACAAAAGGCATTATATTCTTTTCCTTTATATCAAGCTTATTCGTCATATGTTATCATCCCTTTTACGATTCAAAATACTACTTTATCAGTATAACATATAAATCATCATATTGCAATACGCAAAAAATGTTAATGCACTATGAAAAAAGAGGTATCCTATAAAGGATACCTCTTAAGATCACTGTAAGATCAATCAGCTACATAAGGCAGCAGCGCAACGTGGCGTGCTCTCTTGATAGCGGATGTAAGCTCTCTCTGGTGGTATGCACAGGTTCCTGTAACACGTCTGGGCAGTATCTTTGCCCTCTCTGTCATGCACTTTCTGAGCTTAGCGATATCTTTATAGTCTATCTTTTCTGCTCTGTCTACGCAGAACATACAAACCTTCTTACGGCCTCTCTTCATAGGTCTTCCCGAAGTTCTTTCCTTCTCCATGTCATTTTCCCTCCTGACATATATTATAGTTCAAAATGATATTCTCAGAACGGTACTCCGTCATCGCTGAGTACCTCTTCAAAGTCTGCAAGGTCGCCTATCGACAATGCATCGTTCGAGGGAGCTTTATCAAAGTTACTCTGGTTGTTATCGGGCTGATTCTGACGGTAGCCTGCCTGCTGATAGCCGCTTTGCTGGTAGCTGCTCTGCTGACTTGCCTGCTGATAGCCGCCCTGCTGATAATCGTTCTGCTGGCTGCCGTAATTGTTTGAATAATTACCGCCCTGTCTGGGTTCACCAGTAAAGGAAACACTGTCAACAAAAACCTCGGTGACATAATGTCTCGAACCGTTTTTATCGTCATATGTCCTCGTCCTGAGATTGCCCTCTATAGCGATCATTCTACCCTTGGAGAAATATCTGCTGATGAACTCAGCCTGTTGTCTCCATGCAACGCAGGTTATAAAATCAGTCTGGCGCTGGCCGTCCTGACCTGTGTAGTTTCTATCTACAGCAACATTGAAATTGAGCGTAGAAGTACCGTTAGGTGTCTGTCTCAGCTCAAGATCCTGCGTGATCCTGCCCATCAAAATAACTCTGTTAAGCATAAGTTTCCCTTCCTTCCGATTTACTTGACCGTTATCAAGAAACGGATAACGCCGTCTGTGATCTTGAGAACTCTCTCAAGCTCAGCAGGAAAATCGGGCTTTGCTGTGAATGTCCAGAGTACATAGGTACCCTCAGTCTCGTAGTTGATAGCATAAGCAAGCTTACGCTTTCCCCAGTCGTTTCTTTCAACATTCTCGGCATTAGCTTCGATCATATCATTGAACTTTGCGGAAAGAGCGTTGAAGCCCTCCTCGTCCAGCTTTGAGCTGAAAATGACCATAGCCTCATAAGACTCGTTGATCTTTGCCATAATATTGCACCTCCTTCTGGATTTCGCCTGCGTTCTCCGCAAGCAAGGATAGAATTATTTTAACACAATGACAAAGATTTGTCAAGTGTTTTTTTACAAAAGTTCACAAAAGTCTGAAAACATTATTTTTCGATCTCGCCCTTTGAAAGCGCTTTAAGATAGGCATTTATAAAGCCGTCAAGGTCCCCGTCCATAACTGCGGAGACGTTTGAGTTCTCAAAGCCTGTTCTGTGGTCTTTCACAAGAGTATAAGGCATAAACACATATGATCTTATCTGCGCGCCCCATGCGATCTCCTTCTGGACGCCCTTGATATCCTCTATCTTCTCCAAATGCTCGCGCTCTTTGATCTTTATGAGCTCGGCTTTCAGAAGCTTCATTGCATAGTCTCTGTTCTGGAACTGGGAGCGCTGAGTCTGGCAGGAGGTAACTATACCTGTGGGAATATGGGTAAGTCTGACAGCAGATGAGGTCTTATTGATATGCTGGCCGCCTGCGCCTGACGAACGGAAAACGTCCATTTTTATATCCTCGGGGCGGATATCAACTTCGATCGTGTCGTCTATCTCGGGCATTACATCGACTGCTGAGAAGGAGGTATGTCTGCTTCCCGAGCTGTCAAACGGGGATATACGGACGAGTCTGTGGATACCTGCTTCGCTTTTAAGGTAGCCGTAGGCGTTCTCTCCCTCTATCATTACGGAGGCGCTCTTCATTCCTGCCTCCTGACCGTCAAGATAATCAAGAGTTGTGAACTTAAAGCCGTGGTTCTCACACCATTTATGGTACATTCTGAAAAGCATTTCTGACCAGTCCTGAGCTTCTGTTCCGCCTGCACCTGCATGGAAGTTGATTATTGCGTTGTTCTTATCATACTCACCTGTGAGGAGAGTGTCGAGCTGAGCGGCGTCAAGGTCATTCTTTAGCTTATCGAGCTCTTCCCTTATCTCGTCGATCATACTCTCGTCATTCTCATCGGCAGCCATTTCTATAAGGACCTCTATATCCTCAGCGGACTGTCTGAAGCGCTCATACTTTTCAAGTCTGCTCTCTAACTGTCTTGTCTCCTGCAGCACCTTCTGTGACTTTTCCATATCGTCCCAGAAATTAGGCTCGGAAGCTTTTTCGTGCAGTTCCTCTATTCGTTCTTTTGAGTTTTCAACATCATAAACATCGTGAAGCTCTTTTATCACAGGCTTGCAGGCTTCAAGCTCTGACTTCAGGTTTTCAAGAAATATCATAACAATAACTCCTTAATTATTTTTGTATCAACTTATATTATATATCTTTTTCGTTCAAATGTAAAGCACTTTTTACACTGAGAACGATATTTTTTCGCATAACGGGCCGGCGGGGGTTTACAACTCAGAACTTTTGTGATATAATATGATAGATTAGGTATATGTTAGTTTTTAATTCAGGAAAGCGAGATGCATAATGGCTAATTATACAGGTAAAAAATGCATATCCTGCGGAAATCTGTTCAGTGAGGGCGATGACATTGTAGTTTGCCCTGACTGCGGAACGCCTTACCACAGAGAATGCTATCAGAAGGAGGGCGCCTGCATAAACACTGCCCTTCATGACAGCGGTCTGAGCTGGGGTGAGTCGGCGCAGAGCGCTGAGGAAACTATCAGGTGCATAAGGTGCGGATACGAAAGCGCATCTGACAAGATATTCTGTGAAAAATGCGGAACGCCTCTCATAAAAGGGCAGGAGACCGAGGAAAGACCTTTCAACGGCTACAACGAGTCGAAGGAGGATACTCAGGAAGAAAGCGGCGAAACATTCAACCCGTTCGGTTCCTCAGAGAGCACAGATAACAGCGGTCAGCAGCAGGCACAGGGACAGTTCGGCCCGTTCCCGACGACTATGGTGTTCGACAGGAACTCGGAGATAGACGGAATAAAGCTGGACGACTATGCAAAATACGTAAAGACTAATCCCCTGCCGTTTCTTTCAAACTTTGTTAGGTTCGGAAAGTTCGGGAGAAAGGTCTCGTTGAATATTCCTGCATTCTTGTTCCCGAATGTATACTTCTTTTTCAGGAAGATGACGCTGATAGGTATTGTGATGCTGGTATTCAACGCGTTTTTTGATATACCGATGATGATAGAGCTTTTACAAAGCGGAAGAGCAGGCTACACCATCGACCTTGGGATAGACACCACGGGAAAGGTATTTCAGGCGCTTTCAAATGCAGCATGGTATCTTTCGTTCCTTATTCAGTTCCTGGCAGGGTTTGCGGCAAATTATATCTACTACAAAAAGGCGCGCAAAACTATACTGAGATTCAGGGAGGACAGCAGCCTTACCGAAGAGCAGGTCTCGGAGGAGATATCAAATGCGGGCGGAACATCATGGGGCGCAGTTCTGCTGGCGTTCGCGTGCTACTCCGCAGTGCTGATAGGAGCTATATTCATACTGAGCAAGTTTATACTGAAATAGCAAAAAGCTGTCCAATAAAACGGACAGCTTTTTATTTTTATGATATTTTCTTTTTCTTCTTGCTTCTCTTCTCTTCCTTGACGGGCTTCTCCTCAGCGGCTCTGTCCTCAAAGAGCTGCTCTTCCTTTGTGCCGTTCATATACTCGAATTCGGGGTTCTGCTCACCGCGCTTGTCATAATAAGGCTGAATAACGTGCTTTCTGACGACGGGATAGCAGTTGAAGCAGGAAACAAAGCACAGGAAAGAAAACGGCCAGAAGATTATCACAAACAACGATGCAGGCAAGAGCGCATAGCACGTAAAGACCACAAGGAAGTAGACAAGAAGCGTCCACAGGGAAGCTTTAAGGTCAAGTGCGACCAGATAGAACGAGTTCTTGAGTATCTGCCACATTTTAAGGTTTGTCGAGCTTATCATTATATAGATGTAAAAATGCATCATAATGAAGGTAAGCATACACATAAGAGATATAAAAAACGGAACATAGATCATCGGATTAGCCTGCGCCCACGCATAATAGGTAGGTACTCCGACTATAAAGCCGCAGATAAAGATGATGTCTACAGCGCTCATTATAAAGCCCTGCTTGAGATTTTTCTTGAAAGAATCCCAGAAATCAGCGAGCAGGAAGACATTTCTTTCCTGAGAGTAGTTCCTGCACACCTTGGTCATTGCAGCAGTGGCGGGGCCTATAGTGACCACAGGCAGACAGAACAGCAGATAAAGAAGGTTTACCTCTAATAACTTCCACATATGTCTGCCGTAGACCTCCCAGAACTTGAAAAAGCCTTTCTTCTCATGAGGGGTCTTCAACACACCTCTGTGCTGATAAGAATTATCGAAAAGTCCCATTTATATTCTCCTAACGTTTTGGAAATTCCCATATTTATAAGCTTGCCGAAGCATAAGTCAATACTGATGCAAAAGCACAGACTGCTTCAAGCTGCAAAAGCCTTATAACATAGAGTCTGACCGTATCCTTCATTCCGAGGACCTGTCTGTCGGAAAAGGTATGCCGAAGATAAACATTTGACAGCGTAACGGCCTCGTTACAGGCAAGTGACAATGCTGCTGCGGTAAGAGTATTCGGCAGGATATAGCCGATCATAAGGCCCGGCAGATCGCCTGAGCGAGCAGTGAGATACAGCTGTGACAGAACAGCTCCCTGCCCCATTCCGCGAAGGAGCATAACTGCTGCACAAAGAGGCTGGCCTATCGGAAAGAAGCCGAGTATAAAAACTGCCGCCATATAGATGCTTGTCCCCATAAAGGCTGAAAGTGAAGACCTCAATGCATTTTCCGAGCCAAAGCCCGAATACACGGCAAGACCATATGCAAGAGGGCTGTCCGTCAAAGCAGCGCCGAGAGAGCCTAAAAGCTCACCCAAAAGAGCAGCTGTCATAAAAAAGGCAAAGCCTCCTGCGCTCATATCTCTCGCTTTCGCGTCATATCTCATAAACATTCCTCCTCTATGCAATATATGCAGAGAGGGGCTGATTTATACTATTTTGAAAGCTCGTAAGCTCTTTGAGTGCAAGCTTTGCAGCAATTCTGTACTGCGTCATCAAGGCCGCCGTTTCTGAGTTCGGCAAGGCCTGCGATAGTGGTACCGCCCTTTGAGGAGACCATATCTATAAGCTGATCTATAGTTTTGCCGCTGTCGGTTATCATTTTTGCCGAGCCTATAAGAGACTTTGCAAAAAGGTCAACTGCCGCTTTTTCATCAATACCTACAGAGACTGCATATTTAACAAAGCTCTGAGCGTAAAGATAGATAAAGGCAGGCGACGAGCCGTTGATAGCGATGATCTCTTTCATTTTATCCTTCGGGATAACGCTGAAGATACCGCAGGAGCCAAAAACAGAGCAGACAAACTCAAACTCCTTATCGGTCACGCTGTCAGAGCGCGAAAGTGCAGTTGCACCCTCACCCAGAAGCAGAGGAGTGTTCGGCATAACGAGCACTACCTTAGCACCGCTGATAGTCTTAGATGCGATATATTCATCGGTTATGCCAGCGCATATAGAGATGATGACTGTGTTTTTAGTTATCTCAGGAGCGATATCATCAAGCACCTCATCAAGCTGCTGCGGCTTGACTGCAAGAAAAACATAACTGCACGAGCCTGCAAGCTCAGCGGCATCTGCTGTGATCTTAGCACCCAGCTGCTCTGCACGCACACAAGCCTCCTGATAAGTATCAAAGGCATAGAGCGCTATATCAGAAGCTTTTTCAGAGCCCTTTATGCCTTTCATTATGGCGTAGCCCATATTGCCTGCGCCTATAAAACCAACATTAACTATCATAACGATACCCCTTTACAAATAGCATTATCATTATACTACAATTTCTATTCGATTGCAAGCAAAACCGCAAATTTTCATCATATCAACACAAGAAGCCTCCGTAACACAAGAAGCCGCCGTGTCATTCAAACACAGCGGCTTTTAGCTCTGTTTATCAGAATGCCGTCTTACCGAGGATATCGTAAAGCTCATCCTCAAAAGGCTTCTTCATCGAAAGTGCCTCCTGGATATCAACATCATATATCTTGTTATCCTTCATGCCGACAACTCTGTTGCCTATGCCCTGCTCAAGCAGTTCAACAGCGTGGAAGCCCATCTTTGTAGCTATGACTCTGTCTCTGATCGTAGGAGAGCCGCCTCTCTGAACGTGTCCGAGGACTGTAGCTCTGGTCTCGATACCTGT
>JAFUTU010000007.1 GCA_017484095.1 Ruminococcus sp. | reverse complement strand
AAAGTGTGTTCCTACGATAAAAAACAGAGTGCAAATGTTCGCGCAGCGGCGCTCGCCGCGCGGCTAATTCACGCCGTACTTTTGCTTTGGCTTTAACTTAGTGGTCGCACCTAAAAATAGATATTCAATGTTCGCGCAGCGTTACTATTTAATAGTTCAAAGCAAAACCAAAACCCTCCCCTGCGGGTAGGGCAAACGACAGTAGTAGTTAAAAGCTACTGAAAGCGGGGCGGGGGCGTCCAGCGCGCCGCTAGGCGTGGGGTTGGGCCGTCCAGCCATGCGGCCAAGCACCTGCTTAGCTTTCGATAAGACCACCGTTATCCTCCATTAGCGCAAAAGTGATCTCAAACGTATCGTATTCGCTGGCAGTGTTTTCACGGCTGACCGTGCAGCTTATCGTGTCACCCGGTTTTTTATCTTTATAAATATCCGAGACCTTTTCATACAGCAAAGGGTCCTTGCCGTCGATAGCGGTTATGATGTCGCCCTCCTGTAATCCCGAATTTGCAACATCGCAGTCCTCAGATATCGACACTACATAAATCCCCTTGAGCATATCGTTTATCTCGGCTGTTGTCTCGGAGACCGCATAATAGGTTATGCCTATCTTCACTCTTCCGGTAACAAATCCGTTTTCTATGATATCCTCAATTATCGGTTTCATCTGGTTGGTCGCAACGGCGAAGCCTATTCCCTCATAATCGCTCGAAGACAGCTTTGATGACGTTATACCTATCACCTGCCCCCACATATTGAAAAGGCCGCCTCCTGAGCTGCCGGGGTTTATCGGAGCATCGATCTGTATACAAGTTACAGTATCGTTGCCGTTTTTGGAGCGTATCTGCCTGTTTACAGAAGACACCACGCCCATAGTTACAGAATTGTTGTAGCCCGCAGGCGAGCCTATCGCCACTACCTCTTCGCCCTGCAAAACGGCATCTGAATCTCCGAACTCGGCAGGCTTCAGACCGCTTGCAGATACCTTTATCACAGCTATATCGGTAGTCACATCGCTTCCTACCACCTCAGCCGCATATTCTATGCCCTCGTTCGTTACAACCTTTATACCCTGATCCGCATTCTCAATAACGTGCGCATTAGTAACTATATAGCCCGTTTCCGTCATTATGATGCCGCTGCCCTGTCCCTTTGAGAGCACACTTTTCGATGACGAATACACCTCTATATACACCACACTGTCGGAAGCTGCCTTCGCAACCCCCTCGGAGGTATACCGTCCGTCCTCCTGCATAAATTCATCATCAAGCTTGGGCTTGTCGGCAACAGGGAGAGTAAAGCTTACATTCTTTCCGCCTCTTATGAGGTTTGCAAGCCAGCCGTTTCCGCGAAGAGATATCATAGATATGCCTATGCCTGCAAAAATGAGCATGACCATAACGCCCAGCTTGAGAACTATCCTCCAGCCGCGGCCTCTGCTCTTTTTGTTTTTTAGCGGGCTCCTTTTGATACCCTTCCAGAACTCATCATCTGCTTTATCAGCAGTGACAGCTCCTTCGGGCAGTCTTATACCCGTATCCTGCTCTGCAGGCTGCTGAGAGGTCTCGCTCTGAGTGTAATCCCTCTCTGCCTCTTCAAAAAAATCCAAATCGGGTTCTCCTTACTGATCCTCCGCCGCCTTATTCGGCAGAGTGAAAACAAACTCCGTATATTCACCCTTTACGCTTCTAACCATTATCTCTCCTCCGTGGAGCTTTATGATCGAGCGCACTATATTCAGTCCCAGACCGACACCTGTTTTGTCAAGCCCTCTTGACTTATCCGTCTTATAGAATCTGTCGAAAACGAGCGGCAGCTCGTCCTCCGAAAGGCCCTCACCGCTGTTCTTTATCGAAACTGCGGTCATTACACCCTGCTTTTCAAACGAGAACTCGATGTATCCGCCCTTATCGACAAACTTGATCGCATTTTCGATAAGGTTATACATCACCTGATGAACAAGATCATTGTCAGCATATAGGTCTACTCTGTCGGTATCAAGTCCGCGGATATCTATCTGCTTTTCTTCAAGCCTTGTCTCAAAAGTCACAAGCGTGTCAACTATAGGCTCCAGCACAGAGAAATACTGCATATCCGGTTCAAGCTCGCCTGCCTCTATCTTTGCAAGGTTCAGCATACTTCTTACCAGTCTTGCCAGCCTGTGTATCTCAGAGGATATTATCTTCAAATATCTTCTTTCTTCCTCTTTTGATATCGTCCCATCGAGCATACCGTCAACAAAACCGCCGATAGAGGTCATCGGTGTTCTCAGCTCGTGAGAAACGTTTGCCAGGAAGCTGTTTCTCATAGTGTCATAGCTTTTGAGGTTCGCAGTCATCTCATTGAACGCATTTGAAAGCTGGTCAAACTCTGCTACAGAATACTCAGGCAGGGTAACTGAAAAATCTCCCTTACCTATCTTTGATGAAGCGTCTGCTATCTCGGTAACAGGGGCTGTCAGCTTCAGCGTAAGGAAATACACCAGGAACATTACGATAACGAGCACCATTATCGCAGAGATAATAAATATCTCTGCAATGTTCCCGAGATACTCATTCTGCTGATTTCTCAACGACATCGCCATTAGGTAATACTTCGGCCCGTTCACCTTGAACGAGGTGCCGATGATATGCGCCTCTGATCTCAGCGCTCCTCCCAGAGTGCCCACCTTATAGCTGTAGCCCTCATCAAAAGCGGAAAGCGCCTTAACATCGATCTTATCCGCAACAGTGCCTATGCTCTTGGCTGACACCGCAATAACATTACCGCTTTCAGAGCAAAGCAAAAGACCCGTCTCACCGTCGGAAGCATATCTTTCAAACTCAGCAGCTACTGCCTGCTTCCAGTCTGACGGGTCGTTACTCATTCTGTCACGGGTGTAGGAAGCAAGAGTTCTTGTCTGCTTCTCCAGAAGGTTCTTCTCATTATTAACAAAGTACCTTGAAGAAACAAGCAGTAATACCGCGCCTAAGCATACAAAGCTGACGAGTATTACTGCTGAACAAATTGCAAAGTATTTGAAGAATATGCTTACTTTCTTATTCATGAGCTCCTTCTGCGACCTCGAACTTGTAGCCGACGCCCCAGACTGTCTTCAAAGCCCACTTGTCAGAAACTCCTTCAAGCTTTTCTCTGAGCCTCTTTACGTGTACGTCGATCGTTCTTGAATCTCCATAGTACTCAAAGCCCCAGACCTCATCAAGAAGCTGGTCACGAGTGTAAACTCTGTTAGGATTGGAAGCAAGGTGGAACAGAAGCTCAAGCTCCTTAGGCGGCGTATCAAGCACCTGTCCGTTTACTCTGAGCTCATATCTCGTCATATTAACGGAAAGCTTGTCGTACTTAACCTCCTTGACCTCACTCTCGGCATTGCTCTGACCAACTCTTCTGTAAACAGCCTTTATTCTCGCAATTACCTCTTTCGTGTCAAACGGCTTTACAATGTAATCATCCGCACCAAGCTCCAGACCAAGCACCTTGTCAAAGGTCTCGCTCTTTGCGGTTATCATTATGATCGGTACGTTGGATTTCTTCCTGATCTCTCTGCATACCTGCCAGCCGTCAATGCCGGGCAGCATTACATCCAGCAGAATGATGTCAGGCTTCAGCGCATTTATCTTGACCACTGCCTCCTCACCGTCATGTGCAAGGATAACCCCGTAGCCGTCCTTCTCAAGATACAGTCGCAAAAGCTCACATATGTTCTTATCGTCGTCAACTACCAAAACTCTTCCCAATGACATTTTCATTTCCCCCTTTTTTTCTTACGGCGGTCATTCAGTGCCCTCACCGAGATCCCGCAAGGTCAATTCTTAATAATTTCTGTTAATTCCTTCAATTAATACAACTATTATAACAAATTTACAAATAGCGTTAATTAAAACAATATGAACCAAAAGTTAATTTTCATTGATTATAACATATTTTAGCACCTCTTGTCAACAAAAATTATGATTTTTAATTATTTTAACTTAAAAATTACACCAGATTTTTACAGCCGCATTTTCATGCAGGGACCACCGCGTATTTTTCGGGCATCTCTCAAAGCGCCTATTTACGTGATTTCGTGTTACTCCGTCTGTTTCTCGCGAACCGTATTTCTCAGCGTCAGGTTTTGATTTTTGTGAAAAACAGCTAAATTTGTTTTTATTTTGTCTTAATGTTTATGCAGGTATACAAAAATTTGTAAATCTACACCAAAGGACTTGAAATTTACCGAAAAGATGCTAAAATATATTTAGCACTCAAAACACAGGAGTGCTAAATATATACAAAAAAGCCCCGCTTATCTTAAGGATAAGCTACGGGACATATAAAGGAGGACATAAGATATGACTATCAAACCGTTACAGGACAGAGTTGTAGTAAAAATGGCTGAGGCAGAGGAGACCACCAAGAGCGGTATCATTCTCACAGGCTCGGCTAAAGAGAAGCCCGAGGTCGCTGAGGTGATCGAGGTAGGCGCAGGCAAGAAGGACGTTGAGATGACCGTTAAGAAGGGCGACAAGGTGCTGCTCTCAAAGTACAGCGGAACAAACGTTAAGCTTGAGGGCGAGGAATACATCATTGTCAAAATGGAAGATATTCTTGCTATAGTTAAATAAGAAAGACGGAGGTAATCTATAATGGCAAAACAGATAATTTACGGTGAGGACGCAAGAAAGGCGCTCCAGTCGGGTATCGACCAGCTTGCCGATACCGTCAAGATAACACTCGGACCTAAGGGAAGAAACGTAGTGCTCGACAAGAAGTTCGGCGCTCCTCTCATCACTAACGACGGCGTTACGATCGCTAAGGAAATAGAGCTTGACGACGCTTTTGAGAACATGGGCGCTCAGCTCGTTAAGGAGGTCGCAACCAAGACCAACGACGCAGCAGGCGACGGCACTACCACAGCTACTCTGCTCGCACAGGCACTGGTAAGAGAGGGTATGAAGAACATAGCAGCAGGCGCTAACCCCATGATAATCAAGAAGGGTATGGCTGCCGCTGTTGATACAGCAGTTGATACTATCGTAGCTAACTCCAAGAAAGTAGCAGGCTCTAAGGACATTGCAAGAGTCGGCGCTGTTTCCGCAGGTGATGATGAGATAGGAAAGCTCATCGCAGAGGCTATGGACAAGGTAACCGCTGACGGCGTTATCACTCTTGAAGAGAGCAAGACTGCCGAGACATACAGCGAAGTAGTTGAAGGTATGCAGTTCGACAGAGGCTACATCGCACCTTATATGGTAACAGACACTGACAAGATGGAGGCTGTTCTTGACGAGCCTTACATTCTTATAACAGACAAGAAGATATCCAGCATTCAGGAGATACTTCCTCTTCTTGAGCAGATCGTTAAGAGCGGCAAGAAGCTCCTCATCATAGCTGAGGACGTTGAGGGCGAGGCGCTTTCGACCCTTATCGTAAACAAGCTCAGAGGCACCTTCACCTGCGTAGCAGTCAAGGCTCCGGGCTTCGGTGACAGAAGAAAAGAGATGCTCCAGGATATCGCTGTTCTCACAGGCGGAGAGGTCATCTCTTCAGAGCTTGGTCTTGAACTCAGCGAGACTCAGATCGAGCAGCTCGGTACCGCAAGACAGGTAGTAGTTCAGAAGGAGAACACTATCATCGTTGACGGTGCTGGCGACAAGAAGGAGATCAAGGCAAGAGTGGCTCAGATAAAGTCTCAGATCGAGACTACCACCTCCGATTTCGACAGAGAGAAGCTCCAGGAGAGACTTGCAAAGCTTTCAGGCGGTGTTGCAGTTATCAAGGTCGGCGCAGCTACAGAGGTCGAGATGAAAGAAAAGAAGCTTCGCATAGAGGACGCTCTTGCAGCTACAAAGGCAGCTGTTGAGGAAGGCATCGTTGCAGGCGGCGGAACAGCACTCATCAATGCAATGCCTGCTGTAAAGAAGCTTGTTGATAAGCTTTCGGGCGACGAGAAGACAGGCGCTATGATAGTTTACAGAGCACTTGAAGAACCTGTAAGACAGATAGCTCTCAATGCAGGCCTTGAAGGCAGCGTCATCATCGACAAGATCGTACGCTCCAGAAAGGTGGGCTACGGCTTCAACGCTTACACCTCCGAGTATGTTGATATGATACCCGCAGGCATCGTTGATCCTACAAAGGTAACACGTTCAGCGCTGCAGAACGCAGCTTCTGTAGCAGCAATGGTGCTCACCACCGAGAGCCTTGTTGCTGACAAGAAGGATCCTCAGGCAGACGCTGCAATGGCAGCAGCTGCTGCAGGCGCAGGCGGAATGGGCGGAATGTACTAAGTGCTCGCCGCACGGCCGGGCGCCCCACCCATCAGACTTTTGTTCTGAGCTTAGCAGTAAAAAGCTCCGTAATGATACGGAGCCTTTTTATACTTGACAATACAAGAATCATATGTTATAATTATCTCAGAAAAAGGAGAATGTATCGCTAGTAAGCGGTCACCTCCTGAGGGTTAAATAATAACCGTCCTCAGTAGCATGTAAGGGCGGTTATCTTTTTTTATTGCAATTATCGAGTATAAGCTCAATAATGTTAGTTATAAGTAAAAGTAATAAAATTACCTCTATTACACTCACTGTGCATCCCCCCTTCCGTTAAGTCGGAGGGTAGATTTGACCGCCTACCGTTGTTCACGATACATTCCCTATGTCCTATATTAACACAGTAGTTATTTTTTGTCAATAAAAAGCTCCGTAATGATACGGAGCCTTTTTCTATCATTATTCGCTTTTTACAGCCTTTTCTTTTTTCTTTGTGAGCATATCCTTCCATGCCCCGGGGTAGAACAGCAAAAGCATCGGGAAAAGCTCAAGCCTGCCCGCAAGCATATCGAACATCAGCACTATCTTTGAAGGGCACGAGAAGAACCCAAAATTCCCTGCAGGGCCCACAAGCTCAAGGCCCGGACCGATATTGTTTATCGTCGCTACTACTGATGTGAACGTAGTTATAAGGTCTCTTCCTTCCAGCGCCACTATTATCAGCGATACGACAAACACTATCAGATACGCAACTATGAACGCATTCGTTGCCCTGACCACCTCGTGCTCAACGGGTTTTTTGTCTATCTTTATCTTCTGTATGCTCTTCGGGTGGATATAGGAGTTCAGCTCCTTGCCCATTGACTTGAACAGTATAACGAACCTGGATACCTTTATTCCGCCGCCTGTGCTGCCTGCGCAGGCACCTACGAACATTATCATAACAAGCACCGTTTTGCTCAGTGACGGCCACATATTAAAGTCTGCCGTCGAGAAGCCAGTCGTCGTTATCACCGAAGCCACCTGGAACGATGCCTGAGTAAGAGCATCAAAAATGCCTGCTGTCATATCCAGTATATTAGCCATTATAACAGCTATTGCAAGCAGTATAATTATGAAATAATAGCGTACCTCTTCCATCGTGAGAGCTTTTTTGAACTGTCTGTATAAAATATAGTAGTAGGCATTGAAATTAACGCCGAACAGTATCATAAATACAGTTACTACCCACTGTATATAGGGTGAAAAGCTTGCAAAGCTATCATTCCTGAAGCCAAAGCCGCCAGTGCCTGCCGTACCGAAGGCAGTACACATTGCATCGAAAACTTTCATTCTGCCAAAAAGAAGCAGTATGAATTCGAGCACTGTCAGTCCAAGATAGATAAGGTAAAGCAGTCTAGCGGTCGCCTTTATCTTAGGCACCAGCTTTCCTACAGACGGACCCGGGCTCTCTGCTTTCATAAGGTTCATATTAGAGGCGCCGCTGCTCAGCGGTATGACCGCCAGTATGAACACAAGAACTCCCATTCCGCCTATCCAGTGAGTGAAGCTCCTCCAGAACAGCGCCGCATGAGAAAGGCTCTCGACCTCGCTGAGGATACTTGCACCAGTAGTGGTAAAACCCGATACAGTCTCGAACATAGCATCTGTAAACGAGGGTATCTCTCTGCTCAGCCAGAACGGCAGACAACCGAAAAAGCTCATCATTATCCAGCTGAGAGCCGTTGAGATACAGCCCTCTTTCAGATAGAACACCTTGTTCTGCGGCTTTTTCCTTATCATAAGCCAGCTAAGCCCGAAGCACACCGCCGCCACGCACAAATAGTATATGCCGACCTTTTCCCCGTAGAAAATCGATACCGCACACGGCAGCAGCATAAGCAGCGATTCGATCTTGAGAACGTGTCCCAGAACGTATTTTATGATAGATCTGTTCATTTGATCAAAACGCTCCTTGTCAATGCTCTTTCAATATATCTCTTATATCGTTGAAGCCCGAATGTGTGGTAACAATCATAACGGTATCACCGCGCTTTATGCAGTCCTGACCTGAGGGGATTATTATCTTGCCCCTGCGGTTTATGAATGATACCAGCAAATGCTTTTTTAGGTCAAGCTCCATAAGAGGCGTGTCTGTTACCTCTGAATCTTCGTATATCTTGAATTCTATCGCTTCGGCTCTGTGGTCGAAGAGGTGGTAAAGGGTCTCTATGTTGCTGTCGCCCGATTCGTTCTTCGCTCTGACATATCCGATTATCGCCTCAGAGGTTATATATCTCGGATAGATCACACTGCCGAGGTCAAGTCCGCTTATAACGTCCTTGAAATTTATCCTGTTTATCTTTGTGATGACCTTTGCATCTGACACCTGCCTTGCGTGCAGGGTAAGAAGAATGTTCTCCTCGTCGATACCTGTCAGCGGAACGAACGACTCGACATATTCTATGCCCTCTTCCTTCAAAAGGTCAACGTCGGTGCCGTCTCCGTTTATGATAACTGCCTTTGGCAGCAGCACGCTGAGCTCTTCACAGCGCTCTCTGTTAAGCTCTATTATCTTGACGGAGGTACCGCCGTCGATAAGCTTTTGTGCTAAGTAGTAAGCAGCCTTTCCGCCGCCTATTATCATAGTGCTCTTGCACGAATGTGTCTTTATCCCTATATCATAGAAGAACCTGATAGCGGCCTTTCTTGATGCAGCAAAGGTGATTATGTCTCCTCCCTGCATAACGTAGTCTCCGCTCGGGATCGTGACCTCTCCGCCGCGCTCTATCGCACAGATAAGGACACTTGCCTCGGATACCTCACTCAGAGCTGCAAGCTCTCTGCCGTCAAGAGGGTTGCCCGCAGGCAGCTTGAACTTTATAAGCTCAGCCTGACCGTTAGCAAAGGAGTTTACCTCCAGCGCACTTGGCAGAAACAGTATCCTTGCCGCTTCTCTTGCCGCTTCAAGCTCGGGATTCATTATCATAGCAAGCTCAAGCTTTTCACGCAGATAGCTTATCTCGTTGCCGTAATCGGGGTTGCGAACTCTCGCAATAGCCGAGCACTTTGCAACTCTCTTTGCAACAGTGCAGCAAAGAAGATTGAGCTCGTCCGACTGAGTTACCGCTATTATAAGGTCCGCTCTCTCGATGCCTGCATCCATAAGTGTGCTGAAGCTGGCACCGTTGCCGTTTATACCCATAACATCATACGCCGCCGCAATGTCCTGAACACGCTGAGCGTTCTGATCTATTACAGTTATATCATGACCCTCATCTGACAGCTGCTCGACCAGCGTTCTGCCGACCTTGCCGCAGCCAACTATTATGATATTAAGACCCTGCTTGGGCTTTGAGCCCCTTTTAATAAGCACAGGCATATCTTCTCCTCCTATCGGCAGAGCATCGCACTGCCTCATCAGACCATATTATGACATAGTACTATATCATAATACTTTATCACTATGCAATGAACGATATGTGAACGAACAGTAAATATATTGATAAGGTTTGCACCCGCAAACACGTCTGATCCCGACATTAAATTTCAAAAAGCGAAGTTTTGCTATTGAAAAACCAACTCGGATATGCTATACTGGTTAACATGAGAAACTACCGCATTATCGGAAAGGAGCGGACAATTTGATATTTCTTTTTTTGCTGCCGCTCTATCTGGCGGGAGTTATTTATATGCTGCTCAGGTTCTTCTACTGGGTGAAGAACTGTCATCATGTGTTCAACTGGATACATTTCAAGATACCTGTGGCAGTATGGTTCTCGGCTTCATCTCTTACGCCGCTGATAGTTTTGCTTTTGCCTAAAAATGCGGTAACTATCGTCATAAGAAGATATTCTACCTACTGGATAGGGATACTGCTGTATCTGCTTATGTTTATCGCGCTGTTTGATCTTATAAGGCTGATAGCAAAGCACACAAAGCTCAAAAATACAATGCTTTTCACAAGGGTCGGCATAATATCGGCAGGGTCGATAGTTGCGATGTGTGCGGCGGCTGTGTGTATTTATGGGTTCCTTAACGCAAGACACATCGTCGTTACGAATTACGAGGCAGAGGTCAACAAAAGCTGCGGCGATATGAAAAACATGAAGGTCGTCCTTATTGCGGACACACACATGGGTTACGCTATCGGTGCAGATCAGATAGAACAGATGGCTGAACGCATAAACGAACAGGACGCCGATCTTGTTGTGTTTGCAGGAGATATTTTCGACAACAGCTATAAGAACTTAGACGACCCCGAAAGGATAGCAAAGGCATTCCGTTCGATAAAGTCTAAATACGGCATATATGCAGTGTTCGGCAACCACGATATCGAAGAGCAGATACTTATGGGCTTTACGTTCAGGTATGACGGCAAGCAGGAAAATGCCCGAGGAATGTACGATTTCATCGAAAAGTGCGGTATTAAACTGCTGACGGACGAAACTGTTCTGGTGGACGATAAATTCTACATAGTGGGCAGGAGAGACGGAGAAAAGGTCGGCACGCCCGACGGCAAGCGAAAGAGTATCGAAGAACTGACCGAGGGGATAGACAAGAGCAAGCCTGTTTTTGTTATAGCACATGAGCCTGATGAGCTTCAGGAAACTGCCGATGCAGGCGCCGATATCGACTTCTCCGGTCACACGCATGACGGACAGCTTTTTCCGCTGACGATACCTGTAAGACTTATGTGGGAGAACCCCTGCGGAATGATAACTAAGGACGATATGTACTCGCTGGTGACATCGGGAGTGGGAGTTTACGGACCGTTTATGAGGGTAGGCACCCATGCTGAGATCGCTGTGCTGGATATAAGCTTTACGGGGTAAGAAAAGGTTTATGAAAGTAGTTTCAATCTGTTGACAAAGTACTATTTTTAGTATTTTGTCCGAAGGGGGTGCTTGCCGCATGGCTGGACGCCCCACCCCACGCCTAGCGGCGCGCTGGACGCCCCCGCCCCGCTTTCAGTAGCTTTTAACTACTACTGTCGTTTGCCCTACCCGTAGGGGAGGGTGTAAGTTTAGTTTTAAACTTTTAATTTTAAACTTTTAAATAGTACCGCTGCGCGAACATTGAATATCTATTTTTAGGTGCGACCACTAAGTTAAAGCCAAAGCAAAAGTACGGCGTGAATTAGCCGCGCGGCGAGCGCCGCTGCGCGAACATTTGCACTCTGTTTTTTATCGTAGGAACACACTTT